>JBJLFF010000009.1:0-203949 GCA_045565515.1 Puniceispirillales bacterium (SeqCode)
GCCTCAGTTCCGTTCCTATATTAAATTTACAAATAGAACTGTTTATAGCTAGGTTTTTTCTTAAATTGTAGGGAATTCCTGACGCACCATGTAAAACTAGGGGACAATTAGTTTTTTTTTGAATTTGATCTAAAACTAATTTATTTATTGAATTACTTTGACTTTCTTGAAGATGAATATTCCCAACTGAAACCGCTAAAGCATCAACTTGAGTTTCTTCGATAAATTTCTTAGCTTCATCAGGGTCGGTTAATCCAGAATTATTTTTACCAGCGTAGCCTACAAAGCCTAATTCAGCTTCAACAGATATAGAATATTTTTTTGCTATTTTACAAATTTTCAATGTTTGATTGATATTTTCATCTAAACTAAGGGATGATCCGTCATACATTACAGAAGTAAAACCCTCATTTATAGCCATTTTACATTCATCCTCACTAACAGTGTGATCAAGATGGCAAACTATTTTTGTTTCTGTTTTATCAGCTAGCTCTCTAAACATTTTTGCCAACACTGCAATAGGTGTATGTTCCCTGCACCCAGGTCCAGCTTGAATGACTATTGGATATCCAGTTTCTTCAGAAGCTTCTACAAAAGCAACAGCATCCTCCCAACCTAAAACTACAAACCCTGGTAATGCATAACCATTTGAGTATGCTTCTGGTAGAACCTCATTAAGTGAAACAGCAGTCATTTAAATTTAGCTATCATATCTTTTATTCCTGGTATGGTTTCTATTTGCCAAGCATGCTCAGGCTGGAAATATTGGACAAGTGGTCTTTGGGATTTACCTGCTAAAATAGTAAAATAATACATTTCATAGCCAGGCGCTACAACGCAAGGGTGGTAACCTTTGTCAACAATAAATGTTGAACCGTCAACTATATGGGAAGCTTCACCTATAGAATTTTTTGGATTTTGAAGGAGTTGCATTCCAAATCCATGACTAGGATTAAACCTAAAGTTGTAAACTTCATCATGTTTAGTCTCTTTTAAATCAATATCCGTATCGTGTTTATGTGGTGGAAAACCAGACCATCCTCCTTGACCAACCGTGTACAACTCTGAAACTAATAATCTTCCAACACTTTTAGATTGTTTTTGACCAAGAATATGTTTTATTTTTCTATGTGTTTTTGTATCATCAGAGCCATATTGAACAATATCAATTTCATCTTGTGTAACCATAAAAGGTTTTAATTTTTGGTTATATTTTGCACCTGCAATAAATCCTTCACCTTTTTCAGTAAGGCACTTTATTTCAGCAACTTCATCTAACGGTATATATATACCCTCAGGATCGTTGTCCCAGACATTTTTCTCTCTTTTCCCAATTTTTTTTACAGATAAATTTCCTACATTAACACTAAATGTGCCAGTCACCGGAACAAAACAAGTTTCATATCCTATAACATCTGAAATAAAGATCTTATTTTTGGTTAAATTAATATTATTGAAATATACAAATGGCACTCTAGAGTTATTAGTATCAATGATTGGTATATTCTTATTCTTATATGGAGGAATATGCATAAAACTCTCTCATTTAATGATTGTTTTTAATAAAATTTTCAACTTCTAGATAGGAAGGCATTGCTGATGAACAGCCAATTTTTGAAACAACTATAGCAGCTGTTGCGCTGCCAAAAGTGATTGCTTGCTTCAAGTCGGTTCCATTGCTTAATGAACTTAAAAACCCACCCATGAAAGCATCTCCTGCACCAAATGGTTTCAATACTTTTACCTTAAAGGCATTTACAGAGAGTTGAGAATTCATATAAATTAATTCAGAACCTAAACTGCCCTTTTTATATATAACAAGTTTACCATTTTCAGAAAGCTTTTGTGCTAACTCTTTTCCATCTAAATTATTCTTTGATCCTAAAACATTAAATTCATCTTCATTACCTATACAAATATCAGATAATTTTGTAACTTTTCCTATTTCCCTTGATGCATAGTTTTCACTTTCCCAAGCATCTTGCCTATAATCTAAGTCAATGATTATTGGACATTTTTTTTCTTGTGCTAAATTGATTGCAAGAAGCACAGAACTTCTAGAAGGTTCTGATGAAAGTGAAGTTCCAGTAATGATTAATCCTGAAATTAACTCAAAATCTATTGTTTTGACAATATCCTTTGATATTTGTAAGTCTGAGGCATTGTTTCTATAGATAACTACTTTAGGGCTTTGAGATTTGTTTTCTGCCAATGCCAATGAATTTTTAAAAACTCCGGAAATAGGAGTGCAGTATTTAGTGTTAACTTTATATTGAGATAACTTATTCATAATAAAGTTACCCACACTATCATCAGCAAAAGTAGAGCATAAAAAAGCATTACAACCTAATCTTGATAATGAAACTGCTATATTAGCAGCTGATCCACCAAGATCACTTTCAAATTTTTGTGCATCTTTTGTATCTGTTCCTGCAGGGTACGGATATAGATCTAAACCAGCTCTTCCGATTACTATAAAATTACCTTGTGACAATCGATTATAAAAAGTTGTATTTAAGCTAAAGGACATTATTTATTTACACTTCAATCTCATAACCAGTTTTTTTCAGAGCTAGCTCAAGAGAATTATAGCCTTTCTTAGCGTACTTTAGAGGGTTCGCTTTTTTTGGGTCTTGTTCTGCTTCAACTACAATCCAACCTTCATATCCTGTGTCGAAAAGTCTTGATATAAAATCTTCATAATCAATTACTCCGTCACCAGGAACTGTAAAAACACCTTTGAGAACGCAATTAAGGAAAGAGTCTTTCGATTTATTAATTGTTTTTAAAATATTAAGCCTAATATCTTTAGTATGAACATGGTTAATTCTATCTCCAAACTTAGAGAGAATATTTTTATAACTTCCTTCAGCAAAATAAAGATGACCTGTGTCAAGTAGTAAACCAACATCTTTACCTGTAGATAACATAACCTTATTTATTTCATCTTCACTCTCAACAGCTGTTCCCATATGATGATGAAAGGTAAGAGGAACGCCTTGTTCAGCACAATGTTCTGCTAGTTTAGTTAACTTTTTCCCATATTCATTTATATCATATTGGTTTAATTTAGGTCTTTTATTGAGTGGAATTTCAATTTTGTTTTGAACCGTATTAAACGTTTCACCATATACAATAACGCTAGCACCAACATCTTTAAACAAATTGAGTTGTGGAGTAATTCTGACTATTTCACTTTCAATGTCATTATTAATTAATGTTCCAGAGTACCAACCAGAAATTAGTTTCAAATTGTTCTTAGCTAGAGCTGATTTCAATTCATTATTATTCTTAGGAAACTTTCCGCCCAATTCAGTTCCAATAAAACCAGCTTCTAAAGTTTCAGATAAACATGTCTCTAAAGTTGTTTCTCCGCCCAACTCTGGGAGATCATCATTAGTCCATGAAATAGGTGACATTCCTAATTTTATTTTCAATTTATAACCTTCCTTCTTCTTATTTCTTTATAATAAGGTAAATAATGTTATATTTCTGTAATCCATTCATGGTCTGGGTCGTTGTGAAACTTCCAAATTCTTTTTGGTCCTGCCATAACATTTAAATAATAACTCTCATAACCATGAGGTACACCAACTGGATGATAACCCTCAGGAACTAATACAACTGATCGATCTTTAGCTGAGATATTTTCATCTAACGTTTTATTATCGTTATAAACTCTTTGCACTACATAACCCTGTTCCGGATTTATTCGATGATAGTAAGTTTCCTCTAATTGAGATTCAAAGGGTAAATTATCTGTGTCATGTTTATGCGGTGGGTAAGAGGACCAATTTCCTGAAGGAGTTATTACTTCAACTACAAGTAAACTCTCTGCTTCTTTATCCTCTGGAAGAATATTACAAATAAATCTTTTATTGCTTCCCTTACCTCTAGTCTCTTTAGACATATCTTGTGAACTTATAATTTTTGATTGATATTTTCCTTCTTTAGAAGGTGCACTGCAAACAGCTATTTCACTTCTATCTTTAGCTATAATTTTCCAGCTCTCACCAATTGGAATATACATCGCTATAGGAGGGATCTTATCAAATACACTTTTTCTACCTTTTTTTAGCCCAAAGTTTTTCTTTGAAGTTGAAAAAAAAGCTGAACCACTCAACAAAACTATACAAAACTCCCTTTCTTTACTTCCACCAGTTATTTCCTCACCTTCTGATAGATCATAAACATCAAAACCAACATAAAACCAATTTGCATTTTCTGGAGTTATATTATGAATTTTTGATCCTTCAGAATTTGGTGAAATCAATAATTTTGACATTTTAAATCTTCCTATTTACCATGATAGTTTTTCTTTTTTGATACATAGTTATTAAAAGCTTTATTAATATTTTTGTTTGGGGAAACTGAGGGAATTGCGACGTCCCACCACGTACCTCCAGCTTCTGTACTCTGATCAGGATCTGTATCAATAACGATTACATTCACTTCTTTTGAGTTTATACACTTTTTTACTAAAATTTCTAATTCTTCTAGAGAGTTTGCTTTTTCAGAGTTTGCTCCCATTGAACGCGCATGAGCAACATAATCAATATTTGGGAGATCTTTATGAAAACTATCTTTAAACAAATTATTAAAAGGCTCACTGCCTGTTGATTTTTGAAGCCTATTTATACATCCAAATCCTCTGTTGTCAGTTACCACAACTGTTGTTGAAACTCCCATCATTACAGCAGTTGCTAGTTCGGAGTTCATCATCATATATGATCCATCTCCAGCAAAAATAATATTGGGTCTATTTGGTTCTGCCAAATAAACGCCAATTCCTGCAGGAATTTCATAACCCATACAGGAAAACCCATATTCCATATGATATCCATGTATTTTATGAGAAGTCCAAAGCTTATGAAGTTCACCAGGCATCGACCCAGCAGCGCCAATTACAATGGTTTCTCTTGGAACGTTTCTATTAACAGCTCCTATTACTTGGCTGTCTGAGGGCAAAGAATTTTTATCAGATTTAATGGTTACTTTATTTACTTCCTCGTCCCATAAACTTTTTAATTTTTTAATAATGTTTTTGTAATTTTCAGAAATACAAAAATGACCAATTTTATTTACAATTAAATCTAGTGATACTTTTGCATCACCAAGGAGTGTAATACTATTATGTTTAATGACATCATGATTTTGGATGTTTATAGAAATCATGCTACTGGTAATAAGAGTGTTTGATCCAGTAGTGAAGTCTTGTAATCTACTCCCCACTGATATTACAAGATCAGACTCCATTGCTAATTGATTAGCTGAAGTACTTCCAGTTACGCCAATTGAACCTACAAACTGAGAATTTGTTTCATCTAAACAAGACTTGCCAGCTTGCGTAACAGCAAATGGAACTCCTGTTAATTCAACTAATTGCTTTAATTCATTTTCTGCTCCTGAGTACTTAACTCCGCCACCTGCGATTAAAAGTGGCTTTTTTGAAGATTTTATTTTTTTAATAACTGTTTTCAACTCATTTTGGTCGCATACTTGCCTTCTAATTTTCCATACTTTGGGTATGAATAATGAAGAAGGGTAGTCATAGGCCTCAGCTTGTACGTCCTGACATAAAGACAGAGTTACAGGTCCACAATCTGCAGGATCAGTCAATATTGACATAGATTTTGGTAGAGATTGAATTAGCTGTTCAGGTCTGGAAATCCTATCAAAATATCTACAAATTGGTCTAAAGCAGTCATTTGCAGATACAGTCGCATCAGCAAAATTTTCAGCTTGTTGGAGAACAGGGTCTGGTAATCTATTAGCAAAAACATCTCCTGGTAAAAATAGAATGGGTAATCTATTAACATAAGCTAGTGCGCATGCCGTTATGAGATTAGTTGCTCCGGGACCGATAGATGAGGTTACAGCCATCATTTGTCTTCTATTATTTTGTTTGGCAAATGCTATAGCTGCATGCGCCATTCCTTGCTCATTATGTCCACGATAAGTATTAATTTGGTCTTTTACAGAGAAAAGAGCCTCTCCAAGTCCTGCTACATTTCCATGTCCAAATATACCCCAAACACCAGCAAATGCTGGAGCTTTAGTCCCGTCAAATTGCTCAATTGATTGGTTTACCATCCATTTGGTTAGAGCTTGTGACATCGTAAGTCTTATGGCTGGCATAATTCTTAACTCCTTAATCTATTCCATGTTTTGATAACATTTAAAAAGTTTTCTGACATCATTTTTGTTGCTTCTTCATCATTAATTTTATCGCTTAACCATAGTTCAGCTACTTTAGAAAAAATACTTCTCCCAATAGCAAATCCTTTTACAAGTGGTTCATTTTTACAAGACTCAAATACATTTTTTAGATGATCAACATTAGAGTTTTTCCCAAGAACCACTATGCCCTGTATGTAAGGGTCGTATTTGCGAATTAAGTTACCAGCCTCATTCCAAAAATCATTACTTTGTATAGGTTCAATTTTCCACCAATCAGGGAATATTCCAATACTATAAAATCGTTCAATTAATTTTAAAATTTGCTCAGGTTCAATTATTTTATTGTTATAACTTGTGATGATTTCTAATAAAAATTCGTGGTTAGTATTTCTGCAAGCTTTAAATAGGCTTAATAATTTTTCTTCATTGTAAATTTTAATATCATTACTATCGTCCATTCTCACTGGAGCCAAAACTTTTACACAATGATTTACTGGCCACTCGTTTAAATATGAAGTAAGATCCTCATCATTTTGGAATCTGAGAGGGTATTTACCTGAAACTTCTATAGGACGTCCAATCCAAATATTATGATCAGAAGCTTTTTCTAATGCTTCGCGTCCATACAAGTCATCAACAAGAATGCCTATTCCAGTATTATGTAATTTTACAGAAATTGCTGCTCTGAGAGCCAAACTTTTAAAAGTTTCTATGCAATTTTTATTCTTATTATATTTTTTTATCCAGTTTTCGAACTGTGTTCTATGGTCAAATGCAAATGCAAAGAGTCTATCGTATTTAATGTTCCTGTTTGTAGACCAATGAATTTGTTCTAAAGCCTTATCCTTTCTAAGAGAAAACTCTGTGCTTCCAACTTTCATAAAATAATTTAATTCTTCTAACGAAGGGTAAGATGGAGCACATCCATGACGAGAAACAGCTAATGCTCCACAAGCATTTCCATATTCTGAGCATTTTGAAATATCATTATCATTAATCCAACCTTTGAGGAAACCAGACATAAACCCGTCTCCAGCACCTAATACATTAAAAATTTCAATTTTATTTACCGGGGTTGAGGTGCCACTATCCCAATTTTTAATCTCTTTTTCAAAAACTGTGCATCCTAACGCACCTCTTTTACAAACAAATGTTGCTTTTGAAATTTTTCTACAATTTTTTAATGATTCAATTGTATTATTGGTTCCTCCAGCAATCTTCCATTCCTCCTCTGTTCCAACTATCAAATCACAAAAGGGAAGAATTTTTTGAATATGATCAGTAACATTTTTACTTTCTTTAAATCTACTTTCACCATCATTATGATTGCCTTTGGTCCATAAATTTGGTCTGTAATCAATATCGAGCACAACTTTTTTTTGGAGTTTTCTTGCTATTTCAATAGCTTTAAAAGAGGCTTTAGAAACGCCGTCTGAACTAAAGTGTGTTCCAGTAACTAGAACTGACTTAGAGTTTTCAATAAATTTTTCATCTATATCATCTTCACTTAAAGCCATGTCAGCACAATTCTCTCTATAAAAAATTAGTGGAAACTGACTTTGATCTCTAATGCCAAGTAATACTAAAGCAGTCAATCGTTCTTTATCTGTTTTAACATTCGAAATATCAACACCTTCTTTTTCAAGTCTTTCTTTTATAAACCTACCCATATGTTCATTACCAACTTTAGTAATCAAGGCAGATTTTAATCCTAACCTAGAGCATCCAATACTTATATTAGTTGGACTCCCTCCCACATATTTTGAGAAATTTGACATATCTTCTAATTTTCCACCTACTTGTTGTCCATATAGGTCAACAGAGGATCTTCCAATACATATTACATCAATCATTTTTCTCTCTTTTTAAAAATTCTTATTTAATTGATTTAAATCTCTAACTCTTTTGTTTTTCTTCAAGAGATAAAAGATCGTTATTTAATTCAACAAAAGTTTTTTGTTTATTTAACGCATTCTTCATAATTTGGGATTGTGTAATTGGCGCCTTACCATTTTTTGGTGGATCTAAATCAAGATTTGTAGGAAAGGAATAACCTTCAGCACATGCAGAAATTATATTATCAATCTCAAATTCAGAAAGTTTACTTGTTAATTTCTTTTCAAGAAGAAATGGATATATAGAAAGAGACATTTTTAATCTATTAACTGTTTCCATTGCTCTGCCAAAAGCTGATGATATTTGCAATAGATTAGCCATTCGATAAATATCAGAAGATATGTTTTGACCGGCGGCATGCATGATTGCTGGATTAAAAAAAATAAGATCATTTTTTTCTAGAGGCAATTGAATATAATTGTCTTCAAAATATTCTTGAAATTCAGGTCGATCAAAAACTAAATATCCTTCAGGCAATGTTTGAGAGAATGGGAGTAGTTTTGTCGGGCCACTCTCAATTGGCATGTCACAATGAGCAACAGCGCCTTGCAATGTTAAATATGGCGAAAAACTATGCACGTGAGAAGGGTATTTAATTGCCTGCTCAGTTGTCATAAAACCAAGATGATAGTCCCTATGAGCTTTTTGAGCATTACCTCCTGGGTTCACACGATTTACCTGAGCAGTAATCTGATAATTAGGACCTAACCAAGCTTCACAAGCCAAGTGAATACTATTCGAAGAATAGTAATTACAAAAATTTTCTGGGTTGTAAATACAATGCTTTTCCAAAGCATTCCATACTCTGTCATTTTCACCAGATTTAGCAAAATGATCCCCGCCACCAGAAATATTATTTTTTTCATTCTCTATAATTTTTGAAAAAATATCAGTGGCTTTATTGACTACATCAAAGTTTGAAATTCCTCTCTTAATTAAAATTATACCGGCGCCACCCTTGAAGGTTTTAGCCCATTCACTTAGAAGAGAATCTTTGAAATTATTATCACTAGATTTTTCATCTATCATAATTCCATCATATATAGGGATATTATGTTCAATGCTTGTTGATAGCGGCACTTCAGAAACAAAAGTTTTACGTTGCAGACTCTCTTTAAAATTTTCTAAACAGTTTGTAAAATTACTTTTCAATTTGTTCACCAAACAATCTTAAATTCCAAAATTAATGAAAAATATAATTTAATTAATTATAAAAGTGAATAGTGAATTCTATGATTACATGAAGCAAATTCAATTGAATTAATATTGATATGAATAAGTTTATAATAATAAAATCTAAATTTTAGACGCATAGTTATATTACTCCTTGACTCTGTAATTTATAATTAGTAGCAAAATGAATTATAGAAAATTTAATAATAAAATTTTATAACTAGTTAATTTTTATCGGAGGAAAAATATGAAAAAAATAATACTAGCCGCAATAGCAACTGTTTTTTTTGCAGGTAATGCTTTTGCTGAAAGATACGTAATGGTAACTCACGGAGAAGGTAAGGATCCATTCTGGCCAGTTGTTGAAAAAGCTGGTGCTGATGCAGCTGCACAAATGGGTGTAGATTTTGAATATATCTTCAACCCATCTGGTGACTTAGCCGATATGGCAAGTTCAATTCAAGCTGCTGCTGCAACACAGCCTGATGGTATGGTTGTATCACTACCAGATCCAGATTCATTAGGAAATGCTATTAGAGCAGCTACTGCATCAGGAATTCCTGTAATTACTATTAACTCAGGTCTTGAGGCATATAAAGAAGTTGGTGCACTAATGCATATTGGCCAACCAGAAACACTAGCTGGTCAAAAAGCAGGTGAAAGAGCAGCAGCTGAAGGAGCTACAAAAGCACTTTGCATGACACCAGAACAGTATAACACAGCTCTATCTGACAGATGTAATGGTTACGGAGAAAATGTAGAAATTGTATCTTCAGTTGATACTACTCATGATGCAGCAACAATTGTAACAAGAGCAACGGCTGCACTTCAAGCTAACCCTGATGTTAATGCTATTTTGTCAGTTTCACCTACATCATGTATTGGAACAGCAAAAGCACTTGACGATTTAGGTATGAGTGTTCATCATTCATGCTTTGACTTAAGTCCAGAACTAATGGATTTAATCAATGCAGGTAAAGTTGCTTTCACAATTGACCAGCAGCAGAGGCTACAGGGTTACATGCCTATTGTAGTATTACATTTATACAACAACGCAGCAGGTCTATTGCCAGGTGATAATATTCCATCAGGACCAGGATTTGTTGATAAGTCAAATGCTTCAGCAGTCGCATCTTTAGCTGGTATTGACAGATAAATCATAAAAATTAGAAGTGGGAGGGTTTCCTCCCACTTTTTAAACCTTTTAAAAAATTTATAATCTTTTTTGAATACAATGAACAATCGTTCCGAAGCTGATAGACTTGGAGAAAGCGGATGGTTTAGTTCGCTAGTAAAGCGTCCTGAGATTGGACCACTTGGAGTTATGTTACTCTTATTTGGTATGCTAGGATATTTTTCTATTCCTGCTGGAGAGTTTTCCTTTAATCCATTTGCTGGAGATGGTTTTAATGCTTTAGGTATAAGAAATAACTTCAGAGTAGTTGCTCAACTTGGCATTATTGCCATAGGTGCTGGTTTATTGATTATATCAGGAGAATTTGATCTTTCTATTGGTTCAATGATGGGCTTTGCTGCAGGAGTGATGGCCATAATTCTTCGTTGGGGATTTTCTATAGTTATCCCCTATGTTTCATTTGATGGCGGTGTTCATGTAGAGACAATAACTTTACTTCGGATAGAAAATGTTTCACCTATTGGTGCTTTTCTTATAACACTTTGCTTTACTTTAGCCTTTGGATGGTTTCAAGGTTGGGTTATTGTTAAAAGTGGGATTTCTTCTTTTATAGTTACACTTGGGGGGTTATTTTTTCTTCGTGGAGCTACAGAAACAATTTACAGAGCCTTCAACAAGCCAGCTGATCAGTCAGCAGGGTCAACTACTGTAACTGACCTTCCAGATTTCAAAAATATAATTAATGTGCCTGGTCACGGTGAGATGGAAAGAGTAGAGGCTAAATCTCTGCCTAATCAGGAGCTACTAGAGTTATTGAAGCAAGCCCCAGTTGATCTTATAGAAAAGTTAAGGAATAACTTATTATATATAAATGAGAAAGTAGCAGCCACAAAAACTTTAATTGAACAGGAAAAAATGACCTCTACTCTTCTAAAAACCCTTGAGAAATTAAAATCTCAAGGAAGAGATGAGATGGCTGCAAAGATTCAAGAAAGAATAGATGCTGGAGCAGGAAAAGCTATAATTAATCCAAAAGAAGTTACAGACTTAGATTTAGTAAGAGCTTACATAGATACCTTGCCTTCAGCAAGGCCAGTGGCTGATTTTTTTGGTGGGGATATCTTAGAACCTATTTTTCAATGGCTTTATTTTACAGCAGATTGGAATGTAAATATGTTTGGCAATCAATTTGCCCCAGGCTTATACGCATGTGTCATGATATGGATTTTGTTAGCTATAATTTGTTATTTTGTATTAAGTAAAACACAAGCGGGCAATTGGATTTATTCTACAGGAGGAAATTTAAATGCTGCAAAAGCTAATGGAGTTCCAACCAATAAAGTGAAAATATCATTATTTATATTTTCAGCATTTTGCGCTACACTTGTTGCTGCGACTCAGGTTTTTGAAGTTAATACAGCAGATACAGCAAAAGGAACCTTAAAAGAACTTGAAGCAATAGCAGCAGCTGTAATTGGTGGGGTAGTTCTTACAGGGGGTTTTGGTACTGTCCTTGGAATAGTATTAGGTACAATTATTTTTGGGATTTCCAAGGAAGCATTCTTTTATATTCCTGGTATTGATGGATCTTTTTACAGAGTTTTTTTAGGCGTTGTTATAGTTTCTGCTGCATTAGCTAATGAGAATATAAGAAAAAGAATAATAGGCAGTAGTTGACGATGCCTATAAACATTCAAGAACCAGTGATTGAGATTAATAATCTTGTAAAAAAATTTGGTCAATTTACAGCATTAAACGGAGTTTCATTAAATATTTATCCTGGAGAGGTTCACGCACTATTAGGTGATAATGGTGCAGGTAAATCAACTTTGATAAAAGTACTGTCAGGTGTGCACCAGTTAACTGAAGGAGAGATAAAAATTGATGGAGAAAAAGTTAATTTTTCATCTCCTAAAGATTCAAGTGAGGCTGGAATTGGAACCGTTTATCAAGATCTAGCGTTAAATGCTCTTACTTCAGTGACAAGAAACTTTTTCTTAGGTAGAGAGATTGTAAAAGGTTTTGGGCCATTAGGTTTCATGGACTTTAAAAAAATGAATGAAATAACAACTAATGAAATGGCTAAAATCGGAATTAATATTAAGAACCCCGATCAACCGGTTGGAACAATGTCTGGAGGGCAAAGACAAACTTTAGCAATAGCGCGTGCAATTTATTTTGGAGCCAAAATTTTGATTCTGGATGAACCAACTTCAGCTCTTGGTCAAAAGCAACAAATGGAAGTTTTAAAAACCATTTTAAAAGTACGTGATCTTGGCAATATAGCTATAATTTTAATAACTCATAATGAAATTCACGCTAGGCTAGTTGCTGATCGATTTACTTTCATAAGTTTAGGTGAAGTAATTGGGTCTGGAACACCTAAAGATTTAAAGGATAGTGATATTAAGCGATTAATGGCAGGCGGCGCTGAAATAGGCGACTTAAAAGAAGAATTAAAAAGATAAATTTATCATGGGAGGAATGTTTTGAAGCCAATTGGTATTGGTGTTATTGGCACCGGCTTTATGGGAAAAGCACATTCAATAGCATACAGTGCTTCAGCCTCTGTGTTTGGTATTGGATTGAGACCAAATTTAGAAATAGTATGTGACTTAAGTCCGGAAAGGGCAAATCAAAGAGCAACAGATCTTGGGTTTTCTAGGCATACCGATAAATGGCAAGATGTTGTAAACGATCCAAGAGTTGATCTAATATCAGTGTGTACTCCAAATAATACACATTCTGAAATATCTATTGCAGCTTTGGAAAAAGGAAAGCATGTTTGGTGCGAAAAGCCTATGTCTTCTTCTTTGGAAGACAGTCAAATTATGGCTGAAGTAGCAGAAAAAAGTAATTCCAAGACAATTGTTGGTTACAACTATACTAAAAATCCGGTTGTTATTCATGCTAGAAAAATCATAGAGAAAGGCACTATTGGAAGAATTTCTGGATTTTTTTGTAGATACGATGTTGATAATGAAGCAGATGGATCGAAACCTTGGTCATGGAGAATGTCGAAAGAATTATCAGGTACTGGTTCAAATGGAGATATTCTTAGTCATGTAATTAGTGTGGGCCACTACTTAATAAATTCGAGGATCTCAAATGTTGTTGGAGATATAAGTATTATTCATAAACAAAGAAAAGATCCTAAAGAAAATGAAAAATCTAAAATTGTAGATAATGATGATATGGTATCCGCCCTAGTTCACTTTGAGAATGGTGTTCATGGTCATATTGGAGCAAGTAGAGTTAGTTGGGGTAAAAAATGTGGTTTGACTTGGGAAATTCATGGAACAGAAGGCACTATTACTTATAATCAGGAAAGATTAAATGAGATAAAACTTTTCACTAGACAAAGTGACTCCTCAACTGACGGATTTAGAACTATTTTGTCTGGTCCAGAGCATCCTTTTTATTCGTCTTTTTTACCCAATGGAGGTCATGGTCTAGGTTTTATGGATGTAAAAATATGCGAATTGCAAGGTCTGCTTAATGCTATAGAAAATAATAAACCTACTTGGCCGAACTTCAATGATGGATTGGCTATAGAAAAAGTAATGGAGAGAATTGACGAATCTGCTATTACTAAACAATGGCTCAGCATTCAGCATTAAATTATTTTTATGGAATCAATAAATAGGTCCAATAATGTTATTATTACTGGTGGTACTCAAGGCCTTGGATTTTCAATTGCTAAAGAGCTAATTTCCAATGGTTGTGAGAATATATTAATATTAGGAAGGGACCAGAAAAAGGGATCAAATGCTTCCAAACAACTCAGTAAAAATGGAGTTAACTGCATATTTAGAAAATGTGATGTTTCAATAGTTGATGATTGTAAAACCGCATTTGAATATGGAGTAGATAACTTTGGTTTTATTAATGGTCTTGTGAATGCTGCTGCAATAACAACAAGAGGAACAATATTAGATACTTCGATTGATTTATGGGATGATCATATGAATACTAATTTAAGAGGCCCATTTATTTTAATTCAATCTATAGCTAAGCACTTAATAAAACATAAAAAGCCTGGCAGTATTGTTAACATATTATCTACATCTGCTTATGTTGGTCAAAGTATTTTAACACCTTATTCAACTTCAAAAGGAGGTTTAATTACTCTTACTAAAAATGTAGCTAACAGTCTTAAAAAACATAAAATCAGAGTTAACGGAGTTGCTCCAGGATGGATGGAAACTCCAGGTGAAGATAAAATTCAAAAAGAGTTTCATGATGCAGATAATAATTGGTTAGAGGAAGCTGAAAAAAAACTTCCATTTGGGCAATTAGTTAAGACGCATGAAATTTCTCCATTAATTTGTTATCTTATAAGTTCATCATCAGGTATTATTACAGGATCTATTATTAATTATGATCAAAATATAATTGGAGCAGTGCCTGAATAATTTAAATATATTTAATCGGTAAATTTTTTCCTTTTAGTAAAGAAGACTTTGCCGCTTCAGCAATTATAAGAGCATTTAGTCCATCAATGCCATTTGGTTTAATTTCTGAACCACTCTTTAAACTATTTACAAAGTAATTTATTTCTTCAGCATAAGCATCAATATATCTTGTCATAAAAAAGTGATGTAATGGAGGTTTAGTAAAACCTTGCGAGTTAGCAATTTCTATTGATACTGGCCGTTGATTTTCTGCAGATACCATTCCTAAAGATCCATGAACTTCTATTCGTTGGTCATATCCGTAGCTTGACCTTCTGGAGTTACTGATAATTATTTGTTTACCAGATAAAGTCTTTAAAATAACACTAGCTGTATCAAAGTCTTCAACTTCTTTAATTTGATCATCAATTAAAATTGAAGCAGACGAATAAATTTCTACAGGCAACTCATCTAAAAGAAATATTGCCATATCAAAATCATGAATAGTCATATCTTTAAAAATACCACCTGATTGCTTTAAGTAATTAATGGGAGGAAGTCCTGGATCACGAGAAGTTATAATTATGGTTTCAATATTTCCTATTTTGTCTTGTTTTAAAGAATTCTTAAGTGATTGAAAATGTGGATCAAACCTTCTATTAAATCCAATCATAAATTGAGTTTTATTTTTTTCTATAGTTTCCAAACATTTTCTAACTTTTTTAATATCAAGATCTATAGGCTTTTCACAAAATATAGCTTTTTTATAATTTGAAAAAATACATATCAATTCAACATGTGTGTCTGTTGGGGAGCAGATTATAACTGCATCAATTTGTTTATCTTTTTTTATATTATCAATATTTGAGACAATACAATTAAATTCGACTGAGAATTTTTTTGCTATTTCCTCATCAGGGTCATAAATATAAACTAAATTTGCAATCTTACTATTATTGATTGCTAGGGCATGAACCTTGCCAATTCTACCTGCTCCAATAATAGCTAAATTTATTTTCATATTTTATTAGATAATTTATGGTATTAAATAAGAACCATACTTATATAAACAAATTATTTTATCAAATTAAATCTTTTCTTACTACGAATATGATGAACAAATTAACGAGGCTAAAATGTACCTGGGAATCGATGTAGGAACTTCAGGCGTTAAAGTTATCTTGACGAATGATGGAAATAATATAATTGCTTCTGAAACATCCCACTTAAAAGTTATTAGGTCAAAAAATGGTTGGTCTGAGCAGGACCCCAGTGATTGGTGGGAAGCAACAAATAAAGCAGTGTATAAAATTAAAAGCCATTACTCAAAACAATTAAAGAAAGTTCAAGGAGTTGGTTTATCTGGTCAGATGCACGGCCTAACAGCTTTAGATAAATCCGATAAACCATTAAGACATTCGATTCTATGGAATGATACACGATCTTCTGAAGAAGCTAAATTTCTAGATGATACCGAACCACTTTTTAGATCTATTGGTGGTAATGTTGTAATGCCTGGTTTTACTGCACCTAAAGCATTATGGTTAAAAAAAAATGAGTTAGATGTCTTTAATCAAATTGAAACTATACTATTACCTAAAGATTATATTAGGTTGTTAATGACTGGTGAAAAATGCTCTGATATGTCAGATAGTTCAGGGACATTATGGTTGGATATAGCTAAGAGAAATTGGTCTGATAAATTGCTAAATGCTACTGATTTATCAATTAAAAAAATGCCAACTGTAATAGAAGGCTCTCAAAACTCAGGATATTTAAGAAGTACTATTGCTAGTCAATGGGGTATTGAAGGAAGCCCTTTAGTTGCTGGAGGTGGGGGGGATAATGCCTCAACAGCATGCGGCCTAGGTGTAATTGAAAAAGGTGATGCCTTTATTTCATTAGGTACATCAGGTGTTATTTTTTTAGTTTCAGATAAATTTATTCCAGCAGCAAATGATGGTGCTCATTCATTTTGCCATGCAATTCAAAATAAGTGGCATTTGATGAGTGTCATTTTATCTGCCACAGATAGTTTGAATTGGTTATCTGAAATCTTTCGAAAAAAGGTTTCCAATATCATGGAAACTATTGGTGATATAAATGATGGTCCATCAGATTTAATGTTTCATCCTTATTTGTCAGGAGAAAGAACTCCTCATAATGACGCCAACGCTAGAGGATCATTTATGAATATTTCTAGATCAACAACCTCTAAAGATTTAGCAAGAGCAGTTGTCGAGGGAGTTTCTTACGCTTTTGCTGATTGTATTAAAGTTTTTGAGAATGCCAATTTGAAACCAAAAACTCTTATAGCAGCAGGTGGGGGGAGCCAGTCAGATAGATGGTTAGAAATTATTTCAACAGTAATAAATACACCAATAGAAATTCCAAATAATAGTGAGCATAGTGCAGCTTTAGGAGCTGCACGTTTAGGAATGTTAGCATTTGAAAATGAAAATGATACTAAAACAATATTAGTTAAACCCAAAATCAAAAAAACAATAAATCCTAAAACAGAAAAATTTGAAGAATATCAGGAGAAAATAAATCACTGGAGAGAACTTTACTCTCGAATTAAGGACAAAAAATAATGAAAAATTTTTTTAATATTGATAATAAAGTAACTTATGAAGGCCCAAAAAGTTCTAATCAGTTCTCATTTAAACACTACAATCCAGACGAAATAATTAATCAAAAAAAAATGGAAGATCATCTTCGGTTTGCAGCCTGCTATTGGCATAATTTTGTTTGGCCAGGCACCGATCCATTTGGAGGGAATACTTTTGAAAGGCCTTGGTTTGGAAATACTATGAAAGATGCAAAACTAAAAGCTGATATAGCTTTTGAAATGTTTAGTATTTTAAATATTCCCTTCTTTTGCTTCCATGATCATGATGTCAGGCCAGAGGGCACCAATTTTAGAGAAAACTCCAATAATTTAAGAGAAGTTGTTGACTATTTTCAACTCAAAATGGAGGAAACAAAAGTTAAATTACTTTGGGGAACAGCAAATTTATTCTCACATAAACGTTATATGGCCGGAGCAGCCACAAACCCAGATCCTGAAGTTTTTGCTTTTGCAGCAGCAACTGTTAAGACTTGTATTGACGCTACTCAACAATTAAACGGCGAAAACTATGTGCTTTGGGGAGGCAGGGAAGGCTACGAAACACTTCTAAATACAGATATCAAATCTGAATTAGATCAATTAGGCGCTTTTTTAAATTTAGTAATAGATTACAAGCATAAGATTGGTTTTAAAGGTACTATTCTAATAGAACCCAAACCTCAGGAACCCACAAAACACCAGTATGATTATGATGTAGGAAATGTTTATGGTTTCTTAAAAAAATATGGATTAGAGAATGAGGTTAAGGTTAACATAGAGACAGGTCATGCATTCCTTGCCAATCACTCTTTTGAGCATGAAATAGCATTAGCTTGTGCGCTAGGTATCTTCGGTTCAATAGATATGAATAGAAATGACATCCAATCTGGATGGGATACTGACCAATTTCCAAATAATTATCTTGATGTTGCACTTGCTTATTATCATATTTTATTATGTGGAGGATTTAAAACAGGAGGAACAAATTTTGATGCTAAACTTAGAAGACAATCTCTTGACCCCGAAGATCTTCTATTAGCCCATATTGGTGCTATGGATACTTGCGCGCTTGGATTTAAATCAGCATATAAAATGATAGAGAATGGTAAAATTAAAAAATTTGTAGAACACAGGTATCGTTCTTGGGGTAATTCTTTTGGAAAGAAATTACTAAATCAAGAATTTAATTTAGAAGAAATTTCAAAGTTGGTTGAGGAAAATGAAATCAATCCTCAACCTAGATCTGGTAAACAAGAACACCTTGAAAATCTTGTGAATAATAGCCTAATAAAGATTTAATTAGCCTATTTTTGCATCTAATTCTGGAACTGCATCAAATAAATCAGTAACTACTCCATAGTCTGCTACCTGAAATATAGGCGCATCTTCGTCTTTATTAATTGCTACTATAACTTTACTGTCTTTCATGCCTGCTAGATGTTGAATTGCACCAGAAATTCCAACTGCTATATATAATTCTGGAGCCACAACTTTACCAGTTTGCCCAACCTGATAATCGTTTGGAACAAATCCAGCATCCACCGCAGCGCGAGATGCACCAACCGCAGCTCCTAGCTTATCAGCAACTTTTTCTAACATTTCAAAATTTGAACCATCTTGCATGCCTCTACCACCAGAAATAACTATTTTAGCAGATGTCAATTCGGGTCTTTCAGAACTTGAAAGTTCTGACTTTATAAACTTAGATTTATCCGTTTCCCCTGTTCCATTAATAGACTTTATTTCAGCGTTCCCTCCAGTATCTAGACAAGCTTCAAATGCAGTTGTTCTAACAGTAATAATTTTAATTTTATCATTTGATTTTACAGTAGAAAGAGCATTACCTGCATATATTGGTCTTTGAAAAGTTGTTTCATCAATAACCTGAATAATGTCAGAAATTTGCATAACATCTAATAATGCAGCTACTCTAGGCATAAAATTTTTACCTGTTGTAGTAGAAGGGGCTATTATATGTGAATAGTCCTTAGATAAACTTATTATTAGAGCTGATAAATTTTCAGCAACAAAATCTTTGTATTCCTCAGAATCTGCTACTAGAACTGATTTTACATCAGGTATTTGACTGGATTGTTTACCGATATCTGCACATCCAGAACCAGCTACAAGAATATCAATATCAGATCCAATTTTCTTAGAAGCAGAAATTGTATTAAATGTTGCGGGGCTTAAATTTTGATTATCGTGTTCTGCGATTACTAAAATGGACATACTTTTCTCCTATATTACTTTTGCTTCATTTTTTAATTTATCAACTAGGTCACCTACTGATTCTAAAATCATTCCAGCTTCACGTGATGGTGGATCTTCAACTTTTATAATTTCTAATCTTTTCTTAGTATCAACACCTAAGTCACTAGGCGACATTTCTTCAAGGGGCTTCCTTTTTGCTTTCATTATATTTGGAAGAGAGGCATATCTTGGCTCATTTAATCTTAAATCAACTGTTACAATAGCAGGCAAGGTGCACTCCATATGCTCTAATCCGCCATCTACCTCTCTAACTGATATAATTTTTTTATCTTTTAGTTCTAAATTACTAACAAATGCAGACTGAGGCCAATCAAGAAATGCTGAAAGCATTTGACCAGTTTGATTACAATCATCATCGATAGCCTGTTTACCTAAAATTACTAATTCTGGATTTTCTTTATCCACTATTGCTTTAAGGACTTTTGCTACTGAAAGTGGCTCTATATCGTGGTCTGTCTTAACTAAGATACCTCGATCAGCTCCCATAGCAAGTGCTGTTCTTATGGTGTCTTGAGACTCTTGAGGTCCGATAGAAACTGCAATAACCTCATCAGCTTGAGATGCTTCTTTAATTCTTAATGCTTGTTCGACTGCAATTTCATCAAATGGGTTCATTGCCATTTTGACATTTGCTAATTCAACGCCAGAATTATCTGCTTTAACTCTAACTTTAACATTATAGTCAATAACTCTTTTTACAGGCACTAATATTTTCATTTTCCACCTCTTTTATTATAAAATTATCTTGTTAAACCTGGTTGCCATAATATATCTGCTTTACCATTATCATTGCAATATCTTGCTATTACAAAAAGTAAATCAGATAGTCTATTAATATATGTAACAATATTATTATTAATCACTTCTTCGGACGCTAGTTTTGTAATTTTTCTTTCTGCTCTTCTAGTTACGGTTCTGGCTAAATGGAGCCATGACGAAGATAAAGATCCACCTGGAAGGACAAATGACTTTAATTCATTTAGATCTTTATTAAAAAAATCTATTTCTTTTTCTAGTCTTTCAACCTGCGATTTTGATATTCTTAAAGCTTTATCTGAATATTTTGATCCTTCAGGAGTAGCTAAGTCTGCTCCAAGATCAAATAATTCGTTTTGAACCCTTTCAAGTAATTTATTTAAATCATTATTTTTATTATTTGAAAAATTTGCTCTCAATAATCCCAAAATTGAATTCAACTCATCAATTTCACCAAATGCTTCGGGTCTCAAACTATGTTTTGCCACTCTTATGCCACCAACTAGGCTAGTCTCACCACTATCACCAGTTTTTGTATAAATTTTATTTAATGTAACCATTTTCTAAGCTAGCTTCCTGAACTGAATGACAATATAACTACAAAGATCAATAACGCAATTGCTTGAATTATAACTCTGTATCGCATTAATTTATTAGACCACTTGGAGTTATATTCACCTCCTATACCCATAGTAACTACACCCCAAAATAATACTCCAACTAAAGCAATTAAGCTTATTAATAAAACTATCCACCACATTTAATTACATCTCCGGTTCATCTATATTTCTTCTTTTGCATGCAGCAGTAACTGTATTTCTCAAAAGACACGCTATAGTCATTGGCCCTACACCTCCGGGAACAGGCGTTATTGCAGAGGCTATTTTAGATACGTTTTCAAAATCAACATCTCCAACAAGTCTACCTTTTTTATCTCCTTCTGGGGGTAATCTATTTATTCCAACGTCAATAACTACAGCTCCATCTTTTACCCAGTCGTCCTTAACAAAATGGGGTCTTCCAACTGCAGCAACTAATATATCAGCATTTCTACATACATTTTCTAGATTTTTTGTTTTTGAATGAGCTATTGTAACAGTGCAGCTTTCTTTAATAAGT
The DNA here is from genome assembly GCA_045565515.1 of Puniceispirillales bacterium (SeqCode). Lineage (GTDB taxonomy): Bacteria > Pseudomonadota > Alphaproteobacteria > Puniceispirillales. Next base: position 21,539 of record JBJLFF010000009.1, read on the forward strand.
AATTGAGCCATAGGTTTGCCAACTATATTTGATCTTCCAATGATAACAGCATTTTTGCCTGTTAAATCTCCTAATTGATCTTTTAAGAGTAATAAGCAACCTAAAGGTGTACATGGTATTAGACCTTTTCCAGATGTTGATAAAAGTCCGACATTTGGTATGCTAAATCCATCAACATCCTTGGAAGGTGATATAGAATTAATTATAGAATTTTCGTTAATATGATCTGGTAAAGGAAGTTGGACTAAAATCCCATCAATTTTCTCATCTTCATTCAAATCTTTTACTAGTAACAATAAATCTTCCTCTGAAGTTTCCTCTGGTAACCTATGTTCAATTGAAACCATTCCGGAATTATTAGTTTGTCTAACTTTATTCTTAACATAAACTTCACTCGCAGGATTTTCTCCAACTAAAACAACAGCTAATCCAGGTTTGAAGCTATGGGTATTTGATAGTTCCTCAACGGCAACACCAACACTACCAACAAGTCTTTCAGCAAAAGCCTTGCCATCAATTAAAATTGCACTCATTAAAATTCCTTTATTGTATTAGTTAATATGGTTCAGTTTTAAAATATTTAAACTATAAAAGTAATTTTACATAATCTAATTTAATAAATAATACTATTACGTAAAATCCTTGATAGAAACTCTATTAATATAAATACTATCAAAGGTGATAAATCCAAATTACCAAAAATTGGTATGTATCTTCTTAGAATATTTAATATTGGTTCGTGAATTTGTGACAAAGAGTTTTGAATTAAATTAATAATTGAATGGTAAGGATTAACAATACCAAATTGTGTAAGTAGTGATATTAATATATATATAATTAAGGACCACTGAAATAGGTTTAATACTAATAATACAACTTCAATAAAAGGATTTATAATTAACATAGAAAAAGCTTTAAATTTATTATTATAATTACACTAAATTATTTATTTGCATATCCAATTTCCAGTGCTTTCTGCATAAAGAAACATATTTATCATTTCCCCCGATTTCAATTTGTGCACCTTCTTTAACAACATTACCATTTCCATCCAACCTAACAACCATAGTAGCTTTTTTCCCACAATGGCAAATTGTCTTAATTTCTTTTAATTCATCTGCAATTGCTAATAAAGAGGCGCTACCTTCAAACAAGTTGCCTTGGAAATCAGTTCGCAGTCCATAGCACATTACTGGAATTTTAAGAATTTCAACAACATCTGAAAGTTCCCAAACTTGTTTCTTTGTAAGAAACTGTGCCTCATCAATAAATATGCATGAAATTTTTTCTTTAGTTAATCTATCTTTAATTAATTTATGAATATTATCTTTACTGTTAAATGTTGATGCCTTTTCGGTTAACCCTATTCTAGATGAAATATTTCCAACTGAAGACCTGTCATCTAATTCAGCAGTAAACAACATTGTTTTCATTCCTCGCTCACCATAATTATGAGAAGCCTGGAGTAGTAATGTCGATTTGCCAGCATTCATTGTTGAGTAAGAAAAATATAATTTAGCCATAAAAAGGTTCTTAATTTATTTATAATGAAGTATGCGCCCAATAGAGTTCAAAAGTAATTGTGCTGCTAAAGTAGTAGTTGACGTGGTTATATCATAATCTGGTGCTACTTCCACAAGATCCATACCAATTATTTTTCCTTTTTGTGCTATTAAATCAATTAATTCTAGAATTTCGTAGTATAGAAAACCACCATGACTAGGTGTTCCTGTTCCAGACGCAATTGAAGGATCAAATGCATCAATATCAATTGTGACGTAATAAGGTATATTATTAGGAATTTGATTAATAATTTTAGAAACACCTAATTCTCTGAATTGCCTTACGGAAATTATATTTGACCCCATCTTTTTAGCATCTTCGTAACCTTCTTTTGCAGTTGAAGAAACATTTCTTATTCCTATTTGGGTTAATCCACTTACATAGCTCTTTTCAGCAGCTCTTCTCATAGGGTTGCCGTGTCCATATTTTACGCCGTGCCTTTCATCTACAAAATCTAGATGGGCGTCAATTTGAATGAGGTGGAATGGCTCACTGTCACTAAAAGCATTGATGCAGGGTATATTCACAGAATGATCTCCACCAATAACTATTGGAATAGCATTAGAGGATAGAATTTTTCTTACCCCATACTCAATATTCGTGTGACTGGATAATGTATCAGTATGTATAATATCTGCATCCCCAATATCTATAATTGTACTATCAGATTTGAGGTAAACTATATCATCTTCATGATCATATGCTCCATCATGTCCAAAAGAATATAATGTAGAGGCTTCTCTTACACCTCTGGGCCCCATTCTTGAGCCTGATCTCCATTGAGAACCACAATCAAAAGGAGCACCAAGAATTGCAATATCAGCCTCTATTTTATCCCAATCTGGCTGATATGGATATTTTCCAAAAGTACAAATACCCACAAAGGGAAGGTTTAACCTTCCTTTTTTGTAATTATGTTCAGTCATTATATTATTACCTTTTGTAGTAATTAAATATTTTTTCTATTCTCAATAAGATTTTCAACAACTGCTGGCTCAGCTAGTGTAGATGTGTCACCAAGTTCAGAGTGCTCATTTGCTGCAATTTTTCTTAAAATTCGTCTCATAATTTTCCCTGATCTTGTTTTTGGTAATGATGGTGAAAATTGAATTAGATCAGGTGTAGCAATTGGCCCAATGATTTTTCTGACAATTTTCTTTAATTCTATTTCCATTTCTACAGATGGTTCATTACCTAAAACTAATGTAACATAAGCGTAAATTCCTTGGCCCTTAATTTCGTGTGGATAACCAACCACAGCTGCCTCAGCAACCATTTTATGTTCAACAAGTGCTGATTCTACTTCTGCAGTTCCCATTCTATGTCCAGATATATTTATAACGTCATCAACTCTTCCTGTAATCCAGTAATAACCATCACTATCACGCCGGCACCCATCACCTGTAAAATATCTTCCTGGAAAAGTGCTAAAATAAGTTTCAGCAAATCGTTTGTGATCTCCATAAACTGTTCTCATTTGGCCTGGCCAAGAGGTGTTTATGCACAAATTTCCTTCTGCAGGTCCTTCAAGAATGTTATTGTCCTGATCAACTACAACTGGATTAATACCAAATAGTGGTTTTGTTGCTGAGCCAGGTTTTGTTGATGTTATTCCTGGAAGAGGACTAATAAGAATACCCCCAGTTTCAGTTTGCCACCATGTATCTACAATTTCACATTTTTTATTACCCACGGTTTCATGATACCATCGCCATGCTTCTGGATTTATTGGTTCACCGACAGTCCCTAATAACCTAAGTGATGATCGTGAAGTTGATTTTACAGGGTCATCGCCTTCCCTCATTAGTGCTCTTATTGCAGTTGGTGCAGTATAAAAAATATTAACTTGATGCTTATCAACAATTTCCCAGAATCGTGAATTCGTTGGATAATTTGGAACTCCTTCAAACATTAAAGTGGTAGCACCATTTGCTAAAGGTCCATATAAAATATAAGAATGCCCTGTTATCCATCCTACATCAGCAGTGCACCAATATATATCTCCATCGTGGTAATCAAAAACATATTCGTGAGTTAATGAAGCGTATACCATATAACCACCAGTTGTATGGAGAACACCTTTGGGCTTCCCGGTTGACCCAGATGTATAAAGAATGAAAAGTGGATCTTCAGCATTCATTTCTTCTGGAGGACAATCAATTTTAGAATTAGACAGAGCCTCATGATACCAAATATCTCGGCCATCTACCCAATTAATATTTCCACCTGTTCTTTTAACAACAAAACATTTTTCAACGCCATTACACATTCTTATTGCTTCATCAGTATTATCCTTTAATGGTACCTTCTTGCCACCTCGAATACCTTCGTCAGCTGTAATTACTATATTAGAATTACAATCAGTAATCCTCCCAGCAAGAGAATCAGGTGAAAACCCTCCAAATACTACAGAATGAATTGCACCAATCCTCGCACATGCAAGCATTGCAACTGCTGCTTCAGGTATCATGGGCATGTAAATTGTTATCCTATCACCTTTTTTTGCACCATTATTTTTTAAAGCATTAGCGAATTTACAAACTTCATTATACAACTCTCTGTAAGTTATTTTTTTTGACTCATTTGGATTGTCACCCTCCCAAATTATTGCAATTTCATCACCTTTTTTATCCAAATGTCTATCAATACAATTAGAAGATGCATTTAAAGATCCGTCATAAAACCACTTAATATGAAGATCACTCAATTCATAAGAAACATCTTTGACTTTTGTAAAAGGTTTCATCCATTGAATTCTTTTTGCTTCTTCTGACCAAAAATTTTCATTACTATCCAAAGAAAATTTATACTTTTCTCGAAACTCATTTTCATTTATTAATGAATTATTTTTTGCTCGATTTGAGGGTTCATATAAATTTTTTTCGGACATTGTTGACCTCTAATAATTTTTAATACTAATTATCAATATTGCACAAAATATTTTCAGCTTCAAAAGAAGATTTAATATTTAGAACTTTTTTAGAAATCTCGAAGTTAAACCCTGCTCTTGCTAGTGAGCCATACCACTTATTAAAAAGTTTATCAGGATTTGGTTCTAGAGACTTTTTAAAAAAGGGCCCAATATTTTTTTTTCGTATAAAAATTATAGCTGCTTTAAAATCATTATCTTTATGAGAGTTGAAATATTCTTCGATAGATTTTTCAATTATTAAATCATTAATTCTATAATTTTTTAGGTTAAAAACAATATTTTTTTTACTTTTCCCAAGATTTATATAATTTTCAATTTTCGTTTTAGTAAATTTTTCATCATCAATATATCCAAAGTTTTTACACTTTTGGATTACAAAAATTATTTCATTATCTAATATATCTTTTTTAATTGAACTTAAATATTTTTGCGAAAAAGAATTCAAAATTGTCTTTAATTTATTTTCTGTAGATGAAAATTTACTTAAATAAGATAAAGCTTTGTTCATTAGAGCTTTGTTTACATCTACAGAGTGATCTTTATTTTCTTTCATATTTTTTAAACTTTTAGTAATTCTATTATTAAGTCAATTTATCATTTATCATATTTATTAATTTAATTAATTGTTAGTAGGATTATAAAATTATAAAATGATAGAATAATTGTATTATGGATTGTAATGTTACAAGATTCTTTTAGTGTGGGTATTTTATCAGATATTGAAATACAAAATTTGTTAGATAATAAATTTATAGTTTCTTCATCGAAGATTATTAGTGATCAAGTCCAGCCAGCAAGCTTAGATTTGTCATTAGGAAACAAAGCTTGGAGAGTTAAATCATCCTTTCTTCCTGGTACAAAAAGTAAAGTTTCAGATAAAATCTTGCGACTTGCTATGCATGAAATAGACCTTTCTAAAGGAGCAGTTCTTGAAAAGGGATGCGTGTATATTGCAGAAATTTCAGAACATTTAAACCTTAATGAAAGTATATCTGCTTCAGCCAATCCCAAATCAAGCACTGGTCGGTTGGATATTTTTACTAGATTAATCGTAGATTATGCTAATGAGTTTGAATTTGTTCAATCAGGATATAAAGGCCCATTATATATAGAGATATCTCCAAGAACTTTTTCAGTTTTAGTATCGTCTGGGACAAGGTTAAATCAAATTAGATTTAGAAAAGGTAATTACCTATTAAGCGACGCTCAGACTACTGATTTGCATAATGAGGTTTCTTTAATCTCTGGGTATGATGGCTCTTTAGATATTAGAGACGGTATTCCATTATCTATAGACCTTTCAGGAGGTTCAAATGGTTTGATAGGTTATAGAGCAAGGAAACACACTGATTTGATTAATCTAGAAAATATAAATTTTTATAAAAGAGAAGCATTTTGGGAACAAGTAACTTTTAATGATTTAACTTCAGAGGGATTAGTTCTAAACCCAGACGAGTTTTATATTTTAGCAAGCAGAGAATTTATTACAATACCTGAAACACATGCAGCAGAAATGAGGGCTTACGACACCAGAGTTGGAGAGTTTAGAGCTCATTATGCAGGTTTTTTTGATCCTGGTTTTGGTATAGATAAAAATGGAAAAAGTAAAACAAGGGCTGTATTGGAAGTAAGAAGTCATGATGTGCCTTTTTTGATAGAGGAGGGACAAACTGTTTGTCGATTAGTCTATGAAAAAATGTCATCTTTACCTAAAAAAGTTTATGGTGGAAAAGGGATGTCATCAAATTATCAATCTCAGGGATTAAAACTTTCTAAACACTTTATAAATTGATAAATGATACTTACAACTTCAATTCAAATAATTAAAATAATTTAGGATATGAAATGAATTCTAGATATGTGATGAATACATATTCACCTTCAGATTTAATATTTGAACGTGGGCAAGGTAGTTGGCTTTTTGAGAAAAATGGGGATAGGTATTTAGATTTTGCTTCTGGAATTGCGGTCAACTCAGTTGGGCATTGCCACCCACATTTAGTTGCAGAAATTCAACGGCAGGCTGCAAAATTAATACACACATCCAATTTATACAACATTATTCAACAAGAGAAGCTTGCTAAAAGATTATGTGATTTAAGTTTTGCTGACAAAGTATTTTTTGCAAATTCTGGAGCAGAGGCTAACGAAGGAGCAGTAAAAGTCGCTAGAAGGTATATGCACGATATTGGCAGGCCTGAACGTAATGTAATCCTTTGCATAGAAGGGTGCTTTCATGGAAGAACTTTATCAATGCTTTCAGCAACCTCTAAGGTTGAAAATAGAGTTGGTTTTGGACCTTTGCCTGAAGGATTTAGGCATGTAAATTTTAATAATTTAGATTCATTAGAGAGCCACTTTCAATCTGATGATATAGCTGCAATAATGATAGAACCAGTTTTAGGTGAAGGAGGAGCAAAATCAGTCTCTAAGCAATTCTTCTCGAAAGCTCAAAAACTTGCAAAAAAATATAAATGCTTAATAATTTCAGACGAAGTTCAAACTGGGATAGGTAGATTAGGGACATTATTTGGTTATCAAACTACTGATTTACACCCTGACATTATGGCTATTGCCAAAGGCCTAGGAGGTGGTGTTCCAATAGGGGCAGTTCTAGCTACAAAGAAAGTTGCATCAGCTATGAAACCGGGCAGTCACGGCTCTACTTTTGGAGGTAATCCTCTTGTAACAGCTTCAGCAAACGCTGTTTTAGATATCATAACTGAGAAAAATTTTTTTCAAAAACTTAATGATAAGATAGAGTTTTTAAATTCAAAACTTGAAGAAATAAAAAAAGATTTTCCAAATTTTGTTTTAGAGATACGAGGCAAAGGCTTTTTAAGGGGAATAAAATTAAGTGATCCTGTTAATGAAGTACAAATCCAGCTTAAAAATAATAAGGTACTGTTTGTAGCTGCTGCAGAAAATGTTCTAAGACTTCTACCTCCGTTAACTGTTAAAACAGAAGAAATAAAATTAGCACTTGAAACTATAAGAGATGTAGCAAGACAAAGGTCAAGGTAATGAGAAATTTTACAGATATAAAGGATATCTCTAGATCTGATATTGATCAAATTATAACGCGTACTAGAGAGGAAAAAAAGTTAATTAAAGAACAAGGTATTCTCAGCATCGAAAAAATTTTAATGGGAAAAACGGTTGCTCTAATTTTTGAAAAACCTTCAACTAGAACCAGAGTTTCTTTTGAAGTTGGAATAAGTCAGCAAGGTGGAAACGCAACTGTCTTACAAGCTTCAGATATTCAACTAAGTAGAGGTGAAAGTGTTGCAGATACTGCTAAAGTATTGTCAAAATATGTTGATTTAATTGTAGTGAGATGCTTTCAACATCAAATGCTAATTGACTTTGCTGATTATGCAAGCGTTCCAGTGATTAATGGACTGACTGATCAATCTCATCCCTGTCAGGTGATGGCAGATATTGTAACAATAGAAGAAAACAAAGGATCTTTATCAGAACAAAATATTATGTGGATTGGAGATGGAAATAATGTAATGCAAAGTTGGTTAGAAGCTTCAACTATTACAGATTTAAAACTTACAATATGTACGCCCAAACATTTATCGCCTTCCAAAGACTTACTGGAAAACTTTATTAAAAAAGGAGCCGAAATCACAATTGATAATGATCCTAACCATGCAATTAAAAATAAAAATGTTGTTATAACGGATACTTGGAATTCCATGGGAGATGGGTCTGTTAACAAGGAAAACTCATTGATGCCATATCAAGTTAATAAAACCCTTATAAAAAAAGCTAAAAAAGATGCTGTTTTTATGCATTGTTTGCCTGCGCATAGAGGTTATGAAGTAACATCAGAAGTTATTGATAGCAAACAATCATTAATCTTTGAAGGTGCTGAAAACAGACTGCATGTGCAAAGATCAATTATTTGGTGGTGTCTGAATAATGGATGAAGTGCAGTCTCATAATTTTGATAAAATAATCCCCTTTACTTTAAGAAAATCAAAAGTAAGGGGTAGGTTTGTTAAATTAGATAAATCTTTGAATGGTATCCTAGCAAGACATAATTACATTCGTTCCATATCACTTTGTCTTTCAGATGCATTAAGTGCTTCATGTTGTATAGGTTCATTTTTAAAATTTAATGGTTTATTTACAATTCAAGGTAGTAGCAAGGATAGCTTAAAAACAATACTAGCTGATTATTCAAGTTCAGGTGAAATTAGAGGTTACGCAAATTATGACTTAAAAAATATTAAGCTTGAAAATGAGCAAGTTGAAATTGAAAATTACATGTCCAAAGGGCATCTTGCATTTACTGCTATGGAATCTAAATCAAATAAACGATACCAAGGTATTATTCCAGTTCAAAAAGGAGATTTTTCAAACTCTATTGATTATTATTTTAAGAATTCTGAACAAATTAACTCAGAAATAGTTTGTTTGTCTGATTGTTCTAAAAATAGTTATATTTCAGCAGCAATAATAATACAGGCTACACCTAATGAAAATGAAGATAATTTAGACGATGCCTCTGGAGTTTTTGAGGAAGCAAAGTTATTTTTGAATTCATTAAAAAAATCTGAACTCTTGTCAAAAAAAGTTAGTATGGAAAATATTTTATATAAGTTATTTCATTCACTTGACGTTAGGGTATTAAGTGAAATTAAAGTAATAGATAAATGTAGATGCTCTTTGGATAGAGTTAAAAATACCTTATCGAATATACCTGAGAAAGAATTAAAAGATATTACTTTTGAAGATGGAAGTTTAGAGGTGACATGCGAATTTTGCAAAAAATTAACTCAGTTTTCAAAGCAAGACTTGTCTTCAATGAGGAAATGAATAAAATTTAATATAGATTTTAATTTTAATAGTAAAAATTTTATGTCAAAGATTACTAAAAAAGAACTATCAAGAAGATTTTTTAACATTTCTTCATTATCCTTTTTAGCATCTCTTGGGATTTTAAATAACTCTGCTATTTCTGAGAATTTATTTAAAATTATGGATATGGAACCTATTAAATTGAATGTTAAAAATTTAGAAATAAAAGATCTTTATAAAATTCCGTTTGAAGATCCTTTTGTGGAGCACAGGATGAGAAGATCTCCATCAGATGCACTAATTAGCTGGGCTCATACTATTTTAAGACCGGTTGGAGCAGAAGGATTGGCAACCCTAAGTATTGTTGAAGCTAGTGCTACATTATCAAGTATTAGTTCTGATTTTAAATTTCTTGATTTATTTAAAAATAAACAAAGTACAAAACTGACTATAAAACTTAAAGGGAAACTTGAAATTACTAAAGATAATAACAATCAAACAGGATATTTAGATGTTATCGCAACTGCTAATAAAACAGCTCCTGAATCAGCATCTATCAGTCAGCTAGAAACTATTTGGGACCAAAATTTAAATAATTCTTTAGGTAAATTTGACAGTGAATTTAGAATAAGAATAAAGAGTTTATCTCAATTTTTGAAGTAATTAGTACTTCCAAAAACCTGGAGTAAATAAAACTAAAATAGTAAAAAGTTCAAGCCTTCCCAAAATCATAGCACTACAGAGTGTCCATTTTGCAAGCATTGGTATAGAGTTAAAATTACTAGAAGGTCCAATTTCTTCTCCTAGACCAGGCCCCACATTACTAATAGCAGTAGCAGCTCCAGATATTGATGTCTCAAAGTCTAAACCTAAAATACTTAAAATTGATGCAGTTAGAGCAAAAGTAAGTATGTAAATGAAAAAAAATCCCATGACTGCATTAGTTACATTATCTGGAACTGGTTTTTCATTGTAATGAGGCAAAACAATAGAATGTGGTCTCAGCAATCTACTTAATTGAGCATTTGCGCTACTGGCTAAAACTTGTATTCGAAACATTCGAATTCCGCATGTAGTAGAACCTGCACACCCACCAATAAACATACATAAAAGTAAAATAGTTGGAGCAAATCCACCCCATATTCCAAAGTCAGCAGTACCATATCCAGTTCCTGTAAGGATTGAAGTTACATTAAAAGCAGAATATCTTATCGCGTCTTTCCATTCATAGGTATTATTAAACAGTAATAGACAAAAAATTATAATTATTATTGAACTTAACAAACCCAAAAATAGTTGAACCTGGCTATCTTTTATAAGCTCATTAAATGAACCTCTTGTTAAAGCTAAATAATGAATAAAAGGTAGACTCCCCATAATCATTCCAATAATTATAACCCAATCTATAATGTCGCTATTAAAAGCTCCAATTGAATTGGTTTTTGTTGAATACCCACCAGTTGCTATTGTTGTCATTGAATGTAAAATTGCGTCAAAAGCATACATTCCTGAAAAATACAAAAGAGTAGCCCAAATTAGAGTTAAAACTGAATAGATAATAAAAATACCTCTCGCCAATGACGTTGCACGAGGAATAACTTTTTCTGGCGCTTCAAAATTCTCTGTTTTAAAAAGTTGCATTCCTCCTACGCTTAACATTGGAAAAATAGCTATAGCCATCACGATTACTCCAATACCTCCAAGCCATTGCAGTAAAGATCTCCATACTAGAATACCTGGAGGAGAGCTTTCAATATCTATTATAACAGTTGATCCTGTAGTTGTAATACCGGACATGGATTCAAAAAAAGAATTGGTGAAATTTAAATTAATATTACTTAAATAAAATGGAATTGCTCCAAATATAGCTATTGTTACCCAAGATAAAGTTGTTAGAATAAATGCTTGTCTTAAGTCTAAATTTTGATCTCTATTTGTCCTAGTAGCTAAAAAAACCGACATTCCAATAAAAAGAGTAATTATAGCTGAGCTCAAAAAATTAATCCAATTGATGTTAGAGTAAAATAAATCAACTAATCCAGAAATAATCATAAAGCCAGCTAAGGGCAAAACTAAAATACTTAATATATGAAGAATAGGTGTTATTTTCATTAGAATGAAATTAATTAATTATTTAAGTGTATTTTATACGAAAAAATAGAAATCTTAAATATTTATTTTAAAGATGAAAAGAATCTTTCTTGAAGAGCTTCATCATCTTTAAATGATCCTGTAAAATGTGTTGTTACCATATCAACATGGCTTTTTTAACACCTCTACTACTCATACAATGGTGTTCGGCACTCAAGTAAATTGCAACGCCTTTTGGTTTGAGGTGTAATTGAATACTGTTTGCTATTTCAGCTGTCATAGTTTCCTGTGTTTGTAATCGTTTTGTAAAAACATCAACTATTCTTGCAAGTTTAGATATTCCAACTACACATTTATTAGGCAAGTATGCAATAGATGCTTTTCCAATTATTGGGGCTAAATGATGTTCGCAGTGACTTCTAAAATCTATATCTTTAAGCATTACAAATTCTTGGTAATTAGAGGTTTCAGAAAAAGTTTTTTCTAAAATATTCTTTGGGTCTTGATAATAGCCAGCAAAGTATTCCTCAAATGCCTTGACTACTCTTTTTGGGGTTTCAATAAGTCCTTCCCTATCCGGATTATCTCCGGTCCATTTAATAAGTGTTCTAACGGCCTCTTCAGCTTCATCTCTTGAAGGTTTATTTTCTTCCTTTTTTAAAAGTGCATTTGCTGTATCTAATATAGTCATAATAAATCATTAAAAATTTATTCTCTATATAATGGTTTTTTATTCGTTGGCTATAAAAAAATAATTTTTACACTAATTTTCTGTATCTTTCTCAATGTTTAGAACTTGGTTTTGCAGTTTTAAGTAAGCTTGGAATAAATCTGATTCATTTATTGATCCTACATATTTATTATTATCACTATTTTTCACTGGTATAAATTCACCCACAAAGCTGCTTGCCGCTTCTATTGATTCTACAAGTGAAATTTTACTATCTAAAACAAGATGGGTGTTTTTTATTAAACATTTAATTTTTATTTCGTGGTCTAAGTTTGTTTGCAAAATGTCATGAATAGATATTTTGCCTATGTATATGTTATCACTGTTAATAACAACAGCTTCGGTTACTTCTTTATTTAACATTTGTAAATTAACATCTTTAATTTTTAAATTCTCATTAAAAGTTAGTGCCTCACTTGAGAGAATTTTTGAAAGTGGAATGTCGTTCATTTGAATATGTTGTCTTCCTAATCCAATTTTAAACCCTCTATCATTCAGTGCCATGTCAAACAAAGAGTCACCATAAAGTCTATGCGCCATAAAAGTGCTAACTTGAACAGCTATCATTGCAGCTACTGCAAATTCATAACTTCCAGTAAACTCTAAAATTATTAATGTTGTTGCAATAGGAGCGCCGATAGCAACAGCACCCACAGCAGCTGTGCCTGCAAGAGCTAAAGCTGGCAATGAAAGTGAAAACCCCAGTACAATTAATGAGTTTGCAATAAAACCACCACCGGCAGCCCCAACATATAGTGCAGGAGCAAAAATACCACCAAAAAAACCAAAACCTATACAAAGTGATGTCATAAAAACTTTGCCAATCAAAATTATAAACAGAAATATAATTTCATATTGATTAGCAAAAATATTATTCATTTCATTTGTCCCCAAGCCCAAGTATTTCAGGAACAAATAGTCCAATTGATCCACAAATTAATGCAGCAAAAAGTATTTGATAAGACGGAGACATTCTAGTAGCTTTTGAGATTTTTCCACCTAAACGAATACTATACATAAAAAATATTGCAAGCACTCCAAATATTGGTGAACAAATTAATACAATTGGAACAATCTCAATAAGTTGCGGTGCATCAGATATTATTTTTAACCCCAAAGTCTCTTTAAAAACGCCTGATCCTATAGTTGAAGCTGTAATTGAAGAAATTGCAATTGCACCACCAGCCCTTAGAGAAAAATGTCTTAAAACTGCTTCATGGGCAAAAACCAGCCCTGCAATTGGAGCATTAAAACCAGCTGAGATTGCTGCAGCAACTCCACAACCTATAAATATACCTGGAGGCAATCTTTTTGATGTAAAGTTTTCTAAAAATGTTGCAACAGTAGCCCCAAAATGTACTAAGGGCCCGTATTGGCCAACAGAGGCACCTCCACTAGCAGAAACAAACGCTGTCAGTGTTGATCCTAATCCTCGTTTAACATCGATTGAATTATTAGATTGATGTGCAGCTAAAATAGCATCAGGAGGTCCGTGCCACCTTGTTATATTAAAAACCTTTCTTATTAAGATTATTATTGTTGCAGCTATTAAAAGTGATATTATTGGAGAAAATGATGATACAATGGAATCTGAGAATAAAGTTTTTCGTAAATTTGTTGCTGCAGCTACACCTTTTACAAAAAGATTAGAAACTATTCCAAGTGTACATCCAACACTTAAACCAATAAAAAGAAGTGCAAATAAATCTATAGCTAAATTTCTAACTTTTATAAAAATAATAACTATCCTCAAAAGTGGTTAAACAGCTATAGCTTAATTGAACTGTTTATTAAAAGCACCAAAAATACTTTTTAATCTTGGCGAAGTCCCGCAGTCAGCTGTAAGTTCTACATTTTCTTTAACATTAACTTCAATCCCATCATATCTAAATTCAGGATATTTAACATTAGCCTCAAGTCTAACTTTCCAGTTAGACATAACTTTAATCCTGCTAACGCCATTAGAAAAAAATGATTTTCTGTTATATGGTCGAGTAACAACCATAAATGCATCATCATGAACTGAACACAAATTATTTATCTTTATTGTGGATATTAAAGGGTATGGCTTTTTTAAAGATTCTATCATCATTGGTAAAATAAAGATTATAAAGATTGATAAAATTGATAAGAAAATTACTATTCCAATTATATATGTTTTTTTCATAATTGAATTTACCTTACAGCGAAAGCAGTAAAGTGGACACCTTCAATTGCAGGTTTTTCGCTTAAAAACTCAAGCTTCAAATTAATTTCTGATAATAATTTTGCAGCAAGCTCATTTTTACCTTTTTTTGTTCTTGCAGATTCTTCAGGTGTTTCGGAGAGAGTATCCAAAATCACACGTCTTAGGGCTGGTTCATGATGTGTTAATCTAGCCAAATAAAACTCACCTTCAAAAGTAGAAAGTGCAACTTCCATATTCATAATATTTTTATCATCTTTTAAATTTGCAGAAAAAGATAATACAAACGGAAAGTATGAGAGCTTAGGTGCTATAATTGCATCTAAAATACCTCCTCCATTTTCATCTTCCAATGATGATAGGTTGTCTTCTTGCATATGCTCCTCTAAAAGTGCTTCAGAGCTCTTTGGAGGAATTGTTAAAAAGTTGAATCCCATAATGTATAGAAATATTACTGCAGCACTAGCGAGCAAGCAAAATAATATAATTAAAGGAATTTTTTTTAATCTCATTTAAAGGCCAAACATAATGTTTATAACACTAATAATAAACGACAAAATAAATAATTTATAAACATCAAATTTGTAATTAATATTTATTAAAAATAAGTCGTATAAAATAATGCATCATAATTTAATTAACATTAGGCAAAATATTATGAAGAAAAATATTATTTATTTACTGTTCGTCTTTCTTCTGACAGGATGTCAGTTTTATGTAGACCCTAGAAATGAACCCCTCATGTTAGTTACAGAAGAAGAATGGTCCGAATTAAAAACAGTTAAGGAAACAAATTTTGAAATTGAACCAGATCCTGTTATGCCACCTCCAGAACTTCCTGGAAGTGAACAAATAGGGTTTATTGATGCCACAACAGCTAGGCTTCATGGATGCAGAGCTCTAACAACGCTTAAAATGATGCATGAAGGACCTTATGATCACGGAATTATTGCAATCAAGAATAGAGCATTAAGTTTGGGAGCTGATATGATGGTTGCAGGTAAAATGGGTGAATATAAAATAGGGACAGCAGAAAACAGTACTACTGTTAGCCAATTCAATGTTGAATTATATAGATGTCCTGAATCAGCATTTGAAAAGGATATAAATAATGAGTAATGTGATTAAATTAAGTGAATTCAAAAATGTATATAGAAACGAATCGCGTAATGAAAATATTGATCTATCTTTTAATCAAGTTAAGAAACTTGAAAATTTAAGAGATGGGATAGAAAAACTTTTGAATACAGCAACTGCAGTCCATGGTGAACCTCTCGGAGTAGGACTTGCTGCTGGGAGATATGCTGCGATGAAGTTATATCAAATGCATGGTAGAGCGGAAACTATGGCTTTCTTTAATAGTTGCATTGAGACAGTAGAAATTGCTGAAGATATCTCGGTAAAATAAAGTATTAAATTTTTTATGAAACTCTAGAAATGCTTCCTGCAATCTCAGCACCAGATGCAACTTCTATTGAGTTAGTTTGTAATTCACCATCAACTCGAGCAGTTTCGGATACTTTTAATTGGTAAGATTTAACTTTTCCTTTTAATTCACCTTCAATTACAATGACCCTTGCATCAACCTCACCATCAAATCGGCTTCCTTCCTCTAAAATAACTTCACTTGCATTAATATTGCCTGAAAAACTACCAGCAACAACAACCTTTAAATCATCAGCATCTAGAGTTCCCTCAACAGAAACTTCTTTAGAAATGTATGTAATTTCACTCATTTATTTATTTTCCTCAATTACTTCATCAGAAGGATTATCATCTTTTTCTTTTGGTTTTGTTTTTTTAGTCTTTTGGTCTGTATCATCCCAATTATAAACCACCCTACAGTTTAGTGCTGCACCTCTATCCATTTGAAGAGATTGATAACGAATTTCCCCACTTACTCTAGATGTATCAGTTAGCCATATGGATTCAGCTTGCATTGTGCCTTCATATATACCGGATATAACTGCAAGATCTGCTTTGATACCGCCTTTAAAGTGAGCATCCTGGCCTATCGTAATCTTACCAATATCAATATCAGCTTCAACATCACCGTTAATCTCTAAGGCCTTAGCACCTGATATTTTGCCTTTAAATTTAGCACCGCTTCCAATAGATGACTGTTGATCAGACATAATTAAATCTCCTCGCTTATATCCTGATTTTCATTGGGTAAATCACTAAGCTGTTTAGTTTTACGAAGTTTGAGTGCAATGTTTGCGCCAGTTTCAATTTCTAATTTCCCGTAACTTAATCGTCCATTCAAATCACCAGTACTAAGTATATTAACTGTTCTTGCTGAGAGTTTTCCTTCTAATTTTCCTGCTAAGCTGCATTGCCCAGCCTTAACAGTACCTGTAACAACACCAGATGGACCTATCTCCAGCGATTCGCAATTTATTTCTCCATCTACGTTACCATTTACTATAAGATTTCCAGAACTCGTTACAGTTCCAGTAATTGTAATTTCATCACTTATTACTGAAACAGATCCCTGTAACTCGTTGTCCTTCATAAGGTTTTTTACCGGATTAAGCATATATTTACTCTAAAAAATTTCAATTAGAAAATTAAATATTTAATTTATCTTACATAATAACGACAGTTGCCGTTTATATAATAGAAAAATATACTAAAATTATTAAACTATCCACAAGAAAAATTGTTTAAGGCATAATAAAAATGGCAAGCGAAGTTGTTAATTTAAGAGAAAGAATAGAAAAAGTTCGTGCAGAAATGGCAGGGGAAGAAATTTCACTAGGTAACAAGAACATTTCTGAACAAGATAACGAGACAACAGTTAATTTATCTTCAGAAAATAATAATTTGAAGACATCGCATACTGACAATAAAAGTGATTTACCGGATTTTAAACTTACTGTGCAAAACCCAGTATCGCCTAAAGCCCTTTTATTTTTAATTATGATGCAACTCATAACAAGCATGATCTTAATAGCAGTTATTTATTTTAAGTGATCTATGAATTTAAATAATTTTATATACATATTCTCTTTTTTTAATGGGATTAGAAATAGAAAAGTTACAGAAGGAAAACAGTTTTTTTTAAGGAACTATTCTGGATTTTCATGGCACTTAAGAGAGAGAAGATACTTGCTCATGACAAGAAGAGGGCCTGTTGAATATGTATTTAATCTTAAACATTATCTAGTTTGTATATCAGTTTTTTTGTTTGGACTTTGTTCAAGCCTTTCGATTTTAACCTCTTTCATCATAAATGTAGTCAAAGAAGATTTAGTCTCATCTGCTAAAGCTACCCCTATTATAGTTGCTGACTTTATAGACTACAGAGCATTAGTAATTAACAATAAAATTGATAAATTAAATACAAACTTAAACAAAGTTTATATCACATTTAATAAATCAAATTATGCTAAAAATTTAAATTATAATTTCGCTAATAAATCTATAAACTTAAAAACCAATATTTCCTTTAATCCTATAAACGAGCTTTCTTTAAAAGTATTTAATTCTAGTGATAAAGCTAAAATTGAAAACTATAATTCAAAAACAAACTTTTACACAGTATCAGTTAATCCTAACATTTCATTATATACATTGGAAAAGACAAATTTTGATTATAAAGAAATAACCATTAATAAACAAAATCAAAAGATCCAAACTGACAGTTATAAAAATTTTGTAAATATCACTAATTTAATGACTTGGCTTAATCCTGATAAAAAAGTAGATATTGATAGTAATTTAATTGTAAAAGATATAATTAAATCTCAAAATTTTGAAAAAAATTCAGAATCAGATAAATTAAAAACAAATATAAAAGGAATTATAAACTCTTCTCAATTTTCAATAAGCCCTCCACAAATGCCTTTAGAAGCAGAGGCTTATAGAATTTTATCAGGTTTTGACGAAGAAATTCTTCAATTTAAGAATTTATTGGAAATATTATCAATTAATATTGGAGAAAATCTCCTTCATAAAGTTGATACAGTGCTTAAAAAGAGAGATATAGTATCACCGGATAGCATGGAATTTTTTAAGCAACTAACTGATCGAGTTAGCCTAACAAAAGATCTAAGATTAGCTTTAAATTACATACCTCTTAAGGCGCCTATGGATTATTATTATGTGTCAAGTAAATATGGGTACAGAAAAGATCCTATTACAAAGAAGAAGAGATTTCATCCAGGTATTGATCTTGCAGGGACTTGGCATGAAGATGTACAAGCTCCAGCTGATGGGACTGTGATTTTTGCTGGAAGAAATGGTGGGTACGGAAATTTAGTAAAGATAAGGCATAAATATGGAATTGTTACAGCTTATGGTCATCTACAAAAAGTTTTAGTTAGGCCAGGGCAAAAAGTTACTATTGGTAAAATAATTGGTAAAATGGGATCCACAGGTCGTTCAACAGGTCAACATTTACATTACGAAATTTATATAGATAAAAAACATGTTGACCCTGGAATTTTTATTAAAGAAGGAAAAAAACTTCTAACTAGAAATATTTTACAAGCATCCTCACGATAATTAAATAAAAGTTTTTAACTAATTTCCTCTAAAATAGTTTGCCTTCTCCTTTGCGCAGATGACGGAATTTTCATAATTTCTCTATATTTTGCTACAGTTCTTCTAGCAAGATCAATTCCATCTTTTTTCATTATTATAGCAATAGCTTCATCGCTAAGTGGTTTTTTAGAAGGCTCTTCGGAAATTAACTTTTTTATTGCCTCTCTAACTGCTGTAGCTGCATGAGTTTCACCATTTTCTGCAGAGTTTAATGAAACACTAAAGAAGTACTTCATTGCAAAACATCCCCTGGGTGTTTCAATTGTTAGGCCAGTAGTTACTCTGCTTACTGTACTTTCGTGCATTCCTACATTGGAAGCAATATCTCTCAAAACCATTGGTTTGAGATGTGATAACCCATTTTTAAGGAAATCCTCTTGTTGAGCAATAATGGCTGAAGCAATTGTTAAGGTTGTCGAATTTCTTTGTTCAACTGATCTTTTTAACCATCTAGCTGATGCAATTGTGTCTGCGACATAGGATGATGAGTTAGTATCTTGTTTTTTTGAACTCATTTTTGAAATATAATTTTCGTCAATAACAACTGCAGGTAAAGTAGATTTATTTAATTCTACCACCCATCCATTGCTACCTTTGCTGACTATAACATCAGGTGAATTTTGTATTGTTTCATCAATAAGAAATGTCTCACCAGGTTTAGGGTTTAAACTTCTTATTAGAGCAATTGATTTAGATATTTCTTCCTGAGTAAAATTTGTTATTTTAATCAATTGCCTAAGTTCGCCTTTAGCTAAAAGATCTAAATTATCTAATAAAATTTCAATACCTTCTGATAGTAATGACTTTTCTTCTAATTGTATTTTCAAACATTCAGATAGATTCCTTGCGAATACTCCAGCAGGCTCTAATTTTTGTAATTTAACCAAAACACTATTTATCTCATCAACATGGCAATTAATTTCATTGGCGATATCTTCAATATCGGTTGAAAGCCAACCTGTTGGCTCTAAATAATCAGTTAAAACGGAAGCAATCAAAAGATCTTTGGATTCTTTTAATTCAAGACTTATTTGTTTTCTGACATGTTCCTTTAGAGTTTCGGGTCGGCTAGCCAAATTTGAAATATAGTCATCAAAATCTTCATTAGAGGTATTTTTTGAAATTGGAGTAGGTGAATCTAATTTTGGTCTTTCATTTAATTCAGTTTCATATCTATTCTCATAATCTTGATTATTTGCTGGGTCATCCGAGATTGATTTACCGCTTTGTATGTCATCTGAAAGATTTGATGTTGTATCTTTGGCTTGATAATCATCAACTTTTTTTTCTTGAGTATTTGCGTCAATTTCCAAGAAAGGATTTTCAGCCTGCTGATTTTCAAGATATTGGCAAAGTTCTAAATTAGTCATTTGAAGCAATTTAATTGCTTGCTGAAGTTGTGGTGTCATTACCAGTGATTGGCTTTGACGCATCTTTATTTGTTGACCTAATTGCATAATGTCCTCCTTCGTTTGAGAGAATAATTATTTAAAAAATCAACATTTACAAAATCTTAATTTGACAACTGATATAGTCATATTTCTGACTTTAAGAATTTAAGTTAGAGCGTAAAATTCTCAAAAAATTTATAATGTAAAAATATTTAAAAATATGATATGTGTCATATAATTGACTATAAATTTTTAAATTTTTATTAATGCCAGAAGAAAGAAAACCATCATCTGTATCAAAAATTTGCCGAACGTGTATAGTTATTAGAATGTTTATAATAGCTATGTTGGTTCTGGTTATTATAGGGCTTCTAGCAAAAGATAAAATGTATCATTTATCGTTTTTAACAACATGGAATGTAGCAATTGCCATTATGTTATTTGGATCTATAAGCTTTGTAATAAAACTCATTCTTTGGAAGTTAGAAAGTAAAAATAAATCTAACGATCCTTTACAAAACGACTAGCTAATGGTTTGAACTCTGTAAACCTATTAAATGAAAACCCCGTAAAAAAGTTTACTGTCCAATATCTATTTTTAGACCATTTGTTTTTATCTGAAGTCCAAAAAGGCTCTGAAGGAGTGGATGGAAAAATTTCTTCATTAATAGTTGCTGTGTCTGAAAATTTTTTATTTTCTTTACACTCATTGCAAACCAAACCTTCTAGTTCCTTTAAAGTTGGTAATCTCCATCCATTTCCGAGCTGTTCATTAGCTTGTTTCAGTGCTTCTTTTATTTCAGAAAAATTAAGTCTTACCACTTGTCCTGTACATTCCTTGCCGTCCCACGTTTGTCCAGTTGAACACCTCAACCACTCTACACCACTTAAAAGGTCTATTATAATATGATCTCGTTCTATAAACTGCCTAGAAAAAGACTTTAAAGGAAAGAAAATGATATTAGCTAAAAATATAAAAATAATAAAATTTATACTTGACGATTTCATAAAAACACAAATCTAATTAATAATTAATTCAAAAAAATTGATGCAACATTTATACCGTATATATTATAAATATAGTATACTATTAGAGTATTTAAAAATATTGGTATTAAAATTGCAAATTAATACGACGAATCGTTAGTTTTTAGTAACTTTTGGAAATTTATTTGAGGTAAAATTATGGATATAGCATCACTTATAGGGCTTCTAGGAGCTATCGGAATGATAGTATTTGCTATGGTTTCTGGTGGTGGAGTTGGACCATTTATTGATGTTCCATCTATTCTTATTGTTTTTGGAGGTACATTTTTTGCTGTTATGTATACATGTCCCATTGGAACATTTTTAGGAAGTTTTGGAGCTATGGCAAAAGCTTTTTTACCGCCAGTTAAATCACCGGATGAGTTAATTACTAGAATGGTAGAGCTTGCAGGTATAGCAAGAAAAGATGGAATGATGGCACTTGAGGGACAAGAAGTACCTGATAAATTTTGGGCCAAGGGGATGCAAATGTTGGTTGATGGTGCAGATGAAAAAAAATTAACTAAGCAAATGCAAACTGAGATAGGTGCAATGAAGACGCGTCATGAAGCTATGCAAGGTGTTGTTGGAGCATGGATAGATATAGCACCAGCAATGGGCATGATTGGAACTCTCGTTGGATTAGTTTTAATGTTGGGTAATATGGCTGACCCTAAAGCTATTGGACCTGCAATGGCTGTTGCCCTTTTAACAACTTTATATGGTGCATTTATTGCTAACGTTCTATTTTTGCCTATGCGAACAGTTTTAGAAAATTATACAGCAGCGGAAATCACTTATCGTGGAATGGTTATTACTGGATTACAAAATATTGCGAGAAGTGAGTCACCTAGAAATATTCAAGATGAATTAGTAGCTAATTTACCTCCAGCAGCTCAGGCAAAATTAGAAGCTGCAGCCTAAATAATAAATTTTAATGGGTTATTGATATGGCAGAAGCAGAAGTTTTAGAAGAAGAAGAAAAAGAGGAAGAAGAGTGTCCTAAATGTCCTCCTGTTGGAGCTCCTGCATGGATGGCTACATTTGCAGACATGGCAACTCTTTTAATGGCTTTTTTCGTATTAATCTTATCTTTTGCTGAATTTAATGTTCCTAAATTTAAACAAATTTCAGGTTCATTAAAAAATGCTTTTGGTGTTCAAAGAGTTATACCAACTGTTGAGCAACCTAAAGGAACAACAATTTTATCTTTAAATTTTAGTCCTTCACCATCTCCTTCAGTTACTGACAATATGCAGCAACAGACAACTAATGTTGAGCAACCAGAAGTAGAATTACAAAATAAAACAAAAGATGATGAAGGAAAACAGGGTGAAGCTGAACAATCCGCTGAAGACTTGGCAAAAGCTCTCGAGGATGCTGTTGCAAGAGGTGATATAGAAATTGAGGTCTTAGGTGAGAAAATGGTTGTTAATTTCACTCCTACAGAGCAAGAACAAAAAAACCTACCTCAGTTATTACAGGAAACACTTAATGCACTTGAAAAAGCTAAAGCCGCAGGTGGTGGCAAATCTGAAACGGATGTTTTATTTGGTGGATTAGAGGGTGAACTCCAAAAACTTGCTGCATCAGCAACAGAGGCTGCTAAGTCAGGTGGAGGAACAGCTGATGGTAATGGAGATGGAACTGAAGGTGATTCAAAAGCCTCAGAAAATGAAGCTGCTATAGCTGAGGAAGAGTTAAAAATTGCTTTATCAGAACAAATTGATCAAGGTTTATTAAATGTTGAAAGAGAAGGCGATAAAGTTATAGTAACTGTTGGCTCAGCTGGGTCTTTTCCTTCAGGGTCTGCAACCTTAACACCGCAAGCTAGGGATATCATGAAGAAAATTGCTGATGCAAGTGAAGATAGTAAGGGCGTAGTAACTGTTTCTGGGCATACGGATAACGTGCCACTAGTTTTTGGAGGTAGATACAGAGACAATTGGGATCTGGCAGCCGCCCGCTCTGCGAGTGTAGTACAAGAACTTTCAAGCTCAGGAAAAATTAATGAGCAAAATCTTCAGGCCATAAGTTATGGTGAGAGTAGACCAGTAGCTTCTAATGACAGCGAAGAGGGTCGAGGTAAGAACAGAAGAATTGAAATTGAGATTAACTATTAATCGTCTGAGGGGCCTTCAGATATAAAAATTAATACTCTACTTTGATCATTAACATCTAATAAACTATTTTTTAAGCAGTATATTAGGCCAGCAAAACCAGCACCTCCTGACGGGGATGTTTGCAAATCGAATTTATCTAAAAACTTAATCTCTTCAGATACAAACTCATCTTCCAGGGTCATTAAATAATCTGCTTCAAGTGCTAGATACTTTAAAGCTGCGTGTGAAGGAGCTTTGCAATCTAATCGCCCCATATTTGATACTGGTCCTGAGGTATGAACAGGTTTGCCTTGAATTATGCTTTCCTTAATAGCTGGAGCAGCACTTGGCTCAACAGTACAAATTTTAAAATTCTGCCCCCAAATTTTTCTTAACTTTGCACTTACTGCAGCTGACAACCCACCACAACCTGTCTGAAGAAAAACATGTGTTGGTATTTCCCCTTCCCACTGCTTAGTAGCTTCATAGGCCATAACAAGATAGCCTTCCATTACATCAATACCACCTTCGTATCCATCCCAAGTAACGTCAGATAGCAATTCCCAACCATTTAAATCGGCGTCCCTTTCCGCGGCATCCATACTGCTTTCGTAGTCTTCGCCTTCAATTACAACACTTGCACCGTAACTTTTAAGCTTGCTTACAAAGCCCTTAGGAACAGACACTGATAAATAAATCACAGCATTCGCTCCAAATATTCTTGCGCCCGCTGCAACTGATAAACCGTGGTTTCCTGCACTTGCAGTTACAAATGTTGTTCCCTTTAAAGCTGATGAAGCTAATTCAGGCTTTTGAATATCTTCGCCAATTTTTTTATAGGCGCTTTTTGCTATAACGAATGCCGCTCCCAAAGCCTTAAAGCTTCCTAGGTTCATTCTTGTTCTTTCATCTTTAAAAGCTATCTTTTTCAGATTTAATTGTGCTGTTAAACTATCTATTTCTGTAAGTGGTGTTTCTTTAGAAATAGGGCAATATTTTAGTAACTTGGAGACATTAGAGTGGTCATCTCTTACATTGCCTTTGCAAACACCCTCCAAATTTAGAAGGCCTTTATTCTTTAATGGATTTTCTATTAATGACATAAAAAACTGACAAAATGATTATACCGTACCTTGTTTATTAGACGATTTTATCTTTTCCCTCCAGTAAATTATAAATCCAGCTAATACTATAAAGACAATTCCAGGGAATAATTCATCAAATGGGGTTTCCTTGAAGAAGACCCACCCTAAAATAAAAGAGAAAATAATTCCAAAGTAATGGAATGGCCCTAAGTTAATATGATTTGTCATTCTGTAAGAAACCATCATCAAAAAAACTCCGATACCACCAAATATTCCTATTAAAATAATCATAGATAGATCACTCAAACTTTGAATATTTATAAACTTAAAAGTAAGAATAACTAGAATTAAAGAGAAAAATATTGAACTAATCTGACTATACCACTGGATAATGACTGTAGGAACATGATTAGGAAAAGTTCTTACAAGGACAAGGTTCATTCCATATCCAAATGATGCGCCCAGTGGTAAAAGTGAGTATACGCTAAACATTTGATTTGAAGGTGGATCGATAATCATAAATGCACCTAAAAAACCAATAGTTATTGCTATCCACTTCCAAAGACCAACGCCAATTTTTAGAATAGGTATTGAAAAAATTGCAACCATGAAAGGGGTTACTAGTGTCAGAGAATTAGCGGTTGCAAATTGAAGATATAAAAGAGAGGTAAAAAAGCAGAATTGCGCAAAAGCCATAAAAAATCCCCTAAGTATTGCAACCCACATCATAGGAATTTTCATAAATAAATTTTCATTTTTTAAATTTTTTGAAATCAGGACAAATATGAGTATTGGTATTAAGCCAAATACATTTCTAAAAAATGATAATTGTAAAGCAGGGTAAGTTGATCCAATATATTTAACCACAACTCCCATAAGTTGGAGAAAAAAAATACCTAATAAAAAAGTGAAGGCTGCAAAAATAAAATTATTCTGGCTTTGTTGCATTGTTATTTTGTAAAATTTGTTTTTAATATTAGAAATTACTTAACAATCATTCAATGAAGAGTAAAAATAAAACTGTAATTATTTTTTGAAGGATAAATCAATCAAAATTTTAGAGATTAATGATTTGTACAAGCTTGCTAAAAAGCGCGTTCCAAAAATGTTTTTTGAATATGCTGATACAGGTTCATGGACATCATCAACGTACAAAAGTAACGAAGAAGATTTTAAACATATAAAATTTAGGCAACGAGTTGCAAAAGATATGTCTAATCGAACATTAAATGTAGATGTTCTTGGTCAAAAATTAGATTTCCCAATAGCATTATCACCAATTGGTATATGTGGTTTTCAATATGCAAATGGTGAAATTCTTGCTGCTAAAGCAGCGGAAAAGAAAGGAGTTCCTTTCACATTATCAACAATGAGTGTTTGTTCTATAGAGGACGTTGCGGAAAATACATCGAAGCCTTTTTGGTTTCAGTTGTATATGATGAAAGATAAATCATTTATGGATAGATTAATTAAAAGAGCAAATGCAGCAAAATGTTCTGCTTTAATTGTAACTCTTGACTTACAAGTCATGGGTCAAAGACATAATGACATTAGAAATAATTTAGCTGCACCTCCAAAAATTAATATTAATACAATTGGTCAATTTGTTTCAAAGCCAAGATGGTGTTTGAATATGCTTAAATCCAAAAGGTTTAACTTTGGTAATATTATGGGTCACGTAACGGATGTTACTAATCTTTCATCTCTTGCTTCATGGACAGCTGACCAATTTGATCCATCTCTTACTTGGAGTGATATAAAATGGATTAAAGAAAGATGGCATGGAAAATTAATTTTAAAGGGTATTATAGATAAGGAAGATGCTAAACTAGCTGTAGATGCTGGGGCCGATGCAATTATAGTGTCTAATCACGGGGGAAGGCAATTAGATGGAGCACCTTCCACAATATCGGTATTATCAGAAATTGTGGACGAAGTCGGGCATAAAACTGAAGTCCATTTTGATGGAGGGATTAGGTCTGGACAGGATGTTCTAAAGGCACTTTCTTTAGGAGCAAAATGCGCTCATATAGGTCGGCCATATGTTTATGGATTGGGTGCCAAAGGTCAGCAAGGCGTTGAAATTGCTTTAGAAATTATTAAAAAAGAGTTAGATCTTTCTATGGCAATGTGTGGCGAGACTAATGTATCTAATGTGGGTAAGCATAACTTATACAATAATCCTTATAAAAAATAGTATTAAAAAAACTCAATATTTGTGATTATTGACGTTTATATGATAATTACGTTAGTTTAATTATATAATAGAAAATAAAACTTTAATTATTTTGAAATAAAAATGAAATTTAAAATTTCTTTTCTGGTAATTTTAATATTACCTTTTACGGCAATAGCCGAAGGCAGAATGTATACAGGATCAGCTGAAGGGCATTGTACGGAATGGTCCAATAAATTACTTAAATGGCCACAAACTTCTGTAGGAAGAGAAGCCTCTCAATGTCGAATTAGAGCAAAAAAACACAGCCAAGGACCTGTTACATGTAGATTAAAGAAAGTTTCCATAGACAGCGAAACTGGGATGAAGATGTGTCTTTACTACAGGCAAGGGCGAAACGTATCTGACAAAACTGTATCTATTTCACCTTCATTAAAATGCCAAAGGTCTTTTGACTGTAAAAGGTTTTAGAGCTTTATTTCTCTTAAATATTTATTCATAATTATAACTGGTATAAGACCGGCAAGTATTATTAATAACGCTGGAAGCGAAGCTTGTTCTATTAATTCATCATGAGCAAATTGATAAGTGTATGTTGCCAAGGTTTCAAAATTGAACGGCCTTAGAAGCAATGTCATAGGTAACTCCTTCATAATGTCAACAAATGCCAGCAATCCCCCAGCAATTATAGAAGTTTTAATTAATGGAAACACTACCTTTCTGATAATTTCATTGAAAGGCTTACCCATCATGTAACTTGCATCAATTAAGTTATTTGGTATCTGAGTAACTCCTGAACGGATTGATCCATAGCCAACCGCTTGAAAACGAACAACATACGCTAAAACTAATACTAAAATTGTGCCACTCAAGACGCCAGAATTAAAGTTACCAAAAATACCACTGGCAATTACACTATAAAAATTATCTATTAAGCCAATAAAAACAAGAATACCAATCGCAAGCATTGTACCAGGAAATGCGTAACCTGTTGAGGCTAGATCAGTGAATTTATTTAAAAAGCTTTTTCCTTTATAAAATGCAATAATTGCTGTTAAAGAACTAATTATTATAATTGAAATTGACCCTATTCCAGCAATCATTAAAGTATCAAGAACTACTCGTGATAATTTAATCCAGTCTTGATGGTAACTAGTTTTAAGACTATGCGAAAAAAGCAATAATATTGGAAGAATAAATCCTAAGAAAACTGGAACCATGCAGAAAATGGCACATATTAAACTTTTAAATTTTGGTAATTGAATTTTATTTTGATTAGTTTGTCTCTGCGTGCTGTCGCTATATTTTTTGCTTGCTCTAGATTTTATTTCTATAAATAACAGCGCTATTACAAATATAAATGCCACTATGGCAATTTGCGAAGCTGCAACTAAATTATTCATTCCTAGCCAAACGTTAAATATACCTAGAGTTAAAGTTTCAACAGTGAAAAATTCTACTGTTCCAAAATCAGATATAACTTCCATGCATACTAACGCCAAACCTGCAATGATTGCAGGTCTTGCAAGGGGAAGACCCACCGAAAAAAAAGTATTCTTATTATACAGTTTTGCAACTTCATAAAAACTTGAAGGTGATTTTAAAAAAGAAGTTCTAGCTAATATATAAACATAAGGGTAAAGGACAAAAGACATTACAAAAATTGCGCCTCCCAATGATCTTATTTCTGGAAACCAATACTGTTGAGCATTTTGCCACCCAAAAAATGTTCTAAGTATATTTTGAACAGGGCCAGCATATTCAAAAAAATCAGTATAAGCATACGCTACAAGATAGGCTGGGCAGGCGGCAGGTAACATAAGAAGCCAGTCATATAACTTTCTTCCAGTGAATTCATAACGTGAAACCAACCATGCGGCACCAACACCTAAAATTAAAACTGATATTGAAACGCCAATCATAAGTAATAAAGTGTTTACTATGTATTTCAATAAGACTGTTTGGTAGAGATGTTGCCAGAGACCTTCACTGTCACCACTTGCAGTAATAAAAAGACAGATTATTGGTCCAAATAAAATTAAACTTAATAAAAATGGTATAAATGTCCAGGTATCAAATGATACCCATCTATTTTTTAAAGTTGTGGTACTATTTACCAACCCACTCTATCAATGATTCTTTGAGCAACAGGCCCAAGCTCCGCAATTTTTATTATAGGTATTTTATCTTCTTTTGGAATACCCCATCCAACTAACTCTGAAGAGGGATTTATTTTTGGGTTTGCAGGATACTCAAAATTAATTTTACCGTATAAGTTTTGCGAAACTTCGCCTGAGAGAAACTCAAGTAATTTTATAGCATTGTCCTTATTCTTTGAATGAATAGCTATTCCTCCCCCAGAAATATTTATATGTGCACCTCTATCATCATTTCCCTGATTAGGAAATATTAAATTAACTGTTTTTGCCCACTCCTGTTGTTGAGGATCCTCAGAATACTTAAGCTTACCAAAGTAATAGTTATTTATTATAGCAATGTCACACTGACCTTCAAAAATTGCTTTGACTTGCGCTCTGTCGTTGCCTTGAGGCCTTCTGGCTAAATTAGAAACAAATGATTTGGCCCATCTCTCAGCCTCTTTCTCTCCATTAGCAGCTATTATTGAAGCCATTAAAGCTCTATTATACACATGACTTCCAGGTCTTGAGCAGATCCGGCCTCTCCACTCTGGATTGGCCAGGTCTTCAATTCTTTTTATTTTAGAGGTATCAACACGTTCTTTAGAAGTAACTATTACACGAGAACGTTTTGATAACCCGTACCATGTATTTTTTGGACTTTTGAGGTGAGATGGTATGTTATTATTTAAAACTTTAGAATTAATTGGAAGTAATAAATTATAGTCTTCATAAATATACAATCTTCCAATATCAACTGTTAAAATTACATCTGCAGGACTATTTTGGCCTTCTGCTTTTAGTCTCTGAGCAAGTCCTTTTGTAGAGTAAACCACATTCGTTTTAATGCCTGTTTTTTTTGTAAATACCTCAAGAAATGGATTAATAAGAAAAGGCTGCCTATGAGAATAAATATTAACTTCTTGCGCAAATGATAAATGACTAAAAAAGATTATATTTATAATTGTAAGTAAAACTGTATTTTGACTGCTCATCGATTCGCTCCAATTGATTTAAACTTTAATGATTTTAAGGCACTTATTAACTTGTTCGTATTTTTTGATATTAATGAATTAATTAGTACAAAATTAGTATTAATGAATCAAGAACCAAATTAGTACTATATAAAAAAATTATTTCAAGTGATAGATTGTAAAAAGTTTTTTTACTAATTCAAAAAAATTTATAATATTTCTTTTAGTTTAGTATTGATAATTATAGCCACTTCTTTAGGAATTTTATAGTCTGGTATTTCGGGGTGATGGTATTTTAGAACTCTGAAAGTTAACGTTAAGGCATCTACAGTTTTGTAATTATTTTTAATCAGATTAAAGAATGTATTTCTTACAGCAAAGGTACATTTGCAATCGTTATTTGGTAATTTTTCAAAGTACATAATTAATAATAATAACTTATAAAGAAGACTAACTTAGTACTATTTAATACCCTATTGTCATTGCGAAATAAAGTATAATTGTTGGGTTTTAGCGAAAAATATGTCAGATAAATAGTTATGAGAAAAGATAACTTGCTAAAAATTAAAAATAACCAAAAAATCAAAAGAGATTTAGATTTTAAACTTTGTTCCTTAGAGATCAAAAATGGGTTCAATGACTTTATAGTGATAGCAAAAAATGAAAATGGCTTTGTTTTTAGATTATCTTTTAAAAATAAGAAAACTAATTAAATAGAATGAATTGAGGATTTATGGAAAATGACTCAGATAATAAGGAAATACTAGTTGACCAAGCATGGAGAGCTGGAGAAGAATCAAAGCGTTTTTATGAAATGACTTATGCTGGCGCTACAAGTTTTTTAAGGCGTAAATATACTAAAGAACTAAAAGATATTGATATAGCAGTGTCTGGTGTGCCATTTGATTCTGCTGTTACTAATAGACCAGGTTGTAGGCTAGGACCAAGAGCTATTAGAGCTTCATCTGTTGAACTGGCCTCTTTAAATTCATATCCTTTTGGAATTGACCCTTTCCAGCACATAAATGTAATAGATTACGGTGATTGTTACTTAAATACTCACAAGCCTGAGAGTATTGAAGGTTCGATATATCAACATGCAAAAACAATCATTGAAAGCGGAACTAAGATGTTAACCTTTGGAGGCGATCACTTTATATCGCTTCCACTACTTAGGGCTCACGCAGAGGTATACGGACCAATTTCACTTCTTCAGTTTGACTCACATTGTGATACTTGGGAACCACAAGGCCCAATAGACCATGGCACTATGTTTTTAACTGCTGTTAATGAGGGATTAATTAATGTTGATAATTCAATCCAGGTTGGCTTAAGAACTCACAATGAATTAGATGTAGGCATTGAAGTTATAGATGTTAGATATATTCATGAACATGGAATAAAAAAATCAGTTGAAAGAATATTAAAAAGGATAGGTGAAACTAAATGTTACCTTACTTTTGATATTGACTTTCTTGATCCTGCTTTTGCTCCTGGAACAGGAACACCAGTTTGTGGTGGTGTTGCAACATGGCAGGCACTAGAATTTATAAGATCTTTGGAAAATGTAAATTTTGTAGGTATGGATTTAGTAGAGGTTTCACCACCTTTTGATCATGCTGAAATTACTTCTATGGCTGCGGCAACTGTCGCCCATGACTGGATCTGTATTATGGCAAATCAAAAAAGAAAACTAAACTTATGAAATTAACTAATTTTTTTGAAGGTCACCCTGAAATAAAAAATCTTAAAGTGGTATTAACAGATTTAAACGGAGTTTTCAGAGGAAAAAAAATCCCTATTTCTCAAATTTATAAAATTGAAAACGGTAATTTTAGAATGCCATTTTCAGTCATGAATTTAGATATTTGGGGAAATGATATTGAAAAAAGTAAATGGGTTTTCTCCACGGGAGATGCTGATGGAAAATGTTTTTGGACTAAGAAGAAACCTCTAATAATAAATGGTGACAATAACAATAGTGCTTTAGTTCCAGTATCTATGCATCATGAAAATAAGAAACCATTTATGGGAGACCCTAGTCATCTTTTAATAGAATTAGAAAGTAATCTTAGGAAGCAAAATTTAACGCCAGTAATGGGCGTAGAGTTAGAATTCTACTTAATTAAAATAAAATCAAACCTAGAATATTCAGATAGTAATATGTATTCGATTTCAGAGATTGATAAGCACCATGAATTATTCGACGAAATTGCCAAAATTTCTGAGGAAAATAACATTAAAATTGAGAGCACTATATCTGAAGCAGGACCAAGTCAGTTTGAGATAGTTTTGCTTCATAGTAATAGCTTGGTAAGTGTTGCAGAAAATATAATTTTTTTAAAATATATTATAAGGAGTTTAGCTGTAAAGCATGGATATGATGTAAGTTTTATGTCTAAGCCATTTGGAAATTTACCAGGGAGCGGCATACATGTTCACTATTCCATTCTTGATGACAGAAATAAAAATATATTTGACAATGGTACTTTGGAAGGCAGTAGTTCCTTAATGTTTGCTATTGGAGGCCTTATGGAAACAATGTCAGAGTTGACGCTCATAATGGCGCCTCACCTTAACTCTTACAGAAGAATTGTTTCTGAAACTCATGCCCCTAATATAATTTCTTGGGGATACGAAAACAGGACCGTTGCTTTAAGGGTGCCTGGAGGTGAGAACAAATCCAGAAGAATTGAACACCGAGTTGCAGGTTCAGATGTTAACCCCTATTTACTAATAGCTTCAATAATTTTAGGAGTGCAAAAAGGATTAAAAGAAAAAATTAAACCTTCTAGTCCGGAAGATGGTAATGCTTACAATTCTGAAAAACAAATCTTACCTGCAAGTTGGCAGTCATCGATTAGTAAATTTAAAAATAGTAAATTTGTTAAAAACAATTTTCCAAATGAATTTGTAGAAATGTATTTAGATTGTAAAAGCCAGGAATGTCAAAAACTTACATCTAAAGTTACTGATGAAGAATTACAAGCCTACTTAAAAACTGTTTGATTATATTTTTAACCAGTCCTTAAATTTAAACCAAGACATTCCTATGGTTAAAACAGGTGTTCTCAAAATTCCTCCAGGAAATGTAAGGTGTCTAATTTTACTCAAAATTTCAAATCTTTTAGTTTTATTTAATATCTTTTCTGCCATTAACTTTCCTGCAAGAGCTGTTAAAGCTACACCGTGGCCAGAGTATCCCTGAGTAAAAAAAACATTTTCTCCTATTTGTCCAAAATGGGGAATTCTACTTAGTGTTATTCCTATTCTTCCTGACCATGACATTTCTATACCTATGTCTTTTAAAGAAGGGAAAAGATATAACATTTTTTTATATAAACCCGGAGAAGCATCTTTCGGACTTATATTTGAATAAATAGATGAACCACCAAAAATTAATCTATTTTTATAATCAATCCTGTAATAATTTAGCGCTGTATTGCAGTCAGCAACAGCGTGATTGTTAGGGATTAGATTTTTTATGATTTTCTTATCTAAAGGTTTTGTTGCCATTACAGAAGAAATAGCTGGAGCTAATTTGTCAGTCATTAATTTTGTATTAACGCTTTCTAAGTAGGCATTACCACAAAATAATATATTTGATGATTTTATTTTAAAGTTTTTATCAGTTATTAAAACTGGAAATTTGTTATCAAACCTCTTTACTACTTTTGTATTTTCAAAAATTTTAACACCAAGACCTTTAGCTGCTTTAGCTAATCCTTGTAGATATTTCATAGGGTGAAGGTGCCCACTGCCAGTATCAAGAAGGCCACCCACATATTTATTAGTATTAACGTATTGTTTGATAGTATCATTATTTTCTAAAATTTTTAAATTTTTATAGCCTAAATTAGACCATTCTTTTTCCATTTCATAAAGTTCATTTAGATGCCTTCTATGTAGAGCGGCATAAACATACCCCATTTGTAAGTCACATTTTATATTATATTTTTTAATTCTATTTTTTACTATGCTTACTGCTTCAATACCTGCATCCCAAGCCATTTTATGATGTTTTGAATCAATGTCTTTTCTGATTTTATAGAAATCAGAAGACCAGCCTTGAACTAAATGCCCACCATTTCTTCCAGATGCGCCATATCCTATATAATCTTTTTCTAAAACAATTACATTTAATCCTGCTTCAGCAAGTTCAATAGCTGATGAAAGACCTGTAAAACCACCACCTACAATTGAAACGTCACATTCAACGTGCTCTTTGAGTGGCTCAAAGGTTTCTGGTTCTATCAAATCTTTTATATATATAGAATTATTTAAATTATTCATTTAAGTACTGAATTTAGTGACTAATCTGAAGTTATTTGGCATATTGCTATTACTTAATCAATTTTTAATTTTAAGCTTACAGGTTCTAAATGGAATTAAACAATACAAATTATGAGGACATGCTTCTTAATCATCATTTGCCTCCTTTTACAAATTACAAGGATTTAAGTAATAACGGAATAAGAATAATTTCTGAGGCTTCTGGAAATTATATTTATGATAATAGTGGAAATAAAATTCTTGATGCTATGGCAGGTCTTTGGTGTGTAAATATAGGTTATGGTAGGACTCAATTAGCAGAAGTTGCAAAAGAGCAGATGCTAAAACTGCCTTACTACAATAGTTTTTTTTAAAACTAACAACGTAGAAGCTGCAAAATTATCTAGGAAACTAGCTCAAATCACCCCAGAGGGATTAAATCATTCTTTTTTTGCAAATTCAGGATCTGAAGCTAATGATACTATTATTCGGATGGTAAGGCATTATTGGAGCCTTGAAGGTCAGCCAAATAAAAGAATAATTATAGGAAGAGAATATGGGTATCACGGCTCAACGATTATGTCAGCTAGTATGGGTGGTATGGTTGATATGCATAATCAATCAGCAAAAGAAAAAGACTTCCATCATATTCCAGCTCCATATGCTTTTAAATATAAAGGGAATCAATCAACAGATTTATTTTCTGAGACATCAGCATCATGGCTAGAAGAAAAAATTCTTGAACTTGGAATAGAAAATATTGCGGCATTTGTTGCTGAACCAATACAAGGTGCGGGTGGAGTTATAATACCGCCAAAAGGATATTTTGAACATATTCAGGGAATATGTAAAAAATATGATATTTTATTTATTGTAGACGAAGTTATTACAGGTTTTGGAAGAACTGGTAGTTGGTTTGCATCTGATAAAATGAAACTCAACCCAGATATGATGACATTAGCTAAAGGATTAACCTCAGGCTATATACCAATGTCAGCAGTTATGGTTGGAGAGAGGGTTGCTAAAAAGTTTATTGAGGAGGGTGGTGAATTCAATCATGGTTTTACATATTCCGGTCATCCTGTTGCAGCTGCTGTTGCTTTAGAAAACCTGAACATTATAGAAAGCGAAGAATTAATACAAAAAGCTGATCAGGATATTATTCCTTATCTTTCTTCTAAAATTAAAGTACTGGATGACCATCCTCTAGTTGGCGAGACAAGAACATATGGAATGTTAGGGTGTGTAGAACTCGTTAAAAATAAATCAGGTCCTGAATTGTTTAAAAATACTGGAGAAGCAGGTTCTATTTGTAGAGATTTTTGTATTAAAAATGGGTTAATGATGAGGGCTGTTAGGGATGGTATGATTATGTCTCCCTCATTAACTATCTCAAAAGAAGAAATTGATGAAATGTTTAAAAAACTAATAATTTCGTTAGATCAGACTTTTGAAAAACTAAAATAATTATAAGCTGGAAAAGTTATAAAATGAATTTAAAAAAATGGCTTTCAGATAATAAAATTACTGAAGTTGAATGTTTAGTTAGTGATATTGCCGGTATTCCAAGAGGAAAAATAGTTCCTGTTGAAAAGTATATTAATTCTAGTTCTTCCGATGGGTTAAGATTACCTGAGTATGTCTTTGGACAAAATGTTACAGGAGATTATGGAGACTCTGATGTTTTAGGTGAAACGGTTGGGGATGTGGTTTTGAAACCTGATGCTAAGACTGTAAGACTTGTCCCATGGTATAAAGAGCCAACCGCTCAAATAATACATGATGCATTTTATTTTGATGGGAGTGCTGTTGATGTTTCTTCTAGAGTAGTCTTGAAAAATGTTTTGAAACTTTTTGACAGTATTGGTTTGAGCCCTGTAGTCGCTCCAGAATTAGAATTTTTTTTAGTAGAGCAGAACTCAAATTCTGAAGATCCATTGAGAACTCCTTTAGGAAGATCTGGGTTACCCGAAAAAGCTAAGCAAGCATATGGAATTGATGCTGTTAATGACTTTGACCCTTTATTTGAAGATATTTATGATTATTGTGACATACAAAAAATTGATATTGACACATTGTCTCATGAGGCAGGCGCCGCACAAATGGAAATAAATTTTAATCATGGAGATGCAATAGAATTAGCTGATCAAGTATTCTTATTTAAAAGAACAGTAAGACAAACAGCGATAAGTCATAAATTGCACGCGACTTTCATGGCTAAACCTATGCAATACCAACCTGGTAGTGCAATGCACATTCATGTTTCAATTTTTGATAAGAAAAGCGGCAAAAATATTTTTTCTGATCAAAAAGGAAATGAAGCCGATAAATTTTATTTTGCTTTATCTGGTTTGCAAAATCATTTTGCAGGAGCTATGGCACTTGTAGCTCCCTATGTAAACTCCTACAGAAGACCACCCAATAACGACGATGCTCCAGCAAATTTAGGTTGGGGTATAGATAACAGAACTGTTGGATTAAGAGTGCCTGTAAGCAAGCCTATCTCGAGGAGAATTGAGAATAGAATTCCAGGTGCTGACTCTAATCCTTACTTAGCAATAGCTGCTACTCTTGCATGTGTATGGCTTGGTTTAGAGGAAGAGAAAATGCCGAACAAACCAAAAGTAAAAAGTCTTGAAGGTGTAGCTACTCTTCCAAGGAATCTCGATATAGCGCTCGATATGTTAGAAAAATCGAGTGCAATGAAAAAAACTTTAGGTGAAAGATTCGTTAAATTATTTGGAGAGGTAAAAAGAACTGAGGCAGAGGCTTTTCTTGATGTTATAAGTCCTTGGGAGCGACAGTATTTGTTATTAAATGTATGATTCTTATTTAATTAAAAAAAAATAGGCATTTTAAATCAAAAAATAGTTCGAAATGTATAAAAAATTAAGTTTATTTTAAAAATAAAAATTAAAGTAAAATAAAAATATTTTAATTTTATCAGTGACTTAGATGAAAAATTTATTGAATATTTAATTTTATTCAAATTTTTTAATGAAAATCTCCTTAAATAATTGCTTATTAATTACACTTTTCTTTTGGTAATTCTGTAAGAAAGCATTAAAAAACAAATAATAAATTAAAAATAATTGGGAGAATTTAATATGAGAAAGCTTTTTATAGCTTCGATTGCATCCTTATTTATATCTACTTCAGCTTTTGCAGAAGATATTAAAATTGGGATTATTTTAGGCTTTACTGGTCCAATTGAATCTTTGACTCCAGCTATGGCAGCAGGTGCTGAAGCTGCTATTGCAGAAGTTTCAGCTTCTGGTCAATTGTTGAGTGGATCAACTGTCACAGCCATCAGAGCTGATTCAACATGTATTGACTCTGCAGTAGCTTCTGCAAATGCAGAAAAATTAATCACTGCTGACAAAGTAAATGGTATAATGGGTGCTGATTGCTCTGGTGTTACAGGAGCAATTTTAGCGAATGTTGCTATGGCAAATGGTATGGTAATGATCTCACCATCTGCAACATCCCCAGCTCTTTCAACTGCTGAAGATAATGGTCTATTCTTTAGAACTGCACCTTCAGATGCAAGACAAGGCGCAATTATGTCTAATGTTCTTATGGACAAAGGAATAACATCAGTTGCTGTGTCTTACACTAATAATGACTACGGAAAAGGTCTTGCGGATGCTTTTCAAGCAGCGTACGAAGCTGACGGTGGAAGTGTAACAATCAATGCAGCCCACGAAGAAGGTAAAGCAGATTACGCATCAGAAGTAGGTGCGCTTGCTTCTGCTGGTGGTCAAGCATTAGTTGTTGCCGGATATATTGATGGAGCTGGTAAGAACGTTACTCAAGGCGCTATTGATACAGGAGCATTTGATATGTTTTTATTTCCAGATGGAATGATTGGTGACAACCTTGAAAATTTTGGAACTGATATTGACGGTTCACTTGGGACAGTCCCAGGTTTAGACCCAACAAATCCTGCTGCATCAGCTATGGCAAAAATTGGAGAAGCTAATGGTTTTGCTGGTGGAGACGCATTTGTTGGTGAATCTTATGATGCAGCAGCATTAATGTTGCTTGCAATGGCATCAGCCAAATCATCTGATCCCCAAGTCTATAAAGATCACATAATGAAAGTGGCAAATGGAACTGGTGAAAAGATATATCCAGGTGAATTAGCTAAGGGTATTAAATTAGCTTCTTATGGCGTAGCCATTGATTATGTTGGTGCTTCAAGCGTGTCTTTGATTGGACCTGGTGAAGCTGCTGGTAATTTTAGAGAAATCCAAATCCAAAATGGTAAAATGGTCGATGTAAATTATCGATAATTTAACTTAAAATTGTTAGCGGCTTAATAGTATTAAGTCGCTAACTTTTTATATTTAATATTACAATGATTATAGTAGACAATATTCATAAGCACTTTGGCGGGTTCAAAGCTGTTGATGGTACTACATTAGAAATTAAAAAAAACTCCATAACTGGTCTAATTGGTCCTAATGGTGCTGGTAAAACAACATTATTTAATGTTATTGCTGGCGATTATAAACCCACAAGTGGTAAAGTCTTTTTAGATAATGAAGATATAACTGACTTACCACCTCATAAACTCTTTGAAAAAGGTGTTTTAAGGACTTTCCAAATACCCCATGAATTTTCAACAATGTCTGTTCTGGAAAATTTGATGATGGTACCTGGAGACCAGACTGGTGAAAAAATTATAAACTCATGGTTTAGAAGAAAAACTATTTTAGATGAAGAAGAAAAAATAAAACAAAAAGCCATTGAAGTAACAAAATTCTTAACAATTGATCACTTACTGTATGAAAAAGCTGGAAATTTATCAGGAGGTCAAAAAAAACTTTTAGAATTAGGTAGGACTATGATGGTAGATGCAAAAATTGTTCTGCTTGATGAGGTGGGTGCTGGTGTAAATAGAACTCTTCTCAAAACAATTGGCGATGCAATTTTGCGTCTTAATAAGGAAAGAGGGTATACATTTTGTATGATTGAACATGATATGGAATTTATTACCAAGCTCTGTGACCCAGTGATTGTTTTAGCTGAGGGCAAGGTTCTTGCTGAAGGCAACATAGAAGATATTAAAAAAAATGAGGAAGTCATTGAGGCATATTTAGGAAAAGGGATGAAAAATACTCCTAAAAAAAGAAAAGCTTCTAATTAAAATGACTTTTTTATCTGGTGAAAATCTTGTTGTTGGTTATGGAGCTGCTGATATACTTCATGGCTGCTCAATCGATGTTAATAAAGGTGAGATAGCTGTTATAGTTGGACCTAATGGATCAGGTAAATCAACAGCTATGAAAGCTATATTCGGGATGCTTACCTTAAAATCAGGTTCAGTTAAAATAGATGGTGAAGACATAACCTCAGTCTCAGTATTTGAAAGAGTTAAAAAAGGCATGGCCTTTGTACCCCAAACAAATAATGTATTTGCATCTTTAACTGTTGAAGAAAATTTAGAAATGGGAGCTTTCCTTCAAAAAGATGATTTTTCTTCAACGATTGATGAGGTTTATTCTTTATTTCCTGTTTTGAGGGAAAAAAGAAAACAGGAAGCTGGAGAACTTTCTGGAGGTCAGCGACAGCAAGTAGCTGTTGGAAGAGCTTTAATGACTAAGCCCCAAGTGTTAATGCTTGATGAACCTACTGCAGGTGTTTCTCCTATAATTATGGATGAACTATTTGACAGAATTATTGAAATATCTAAGCGTGGAATTTCTATTTTAATGGTTGAACAAAATGCTAAACAGGCTCTTAATATCGCCGATAAAGGATTTGTTTTAACTCAAGGAGTAAATAAATTTTCTGGTACAGGAATATCTTTGCTCAGCAACCCAGAAGTTAGAAAGTCTTTCCTAGGTGGATAATATGGATTTCTTAAACGCTCTTGTTGCACTTTTAAATTATGTAATAATTCCTGCTACAACCTATGGAAGCCAGCTTGCATTTGGCGCATTAGGTGTAACTATAATTTATGGAACATTAAGATTTTCAAATTACGCAGGTGGTGAAACGATGGCTTGGGGAGCGATGTTCACTATCTTATTTACTTGGTTTTTTCAAAGTATTGGTATAAGTATCCAACCTCTTCCTACTGCTCTTTTAGCATTACCTTTTAGTATAATTATAACAGTTCTTTTGATGCTTGCTATAGATCAAAGTGTTTACAAGTATTATAGGGTAAAAAGAAGTGATCCAT
Source organism: Puniceispirillales bacterium (SeqCode) (assembly GCA_045565515.1). Taxonomy (GTDB): domain Bacteria; phylum Pseudomonadota; class Alphaproteobacteria; order Puniceispirillales. The sequence goes on from JBJLFF010000009.1 coordinate 61,754, forward strand.
CTATAGTTATTATAGTTTCTCTTGGAGTTGCTATGATGATGAATGCAACTACTAGAATTATCATTGGACCAAAAGATAGAAATTTTTTTGATGGTGAACGCTTTCTAATTAAAGCAAGAGAGTTTAAAAATATAACAGGTCTTTCTGAAGGTATATCTTTAAAATTTTCTCAGATTATTACAGTCTCGTCATCAGTTTTCTTTGTTGTTATTCTTTTTTGGTTTTTATATAAAACCAAAACAGGTAAATCTATGAGGGCTTACTCAGACAATGAGGACTTAGCTCTTCTTTCAGGAATTAACCCTGAAAAAGTAGTTGCTTTGGCCTGGATAATTGCCACCACTTTATTAGTTGTTGGAGGAACTCTATATGGTCTAGATAAAGGCTTTAAGCCATTTGTTTATTATATGCTTTTGTTACCAAGTTTTTCAGCGGCAATTTTAGGCGGATTGGGAAATCCATTAGGAGCTATAGTCGGAGGATATATTATAGCTTTTTCAGAAGTAATAATTACTTATGCATTTAAGAAAGTCCTTATTTATCTACTCCCAGAAAATTTAGAGCCAACTAGTTTAGTTCAGTTAATTTCAACTGACTATAAATTTGTGGTTTCATATTCAATTTTGTTGTTAGTTTTGATTTTTCGTCCAACTGGAATTTTTAGAGGTAAATCAGTATGAGTAAGAATATTCTACTATATTCAATTATGATAATTTTAATTGCTTTAGTTGGATTTTTTCAAAGTTGGAATGTTGCATTATTGATTTTAAATATGTGTATTATTTCAGCTGTTATGTCTTTAGGAGTAAATATTCAATATGGTTATGCTGGGTTATTTAATCTAGGTATAATGGGTTTTGTTGCACTCGGAGGTTTAGCTACTGTAATCATATCTGCACCCCCGGTTTATGAAGCTTGGAGTGCTGGTGGTGTTAGAGTGATTTCAGCATTATTTTTTGGAGCTTTAACAATATTTTTTTCTATGTATGCATGGAAATTTTTAAAAGGATCAAAATACAGGCCACTATTCATGACAATTATCTTGGTCATGGGGTTTTTTATTTTCCGTTATATTTTCGATCCTGCTGTAGAAGCCATTGAAAAAATTAATCCTGCCGCTGAAGGCTATCTTGGTGGTCTTGGTTTACCTATTATTTTGTCATGGCCAATTGGAGGATTACTTGCAGCAATTGCAGCATGGCTAATAGGTAAAATTTCTCTGGGACTTAGATCAGACTATTTGGCAATAGCAACTATTGGAGTTTCTGAGATTATCATTTTTACTATCAAAAATGAAGATTGGCTTGCACGAGGGGTAAAAAATGTAATTGGCCTTCCAAGACCAGTACCTTATGAAATCGACCTGCAACAAAGCACTAACTTTATTAATTGGGCTCAAACATTAGGTGTTGATGTTGTTGATGCATCTACTTTATTTGTCAAAATTTGTTATACAATATTATTTTTAATAGTCCTCTTTGTTCTTTACTGGCTTTGTGAAAAAGCATTAAATTCTCCTTGGGGAAGAATGATGAGATCAATAAGAGATAATGAAATTGCTGCTGAATCTATGGGCAAAGACGTGAAGAGCCGGCATCTTCAGGTTTTCATTTTAGGTTCTGCTGTTTGTGGAATTGCAGGGGCTATGTTAGTTACTTTGGATGGTCAGTTAACTCCTACCAACTATCATCCACTGAGGTTTACGTTTATAATTTGGGTTATGGTTATTCTAGGTGGAGCAGGAAATAATTTGGGAGCAATACTTGGTGGCTTTATTATTTGGTTTTTCTGGGTTGAAGTTGAGTATATAGGCCTATTTTTAATGGATATTTTAACGTCTGGATTTTCAGATGATAATGCATTTAGGAACCATATGCTTGGTTCTGCAGCATATATGCGATATCTTACCCTTGGATTAATCCTGGTTTTAGTTTTAAGGTTCAATCCAAAAGGTTTAATTCCTGAAAAATAATTACAATCTTAAAAATATAAAATATAATTTAATGACTTTGTTTAGATAATTTGGGGTATAGGAATAATGATGGATTTAAAAGAATATCAAAAAGAAAAAATAATAACCAAGATATGGAAGTCTTTTTTTCTAGCCAATACATTAATTATTTTAGCGGTTCCTTCAAGTTTTTCTCAGAATTGGGGTGGTGGAAATAGAGCATCAACAGTTGTTGTTGAAAGTCCTATAAAAGAAACACTTTCAACCACAAAAGAAATTCAAGGTAAAGTAGTTTCAAGTCTTACTAGTACTATCTCATCTGTTACAAATGGTATTATCAGTATGGAAAATATTAAAGTAGGAGATACAGTTAAAAAAAATCAACTTATTGCATCTCAAGATAGTACAAATATTAATTACAATTTAAAAATTAAGAAAAACCAACTTGCCAATGCAAACATAAGTCTTGAAGATCTTGTAAATGAATTAAAAAATGAAAAAAATATTAAATTAATCATTCAAAAGCAATCAGATATTGTCAAATCAAAATATGAAAGAACACAGGAGCTTTATGAGACAAATGCGATTTCAGTTCAGGAACTAGAGACAGCAACATCAGCATATTTATCTTCACAGCAGCAGGTTCTATCAAAAAACCAATTTTTAAATAAAATAAGTTTCAGAATAAAGCAGGCTGAAAACTCTATTAATAGATTAAATATAGAAATAAATAAATTAGAAAAAGATATTTCAGATACTAATTTAAAATCTCCAATCGATGGTCAGATAGTAGATTTATCTCCTATACAGACCGGTTATGTTCGAGTTGGAGAACGTTTAGCAACGATCCAAAGTAATAATAATTTTGAAATTGAATTGGAAGTTCCAGCAATCTATCTAGACCTTATTAAAGAATCTAAAGAGGTAAAGGGATTGGATATTTATGGTGAAAATGTTTCAGCATTATACAGGGCAACGCTTCTAAAAGAAAATCCTAGAACTGGAACAAGAACGGTAAGATTAAAATTTAAAGATAAAATAAAAAACAGCCTTCAAGCAAATAATGCATCTATTAATATGTTCATTCCAACTAGCAATCCTGAGCCTGTCATTACAATTTCAAAAGATGCAATAATTCCAATTTCTTCCAGTCAGGTTGTTTTTATAATGGAAGAGGGAAAGGCAATTAAAAAATCTGTAAAACTTGGAGGATCTGTTGGAAATAAAGTAATTATCATTAGTGGTATTTCCACTAATGATAAAGTCATAGTTAGAGGTAATGAATTACTGAAGGATGGATCTTCAGTTAAATTAGCTGGGAAACCCTCAGATAGTTCTAAAAAACCATCTGGAATTAAAGGAGATAAATGGGTTTTAAAATGGCAAGGTAGAGGTGGTGAGAGATCCGGAGAGCTAATTCTTGGAAAAAAAGTTTCAACTTTCAATGGAGAAAAAACAGATGTTGAAACTGACGGTAAAAAATTAAAATTTGAAACCCCTTTAGTACTTCCATTTGGAACTATAACCTTAAACTTTAATGGGAATATATCTTCTGATAAGGTAGAAGGTATTTTAACATTGAAAATGCCAAATGGTAATGAGAATGAAGTCCCATTTTCTGGTTCAAAGGTAAAATCTAAATGAATTATATAATTAAGCAAGCTATAGATAAACCAATTGCAGTTATTGCCTTAATATTTTTATCTATTCTTTTTGGGTATGTTGCACTCCAAAATATTCCCATTCAGATGACTCCTGATATCGAAAAGCCTATTTATCAAGTAAGAGTTAATTGGCCTGGCGCATCTCCTGCTGATGTTGATAGAGAAATTGTCAACAGACTTGAGCAAGATTTATCTTCTCTTAACGGCATAGAAGAATTGTCATCCCAGTCTCGAACTGGAAGAGCAACGATAACTCTTACATATTCTTTAGAGCAGGATATGGATAAAGCACTTATTCTTCTATTAAATAAATTATCAGGTGTTACTGGACTTCCAAACGATTCTAAAACACCAACAATTAGAACTTCTAATTCAGATGATAGTCCAATAGCACGTCTAGCCTTATTAGCAAGAGATGGATACGAAATTGATTTAGAAAACCTTGGAAGGTTTGTTGAAAGCGATATCGCTCAACCATTAGGAAGAACTAAGGGTGTTTCTGAGGTAACCTTTAATGGTGGTGGTAAAAGGGAAATGCGGATCCTTATTGACCCTGAAAAAATGACAAGATTTGGAATTACTTTAACAGAAGTTATTGATGCGCTAAGAACAGCTTCAACTCTTCAAAGTGTTGGAACAGTAACAGAAGGAAAGAGATCGTATCCTGTTAGAACTGAACTAATTGCTTACACTAGAGAGAGAGCTGAAGAAATTGTTATAAGAACAGATGTTTCCTCAGAAGGTTCCATTGTACCTCTCTTGTTATCAGATATTGCAGAAATAGAATTAAAAATTCAGAAACGAACAAGTTTTAGAAGGCTCAATGGTGAGAAAGCAGTAATATTAAGTGTTTTAAGAGAGCAAGGAACAAATGTAGTTGCAACAATGTCAAGGTTAAGAGAGCAGATTGATGCTTTGAATGAAAATAATTTAAATGATAGAGGCTTAGATCTAAGAGTAATTTTTGAAGAAACAACATATATTTCATCTGCCATTAACTTAGTAAAACAAAATATTTGGATTGGTGGCTGCCTAGCTATTAGCATTCTAATTTTATTTTTAAGATCATTAATACCTACTGGAATTATATTTATTGCCATTCCTGTTTCAGTTATTGGGACTTTTGTTGCTATAGCAGGATTAGGACTTTCAATAAATGTAATATCTTTAGCTGGCTTGGCTTTCTCAATAGGGATGGTAGTTGACGCATCCATTGTAAGCATGGAAAATATATTTAGGCTACGTCAAAAAGGACAAAACGCAAAGGAAGCAGCTTATAACGGTGCAAGACAAGTTTGGGCGCCAATACTTGGATCTGCTTTAACAACAGTTATAGTATTTATACCAGTTGTAACATTAAATCTTCCTGTAGGTCAGTTATTTAGGGATATTGGTATAGCAATATCTGTTTCAGTTTTGATATCAGTTATTGTATCAGTTACAGTTATTCCAACACTGGCAGCTAGGCTACTAAGCGGACCAAGCGATCGTTTTTCAAATCCGTTCAGAATACCAGTAATTGATTCTATATCTGCGATATTCTCAAAACTCATAATTGGTTATGCAAAGTTTATAGTTAAGAGTAAATTTATAGGGTTAGCCTTAGTAATATTTATTGTGGTTGTCTCAGCATCTGCAAGCTTTAAGTTTTTGCCAAGACTTGATTATTTGCCCGATGGAAATGCTAACTTTGTATTTGGACGTTTGATTGTTCCCACTGGATACTCTATGGATGAGACGCTTCGAATTGCTCAGAAAATGGAAAGTGCAGCTAAACCTTTATGGGAAGGAAAAACAAATGAAGGAGGTCCACCTGAAATAGACAGGTTCTTTTTTGTAGCATTTCAAGGAGGGGCTTTTGCGGGGGCTTCTGCTAAGGATAGTTCAAGGGTCGCAGAATTAAAAATGGTATTAATGCGTCCAGTGTTTAGTGAACCTGGTGCAAGAGCTTTTGTAAGTCAAGCATCACTATTCGGTCGTTCTGTTGGCGGAAGTAAATCTATTCGAGTAGATGTAACAGGGCCTAATCTAGATGTTATTGAGCCTATTGTAAGAAACCTTGATTCAGAACTAAATCAAAAATTTCCTAGATCTAAAGGAAATCAAATTAGGCTTCTTCCATCACTTGATGCAGGCTCACCACAGGTTCTAATTACGCCAAATACAACTGCTCTAGCAAGAGCAGGGATTACTGTAAGAGAGTTTTCTTCTGCTCTAGACGTTTTCAATGATGGTGCCAATGTCCTTCAAATTCCAATTAATGGGGACCTAATTGATCTTGTTTTATCAGGTGTAGACGCTCAAAATCTCACGGTTGAAACTCTGGGTAATATTCCAATTATAGCAAGATCTGGTAATATTATGAGCCTTGACCAATTAGCATCTATAGAAATTGTGAGTGCAGCTAGGGAAATTAAAAGAATTGGAGGAAGGCAGGCAATTTCAATCAGAATCAGACCAGAAGAAAATATTGCTCTAGAGGACGCAGTTTCAGTAATTGAAAAAGAAATAATTCCAAAATTTAGAGAACAGGCATCAGAGAATGGTGTTTCAATTTTTGTAAGAGGAGCAGCTAGTGAATTAGCCAGAACTTGGACTTCTATGCAATCCAATGTTTTAACCGCTATAATTGTAATATTTCTTCTTTTAGTGATTCTATTAAAAAGCTTTGCAATGCCTCTGATAATTTTATTGGTAGTGCCAGTTGCTTCGACAGGAGGGATTGCTGCTTTAGCTATACTCAATCAGTTCATTAAGCAGCCTTTAGATATGTTAACAATGCTTGGGTTTGTAATTCTTACAGGTATTGTTGTTAATAATGCTATTTTGCTAGTTGAACAAACAGTATTGCAAGTAAGAGAAGAGGGAATGCAAATCTATGATGCAATTATTGAAGCTACAAGGAACAGAATAAGACCAATTTTTATGTCAACTCTCACCTCATTATTTGGTTTAATACCATTAGTTATCTTTCCAGGAGCAGGATCAGAACTTTATAGGGGAATAGGAATAGTAGTTTTTGGAGGATTATCACTTTCAACAATAGCAACGCTTATTATTGTTCCACCATTATTATCTATTTTTTCAAAGAGTATTAGATAAAAATTAATTGTTAATTACTTAAATAAGTCTAGGGAGGTATCAGATATTAACCTGAAACATTAACTCTTCTAATAATAATTGAACCAGAAGGTTTGTTGTTAACATTTTCAATTGTCCGTGAAGGTTGACTAACCAAAATAGTTTCAGTTCCAAAATTATCAACAACACTTAATCGAGCCCTAATTTGACTTCCAACAAGATACTGTCCTAAGTCAAGACTAATGCCTTGGATATTTTCCATTATTGACCAACTTCTTCCATCTTTAGAACTTTCCCATTGAACTGACAGACTAGCAACTCCATCCTCATCGGTTATCTGAGAGGTATCTGCCATGAGTGTTCCATTTTCGTTAGCTTCACCAGATAAAACAACTTCACCTTCAACTGGATCATCCAAATTCATTACAATATCAGATGGACTAGATATCATAACTTCTCTGGTATCCTGACCATCTAAATAAGCAACAATAGCTCTGTAAGCGTAATTAACGTGCATTTGACCCAATTTTAAAACTTCACCTGTAGTATCATCAAACGCTTGCCAGTCACTTCCTTGTTTAGATCTTTGCCATATAACTTGCATTTCACCAATACCGTCTTCGTCAGATACACTGCTTGTATCAACAATCAATGATGCATCTTCCTTAGCGTTTCCAACTAATAAAGGACCACCCTTTGGTTTATCATTAACATTTTGAACAGGACTTGAGGGTGAACTAAACAAAGTTTCAAGGTTACCTTGGTTGTCTAAGAAAGTAATTTGAACTCTCAAGGTTTGTCCTACGTGTACTTGTCTAGGAGTAAAGGACTGCTGAGTGGCTCCAAAAATATCAATCCATCTACCATCTGATGTCTCCTTTTGCCACTGAACATATATTTTTCCAACTCCATCAGAATCAGAAATACCAGAAACATCAATAATCAGTGGTTCATCCTCTATAGCAATAAAACTATTTGATGATGTTTGAGAATCATCAGAACTACTATTTGAAGTAGCATTTTCGGAGTTTTGTGTATTTGAACTATTATTTTCAGATGTGCCAGAGACTGTATTACTAGTTTCAGCGGATTCATTTGAACTTTGTGTTACAGAACTTGTGGTTTCACTTGAACTAGTTTCAGAAGTGGGCATTCCACCTGCAAATAATATTGATGGTGATAATGCAAACCCTAATGATATAAACAAACGCCTTATTTTGAGCATCCGTTCCTCCAAAAATTAACTATTATTAATAACATATTACTTAATTATATGATAGATATATTTAATATTATAGCAAATTAGTCAATATTATTGATTTTTTTATATATACTTTATTTATAAAATTGTAACTTTTTTTATTCTAATAGAAGCTTAAAAAAAAATTTTGAGGAAAAAATTGCGAAGTATTGAAGAAATTAGAAGCTCAATTAAGGATCTCATTCAGAAGGCTGAGAATGAAGAGCTTTTAAATGTGCAAAGTTCTGATGAAACTCTTGTTAAACAAGAAGGTTCAAGTGAAAATGATCTTTCAGAAGAAATTATGGAACAGATAAACTATGAAGTATCCGAATTTCAAAAAGCATTTAAAGATCAAGGTGCTGAAGGATTAATAGCTCAATCAGTGAGAGATGCCATAAAACCTATTTTAGATGAATGGTTAAAAACTAATCTACCAATTATTGTAAGTGAAGTTATAGAAGAAAAAATCACTGAAATAAGAAAAAAATCCTAGTTTTAATTCCAGTAAGAAACAATTTTTTCCTTTTCAGGTCTGATTCGATCTTTAGGTTCTTCATTTTTTTTCCCAATATAGATAAAGCCTGAAATTTTGTCTCTTTCAGAAAAACCAAGCTCTTTAAGTATAACTTCATCATATGTGTACCATTCAGTTAGCCATTGAGCGGCATAACCTAGTGATTGTGCACTGATAAGTAAATTTTGACAAACTGCTGCAGATGAAAGTTGCATCTCCCATACAGGAATTTTTTTATGTTCTACTGGCGAACTAATTACGCAAATAACAACACCCGCTCTTAAGAACCTATTTTCTTCATAAGTGATTTCTTCTTCTGTTGCATTTGGGTTTTTAACTCTATACCTTTTACCAAGAAAATCTTTACCAAACTTCTCTCTTTCTTCATCTTTAAAAACAATAATTCTCCATGGTGTTAGTGCACCATGGTCAGGAACCCTAATTCCTGCTGAAATTATAGAATTTAAGTCTTCATCTTTAACGATTGTAGGGGACATTTTTTTGGCTGTAACACTTCGTCTTTTCAATAAAAAATTAGAAAAATTATTTACCATAAATGTAACCTTTTCTTAACAAAATTATACAATATGTATTATAAATTAAATTAAAAATTACAACCCAAAAGATATTTAATTTTAGCTTTGAAAACTGACTTTGACATTATTATTATTGGTGGTGGCATAAATGGTGCTGGGATTGCAAGAGATGCTTCCGGTAAGGGATACTCAGTTGCCTTGTTGGAGATGAATGATTTGGCGAGTGCAACGTCATCTTGGTCTACAAAATTAATTCATGGTGGATTAAGGTATATGGAACAATATCAGTTTCGTCTTGTAAGAGAGGCTTTAATTGAAAGAGAAAAACTTATGGAGATTGCACCTCATATTATCAGGCCATTAAGATTTATATTACCACATAGCCCAAGTTTAAGACCTTCATGGTTAATAAAGCTAGGCTTATTAATTTATGATAATATTATTAGAAGAAATTATCTTCCATCCTCAAAATCTGTAAATTTTAACTCTTTAAACGAAAATCCTTTAAAAGAAAATTATAAAAAAGGTTTTGAATACTCAGACTGTATGGTTGAGGATGCTAGGTTAGTAATTTTAAATGCAATGGATGCTAAAATTAACAACGCCACTATTATGACCAACACAGAAGTTATTAAATTAGAGAATGATGGGGTTAAATGGTTAGTAGAAGCAAAAAATAAAATAAATGGAGCATCCAAAAAAATTAAACTTTCATCCAAGGTCTTGGTGAATGCATCGGGTCCATGGACTGATAAACTTATATCAGTGATAAATAAAAATCGCCATAATCAAAAAAATACAAAGCTAATCAAAGGAAGCCATATAGTGGTTCCAAAAATATACTCCCACGATAAAGCATATATTTTTCAGCATTTCGATGGTAGAATTATATTTACAATTCCGTTTGAAAAAGATTTTAGTCTTATTGGTACTACAGATATACCTTATAATGGCAATCCATCAAAAGCAAAAATATCTAAGGATGAAATCGACTACCTTTGCAAAGCTGTGTCTTCCTATTTTAGAAAAGAAATAAATTCAAGCCACATTATATGGACCTACAGTGGAGTAAGATCTCTTTTTGATGATGGCAGTTTAAATGCAAAAGATATTACGAGAGACTATAAAATTGAGACCGACTATTTAAATAGACTCATGTATTTATCAATTTTTGGTGGTAAAATCACTACTTACAGAAAATTAGCTGAAGAAGTTACTAAAATTATTGATAATAAATTTGGTAAAAAATCTAAAAACTGGACATCAAATAAACCGCTTCCTGGGGGTGAATTTTCACCATCACAATTTAATAGTCTTTTAAAAAAAAATATAAAAAAGTATTCCTTCATTGATCAGAAAATAATTGAAAGATTATTCAAGTCATATGGTACAAATTTACAGAACATTCTTAAAAAGAAAACTTCTATAAAAGAACTTGGGATTTACTTTGGAGCAGGCTTATATCAATGTGAAGTAGAATGGCTTATAAACAATGAGTGGGCTAAAACTGCATCTGATATTGCTTGGAGAAGAACGAAATTAGGTATTGTTCTCTCTACTAATGAAATAAAATCATTGGATCAATATATTGCATCTAGGAAATAGTTTTATCTCTTTTTATCTGGGAAACTCCTAATCCTGTAAGAATTATTAATAGTGCTATTAAAAATTCTGCTGGTAATTGCTCATTTAAAACAAATAAACCGAAAATAAGTGCCCATATAGGTACTTGATAATTTACTAAACTTAAAAATGGAGGACCTTTTACTCTAATTAATGTAACCAACATTATTGTTGCTAAAGCAGTTGGAAATAAACCTAAATATATAATACCCAGAAGAGAAATATCTAAATTAAAACTTGGAATTCCATCAATTATAAATGTCAGAGGTATCATAATCGCTGATGCAAATAATAAAGAACAAGATGTAAATGAAATCAAATTTGTTGGGGGTGTAAGTTTTGTAATAATAGACCCCGTTGCATAGCAAACACTTGCTAAAACGCATGCTATTTGCGCTAAAATTATAGTTTTACTGTTAGTTATTTCAAACGCGCTTGGTCCAATTAAAACTATTATCCCAATAAAGCCTATAACAAATCCAATTAACTTTAGAGCAGTCATTTTTTGATTAGGAACTAAAAAATGGGACATTGGCAAAACTACCAAGGGTACGACAGCCATTGCTATACCAGCAAAACTTGATGAAACTTGTATTTGCCCCCAACTTAACAATGAGAAAGGTATTGCATTTGAAAATAAACCAAAGCCTAAACAGTGCAATAAAATTTTTTTCCCATTAGGATCAGAAGGTCTTGGTAATTTATTTCCAGTCAGATTACAAATTACAAATAATATTAAAGACGCCAATATTATTCTAAAGCATGCTATAGTTAAAGGTTGAAAAGAATTAAGAGCTAACTCAACTCCAAGAAATGACATGCCCCATATAATTCCAAGAGATATTAATAAGAACCAACTAAAAAATATATTGTTTATAATTATTTGAAATTTCATTTAAATTTTAATTAAATGATCGACTTATTGAATACACATTTATTTTTTTAAAAATAGATTTTAAAAATTTATTTATGCCATATCCAAGAACCAATAATGCTGGTGTTGCTAAAAGAGTAAGAATAGTTGCAAAAGTAAGTCCTCCCGCAATAGTACTTGAAAGTTGCGCCCACCATTGAGATGAGGGTGCACCAACTAAAACTTCCTGATCTGAAAACTTAATAGTTAGTTCAAAAACCATTGGCAATAAACCTAAAATTGTAGTTATTGCTGTCAGCATTACTGGGCGAAAACGTAGAAGCCCCGAGCGAAAAGCAGCATGGGGCGCTGAGTACCCTCTTTTTCTTATTTCGTTAAACGTATCAATTAATACTATATTATTATTAACTACGATACCTGCTAAAGCAATAATACCTAAACCACACATTACAATTCCAAAAGGTCTACCTGTTATCCATAAACCTAGAAGAACACCACCGATAGACAAAGCTATCGCGGACATTGTTACAAAGGTTTGCCAAAAGGAATTAAATTGTATCATTAGTATCATTACCATAAGCAATAAGGATAAGCCGAAGGCCTGACCTAGGAATGCCTGTGTTTCAGCAATATCTTTGTCTTCACCACCAAATTTAACAGTTACATCTTGATCAAGAGGAGATTTTTCTAATTCTAACTTTAATTTTTCAATTAGTTTTGCAGGTAACAGCCCATCCTCAACGTCGGCACTAATTGACATAAACCTATTGCCATCAACTCTTTGGACCTCGCCATTTTTTGGTTTTGGTTCAAGTTTCGCAAAAATACTCATTGGGATATACTCACCCTGATCAGAAGGAATTTTTAATTCTTCTAGTCTTGCAAGACTTCTTTGCGAATTTTTGAATCTAAGTAATACTTCAAGTTCATCATCAATATCATCAGGTCGATAATCAGAAAGTTTAACCCCTTTTGTAAGTAACTTAATCATAGTTCCAATAGTTGAAACTGAAACACCGTATTGATTAGCAGCTTGCCTATCTGTAATAAGCATCCACTCTGTACCAGGTAGTGGTCGACTATCTGAGACATCAATAAATCCATTAATTTTTTTCATTTTATTCAAAAGATCTTCTACAGCTAAAGATATTTCAGTTAAATTTGTGCCAATAACCTCAATATCAATAGGTTTGCCACCACCTGGGCCCTCTTGGTCAACTATGACATTTATTTTTGCCCCAGGAACATTTCTTACAAGCTCTCTCATTCTATCAATAATTATACTTGCAGGTTCTCGCTCCTGCCAATTTGAAAAGAAAGTAGTTATATTCCCAATACTATCTCTTGGTTCATTATTTGCAGGATTTTTTGATCTTGCGTATATTATATTTACACCTTCAGGGCTTTGAAGAGCTCTCTCTGCAGAAAGAACTATTTTATCTTTTTCTTGAAATGAAAAATCACCTCTCGATAAAATTTGCACTTTAGCTTGTTCAGGTTCTATATCAGGAAAAAACGATACTCCTAAGCCAGCTTGATAAAAAGTATAGAAGGAAATACCAACAACAGAGAGTATTAAAAACATAACAGTTGTTGGCCTCTTGATGGTAAATTTCAAAATATTTCTGTATAATTTTGGAGCAGCTGGTTTACTGTAGAAGTCTTTTCTTGGATTTTTACCAACTAAGCTTCCGATTACAGGAACAAAGATCAATGCCATAAGCAATGAAGATGAAAGAACAAAAATCATAGTAATTGGCAAATATTTCATAAATTGCCCAACTATTCCTGGCCAGAATAATAATGGCAAAAATACCATTAATGTTGTTGCAGTTGATGAGGTTATTGGCCAGAACATTCTAGATGCACCATCTCTGTAGGCTTGAAATTTATTTATTCCTTTTGAAAGTCTGGTATCCGCATACTCCGTAGTTACAATAACAGCATCAACTAGTAATCCAGCTACTAAAATTAAAGAAAATAAAACAATTATGTTAAGAGTAATACCAAGCATATTTAATATTATAAAACCTAATAAGAAACTTCCTGGAATAGCCACCCCTACCAATAAAGCATTTCTAAAGCCAAGTGTTGCAAGGATCATTATCATAACAATTAGAACGGCCGCTATAACATTATTTCCAAGTTCACTTAAAATATTTCTTACATTTTTAGACTCATCGCTAAGAAACGATGCTTTTATATTTTGATTTTCATTTTCAAGATAATTTTCAATAGTAAGTTTAGAGCTATCAGCAATTTCTATTAAATTTGATCCAATTCTCTTTTTAACTTCAAGAACCACTGTAGCTTCACCATTAACTCTGGAATAACCTTGAGGATCTTTAAAAGTCCTTCTAATTGATGCAATGTCACTAAATTTAATAGAGGTATCTTTCCCAACTTTTACAGGCATGTTTGACAATTCATCTATTGTTTCAACAACTGCAGGTACTTTTAAAAGAAATCTACCGCCGCTTTGTTCCATTGATCCTGCTGTAACAAGTTGACTATTTGATGAGACCATTCTTAAAATATTATTTGGAGATAATCCATACGCCTCCATGCTAGTAGCATCAATAATAATCTCAATAATTTCGTCTCTATCTCCAGCAATATCAACTTCTAAAACACCTGGTAAGCTTTCCAGTTTATCTTTTAAAGTACGCGCTGTTTTTACCAGGCTTGAATATGGAACGGGCCCATAAAGTGCAGCTGTTAGAATTGGGAACATAGATATATTAATTTCGAAAATCTTTGGTTCATCAGCCTCATTTGGGAGGTCAGGTTTAGCAGCATCAACAGCTTCCCTAACATCATCTAGAATAAGATCAATATTTTCTCCTGCATCAAATTCTAATGTAATTGATGAATACCCTTCGGCTGAAGCAGATGTCATTTTATCTAATCCAGCAATTGTTCTTAAGTGCTTCTCGAGAGGCTTTGCAAGCAATTTTTCTGCATCTGTTGGAGAAATGCCATCATAATTAACTGAAATATAAGCCATTGGTATATCGATATCTGGAGTAGCTTCCTTAGGCATTTGAATATAAGAAGAAACTCCAAACAAAATTATAATAAATAAAGCTAGTAAGACTGCATAGGGTCGAGAGAAAAATGCGTTAATAAAATTTTGCAATATTAATCCTCTAATTTATATTGAACATTATCACCTTGCTGAACAAAAGCCTGGCCTTTAGTTAATATAATATCATTATCATTAAGTCCTAGTACATTAACAACATCCTCATCACTTTTAATTATAGAAACTTTTTTGAATTGCACTTTGCCATTTTCAACAACTTTAGCATTTAAGGTTCCATCATTATTGACACTTAGATGAGCTGGAGAAATTTGAAAAGCTTCAATTTCATCTGTAATTATTTCAATTTCTGCAGTCATCCCTCCTTTGATTAAAAAATCAATGTTTTTAGTTATAATTTCTACATCAAAAGTTCTAGTAGAAGAGTTGGCATTTGAAGAAATTTTAGAAACTTTCCCATTAAAAATATTATTATTAAAATTAATTTTTACATCATCTTTTATTTTTATTTGACCGACTTCAGCTTGTGAGATTTTTGCAATTAATTTTATATTTTCCATACCTAAAATTTCTGCAACAGTAGAATTTTTTGAAACTCTTTCACCTTCATCTAAGTATAATTTCTCTAAAATACCGTTGGAAGGTGATGATATAATCATATTACCCGATTGTTCTTCGAGCTCCATCAATATTGATTTTGCATTTTCGTATTCAGCTTCACTTTTAATTACGTTTAATTCAGAGTTAAAATTTTGCTTATTTTCTAGTTGAGCAATTCTTACTTGTACATTTTCTACTTGAGATAATTTTTGTGTAACCTCTAAGGAAGACGCATAATTTTGTTTAAAAAGCTTTTCAACAATTGTTAAGTTTTGTTTGGCCAATTTTAAATCTGCTTTCGCAGCCTGAAGCTCTATATCTAAAGTTCCTTTTGACGTTCTATTAGAAATATCAAGAGACTTTTCTGCAGCTTTCAATGAAGCTTTAGCAGCAGATATTTTTTGGTTCAATGTCCCACGGTCAATTTCCAAAATTTTGGAACCTTTAGAGATAAAATCTCCCTCTTTCACAAAAATCTTTTTTATTTTGCCTTGTACTTCCGAAGGAATAGAAATTTCAAATTCAGGATAAGTTACACTATTTGATCTAATGGTTTTTTGAACAAATTTGTTTTTCACCTTTTTCGCTAATATAATTAATTCATTAGAAGTTTCATTTGAATTAATTGCAGTAGAAGTTTCAATTTTTGAATTATCATTATTATCACTATTTTGGTTTATAAAATTATTAAACAAATCATCAGAAAACATCCATCCTAAAACTAAAACAAAAATGGTAAAGGCCCAGAAGTAAGATGAACGAAATATCATGAAATAATTCCAATTTAGTAAATATGTAATTTTAAATACATATATAAGTAATTTTAGTATAAAATAAATTAAAAAATTTTTTATTTAATTTATATTATATACTTAAATATAATTATTAATTTATGAGATACCTTAGATGTTAAAACTGCCTAAAAATGTAGTCCATGTAAATCATCCTTTATTACAGCATAAGCTTTCTTTAATGAGAGAAAAGAAAACCCGATCAGTAATTTTTAGAGCGCTAATGAAAGAAGCAGGTATGATACTAGGTGTTGAAGCTACTAAAGAATTAAAATCTTATAAAAAAAATATTTCCACACCTTTAGAAGATATGAAAGCTTATTTTCTGAATGAACCTGAACCAGCTGTAGTATCTATTTTAAGAGCTGGAAATGGTTTGCTTGAGGGATTGCTGCAAATTATGCCTCACGCAGCAGTTGGTTTTTTAGGAATGTCTAGAGATCACGATACTTTAAAACCGGTTGATTATTACCAAAATCTTCCTGCCAATATGTCTGATCGATCAGTAATAATTGTTGATCCAATGCTTGCAACTGCTGGTAGTGGTATAGAGGCAACACGTCTGGTTAAGAAGGCAGGAGCTACATCTATTACATTTGTTTGTCTTCTTGCTGCACCAGAGGGTATAAAAGCATTCAATCAAGTTCATAGTGATGTAAAATTAGTAACAGGTTCAATAGATAGAGAACTAAACGAAAAGGGCTATATACTTCCAGGTTTGGGTGATGCTGGAGATCGAATTTATGGAACTTAACTTATGCTAATTGCACCAGTTTCACTACTTGATACTTGACTTCTATTTAGTTTAAAAAGTTCTCTTCCATATCCCGAAGTATCTTCAGTATCTGAAATAAATGCCTGTCTTTTATTTAGAATATCATTGCTAACTTTGACATTCATTGTTCCTTTTTGAGCATCGATTTCAATAATATCAGAATTTTTTATTTTAGAAATTACACCTCCTTGTGATGTTTCAGGAGTTATATGAACAACAGTTAATACTGAACCTGAAGCACCTGACATTCTTCCATCGGTTATTAATGCAATTTTATACCCTAAATTTTGTATTACTGATAGTATAGGATTTAACGAATGTAATTCAGGCATTCCATTTGATTGGGGGCCTTGGTTTCTAATTACAACAACACAGTCTTTATTAAGGGTTCCTTTTTTAAAAGCTTCATTAAATTCTTCTGGATTCTCAAATACTTCTGCTTGTTCACAAATTTTTTGGTGTTTAACCAAAACTGATGAAATCTTTACAATTCCTTTTCCAATATTTCCTGAAATTAATTTTATTCCACCTTGTGAACTAAATGGTTTTTTTACAGTTCTCAAAATGTTTTTATTAAGTGGGTTTTTAGAAGAATTTTTATATATAATAACACCATTTTTTTCTTCAGCTCTCTTTGTATAGTCTTTAAATTCGTTTTCATTTATGGTTTTAATATCATTATGAATAAGACCATTTTGATATAACTCTTTCATCAAATAGCTTGTTCCACCATATTTGTGGAAATCATTTATATCTGCTTCACCGTTTGGATATACACTTGTTATGATGGGAGTTACTTTAGATAGTTTACTAAAGTCACTCCAGTTAATGATTATCCCAGCAAGTCTTGCAATTGCAACAAGATGAATTGTTAAATTTGTTGAGCCTCCAGATGCCAGCAAGCCAACTATTGCATTTACTATTGATTTTTCATTGACTAATTTACCTATGCAATTCTGTTTATCCTTGTCTTTGCACATATCAACTATTCTTTTAGAAGCACTCTCTGTAAATAAATTTCTTAGTTTATCTTCTGGATTTACAAAAGCAGCACCAGGTAACATTAATCCCATCATTTCTAAAAGAAGCTGATTAGTATTAGCAGTTCCATAAAAAGTACAAGTACCAGGACTGTGATACGATTTACTCTCAATTTTCAAAAGTTCTTTTTTTGAAATTTCCTTATTTATATAAGCCTCTCTGGCTAACTTTTTTTCTTTGTTACTTATGCCAGTAGTCATTGGCCCTGCTGGAATAAAAATTACAGGTAAATGTCCAAAAGATAAACAACCCATAAGTAGTCCTGGAACAATTTTATCACAAATACCCAACATAACTGCCCCATCAAAAACATTATGGCTTAGGGCTACGGCAGTAGACTGAGCAATTACATCTCTAGAAAATAATGATAATTCCATTCCTACTTGTCCTTGTGTAACTCCATCACACATAGCAGGTACCCCACCTGCAAACTGGCAAGTTCCATCATTTTCTGAAATAATTTTTTTAATTTTCGAAGGGTAATTTTCGTATGGTTTGTGTGCGGACAACATATCATTGTATGCGGAGACAATTCCTATATTAGGTTTATAACCAGAAGAAATTTCTCTTTTTTCAGTTAAATTACACCCAGCAATAGCATGTGCTAAATTTCCACAACTTAATAGGTCTTTTCTTATTTTTGTTTTTTGGGCATTTTTAATTCTCTCCAAGTAGGATTTTCTTTGAAGTGAGGATCGCTCAGCAATATTTTCTGTAACTTCTTTAACTATTTTATTTAATTTATAATTTACCATTTAATTTAAACCTTTTGAGTCGGGTTCATACCATTCAAATTCATTTTTATTAATAAGTGTGTTTGATGAACTCGGGCCCCATGATCCTGGATTATATATTTCAGGTTTTAAATTATTTTTTCTTATCATCTCAATAATTGGATCAATCCAATTCCATGCAGCCTCAACTTCGTCTTTTCTCATAAATAGTGTTTGATTTCCTCTCACAACATCCATTAATAATCTCTCATAAGCATCAGGCACTCTTTTTTTAAATGTATCTGAGAAAGAAAGATTTAAGTATGATGGAGCAATTCTCATGCCTCCAGGACCAGGCTCTTTACTCATGAGTAGTAACTTCAAGCCTTCATCAGGTTGAAGTCTAATAATAAGTTGGTTTGGCTTAATAAGTTTTTCAACACTATTATCAAAAATAAAGTGTTTAACAGGTTTGAATGTAATTACTATTTCTGATGACCTTCTTTTTAATCTTTTTCCAGTTCTTAAAAAAAAAGGAACACCTGTCCATCTCCAATTATTAATATTCACTTTTAGAGCTGCAAAGCTTTCTGTATTGCTTTCATAATTTCCTGAATCTTCAAGATAAGATGGTATTTTATCTTTCTTTTTAAGAGTTTCGCTTCCATATTGTCCTATAGAAATATCTTCTAAATTATCAATTTTTTTAAGTGACTGTATAACTTTTAGTTTTTCGTCACGAACTAGGTTGGCATCAAATTTTGAAGGTGGCTCCATTGCAACAAGACAGAGCAATTGAAGAATATGATTTTGTATCATATCTTTTATTGCACCATAGGTGTCATAGTATGATTCTCTGCCTTTTACTCCAATTTCCTCTGATACTGTTATTTGAACATTACTTACTGAATTATTATTCCAATGTGTCTCAAAAATTTGATTAGCAAATCGCATTGCCATTAAGTTTTGCACAGTTTCTTTTCCAAGATAGTGATCAATTCTATATATCTGATCCTCTTGGAAAAAATTATTTAATAATTTATTTAAACCTATTGCGGATAAAAGATTGTCACCAATAGGTTTTTCTACAATTACTCTTGTGTTTTTATTAGTTAATTTTTCTGATTTTATAAATTTAGCTGATACACCAAATAATTCGGGGGCCGTAGCAAAATAAAAAAGCCTAATTTTATTATTAACTCCTAACTGTTTTTGAAAAGAAACCAAATTCTTTTTATTTGGGTTCCCTACATCAAGGCAATGGTATCTAATTTTTGATAAAAACTTTATAATTTTATTACTATTATCTTGATACTTATCAATCTTTATTTTTTCTTTCAAATTATCCAAAAAATCTTCAGTACTTAATTGTTGTCTTCCTATACAAAATATATTTGAATTTTCAGGAATTTGGCCATCTATGAATCTTCTCATTAATGCTGGTAAAATTTTTTTCATTGAGAGATCGCCAGTTGATCCGATGATTACAATATCGAATTCTTGTATTTCTGAATTTGGATGTATCATTAGTTAAACTGTAAATTATATTTTTTTAATAATAAGCTAAAAAATTAAATAAATATATAAAATTAAATAAAGTTTTTTTAATAATAAATTAAATAAAATTTAATTTATTATTAAAACTGGTAAATGGTTGGTTTATTACGTACTTTACCTAGACTCACTCAATAAGGTTCTCCATGAAATATTTTGAGCATTTAAACAAAAATGTTTTTTTACTTGCTAGTGCCCAAGTTTTTTCAATGACTGCGATGAATATAAATATCATTACAACAGGTTTGGCAGGGTTTTTAATAGCTCCTTATGGATGGCTATCAACTTTTCCGTTAAGTCTTCAATTTATTATGACTATGATTTCAACTTTCCCTTGCTCAATGTTGATGTCTAAATATGGACGTAAAATAATCTTTTTAACTGGAATATCATCTATTTCTTTAGGGGGATTAACAATGGCAGTTGCTCTTATAAATAGTAATTTCTATTTATTTTGTTTTGGTTCTATTTTACTTGGTATTGGTCATTCATCAAGTTTGTTTTATAGGTATGCTGCAACTGAAACAGTTCCTAAAATTGTCAGACCTAAAGCAATGTCTTTGGTTTTGTCGGCAGGTTTAATAGCTGCTTTTTTAGGACCGTATATTTATAAAATTTCAGCAGATTTACTTTTAGAAAGTTTATACGCCGGTAGTTATTTATTTATGGCTTTTGTGCAGTTGATAGCTATCATATTTATTATAAAAATTAAAATTCCTCTCCCGCCTTTGAAGAAACATGGAGGAAGAAAAACTGTTGAAATATTTAAAAATCCATCCATGATAAGAGGTGTTGTTTCTGCTGCTGGTGGTTATGGTATTATGAGTTATTTGATGACTGCAACGCCATTACAAATTATTAATATTTGCAAATATGGTATTTCAGAAAATGCTAATATTATTCAATGGCATGTAATTGCTATGTTTGCTCCTTCTTTTTTTACAGGGTCATTAATTCAAAAATTTTCTGTTGAACGAGTTCTCGTCTCAGGAATATTTTGTTATTTGTTAGTTGTAATAGTTGCCTATTTAGCTAACAGTCCAAACCAATATCTTTTAGCACTTTTCCTTTTAGGAATTGGATGGAATTTTCTGTATATCGGAGGTTCAAGTTTAATAGTTAGCATTACAAAACCTGAGGAACAAGGTAAAGTGCAAGGAATATCTGATCTTATAATTTTTGGGACTGTATCTGTTTCTTCTTTAAGTGCAGGTTTAGCTCACTATACCCTTGGATGGGATAAAATGATATTATATTCTCTTCCAATAATGTTTATAATAATAGCTGCAAATATGATTAAAATAAATAAATGACGCGTTGCAAAATATTTTAATAGTTAACTTCAATCTATATGTTGTAAATTTTACTAATATTTATTCAATATTTTTGAAAAAAAAGCTGCAAAATCATTGCAGCTGAGTTCAGGGAGGAAATATAAAATTTATTTATTGCAATGCATTAATAGCATATTTAGCGATTCTGTCAACTAATAGATTTTCTGTCAATAATTTTTTTAAAATTTTTAAATCATTGATTTTGCTAAATTAATAACTTGTAATGGACTATATCCACTTTCTCTTAAGTTTTTAAGAGTCAATTTAGGCTTTGACCTTTTTGCAATTCTATTTCCAAATTCATCGTTTATCATTGAATGATGAAACCATTTAGTTTCCTTTAAATTTAATAAAATTTGTAAAAGCTTATGAATATGAGTAAATAGTAATAAATCATTGCCCCTTATTATATGAGTAATACCATCACTATTATCATCAATAGCTACAGACAAATGATAGCTTGTTGAAATATCTTTTCTGGCAATAATTAAATCACCAAATTGCTCAATATCCATTTTTATTTTCCCTATCTTTTCATCATGCCAATAGAAATTATTTTTAGATAACTCTAAGTATTGTAAGCAATTTTTAATATTGAGTCTCCAGGCTGGCGTTAGACCAATTTTTTTTCTATTTTTCTCTTCAGTTTTATTTAAAATAATTTGCTTATCATTTAATATTTCTTTTTGAGGTGCTGATAAAGCCTCTTTTGCTTCTTTTCTCGATAACCAACAGGGATAAATTAGATCTTTACTTTTTAAATAATCTAATGCTACGATATATTGTTTTCTTCTTAAAGATTGATCTTTAGTTCTCAAAAAAGGTATTTTAAGCCAATTAAGATCGTCTATAATTTGATCTTTATAATGATTTTTGCATCTTGTGAAATCAATGTCTTCAATTCTTAAAATAAATTTGCCATTATGTTTTTTAGAATATTCATATGAGTAAACTAGAGAGTATACATGACCTAAATGAAGATAACCAGTTGGAGATGGTGCAAACCTTGTAACTATCATATAACTTCTTCTTAATTGAATAAAAAGGAATAAAAATGACTATAGAATTAAAAGGCCCAATCTTTAAACCAGAAAATGGTAATATTGAAAAAATTTGTGTTTTTTTTCACGGGTGGGGTAGCAATGGTGATGATCTTATAGGTCTAGCACCCATTATCTCAAAACATTTTCCTGAGATGCTTTTTGTTTCTCCAAATGCTCCAGAATTATGTGATTTGAACCCTTTAGGAAGACAATGGTTTGATATAGCTGATAGGGAAAAAGGAATTGATAATCCTTTCATTAGTATTAAAAATTACATAAAGAAACTTAAAATAGACTATTCATTAACAAATACTAAAATATTTTTATTTGGATTTAGTCAAGGTGCGATGATAGCTTTGCATTACGGCTTAAGGGATGAAGAGAGTTTTGGAGGTATATTAGCTTTCTCAGGATCTTTAATTTCACCTGAAAGATTATCAGAAATCAAAAATAAAACACCTGTTATGTTAGTTCATGGAGAAATTGATGAAGTTGTCCCATTTTCAGAAATGATTAAAGCATCAAAAGCATTAGAACAGAATGGTATAAATATTGAAAAATATTCTGTTCCAAATTTAGGGCATGGGATAGATGATTTTGGAATAAACAGGGCTCTTGAATTTATGAAAAAAAAATAAAATAATTCATTTAATTGAATTGTAATAATATTTAATTATTGTAATGATATAAACATATTTGAGGTAAATATTTTGAATTATTCTCCTACTTTAGTTCTGAATTCTGACTTTAGACCACTAAGTTACTTTCCTCTGTCTTTGTGGTCTTGGCAAGACACAATAAAAGCTGTTTTTTTAAATAGAGTAAATATTCTTTCTGAATATGAAGATATTGTTCATTCTCCCTCTTACGAAATTAAATTGCCATCTGTAATTTCATTAAAAGAATATGTTCATCAATCAAGAGACCCTGCATTCACAAGGTTTAATGTTTTTTTAAGAGATGGGTTTTGTTGCCAGTATTGTAATTTGAAACTGCCAACACAAAACCTAACTTTTGATCATGTTATACCTAGATCTTTAGGTGGTAGAACAAATTGGTCAAATGTTGTGACAGCCTGCCAAAAATGTAACTTTAAAAAAGGAAATAAAGTTTTGAAGGTTTCTGGGCTAACTCTAAAAAAAATTCCTAAGCAACCATCTACATGGTTATTACAAGAAAACGGTAGAGGGTTTCCACCAAATTTTTTACATCAAAGTTGGAGGGACTATCTTTACTGGGATACAGAATTAGAAAATAATTAAGTAATGTTAACTTATTATTTAATATTCAGTTCTTTTTACTCAATAATGGTATATTGAGATTAAAATTTTTATTAAAAAAACCTAAATATAAAAGTATGAATGTTTCTAATAATGACAATATTGTATTCCAATTTGTCATTGAAAGACCCAAGAAACTCCAAACAACAACATCACATCCAGAAACACTTTTGTTTAGAAGGTCATTAAGTGATGTAATTGAGTTTGAATCGATATTTGAACAACTTATTGGTAAACTAAAAACACCTATTTCAACTCCAGAATGCCAAAAGCCTATTAATGAACTTAAAAAAGCACAAGCTATCGCTAATAGTATAAAAATTTTAGAAAATTTAGAATAAAAAATTACCAGTAAACAAAAAAATAATACACCTATATGAGGCCATCTTTGCCAAATACACATTTGGCATGGTATGTATTTACCTACATATTCAAACAAAAAAGCTATAATTAATAGACCACCTGAATATAATATTCCAAAAAAGGCAGGGTTTCTGATAATTAAATAATTAAGAACCATAATATTGTAAAAAAAAACTCCTAAAAATACTGTAGTTAAAGCTAGGTTATTTGTTATAAAATTAATAGCTTTTTCTCCAAAAAAATATGATAAAGAAGCTACTATTCCAAATCTTATTCCTCTTCCAAAAACTGAGCCAGCTATAAATACTAATATAGGTACTCCCGTTGCACCTGAAGAAATTGCTATCAACTTATAAGGTAGAGGAGTAAAAGCCCCTATAAAAGTAAGTAACAAACCCCACTCATTAAATGCCTCATTAACCCTTTGAAGATCATTTAATGTTAAACCAGGAATATACTCAACTAAATTTTGAATTCCTAAACCCAAGTATAGGCCAACCATCCAACCAAAAATACCACCAACTACAGAAGCTAAAACTGTAAAAATAGTTATATAAAAAACTTTTTTTGGTTTGGCAATTATACATGCTGCTAGTAGGGGGTCTACTGGAATAGGGAAAACTATAGATTCAGCAAATGATAGAACGTAAAGAACTTTGTTAGTTGTTTTTTTTGAGGATATTTCAGCAATTTTACTAAAATAATACTCTTTCTTAAACATATTGATTTTAATGAGAAATCATCCCTAAATTAATTTAAAGTAATAAAATATTTTAAGTGGTACGGATGGTCGGACTTGAACCGACAAGGTGTTGCCACCGGGGGATTTTGAATCCCCTGCGTCTACCAATTCCGCCACACCCGCAGAAATAACTATAAAACAAAATATTATATTTAATTTTCTAATAAGCAATAATTTTATTCAAAATTTTTCTTTGATATTCTCTTTTGAATTCTCTTTAAATAGCTGTCATGAAAATTTAGATTTTCTAAGCTTTCGCAAGTTTTATCAAGATATTCAAGTGCAGTTCCTAAAAAACCTTGAGCTTTTGAAATCATTAAAGCAGTTTCTCCCTCTGATAATGCACCGATATAATTTTCATGATTCTTGTTTATAACAAAAGCTATCATATCGATTTTACCTTCTTCAGTATAACCTGATACTAATTTAGGAATATATGCCCCCATTATCATTTCACGCCTCCACACTAAGTCTAATTCTTCAAAAATTTTTTTATTATTTATTTTAAGAGCTTGCCCTGTTACAGAACCTCCGTTTTCAAGACCTAATACTAATCCTGGATATTCCTTGCTACCCCTCCCAATTTTAGTTTTAAGGCAATATCTTCTTCTATATCCAAAGTTTTTTACTTTAAGTTTTTTTACTGGTTCTATAACTGGGTTCCAAATAAGTGAACCATAACCAAATAACCATACATCCTTTTTAGTATTGTCAGGAATTAAACTTCTTCTGGATTTCAAAAGTGTCTCATCATCAAGAAGTTTTTCTCCTAATCCTTCTTCTCTGACAAATTTGCGTAATTTATCACTTTGTATATTTTCTCTGTTTAATTTAATTCTTTTTTGCACCTGAGATATTTATTTCGGAAAATTTATTTTTTTTTATCTAGCAAAGTAACAACCCTTTGAGGAAAAGGGATCTCAATTTTAGCTTCATCTAGAACAGATTTAGTTTTTTTCATCAAATCCCAATATAAACCCCAATAAACATTATTTTTAGCATATAGTCTTAATCTTACAATGATTGAACTATCTCCATAACTTACTACCAGTCCCTGGGGGAATGGTTTTTTTAAAACCCTCTTATCATCAGCGAGAGTTAGTAATGTTTCCAAAACGAAGTCAATATTAGCATCATATGACACACCTATATCTATATCCATTCTTCTGGTATTATATCTAGAGTGATTTATTATTGTTGATGACCAAATTGTACTGTTTGGAATAGAAATATATACATTATCAAAAGTATCAATTGTTGTTGTAAACAATCCAATTTCTCTAACAGTCCCAGAAACATTTGCAGCCTCTATCCAGTTTCCCACTTTAAATGGCCTTAAAAATAAAAGCATCACCCCTGCAGCAACATTTGAAAGTGTTCCTTGTAGAGCAAGCCCAATAGCTAATCCAGCAGCACCTAATACTGCTATTATTGAAGTTGTATTTACACCAAACTGAGCTAAAACTGCTACTATTGTTACAACAAGTAAGGCATAACGTATCACCGATCCAGCTACTGGAGGCAATGTAGGGTCAAGCTTATCAACTTTAACTAATGTATCTTTAATCCATACACTTATTCTTGATGAAAACCAAATACCTACTATAAGTGTAATTACAGCAGCCAAAAAATTAATTGACCAGTCTAATGCTAGTTGAATGATAACAGGAAATTCATTAGAAAAATTAATATAGTCCATTTATAGATCTTATAATTAATGTAAATTTTAATAATTCTAAACTTTTGGTAAATTAAATCTACCCCTAATAAGATGTTTATATTATTAATGCATCAAAAAGATATAATTTTATATAGATTTATGAGTTCATATGAAAATTTTTAATTGGGAAGTTTCAAAACAAAAATTAAAAATCGACCCAAGTTTTGCAGCTATTGGTAATTTTGACGGCGTGCATTTAGGTCATATTGAAGTTCTGAACCAAGCTAAGAAATTATCAAAAAAATTTAATTTACCTCTTTCTGTATTAACTTTTGATCCTCATCCTAGAGAATTTTTTAGTAAAAATGAGAATTTTTTTTTATTACAAAAATTATCTGATAAAACTCAATTATTAAAAAAAAATAATATTGATTACCTTATTAAATTAAAATTTAATAAGCTTCTTGCAGAATTAACTCCAGAGCAATTTGTTCATAAAGTTTTATTTGAGAGCTTATCTTTAAAACATATTTTTGTTGGTAAAGACTTTAAATTTGGGAAAAATAGACAAGGCGACGTCAACTTACTCGAAATTCTATGTTCAAAACATAATATAGGCGTATCATCTGTAAATTTAAAAAATTATGATGGAAATTCTATCTCGTCAACAAAGATTCGTGAAAATCTTAAACTAGGAGAAATAGAAAAAGCAAATAAATTATTAGGTAGGTCCTACATGATATCTGGTTTAGTTATTGAAGGTGACAAACGAGGAAGACAAATTGACTTTCCTACAGCAAACATTAGTTTAGGTAATTTAATTAGACCAGCATTTGGTGTTTATGCTGTCTTAATCGAAGGTTTGGGGGGCAAAATTTTTAAAGGAATTGCAAATATAGGTAAGAGACCAACAGTGAATGATAGAGGAATTCTATTAGAAGTTAATATTTTTGATTTTAATGAAGATATTTATGGTAAAAAATTATTTATTTCATTGATAAATTTCATTAGAGAAGAAAAAAAATTTGATGGCATAGAAAGCTTAAAGCTTCAAATTACAAAAGATGTAGAGATTTCAAAAAGTATTTTGAAATCAATTATACTAAATAAGGGTTAATTTATTTTAAAGGTTTGATTTAACAATGGACTACAAAGAAACGGTATTTTTACCAAAAACAGAATTTCCAATGAAAGCTGGTTTACCAAGGAAAGAGCCTCAAATTCTAAATGATTGGGATGAAATCAATATTTATCAAAAACTCAGAGAGTTAAGAAAAGGATCCGAAAAATATATTCTCCACGATGGCCCACCTTATGCGAATGGAAATATTCATATTGGGACTGCTCTAAACAAAATTTTAAAAGATATAATAAATCGTTTCCAATCTATGCTAGGTAAAGATGCAAATTATGTTCCTGGTTGGGATTGCCACGGCTTGCCTATTGAATGGAAAATTGAAGAACAATATAGAAAAAAAGGGAAAGATAAAGATGCAATTCCAGTTATAGAGTTTAGGAAAGAATGCAGAGAGTTTGCAAAAAAATGGATGGATATTCAATCTAAGGAATTTCAAAGATTAGGTGTATGCGGGAATTTTTCTGACCCATATACTACAATGACTTTTGCAGCCGAAGCTTCCATAGTCAATGAAATGGGTAAATTCTTACTTAATGGTGGCTTATATAGGGGTTCTAAACCAGTGATGTGGTCTGTTGTTGAAAAAACAGCACTTGCCGAAGCTGAAATTGAATATGAAGACCATAAGTCAACAACTATTTATGCCAAGTTCCTAGTTAAAGAAGCTAAATTAGATGTAATTAAGGATGCCAATATTATTATATGGACAACAACGCCATGGACTATGCCTGGAAATAGAGCTGTAGCCTTTTCAACGGAAATCAATTACTCACTAATTAAAATAAAAGTGACTGATGAACAGAGTTTGGCGCAGGTTGATAATAAAATTATTATAGCAAAAGACCTTATAGAAGAGGTTACAAAAAATTGTAAAATATTAGAATGGGAAGAGCTTTTAGAGATAAAAGGTAAGGACTTTAAAGACGTTATTTTACATCACCCATTATCAGAAAGTGGTTATAGACATGAAGTGAAGATGCTTCCTGCAGATTTTGTTACAGTTGATCAAGGTACGGGTTTTGTCCATATAGCTCCAGGTCATGGTGAGGATGATTATTTTTTAGGAAAAAAATTTAATATCGAAGTTCCAGAAACTCTTGAAGGGAATGGAAATCTTTTAGATCATCTTCCATTATTTGGTGGCATGCATGTATTAAGAGATAATTCAAAAATTGCAGATATTATGTCTGAGAAAAACTCATTAATTGGGAGGGGTGAATTAATACATTCTTATCCTCATTCATGGCGTTCTAAAGCACCTTTAGTATTTAGAAATACTCCTCAATGGTTTATTTCAATGAATGAAAATAACTTAAAATCAGTAGCTTTAAATGAAATTGAAAAAACAACATTTTATCCATCTGCTGGAAAACAAAGACTACATTCCATGATTGAAAATAGACCTGACTGGTGTTTAAGTAGACAAAGGGCATGGGGTATACCCATACCTGTGTTTATTAATAAAAAAACAGGCCAACCACTGAGAGACAAATTAGTTATTAAAAGGGTTGTTGAAGCCTTCAAGAAAAATGGTTCGGATGCTTGGTTTTCAATTCCACCAGAAAAATTTCTGGAACCAGAATATAATATTGATGAATTTGAGCAGGTTCAAGATATTGCTGATGTATGGTTTGATTCTGGCTCCACCCATGCTTTTGTGCTTGAAGACAGGGAAGATTTAAAAAGTCCTGCCAATCTTTATTTAGAGGGTTCAGATCAGCATAGAGGTTGGTTTCATTCTTCTTTATTAGAGTCTGTTGGTTCAAGAGGAAAAGCACCTTTTGAGGCTATTTTGACACATGGGTTCGTTCTTGATGATAAAGGTAGAAAAATGTCAAAGTCTTTGGGTAATACAGTAAATCCACAAGATATCCTTCGTGACTTTGGTGCTGATATCTTGAGACTATGGGTTGCTGGTTCCGATTATTATGAGGACTTAAGAATAGGTCCAGAAATTATAAAACACCATACTGATCATTACAGAAGGTTAAGGAATACTCTAAGATATTTACTTGGCAGTTTAAATGATTTCTCAAAAAATGAAAAAGTAGATTATGATAATTTGCCTCAGTTAGAAAAGTGGCTTCTTCATAGAACTTATGAAATGAATAATTCAATAAAAGAAAAAATTGAAGGATATCAATTCCACGCTATTTATACTGAAGTTCATAATTTTTGTACAATTGAGCTTTCATCTTTTTATTTTGAAATAAGAAAAGACCTTCTATACTGTGGAGATTCTGAAAGTATAGAAAGAAGAGGATGCCGAACAGCTTTAGATATACTTTTTAAACATTTAACAACTTGGCTTGCTCCAATTTTGTGTTTTACAGCCGAAGAGGCATGGCAATGTTATGTTAAAGATAAAAAAGATTCAATTCATTTGAAAACTATTCCAGTTTCTAATCCTGAGTGGAAAGATGATGACCTAAATAATAAATGGAAAAGAATTAGATATATTCGAAGTCTAGTTTTGTCTGAAATAGAAGAAGTTCGTAATAAAAATATTATTAAATCAAGTTTACAAGCGAGTGTTGAAATAACATTGGGTCAAGAAGATAGGAATTTATTTAAAAATTTAATTGCCGCCGACCTATTTATTACTTCTGAAGTTAATTTCTTAATAAAAGAAGTTCAAACGCCAATTGTTAAAATTAGCTCATCCTCGGGAAATAAATGTGATAGATGCTGGAAGATTTTAGTTGAAGTTAAAGAAGATGGTATTTGTAAAAGATGTTCTGATGTTATTAAAAAACACTATAGTTAAATTAAAATGAACTTTTTAAATTATTTAAAAAATAATTTTAGATTTTCCAGTTTTTATGTTCCAATATTTATTCTAGTTATTGATCAAATAACTAAATATTTTATCTATGTCTCCTTATTTATAGAAATAAAAGTTATTCAATTGTTGCCTTTTTTAAATTTAATACCTGTTTGGAATAGTGGAATTTCTTTTGGAATGTTTGACGGAAGTGGAGACCTTGGAAGAATAATATTTACATTACTAAGTTTAAGTTTTGGTATCATTATTCCTATTTATACTTCAAAATGGAGTTTTTTAGAGAGAATAGGTTCTGGATTAATATCTGGGGGTGCTTTTGGAAATGCAATTGATAGAATTATTCATGGTAGAGTTGTAGATTTTATTGATTTTCATTGGAATGAAATTCATTTTCCAACTTTTAACTTTGCTGATACTTTTATATCATTGGGTGTGGCAATAATTTTTTTTGTCAGTTTAAAAAAAAATAATTTATTTGGTTAAAAAGGATTATACATTGTGGAAAAGACTTATTTCATATTTTTTGTGGTTATAATTTTAACTGTAAGTGGGTGTTCAAATCTACGACAAGCTGTTGGTACGGAAAAAATTAAACTTGATGAATTTGCAATTGTTGAAAAAAATAAATTGTTAATGCCACCTAAATTTGACTTGCAGTCTGAGCTAGACTTTACAGAAAAATCTGGATCTAAGGTTAAAGATGATATTTCTATTTTATTTGGGGTAGAAAGAAGAGTCAAAATGGATGAAATAGATTCCCAATTAGCTAGTTATTTTCCCTTTAATCAAATAACTGAAAATATTAGAGAAGTAATTGACCAAGAAACATATAATCTTCAAATAAAAAGTAGAGCTGGAATTGATATACTTTTCGGTGATAATGATATCCCAAACATAGGACCACTTCTTGATCCTTGGATGGAGCAAGAAAGAATAGATAAACTATTAGGTAATTAAAAATTCACCTATTATTTATCTGGAGAAGCTAATGCCTATTAGAATATTATCCGATGATCTTATAAATCAAATTTCCGCTGGTGAAGTGGTTGAAAGGCCTGCAAATATTGTTAAAGAGCTTATTGAAAATTCAATTGATTCAAACGCAACTAAAATAGAAGTTTTTTTAAGGGATGGTGGCCTTCAATCTATAATAGTTAATGACAATGGTAATGGAATAAAGGAGACTGATCTCCCAATTGCTATTCTAAGATATGCGACTTCAAAATTAAAAAATGATAATTTAAATGAAATCCAAGATTTTGGTTTTAGAGGAGAGGCTTTACCGGCCATTTCGTCAATTTCAAATATGACAATTACCAGTAAAAAAGAAAATCAAAATTATGCATCAAGGATAGAAATCGAGAAAGGAGAAATAATTAATCAAAAACCATCTAATAGGGACATTGGGACAACTGTCGAGGTGGCATCGCTTTTTGAAAAGGTTCCAGCCCGATTAAAGTTTCTAAAGACAAACAGAATAGAAATGACGCACTGTAAGGATATATTTCTGAAAATAGCCTTATCACATCCAAACATTGAATTTAAATTTAATATTGATGGAAAAAATATCTATGATTTTAAAACGGATGCGAATAATAGTTTTATTAATCAAGATAGATTAATAGCGGCTTTTGGAGATGAGTTTTTAGACAATTCTCTTGATATAAATTATAAAAAAAATGGATATCGGATGTATGGGAAAATTAGTTATCCTACCTTCAATAGTTCAACAACATCAAATCAGTATCTATATGTAAATAAACGTTCAATAAAAGATAAAAAAATTCTGGGTGCAATAAAAGCTTCATATTCAGAAACCATTCCAAAGGGGAGGTTTCCATTTGTTATAATTTTTCTTGAAATATCACCATCGTTAGTGGATGTGAATGTTCACCCATCTAAAACTGAAGTAAGATTTGAAAATGATAGAGCCATATCTGGTATTATAGTATCTTCAATAAGGTCAGCTATTTCTGAATCGGATAAGTTAGTTTCAAAAAATTTCGAAAAAAATTTAAATTTTACAAATATTGATTCAAATAATTTTATTTCTAATAATATAAAACCAGATTTAAATAAATCTGAAGAAACTTTTAAAGACCAAATTAAATTTAATGAAATCATTAACCTTGAACCATCTGTCAAATTTAAGGAGAATAATCATTATCAGGATGCATCAGATTATCAATTGGGTGCAGCAAGGGCACAATTTTTAAAAAATTATATTATTTCAGAAACAAAGGATGGAATAGTTGTGGTTGATCAGCATGCTGCACACGAGAGAATTGTTAAAGAAGAAATGCTACATAATTTAAAAAATAAAAAAATATTATCTCAGATTCTGTTAATTCCAGAAATTGTAAAATTGTCATCTTTGCATTTAGATATGATAATGGATAATTCTAAAATATTTGAAAGTGCAGGATTTGAAGTAGAGATATTTGGTGAAGATGCAGTTTTAGTAAGGGCAATACCTGACATATTAAATGGTGATAATATTCAAGAATTAATAAGAGATGTTGCACAAGAATTATTTGAAATTGGCTCTCAAAATAGTATTGATCAAAAAATTGATACTATTATTTCAACAAGTTCTTGTTATGGTTCAGTTCGTTCTGGAAGAGATTTGTCTATAAAGGAAATGAATGCTCTTCTTAGAAAAATGGAAATAACACCCAATTCTAATCAATGTAATCATGGAAGACCAACTTCAATAAAACTCTCTTTAAAAGACATAGAGAAGCTATTTAAGAGAAGGTAAAAACTTTAAAAAAGTAATTAGAGATTTTCCAACTTTTTTTGAAAAAAGCTGTTTAAAACTTTTAATGGCTTGCACCTTTTCTTTAGATGAAGTCTCTAAAACAACTATTGCGCCAGGAAGCAATGCATTAATGCTAACAAGTTTTGCAAGTGCCCCAGAAAATATGTTTAAAAAATAAGGTGGGTCCATGAATACTAATTCAGCTGGTTCATGCTCCCACGAAATTATATCTAAAATATCAGAATTAATAATATCAAATAACTTTGGAGAATTTGTAATTTTAATATTTTCTTTAATTATCGATATTGCATCAATATTATTTTCAATAAAAATAACTTTTTCAGGGTTACCTCTCGAAGAGGCTTCTATACCTAAAGCTCCAGTACCAGCAAAAACATCTATTATAATTTTTGACTTTAATGGGTGACCAAGTTTGCCTCCTTCTAAGACCCCCATTAATGTTTCTCTTAATCTATCTGTTGAGGGTCTAGTAAGAATATCCTTTGGACTTAAAAGTTTTCTTCTTTTATATTTACCAGAAATAATCCTCATCAAAATTTATGCATCATTCCGAGTTGGCTACTTATAACATTTTTATTTATCTCGGAGACCTCACCTCTTTTTAAATTTCCCAGCTGAAATGGTCCATATGATAATCTGATCAACCTATTGACGGGATAACCAAGAAAGTCCATTACTCTTCTTACTTCTCGGTTTTTCCCTTCTCTTATCCCTATAAGAACCCAAGCATTTGCTCCTTTTTGAATTTCTAATTTTGCATCAATAGAACCAGTTTTAAAATCCTTCAATTTTATTCCATTCCTCAGTTTTTCAAGATCTTGAGGATTTACAAAACCATGTACTCTTACTTTGTATTTTCTTAACCACCCAGTTGATGGCAGTTCAAGTTTTCTGGAAGTCTCACCATTGTTGGTTAAAAGTAATAATCCTTCAGAGTCATAATCTAACCTTCCTATAGCCATTACTCTGGGAAGTGATTTAGGAAGAATATCAAAAATTGTTTGCCTTCCTTTAGGGTCATTCTCAGTTACAAGGCATCCTTTGGGCTTATGGAACCTCCAAATCTTTGTAATTGATGGTTTAGGAATAGGTATATTATCAACTAAAATTTCATCTTTTTCAGATACTTTTATAGCTGGTGTGTCTATTGTTATATTATTAACTTGAACCCTACCTTCTGATATCCACCTTTCAGCTTCTCTACGTGAACATACTCCTGCTCTTGAGAGTTTTTTAGCAATTCTTTCTGCTTCAATAGTTTCTTCTGATATATTATTATTCATGGTATTTGATAAATTGAATTAAATTTTTTCTAGAATAAACCTTAAAATTTATGAAAACAATTACTAATAATTTAATTAATCCAATGGAAATTGCCATTAAAGAAGCAAAAAAGGCTTATTTACTTAATGAGGTTCCTGTGGGGGCTGTAATTACAGATAAAGATGGAAATGTAATTGCTAAAGCTTTTAATCTAGTAGAAAAAAATCAAGATCCTACAGCTCATGCAGAGATGTTAGTAATCAAAGAAGCAACCTTAAAAATTAAAAATAAATACTTAAAAGATTATAATTTATATGTAACCTTAGAGCCTTGTACAATGTGCGCATCAGCAATTCAGAATTCACGAATTAAAAGATTATATTTTGGTTGTAATGATGAGAAAAGCGGAGCTGTTAACAGCGGAGCAAAAATTTTTAATCAGAAAAACTGTAATCATAAACCTGAAATATATGATGGAATAAGAGCATCAGAGTGTAGTTTTTTAATAAAAAATTTTTTCAATGAAGTAAGAAAAAAAATATAATCAATTACCTATATCAGTCCTAAAAAAACAGCCATCAAATTTAATTTTATCAACACATTCATAAACTTTTTTTCTAGCATCTATAATGTTTTCACTTATAGCAGTTACTGATAAAACGCGACCGGAATTTGTTAATAAAACTTCATTTTGATCTTTTACGGTACCAGCATGGAAAACAAGTTCATCATTTTTAAATACATCTAATCCTTTGATTCTTTTATTTATTTCATATTTTCCGGGGTATCCTTTAGAAGTTAAAACTACATTTAAAGCAATCTGATCATCCCATCTTAAGTTAAAGTGTTCTAAGCCCCCATCAATTGTAGTTAGAATAGCTGTTAGAAAATCAGACTTTAATCTAGGAAGTAAAGCTTGTGTTTCTGGGTCACCAAAACGAACATTAAATTCAATTACTTTAGGATCTTTATCTGAAATCATTATTCCGGTATATAAAACACCCTTGAAAGGAGTTCCTTCCATCCTCATTCCATTAATGACAGGTAAAATAATTTCTTTATTAATTCGTTCTAGCATCATTTCATCAATGATTGGCGAAGGAGAAATGGATCCCATACCCCCTGTATTTGGTCCGTTGTTATTGTCAAACACTCTTTTATAGTCTTGAGCAGTCGAAAACAAAATATAGTTTTTTCCGTCAGATAATGCAAAAATAGAAGCTTCAGGCCCTTTTAGTTTTTCTTCTATCAGTAATTTTTTTCCTGCATCCCCAAAAATCTCATTTTTCATTAAATCATTAATATGATTTAAAGCCTCATTTCTATTATTAGTTACCACTACTCCTTTACCAGAAGCTAATCCATCTGCTTTAATGACATAACCATTTTTTTCATCCATTGATTTAATATATGATTGAGCTTTAATTATGTTAGAAAATGATTGGAAATTTGGTTGGGGGATTGAATACTTTTCACAAAATTCTCTTGCAAAAATTTTACTACCTTCAAGTTTAGCAGCACTAAAGCTTGGTCCAAAAACTTTAATATTTTTATTCTCTAAAAAATCAACTATTCCATTTACAAGAGGTTTTTCCGGCCCAACTATAACTACATCTATAGAATACTCTAAAATACATTTGTAAACCTCATTATTATCTAGAATATTACCATTTATGCATGTAGCGTAATTAGCAATTCCAGGATTGCCTGGCATACAAAATAATTTTCCTAGAAGTGGAGAAGCATATACTGACCAGGCAATTGCATTTTCTCTGCCCCCATTACCAATTATTAAAACATTCATAATTAAAAACTCTGATATTTAATTTAATTTAGTTTATTATATTAATTTATATACAAACAAAAGATTAAAGAATTAAAAGTATAATTAATGGATGTAAGTACTAATTCTAAAGTTTGGGAGATAAAAGAGTTGTCCCAAGCGATTAAAAACACAATTGAGAATTCATTTGAATTTGTTAAAATTAAGGGAGAAATTTCAAAGCCAAGTTTTCCCTCATCAGGACATATTTACTTTTCTCTAAAAGATGAAACTTCTTTAATAAACGCTACAATTTGGAAATGGAGTTTAGCTAATATTGGTTTAATGCCTGAAGAAGGTTTAGAAGTAATTTGCAGTGGAAAGCTAACTACTTATCCAGGAAGATCATCATACCAAATAAATATATCAAAAATTGAGCATGCAGGAGAAGGGGCCCTTTTAAAACAATTAGAGGAAAGGAAAAAGAAATTTTTTTCTGAAGGTTACTTCAATGAAGATTTGAAAAAAAAGATACCATCTTTCCCTAAATGTATCGGTGTTATCACTAGTATGCAAGGAGCAGTTATTGAAGATATACTTGAAACAATTCAGGATAGATGGCCTTGCAAAGTAGTAATTTACTCTGTCCCAGTACAAGGAGTTTCAGCCGCGAGTAAAATATGTAAAGGTATTGAATATTTTAATAGTATCGAAAATGATCAGAGATCTAAGCCTGACACTTTAATTATTGCAAGAGGTGGTGGTAGTGTTGAAGATTTATGGACTTTTAATGAAGAAATTATTATTAAATCAGTTTTCAATAGTATTATTCCTATAGTTTCTGCGATTGGTCATGAAACAGATACAACGTTAATTGACTATGCATCAGATGTTAGAGCTCCAACACCAACAAAGGCCGCAGTACTTGTCACTCCAAACAAAGAGGAAGTTAAATTGAAACTTGTTAATTTTAGAAAACGAATACAACATAATGTTCTTTCTAAAATTGAAGAAAAAAGTGATAAAGTATTATTCCAGATTAAAGTTTTTGATAAACTTGATAGCTTTTTATCTTTACCAAATCAGAGACTAGATTTGAAAATAAAAGAAAAGAATTATTTTATAGATAATTTATTATCTTCAAAAAATTTGAAATTTTTATCTTTAAAATCTAGCTTTGGGAGTCCAGAACAACTTTTTTCTAACATTGACAGAAAAGTTGACACTTTTTTTAACCAATCTTCCAATTTAATTGATAAAAAAATTAATTCTTATCGGTTAAATTTCCTACAAAAACATAACATTATTAGTCCAAGGATTATTTATTCACTTATAGAAATTTATAGTAAAGATATAGATTTAAATTGTTCTATTATTAAAAAAAATTTAGAAAAAAAAGTTTTTTTTAATGATGAGAAATTAAAAAATTTGATACGACTACTAAATAATTCAAACTTATCAAAAATATTTGATAAAGGATTTGTATATTTAGAAAATGAAAGTGGAAAAAAAGTTACTAAACTTCAAGAATTATTATTAGGTGAAAGCATTAATTTAACATTTAGTGATGGTAAAGCTAAATCAAAGATTGTTGAAAGAAAATTAAATTAATTATAACTATTAAACTTTCCACCTTCTATGGTGCCAAAACCATTGGCCAGGATTTTGATTTATCCAACCAGATATAAGATTATTTATTTCAACCATTATATCTTTTACCTTTTTATTTTTATCACCAGAGAATTTATTTGTATTTAGTTTTGGATGGATAATAATTTCAAAAAAATACCCGTCTTTTCTAATGATTTGTAGAGGTATTATTGGGCACTTTAGTTTTAAAGACATAACTGCTGGTGAAGTAAGTGTATTAGCGGGATGGCCCATGAAATCAATTTTTATTCCAGTATTCAGTCTTTGATCTGACAAAAGAAGAACTATTCCTTTAGAGCGTAAAATTGATAACATTTTAATTGCCCCTTTGTTACCTTTAGGAACAACTTCACCAGGTAAAGGTGATTTTTTTTTTCTTAAAATCCATTCTGCTAAGGGGGCATTTAATTTTCTGTACACTCTCATTACAGGCCTATTAATTGTAATGCCTGGATATGGAGTTAATTCCCAGTTTGCTAAATGAGCAGCAACAAAAATGAAAGGAATATTTTTCTCAGGAAGATTTTCTATTCCTTTTATAGTAATATAATCATCAATTTTACCTAAGTGAGGATATTCGCCTGCATTCCTCCCTAAATTTTCAATCGCCTCACGAAGAATTTTTTGATGTTTTAACTTAGATAGGTTTGGATAAATCAATCTTATATTATCAAGTGCCCTTTTATTTTGAGGGAGAATTGGAGAAATAAATAATGCTAATTTTCCACCTAACCAACTTGCAGTTTTGGGTCTGAGACACCAAAATAAGTAATACAAAAATATTGCTATAATACCTTGAAGAGGTTCTAAAATAGCTTTTTCAAAAAAATTATTTACTTTTTTCATGTATAGCGTTTTTTAACTCTTTTACAAAAATTTTTTCTTTTTGTATTTTTAATTTCACTGGAAAAGGCGAAATATTTCTTTTTATTTCGTCTTCCATCTCATCAATTTTAACATAATCTTTTTCAGTGGTAACTAAAGCTGCATTTAATAATTTACTTTTGTGAACAAGTAAATTTAATTCATTTTTTTTATACATATGGTGGTCAGGAAAATCTTTCGTTTCTAAAACGTTAAAGTTCATCTTTTTTAAAAGATTATAAAACTTATTTGGAAAGCCAATTCCAGCAAAGGCAATAATTTTTTTGTTTTTAAAATTTTTAATTATTTTAATATCTGGTTCGAATGTCGCATAGAATATTTTTATTTTATTATTTGTTAGTTTTATGAGATTACTAATATTACTTTTGTCTTCTCCTATAATTAAAACGATTTGTATCTTTTTTAATCCAAATTTTAAATTTTCTCTCATAGGCCCAGAAGGGATAACTCTTCCATTTCCAATTCCTTCTTCACCGTCAAACACAGCTATATTTATATCTTTTTCAACAGAGTTATTCTGAAGGCCATCATCCATAATTATTAAATTATTTTTTTTATCAACACCCTCAATTAATTGAACACCTTTAGATCTAATATTTGAAATCCAAGTTTCATTAATTCTTGAATGTAAAAGTGCTTCATCACCTACATCCGAAGATGTATTTTTTTGTGTTACTCTTAAGGGGCCCTTAAGAGCTCCACCATATCCCTTAAGCAAAATAGTAACTTTATAATTAATAGTTTTTAGTAATTCCGCGATATAAATAACGGTTGGTGTCTTTCCAGACCCTCCAATTGTTAAATTACCTACACATATAATGGTCAATTTAGATTGAAATTTTTTTTCAAAATAATTTTTAAAACTACTTATCAATATATAAAAAAAACTCAATGGAAGAAGTATATTAGATATAAAGTTTCTGTTTTTCCAAAATTTAGGTTGAGGTATCATTTTGATGAATTAACTAAATTAATAATCTTAAGTGCAACATTAGTTCTTTCATCTTTCCAAGCATTAGTCATTAATGATGTTGCATTTTTCAAGTCTCTCTTAAAATTACTACTAATTAACATTTTTTTTATTGTATCCGATAATTCATCAAGAGAACTAGATTTTAATTGAACTAAAGCATTGAAACTTTTCATTTGATCAACAATTTCCTGACATTTTTCGGTATGTGGGCCAATGATAATTCTTGAATTATAATGGCATGCTTCTGACGGATTGTGTCCACCAAATGGAAAAAGTGAACCACCCACAAATATAATTTCAGCAAGAGTATATAATGATTGCATCTCACCATATGTATCTGATATCCAAAAATTATCTTCAATACTTGGAAATTCACCCTTACTTTTTAATTTAATATTTAGTCGATTTAATTCACTAATTTCATGGGCTCTTTTTATATGTCTTGGAGCAATTATAAGAAGTATATTAGATACATCTTTATTTAATTGATTTACACATTTTATCAAAATATCCTCTTCGCCTTCTCGAGTTGACGCAGCAAGAATGATAGTTTTCTTTTTAAGGATTTTTTCAAATTTCTGAATTAAAACTTTATTTGGAGCTTTTGGTGGCAAAGAAACTTTTAAACTTGTAGAAGTTAAAACTTTATCACTGCCTAATTGTTGAAATTTTTTTGTTTGATTGGAATCAGTGGTAAAAATCATATCAATTTGATCAAATAAGAATTTTGTACTTTGTTTGCCTATTTTAGTCATCCTTTTAAAACTCTTATTTGAAATCTGAGCTGAAGCCATAATGACAGGGATACTCATTTTTTTTGCTCTCATAATAAGATTTGGCCAAACTTCAGATTCTATCATAATAAGAGCATCAGGTTTCCAAAATTTAATGAAACGATCAACCCAAACTTTCTTATCCAATGGATGATATTGATGAAGGATATCCTTATAGTCTTTCAAAAAAAAACTTGAGGTTTTAGTGCCAGATGTAATTAAAATTGTTCCTTTAAACCCGATCTCTCTCAATCCTATTGAAAGAGAAGTAGCTGAAACAACTTCACCTAGGCTAGCAGCGTGCAGCCATAATAATTTGTCTTTTTTACTTTCTATATTCAATGAATTGTAGCCAAATCTTTCTTTGACTCTTGATAATTCTTCTTTGCCAATCAATATTCTATAAATTAATAAGATTGGTACTAGTGGAGTTAATAAAAACCAACAAAAATTATATATGAATAGTAATTTTTTTGGTTTAAGAAATACCATTATTTATGGCCAAAATAGTTGTCAGCAAGCTTAGTGTAATAATTTAATGCTACATTTAATTTTTCTGTAATGTTTGAAATATCATCTTTTGAAGAATCTTTAGGTACTTCAATGGGCTTTCCCCAAACCCAAATCCCTTTTGAAAAAGGCAGTGGTACTAGTGATTTGTCCCAATTATTTAGTCTCCAATACCTTGATGTAGACCATGCAATAGGAACAATTTTAATCTTTGCAATTTTAGCCACTGCTACTGGTCCTTGGCTGCATTCTAATGCTGGGCCCCTAGGGCCATCCGGTGTTATGCCTATGCTAACCCCTTTTTTTGCTTTTTTTATCAATCCAATTATGCCACCAGCTGCATTACGGTTTGTTGAGCCCCAAACAGTTTGAAATCCAATTAGATTTATTGCTTTCGCAATAAGTTGTCCGTCTGAATGTGGTGATTGTAGCATAGCTAATGGTCTTTCCATTGGCCAGATTTTACTCATTACTGCAATTCTCTCGTGCCAAAATACAACTATAATTGGGTCATGGCTTTTTAGAGCATTGTACTTATTTTTTTCATTAAGGGTTTTCCATCTTATAGATGATGATAGCAATTTAATGATACTTGCAATAACAAATGCTATTATTATTTGCCCTAACTTTGTTTTACTTATTCTTTTGATCATGTTTGTAACATTCAAAAAAAAGTTTTATCATAATAATTATAAAGTATATAAAGTTTTTATATTAAATTTAATAGTTCCATTTTTTTTAATAAAATTTTTAATTGAAACTTTAATTCTAGTAGCTTAAAATGGCAGACCCAAATTCGAACAACTTATCAGCAAAAACTATAATTAATAGATTCTGGAATGACTACATTAAACCAAAAAAATCACTTGTAATATTATGTTTGTCATTATTAGCTTTAGTAGCTGTAAGTTATGCTTTTTATCCTGCACTCATAGGTTTTGTATTTGACGCATTAGAAGCTAAAAATACCAATTTACTATTTCAACTTGCAGGCCTAATAGTATTGATTTCTATAGTTAAAGCATTTGCAGTTTACAGACAAATTCAAGTCGTGAATAAATTAGTTTTTTCTATTATCGAAGAAATTCAATATAAAATGACATCTAAACTCATTGAAGCTGATCTCTCCTTAATTACGTCACAACCTCCAGGACATTTTGTTTCAAGAATAGTTAATGATTTAAATTTAATAAGAGATGCATTAGTTAGAGTAGCAAATTCTTTTGTAAAAGACAGCTTAACATTAATTGCGATGATATGTTTAATGTGTTGGTATGATTGGTTTTTAGCTTTTCTAGTCTTATGTGTTTTTCCAATAGCTATTTATCCAATAATTAGAATTGGATTGGACCAAAGGAAAGCAAGTTATAATTTGCAAAATCATATGGAAAATCTGATTTCTCAGTTATCTGAAACAATTTCAAATATACCAGTAATAAAGGCATATAATTTAGAAATAAACCAAAAAGAAAGAAGTAAATATAACTTTAACCAGCTTTTTCTAAGGTTAATGAAACTTAATGTTGGTAGAGCAAGAGTAGAGCCTATTTTAGAAATTTTAGGTGGAATAGCAATTTCAGTTGTAATTGTCTCTGGGGCTTGGAGGTTAGGTAAAGTTGATTTCAGTGTAGGAGATTTTGCAGGGTTTATTACTGCAATGCTTCTTATGGTTCAGCCGGCCAGAGGTTTAGGTAGTTTTAACTCAGTTGTTCAGGAAGGCATTGCTGCTGCAAATAGAATTTATCAATTAATAGATCAAAAACCTATTGTGATTTCATCTAAATCATCATGCTTAATTTCATCTGGAAATGAAATTATTCAGTTTGACAACGTTTCTTTTAAATATGGTAAGATAGATGTTTTAAAAAATATTTCATTTAATGCTGAAAAAGGAAAAGTTACTGCTATCGTTGGTGCTTCAGGAGCAGGAAAAACCACCTTGTTGGGTTTAATTGAACGTTTCTACAATGTTTCTCAGGGTGCTATTTATTTAGGGAATCAAGATTTAAAAGATATAAAAATTTCATCGTTGAGATCTAAAATTGCTTACGTTTCACAAGAAGGTTCAATGTTTAACGATACAATTAAAAATAATATTATGTTTGGAAACCAAGATGCTGATTTTGGTCAGGTTAAAAAGGCTGCTCAAAATGCAGCGGCACATGACTTCATTCAATCATTACCTGATGGTTATGAAACACAAATAGGTACTGGAGGAAATTTATTATCTGGAGGGCAAAGACAAAGGATCGCAATAGCCAGAGCCTTTTTAAGGGATGCACCAATTTTACTTTTAGATGAAGCAACCAGTTCATTAGACAGTGAATCAGAATCAAAAATCCAATACGCTATGGATAAATTAGCAAAAGGTCGGACGACAATTGTGGTGGCACATAGATTATCTACAGTTAGGAAGGCTAATAAAATTATAGTCTTAGATAATGGTAAAATTGTTGAAAGTGGCTCTCATGAAAATCTAATTGCAAAAGATGGTGTTTATACTAATTTATGCAGACTTCAACTATTCTCAGGTTAAAATTTTATTCTCTTTGTAATATTTTATCTATTAAAATTTTAAAAAAATTTAACTTAAAATTCTTTTTTAGTTCTTCAGGAGAATAGATTTTTTCTGACCATTCCCAAAAAGATAATTTTCCACTATTTGACAGATAATTCACATAATTATCAAAGAAATTGTCAAGTATTCCGGATTTAGCCAATCGTACATGTAAATATCTAAATGAAAGCTGACTTTTGGCTGTCTTAATATCTATTCCTTTAAAAATAAGATATAATGTAGC
The DNA here is from genome assembly GCA_045565515.1 of Puniceispirillales bacterium (SeqCode). GTDB lineage: Bacteria > Pseudomonadota > Alphaproteobacteria > Puniceispirillales. The sequence continues at coordinate 105,501 of JBJLFF010000009.1, forward strand.
CATTAATCCTGTTCTATCTGCACCAGATTTACAGTGAATAAGTACCGGATATTCAATTTGTTTAAATAGTTTTCTAGATTCTTTTATTTGTTGAATTGAAGGTGCACCTCTTGAGTGAAGTTTAAATTCAATTAAATTTAAATTTAAATTTTGGCAAACTCTTCTTTCCATTTGATCAACAAGATCATCCCTAGAGCCCCTCAGGTTAATAATGGTTTTAATACCTTTATTTTTAAATTTTACGAAAAGTGAAGGTGAAGGTTGAGCAGACCTAAAAAATTTTTCATCAATTTTCCAGATATTTGGATATAGCGCTCTTAGAAAACCATGATCAAAGAATATTCTTTGTTTCCACTCTGCAAAACTTTCCTTAATTTCAGACATTATATTTTACCCTTAGACTAAGCTACTCAACTAATTAACATAAAATTCTTAAAGTTTGACATATTTTCATTTTGAGTAAATAAAACTTTTATGACTTTAACAATCTATATAGACGGCGCACAGGGTACAACGGGTTTACAATTAAAACAACGTTTATCATCGCATTCAGAAGTTAAAGTTTTAGATATTGATAACAGTAAAAAGAAAGATCTGAATTATAAACTAGAAAAATTTTCAAGTGCAGATTTAATATTTTTATGCCTACCAGATAGAGAAGCAGAAGAAACAGTTTTTGAAATTGAAAAAAAATTTAACTCTAAAAAAGTAATTATAGATGCATCTAGTGCTCATAGAGTTTCCAAAGGATGGGAGTATGGTTTTCCAGAGCTTAACAATAACAAAAGGAAACTTATCAAAGGATCAAATAGAATATCTAACCCTGGATGCTATCCTACAGGAGCGTTGTCTTTAATTCGACCATTAGTTGAAAATAATTTTATTGATAAGTCATGTTTATTAACGATTAATGCCATAAGTGGATATACGGGTGGAGGAAAAAAACTTGTTAATTTTTTTTCTACTAATAAACAAGAAAAGTTTTTATACTATGCTACATTTTTGGATCATAAACATAATAAAGAAATAACAAAGTATAGTTTATTAAATAAATCTCCTATTTTTTGTCCTTCAGTTGGAGCTTTTCCCCAAGGCATGGCTGTTTCTTTACCAATTCATTATGATTGGTTTAAAAAAAATATTAATGGTAAGGAAATATTTGATCTTTTTAATGATTATTATAACTCTGATTCTTTGATTTCTGTGAATGATTTAAATTCTAAAAGTCAATTAAATGATCAAGGTTTTTTATCGCCTGAAGTTTTAATTGGAACAAATAATATTGATATTTCTATTTTTTCAAATGAAAAATTAGGGCAATTATGGTTAATTGCAAGATTAGATAATTTAGGGAAAGGCGCATCAGGTGCAGCTGTTCAAAATATGAATATTAGATTTGGCTTTGATGAAAATTTAGGTGTTTGTTTATAAAAAATGAATTTTCTTGATAAAAGTTGGACAGATTTACCACAAGGTATAAATAGAGCAACAGAGTATCCGTATGATGCTCCGAATGTGAGTTTCCTCTTAGATCAAGGAATTTTGAAACCTTTAACAAATACTTTTCATTTAGCAAAAAAAATTCCTATACTTGCTATAGGTTCTAACAGGTCTCCTTCACAATTATTAAGGAAATTTGGTAAAAAAGAAACAGTAGCAGTTACTGATGTTATAATTAAAAACTTTGATGTAATCTACGCCTCTCTAATTTCTTATTATGGTGCAGTACCTGCTACTTTGTGGCCAGTAAAAGGCTCAGAGGTAAAATTATCAATAATCTGGTTAAGTAATTCCCAACTTGAAAAAATGCATGAAACAGAAGCAGTTGGTAAAGCTTATGATTTTGTAGAGTTTGATTATCAGTTACTAAATTTTAAATCTTTTTACAAAATACAAGGGAATATTTATGGTTATGTTGCAAAATTTGGCGCGCTAAACTTTAATTTATCGGATTTAGAGGTTAAAGCTTTATCGGCCATAAAAGCAAAAAAAAGGGTGATTAGTTCAATTAATCAACAAAAAGCGCTTAAATTTCTTGCAAGTAGAATTATCAATGGAAAATCAAAAAAAGATACTATTTTATTTAGGGATAAAGTTATTTCAAATAAAGAATACAGATTAACAGTTATTAAAAAATTAAATAGGATTGGTGTTCAGCCTCATAATTTACCTTGGAAAATAATTGATAATATTCAGAGTAAATCAATTAAATTCTATTAATTTAAACTCGAAAATATAAATCTAAAAATGCGAATAAAGATATAATCAGCCCTAAATCTCTATTAGATTTAAATAGTTTTAAGGCTTTAGAGGGACTATCTAAATCTAAATTTTTAATTTGCCAAATCATATGTAGACCAGCTAGTAAAATCCCAGTGATCCAAAGAAATGACCAATTGATGTTGATAAGTAAAATAAAACATAAAAAATATGCAATACTTACAGCATATTTAGTATTATTCTTGAATGTTAAAGATGTTGAATGAACTCGCAGTTGCATGTCGTCTTTTTTGTCTTGAATGGAATAAATGGTATCATAACCAAATACCCAGGCTATTGTCCCCAAATACATAATAACAACTTCTAGATTAAAATCAGTATTTGTTGCAGACCATCCAAGAGGAACACCCCAGGAAAATACTATTCCCAATGCAAATTGTGGGTATTTAGTGTAACGCTTTGCTAATGGATACAAAATAATTAATGGTAAAGAGAGAACTGCTATTAAAAAGCTTTTGAATGGAAGGAAAAGTAACAAAATACTTGAAATTGCTAACAAGATTAACGCTCCAATTAAAGCCTCTTTTGCAGTGATGCTCCCATTTGCTATTGGTCTATCTTTAGTTCTTGTAACCTGTGAATCTATATCTTTATCCCACAAGTCATTTATTATACAACCAGCTCCTCTCATTAAAATTGAACCAATTGTGAAAAGACTTATCAGTTTAAATGAAAGTATTAATGAGTTTACTTCAGTTAGTATTACCCACCATGACGGTAAAAGAAGCAACCACCATCCAATTGGCCTATCCAAACGAAGAAGAATAATCCAAAACTTTAATTTATTTGGTAGTTTAGAAATGATAGTATTTGTAGATATATCAGTATGGTTATCCATAGTAATATCGCGTACTCTTTTTAAAATTAAATTTACTAATTTCTTAGTATAAGGTTAATAGGGTTTAAAATGAAGGTTTACTCACAATCGATAAGAATTTTTTTAAGCATTTCTTTAAAAAAAGCTGAGGTATTTACCATCATTGAAAAACAAGCTCATTATCTCATAAATGTCATGAGAGTAAAGGTTGGAAGTATTATATTAGTTTTCAATGGTTATGAAGGCGAATATAAAGTTGAAATTATAAATAAAAAAAACAATATTATAAGTTGTAAAGTCATAGAAAAAGTTAGGGTTCAGTATTATGAGCCAGAACTCAATTTAATTTTTTCTTTGGTTAAAAAAGATAGAATTTTTAATATTATCGAAAAATGCACTGAATTAGGTGTAACTTGTTTTTACCCAATTGTTACAGAAAGAACACAAAATTTTAATTATAGTTTTAAAAAATTTGGTGCCTACGCAATTGAGGCATCTGAACAGACAAGAAGATTAACTATACCAAAAATAAATCCAGTCCAAAATTTAAGCTCATTATTGAATAATTGGAATAGAAAAAAAATAATACTACTATGTAATGAAAATGATGGAATACCAGTAATGAAAATAAAAAATAAGATATCAAAACCAGTTTCTATCTTAATTGGTCCAGAAGGCGGTTTTTCTAGATATGAATTAGAGGGCTTTCTTAATCTTGAGTTTGTTAAATCAATTTCATTAGGTCCTAGAATTTTGCGTTCTGATACAGCAGCTATTTCAATGGTTGCTTCTTATCAATCTATTTTTGGTGATTGGAATTTATAATGGATAAACAATCAATTATTGAAACAAAAACACAACTAATTGAATACTTCCAAGATAAAGAAAAAAATAAAAAAGATTGGATGATTGGAACTGAACATGAAAAATTTATTTATTCTTTAAAAAATTTTCATTCAGTTAACTATAAAGGTGAAAATGGAATCGAACAATTATTACTTATTCTAGAGAAAAACTCTGGATGGGAAGGTATATACGAAAATAAAAATATTATTGGCCTAATAGCAGATAATAAAAGTTCAATTTCATTAGAACCTGGTGGTCAATTAGAGCTTTCAGGTGCTCCATTAAAAAACCTTCACATGACATGTGAGGAAACTGGCACTCATCTAAAAGAACTTCGAAAGGCTTTGCAAAGACTAGACTTAGGAATGGCAGGTTTTGGGTTTCATCCAATAAGTGCGAGAGAAAACTCAAATTTTATGCCAAAGGGAAGATATGAAATAATGAAAAAGTGGATGCCTAAAGTTGGAAGTATGGGTTTAGATATGATGCTTAGGACTTGTACAATTCAAGTCAACCTTGACTACTCCAATGAAATTGACATGGTAAAAAAATTCAAAACAGCTTTAACTTTACAGCCTATCATCACTGCTTTATTTGCAAATTCTCCATTTTATGAAGGTAAACCATCTAATTTTTTGAGTCTAAGAACTGAAGTTTGGAGAAATACAGATCCATCAAGATGTGGAGTGCCAACTTGTATTTTTGATAATAATTTTGGATATGAGATGTGGGTAGATTATTTACTCAATGTTCCAATGTATTTTATTTATAGAGATTGCCATTATCATGATGTTGCGGGGAGTTCGTTCAATGATTTTTTGAATGGCAAATTAAAAAACTTTGAGGGTGTCATGCCTACAATTAAAGACTGGGAAGATCACATGAGTGTTGCATTTACAGACGTAAGGTTGAAAGGTTACTTAGAAATGAGAGGTGCTGATGGAGGACCATGGGATAGAATATGTGCTTTACCTGCCGTTTGGGTTGGTCTTCTTTATAACGAAGTCGCCTTGAAATCATCAGAAGATTTAGCAAAGCAAATATCATACAATGAAGTTATTGAAGCAACAATTTCATCTTCAAAATTGGGCTTGAAGGGTAAAATAGGAAAATTTAAAATTGATGAAATTGCAAAAGAGATTTTAAATATTGCGAAATTTGGCCTACAAAGTCGCCAACAACTCAATAGCAGTGGTGACAATGAAACAGGATATTTGGCACCATTATTTTCGATGGTGGAAAATAAAAAAACACTTGCTGATGAAATGTTAGAAAATTATAGTTCTATTTGGAATAAAAAAACGGAAATGGCTTTTAAAAATCAAATGATTTGATCAATTTTATATTAATAATAGATTGAATTAATAAAAAAAATTGACTATTAGATAAATTTTTTATTCTAAGACTAGAAAGTTTCAAAAATGTCTATAATTTATATAATAAATCTTGTTTTAAATCTAGTACAATAGTACTTTATGCAATAAATTTGAAGAAAATACTACTATTTAAAAGGAAACTATAAAGAATGAAAATTAAAAATTTAAAATTCCTAGTTATAGGTTTTTTATCAGGTATTATTTTTCCAGCTGGAAGCGCTTTATCAAATGAACCCTTGCCTTGGCAAATGGGTTTGCAACCTGCTGCAGGAAGTATATCTGTAATGGCTACGGATCTTCATAACTTATTATTAGTTGTGATTACAGCTATTTCATTATTTGTTTTATTCCTTATGATTTATGTTTGTGTAAGATTTAGGGCTGATAGAAATCCTAATCCATCTAAAAGAACACATAATAGTATTTTAGAAGTAATGTGGACAGTGATTCCTGTTTTAATTTTAGTTGTAATTGCAGTGCCATCATTTCGTTTGCTATATTATTTAGACAAACAAATTGAACCTGATATGACTATAAAGGTTACTGGTATACAATGGTACTGGAATTATGAATATCCAGACCAAAATGTTGCGTTTGATAGCTACATGATTAGTGAAGAGGATCTAAAGCCAGGTCAAAAAAGGCTTCTTGATGTAGATAATCCTCTAGTTTTACCAGAAGGTTCAAAAGTGAAAGTTTTAATAGCTGGAAATGATGTTATGCATTCCTTTTTTGTTCCATCATTAGCTGTCCAAGAGTATTCTGTTCCCGGTAGATTAAATGAAGTATGGATGGATATCCCTAAAGGAGAAAAAACATATTATGGCCAATGTAATCAAATCTGTGGTATCAACCATGCTTACATGCCAGTTGTAGTAAAGGTTTTGACAAAAGAGAACTATGCTAATTGGCTCAAAAATGCAAAAATTGAGTTTGCAAGTATGGGTGAATTATCTAATGAAAATATAGTTTTGGCTGAAGTAAAGAATTAAGGGAGAATATATTAATATGAGCACTGCATTACATGTTGACGATCACGAGCATGGAGCACCAAAAAGCTTTGTTCGTCGGTGGCTTTATTCTACAAATCATAAAGATATAGGTACAATGTACCTAATTTTTTCTATTACTGCAGCTCTGATTGGAACTGGCATATCAGTTTTAATGAGAATGGAGCTTGCTTTTCCAGGCGTACAATACGTTGCAGATGGTCACATGTGGAACGTTTTTACCACTGCACATGGGCTTATAATGGTGTTTTTCGTTGTTATGCCTGGTCTTATAGGAGGTTTTGGTAATTGGTTTGTTCCACTTATGATTGGAGCACCAGACATGGCTTTTCCAAGAATGAATAATATTTCATTTTGGTTGCTTCCTCCTGCATTTATATTATTATTACTTTCAGCTGTTGTTGATGGTGGAGCAGGGGTAGGCTGGACTATTTACCCACCTTTATCAGGTAAAGAGGGTTCACCGGGAATGTCCATGGATTTAGCTATATTCTCACTGCACCTAGCTGGCGCATCTTCCATTTTAGGAGCATCCAATTTTATAACAACAATTTTTAATATGCGTGCCCCAGGAATGACACTCCATAAAATGCCATTATTTGTATGGTCTATGTTGGTCACTGCATTTTTATTGTTATTGTCTTTACCAGTTTTAGCTGGTGCAATAACAATGCTTTTAACTGATAGAAATTTTGGTACAGCTTTTTTTATTCCAGAAGGTGGAGGTGACCCTATATTATTTTTACATCTATTTTGGTTTTTTGGTCATCCTGAGGTATATATTATGATACTTCCAGCCTTTGGTATAGTAAGTCAAATAATTTCAACATTCAGTAAAAAGCCTGTATTTGGTTATCTTGGGATGGCTTATGCAATGGTTTCAATTGGTGTAGTTGGTTTTGTGGTTTGGGCACATCATATGTATACAGTTGGAATGGATGTAGATACAAGAGCCTATTTTACTGCGGCAACTATGGTAATTGCAGTTCCTACGGGGATAAAGATTTTTAGTTGGATAGCTACAATGTGGGGAGGCTCTATAGAGTTTAAAACTCCAATGTTGTGGGCACTTGGGTTTATTTTTCTATTTACAGTTGGTGGTGTGACAGGTGTCGTTTTGTCTAACGCTGGCCTCGATGTTGTACTTCATAATACTTATTATGTTGTTGCTCACTTTCATTATGTTTTATCCTTAGGAGCAGTGTTTGGACTTTTTGCAGGATTTTACTATTGGTTTTCTAAAATGACAGGATGTGAGTATAATGAAAAGTTAGGGCAACTTCATTTTTGGGTAACTTTTGTTGGTGTTAATTTAACTTTTTTCCCAATGCATTTTTTAGGGCTAGCTGGCATGCCAAGAAGATATGTTGATTATCCAGATGCCTTTGCGGGGTGGAATTTAGTTGCTTCAATTGGATCTCTTATTAGTGTTGTTGGAGTTGTAATTTTCTTTATTGTTATAATTGAAGCTTTCAGCTCTCGAAGAAAGGCAGAAAATAGTCCTTGGGGTATTGGTGGGACTACGATTGAATGGTCAACCACTTCTCCACCACCTTTCCATACTTTTGATGAATTGCCTAAAGTAAAATAAATAAAGTTTTTTTATGCGATCAATAAATTTAACCTCTCAAAGTAATATCAAATTTTTTCATATATCTAATATGTATGATTATTTTGAGTTGATGAAGCCTAGGGTGATGTCTCTTGTAATCTTCACAACTATATCAGGTATGTATCTCGCACCAAGTCAAATTCATCCTGTTTTATCTTTTTTTTCTATATTGGCAATCGCTCTTGGGGCTGGTTCAGCTGGTGCAATAAATCAATGGATTGACAAAGATATTGACAAATTAATGGAAAGAACAAAAAAAAGACCAATTCCATCAGGAAGAGTAGATTCTGCTGAAGCACTTACTTTTTCTTTAGTTGTTTCACTGATGTCAATTATAATATTAGGGCTTTCGTCAAACTGGTATGCTGCTAGTTTACTGTTTTTTACGATATTTTTTTATTCAGTAATTTATTCTATAATTTTAAAAAGGAAAACACCTCAAAATATAGTTATTGGTGGCGCAGCTGGGGCTTTACCCCCAGTCATAGGATGGGTTGCAATGACAGGGAATATTTCATTTTTTCCAATTATTTTATTTATGCTTATTTTTTTGTGGACACCTCCTCACTTTTGGGCTCTTGCACTTGTTAAATCAGAAGATTATAAAAAGGCTGGAATACCAATGATGCCTAATGTAGTTGGTCAATCATCAACAAAAAATCAAATATTATTATATTCTACTCTAGTTTTAATATGTTCTATTGCACCGTTTTTTTTAGGTTATGTTGGTTATATATATTTTGTTAGTGCTTTGTTTATGAGCTCTATTTTTCTATTTTTTTCATTTGCATTAATTATGCTACCGGAAAAAAAACTTGAAATGCCTCTCTTTGGGTATTCAATTTTTTATTTATTTGGAATTTTTATTTTTTTAATGGTTGATAAATATATTAATGGTTTTTAGTTATGAAAAATAGAGCAATACCTAAAACTGGTGAACAACTTCGAAATATAAAAAAAAAGAGTAATTGGACTTTTTTAATAATAATTATTTCTATATGTTTAATATTTTATCTGATGACAATTTTTAGAATGATGTCCTAAATGAGCTTTATTAATAATGAAAATGCTTTAAAAGCGCAAAACAAAAAATCTATTATTATAATTTCATTTATTGTTTTGTTTATGCTTTCTCTTTCTTTTGCAGCTGTTCCTTTATATGATATTTTTTGTAGAGTAACTGGTTTTGGTGGAACAACACAAATTGCCTCTACAGCTCCAGGTAGCACCGGTCATCCAGATATTAATGTCAGGTTTGAATCTAGTACTTCATCATCTTTAAATTGGGATTTCTTTGCTAAATCTAAAGTAGTTACTATTCCAATAGGAGAGGAAAAAACAATTTTTTATTTTGCAAAAAATTTAAGTGACAAACCAATTGTTGGCACTGCTACTTTTAATGTTACTCCAGCTAAAGTAGGTCAGTATTTCATGAAAATTGATTGCTTTTGCTTTGTAGAGCAATTATTGAAGCCTGGTGAAAGTATGAATATGCCAGTTACTTTTTTTATTGACCCTGATATATATAAAGATGAAAATGTTAAAGAGGTTAACGAAATTACGCTTTCATACACGTTTATGAAGTCCATGGATCAATCTTTGTTAGATGGAAATAAACTTTGAGCTTTAGTTAAGGAGAAATTATGAGTAGCAATAACCACTCTTATCACTTAGTTGAACCTAGTCCATGGCCAGCCGTTGGTTCAGCTGCTGGTTTTGTTTTAGTCTTAGGTTCCGCAATGTATATGCATGACTATGCTTATGGTGGTATCACAGCTTTAGTTGGATTTGGGTTAGTGCTGATTACCATGTTTTATTGGTGGAGAGATATTGTTCGAGAGGGCGAATTCCAAGGTCATCATAGTCCAATAGTTCAAATTGGATTAAGGTATGGAATGATGTTATTCATAGCCTCAGAAGTGATGTTTTTTGTGGCGTTTTTTTGGGCCTTTTTTGCTTCTTCTTTATTTCCAGTAGGTGGAGTGTGGCCTCCAGAGGGAATCGTAACTTTTGATCCATTTGATCTACCATTAATTAATACATTAATTTTATTGCTTTCAGGATCAACAGCAACTTGGGCACACCACGCATTGATTGAAGATGACCGTTCAGATTTCTTACTTGCATTGACAATAACTGTCTTATTAGGAATTTCATTCACTTTCCTTCAGGCATTAGAATATATGCATGCGCCTTTTGGGTTTACAGAAGGCATATATCCATCTGTATTTTTTATGGCTACAGGTTTTCACGGCTTTCATGTAATTGTTGGTACAATTTTCCTTGCAGTTTGTCTTATTAGAGGATACTTGGGTCATTTCACTAGTACTCAGCATTTTGGATTTGAAGCAGCTGCGTGGTATTGGCATTTCGTAGATGTTGTGTGGTTATTTTTATTTATATGTATATATATGTGGGGAAGTTGATTAAGCTTAAATTATATAAGATATAAGTATAATGATAAGTCTCTTAAACAGAATTACTGTCGAAATCTATACATAAAAGTTATAAAAAATAAATATGGTATTGGAATAAAAAATTGAAAATGCACTTCAAGCCTTCAGTTTGGCTGACTATCTTTGCAGTACCATCATTTATAATATTATTATTGCTAGGTTCATGGCAGGTACAACGTTTAAGTTGGAAATCAGATTTAATCTCTAACTACAATAATAATTTTCAAAAAGCTCCGATAGCTATTAATGATCTTTTGAAAGATAGACAAAATAACAAGTACAGAAGAACAGTAATTTTTGGAAAGTATGACCACGCGAATGAAATAAGAATAATAGGTAAAACATATGAGGGTAATGCTGGATTCCACATTATTACGCCATTTGTTTTAGAAAATAATCGAATAATTTATATCAATAGAGGATGGGTACCTAAAAAGTATGTAGATAAATCAACAAGAGTATTTAGTTTACTAGAAGGAAATATAAAAATCGTTGGACTAGTACGTCATCCACAAAAGAAAGGTTATTTCGTGCCTGAAAATGAACCAGAAAATGGGTTTTGGTTTACTATTATACCAGAAGAGATAAATAACTATCTCAATATTTTTGCAGAAAATGAATTCTATATTGATGAATTAAATATTGATGAGAAGTTAAAATTACCTATGCCAGCAAATGGAAGAGTACAAATACCGAATAATCATCTTCAGTATGCCGCAACTTGGTATAGTTTAGCGCTTGGTTTATTAATTGTATACTTTGCTTGGCATCGACAAAATGGATTTTTAAAAATAAATTAGTTAATCTTATTTTATAAGTATAAATTTTAATGTTTTAAAATAAGTTAGGTTTAAGAATTTTTATAAGAAAAATTATTTGATGAAATATTTATCTACAAGAGGTTCACAAAAGAACCTTTCATATAATGAAGTATTGTTGCAGGGACTATCGCATGATGGAGGTTTATTTGTGCCAATAAATTGGCCAACCTTTTCACTTGATGAATTGAAAGAGATGTCAAAATTAGATTATTCTGATCTTGCTTCTAGAATAATTGAAAAGTTTTCAAGTGAGGATATTAGTTTTAGTAACTTAGAGAGAATGTGCAAAAAAACATATCAAAATTTTGAAGGAGAGGATATAGCTCCTTTAAAAGAAATAGGTGAGAATAATTATGTTTTAGAACTTTTTCATGGTCCAACTTGGGCCTTTAAAGATTATGCAATGCAGTATTTAGCACATGATTTTGAAAGAGCTTTAAAAACAACAAACCAAAAATCATTAATACTTGGAGCGACGAGTGGGGATACAGGTTCAGCAGCGTTACAAGCCTTCTCTGGTTTAGAAAACCTAGATATTTTTATACTATTTCCCAAAGGGAGAGTATCTCCTGTTCAAGAAGCCCAAATGACATCTATTATTGATAAAGGTGCTAATGCTGTTGAAATTGAAGGTGATTTTGATGATTGTCAGCAAATAGTTAAAGATATTTTTTCAGATACTAATTTCCGTGAGGAAGTTAATTTATCTGCAGTTAACTCAATAAACTGGGCAAGAGTAATTCCTCAAATTGTGTATTATTTTTATTCTGCTTTTAAATTAGGTTCACCAAACAAAAAAGTTTCATTTTCAGTGCCAACTGGAAACTTTGGTAATATTTATGCTGGGTGGTGCGCTAGAAAAATGGGGCTTCCTATTGATCGATTAATATGTGCTTCAAATAAAAATAATATTCTTCCTAGATTTTTTAATTCAGGTTCCATGGAAAGAAAAATTGTTGAGGCTTCCATTAGTCCATCAATGGATATTCAAGTATCTAGTAATTTTGAGAGGCTACTTTTTGAGATCTATGATAGAGACGAGTTAAAAGTTAAGTATGATCTTGAAAAATTTTATTTGGAGGGTTTTTATTCTATTCCACAAAATAAGTTAAAAAGTTTAAAAGAGTTATTTATATCTTATTATCTTGATGACAATGGTATTTTAGAAGAAATAAAGAGAGTATACAAAAAAACTAATATGATTATAGACCCTCATACTGCATGTGGAACTTTTGCAGCTGATAGAGTTAGATTAAATAATCAAGTAGATCCAAATATACCAATTATCTCCCTTGCTTGTGCTCATCCATGCAAATTTCCAGAAGCAGTTTTTAATTCTATTGGATTAAGACCTCGATTGCCTGAAAAATCACAAGACTTACTTGCAAGAGATAAAAAGAGCCTTAAGGCACCAGCAGAAAAAGAAACTATTAAAGATCTTTTAAAGACAGGATGGAGAAATTAGCTAAGCATTTCCAAAATTACTTGAAATTTGGCTTGGTTTAATTCCCAATTCATTTAAAGAGAGCTCCCAAACACTATTAAGTTCTGTATTAAAAACAATTTCAGGTGTTGCTGGTAAAGTCAGCCAACTATTTTCTTTTAACTCTGATTCTAATTGACCAGAAAACCAGCCTGAATATCCAACTGTTATTATAGATGAATTTGGTCCTTTTCCTGACGCGATTTCTTTAATAATATCTATACTGCTAGTCATTCCAAAAGATTTATTAATAATCTTAGTATCGGGTAAGACGTGATCACTTGAGTGAAGAACAAACCCTCTATTTGTGTCCATAGGGCCACCAATTCTAACATTTTTGTTATTATTTAAGTTTATAGTATTTATAGACATTAAATCACAAAAAATTTTAAAATTTACGTGTTTGTTGATTTTGTTTAAAACAAGTCCCATTGCATGATTTTTATCATGTGAACATATAAATATTACAGATTTCAAAAACCTTTCATCTGTAATTGCTGGTGTAGCTATTAAAAGTTGTCCTTCAAGAAATTGTGTCATATATAAATCCTTAATTATACTTTATGATACAATTTAAAATATTCAAGAAATTAGAGAGTAAAATTCATAATTTAAAATGAAAATAATGAATCTTTTATGATAAAACCTATTATTAAATTTTTAATAGTAACATTAACCTTAATATTTAACTTTAATGCATCTGCTGATACCTCGGATTGGAAAGTTTCCAGTGCAGGTGAAACTAAAGTCCTTCAAATGAGGTTAACTTCCTCAACAGAAGGTACTGAAGGTTTAAAAGAAATTCCAATTTCGCTTGAGGTGATTACTAATCCTGGATGGAAAATATATTGGCGATATCCAGGAGACTCTGGGCTTCCTACAGAAATAAATTTTAATGATTCATCAAATTTAAATAGCTTTCAAATATTTTGGCCAGCTCCATTCAGATTTTCTACTTTTGGCATAGATACATTTGGATATGAAGGGCAAATTATATTTCCTATTAACGTCATCCCAGAAATTGAAAATGAGATGATAAATTTAAATACACAAATCAGTCTGCTTGCTTGCAATGAAATTTGTATACCGTTTCAAGAAGAAATTTCATTGCAAATTCCAAAAACTGCTTCCAGGCCAAATATAAATACAAGAGCTAGAGCACAATTTTTGTCTTTAGTACCAAGAAAAATACCAATTGATAAATACTCATTTGGCGAAGTTTTATTAACAAAAGATGGTATTTTATTAAAAAACCCTAAATTTCCGAATAAAAACTTTGATATATTTGTTGAGAATGACAATGGAATTAATTTTGGGAAACCAATTAAAAAAGGTAATAACTTTTTATTACCAAAGCTAAATAATGATATCTACGAGCTTAAACAAAACCTTTTAAACTTTACGTTTGTAAGCAGTGATCTAAGTTTTGAACATCAAATTATTTTAAAAAAAGAAATAGAAAATAAAAATTTAAACACTTGGTTCTTTGAAATAATTATATATTTAATTATCTCCTTTTTAGGTGGCTTACTTCTAAATATTATGCCATGTGTTCTTCCAGTAATTTCATTAAAGCTAACATCCATTATTGATAAAAACGAAATTGAAATAAAAAAAATAAGAAAATCATTTTTGATCACGTCTTCTGGTATTATTTCCAGCTTTATATTATTAGCTGCTACTCTTATTTCTTTAAAATATTTTGGGCATTCAATAAGTTGGGGGATGCAATTTCAAAATAGTTATTTTTTATTTTTAATGTCACTAGTGATATTAGTTTTTGGATTAAATATGTTAAATGTTTTTGAAATATACCTTCCATATAAAATATTGAATCTGTTGTCTATAAAGTATCAAGGAAATTTAGATGACTTTTTGAGAGGTTTTCTTACAACCTTGTTAGCAACTCCTTGTTCAGCACCATTTGTAGGAACCGCAATAACGTTTGCTTTTTCTGAAAGTTATTTGAATATGCTTAGTATTTTCTTTTTTATGAGTTTGGGTCTTGCTTTTCCATGGCTTTCAATAGCTATATTTCCTAAAACTCTTAGTTATTTACCATCTCCAGGAAAGTGGATGGTGCTTGTTAAATATATTTTAGGTTTTGGACTTTTAATTACTTCAATTTGGATATTTTCCATATTCTTAACATCTTTAAACTATAATTTTAATTTTTACTATCAATCCCAAAAAGATGACCACATTATCACTTGGGAGAAAGGTTTGGCTAATAAACTTGCTAAAGATGGGCAAGTTGTCTTAGTTGATATTACAGCAGATTGGTGCCTGACATGTAAATTAAATAAATACACAATTTTTAATAATAAAATTCTAAATCAAGAAATTAAAAAAGGGAATATTAAATTTGTACAAGCTGATTGGACTTTACCTGATCAAAAAATTTTAGATTTTTTAGGTGAAAATGGACGTTATGGCATTCCCTTTAATATTGTATATGGACCAAAAAAAGTAAATGGAATAGTCTTGCCAGAGGTTATATCAGTACAATCTTTGTTGAGAGTAATAGAGAAAGTAAAATAATATGGATAATATATGCTTAAATTGAGAGACATTGAAAATTGTAAACTAAAGTTTAAAAATGACAATGGTGTGCATGATTTTGAATTAAAGGAATTAATAGAAAATAAAAATATAATTATATTTGGAGTTCCAGGAGCTTTTACATCAACTTGCTCTGCTAAACATTTACCAAGTTATGTAAACAACTATAAAGAAATATTCTCTCTTGGTATTAGTGACATAATCTGCGTATCAGTTAATGATCCATTCGTAATGCATGCTTGGGGTGAATTTAATAATGCTAATGAACATATTAAAATGATGAGTGATATTGGTGGTTGCTTAGCGAGAAAAATGGAAATAGAATCTGATTTTGGGCCTAATTTACTCATGCGGATGAAGCGTTTTGCAATGATAGTTAAAAATAATGAAATAAAAGAGTATATAATTGATGAAAAAGGTGATTACGGAAAGACTAGCGCAGAGAATATTATTTCACTATTAAAGAAATAGTTTAAACTTACAAATTGTCTCTTAAACCTTTTCGAGCCAATTCATCAGCTCTTTCATTCTCATCATCACCTGAGTGACCTTTGACCCATAACCAATCAACTTTGTGATTGCTTATAAGAGACTCAAGTTGCTCCCAAAGGTCTTTATTAGCAACGGGTTTTTTGGCTGAATTTATCCATCCTTTTGCTTTCCAATTTGGTAACCATTTAGTGATTCCATTAATAACGTATGTACTGTCAGTCTTTACTAAAACTTCAGAGGCATTATTTAAGTTTTCAAAACCCTTAATAACAGCTGTTAATTCCATTTTATTATTTGTTGTCTCTAAATCACCACCAAAAAATTCATTTACTTTATCATCTTTTTTAATAATTACACACCATCCTCCAGGCCCAGGGTTTCCACTGCAAGCACCATCGGTTATGAATGTAACTTTATCCAATTAATTAAGTCCCAAGGTTTTTAAGTTATTAAAAAATAAAACTTTATTATAAAATTCTTGGGGGTTTAATTTTGAAACATTGGAATTTGAGGGAGTGTTATACCAGTCAAATAATCTAGTAAGATAAAATCTAATTGCGGCACCTTTTGAGAGTAAGATTAAATTATCTGTTTCTTCATTTGAAAGTGTTTTAACACTTGAGTAACCTGAGATCATAGAATGGGCTCTATCTATAATAAATACATTTTTTTCATTGAAGCACCAGGAATTGATACAAATGGCAATATCATAGGCTAATATATCATAACATGCGAAATAAAAGTCTATAATTCCACTTATTTTTTCATTAGTAAAAAATACATTATTTGGAAATAAATCTGCATGTATATTCCCTTTTGGTAGATGCTCAGGCCAATCTTTTACTGTATTAATAATAATATTTTCAAATTTTTTTAAATCACGTTTATTATCTAAATTCACAGATTTAATCCCTTGTTTAAAAAGGTTTAACCATGATTTATATCCTAAATCATTGTATCTCTTTTGAATAAAATTTTCCCCTTTAAGATGAAAGTTTGCTAGTGATTTACCTAATTCATAGCAATGATCTTTATTAATATCTTTCAATGAACTACCAGATAAAAAAGTAGTCAATAGAGACTTCTTATTTTTGATTTCTTGAAACTTTATTCCAGATTTGTCATTAAGAGGTTTTGGACAATTAACACCGTTATTATTTAAATGTTCCATTAAATTTATAAAGTAAGGTAAGTCTTTTTCATTAACTCTTTTCTCATATATTGTAAGTATATAATTATCTTTATCTGTAATAATTTTAAAATTTGAATTTTCAACACCCTCTTGAATTTCTGACATAGATAGAAAATTTCCAACTTCATACTTATTTAAAAGTATTTTCATTTGATCACAGGAAACTTTAGTATATACAGCCATTTACTTATCTAAAGATTTTGGAAGTTTAAAATATACATTTTCTTGAATACTCAAATTTTGAATTTCTTGAATCTTATATCGTTCTGAAAATTTATTCCTTATATCTTCAATAAGTGTTTCAGGAGCTGATGCTCCGGAAGAAAGGCCTATATTTTGGATTTGATCTACTTCATTCCAGTCAATAAAGTTTACATCAGAAATTAAAAATGATTTTTTACAACCGGCTTTTTGAGCTACTTCTACCAACCTTTGAGAGTTAGACGAGTTTTCAGATCCAACTACAAGCATTATTTCCACTAATGGAGCTATTTCTTTTACAGCCTGCTGTCTATTAGTAGTTGCGTAGCAAATATCTCCCTTTTTAGGGCCTAAGATATCATTAAATCTTGCAGTAAGAGTTGTAACTATTTCTTTAGTGTCATCAACAGACAAAGTCGTTTGACTTAACCACGCGAGTCTTTTTTTTGGGGGTTTAACTGTTTCAGCTTCATCAACAGTTTGTATTAATGTTATACTATCTTCTGGAACTTGTCCTCTTGTGCCTTCAATTTCTGGATGCCCGTCATGCCCAATTAATAAAATGTGATAACCATTATTATATAATTTTATAGCTTCTAGGTGCACTTTTGTTACAAGTGGGCATGTTGCATCAAAAACATTTAGTTTATTGTTTATGGCTTCTTCAGATATTTTTTTAGCAACACCATGAGCAGAAAAAATTACATTTGCATTTTCGGGTATATCATCTAAGTCTTCGACAAAAATAGCACCATCATTAGATAATCTTTTAACAACATGTTTGTTGTGAACTATTTCATGTTTTACATATACAGGCTTTCCATGTAATTTAATAGCTTGCTCTACTATTTTAATCGCTCTTTCAACTCCAGCACAAAACCCTCTTGGAGAAGCTAAATACAATTTCTTACTAAGTTTTGTTGAGTTTTGAATACTGTTCATTAATTTACCTAAGTCTAAATAAATAATTAGGTAAAACCAAGATTAAACATGTTAAACAGTTAAATTTTTTGAAGATTCCAAGATCAAATTATTTGATTTTTTTTGGTCTATTTCATTGGTTAAACATTCCTGAGAAGCGGCAATTGATAAATCAACTACAATATTCTTAACATCAATAAGTGCTTGTTTTTCAGCAGCTTTAATTTTCTGTTTTATTTGTTCTTCCTGACGTAATATTAATTTTTTTGTATTTTCTTCAGCTGATTTTTGAAGATGTTTTGCATTTTCTTCAGCTCTTAATATAATATTTTTAGCCTCTATTGCTGCTTCCTGTTGAAGAATCTTATAATTATTGAGTACTTCCTTGGCTTCATTTCTTAATGTTTCAGCTTCAGCCAGTTTTTCTTTTACCTCATTAGCTCTAGATTCCAATACATCAACGAATGGCTTAGCTCCATATCTCCAAGCAATAATACAAAAAATTACAAATCCAAACGCAACCCATCCAGCTTCATTAATAACCATTATTTAATTCCTATTTTCAAATTCTCTAATTAATTAAATTTTTTAATTTTATCATTAACACTTTTTAGGATTAAATTTTTACTTATTTTAATTCCTGAAACCTTATCTGAAATTATAACTGCAATATCAGATGCAACGTCATTAATAATTTTTAAACTATCTTGCTTAGCATTAAGAATATTTTTTTCTGCATCTTCAAGCTTTTTTGAGAGTTTTTCTTTGGCTTTGCTTTCGCTAACATGCAATTGAGACTTACTTTTTTCAACTGCATCCCTAACTATTATTATAGCCTTCTCTTTAGCATCTAAAATAGATTTTTCTTGATCCATTTTGCTATTTTCTGCTTCTTCACGAGATTGTTTTGCTTCAAATAAATCAGCATCAATTTTTTCTTTTCTATCATTCAATATTTCTGACATCTTTGGGGTCACATAATATTTAAGAACGAAGAATGTAAAACTAAAGGTAAGTACCAACCAAAAAATTAAACTTGGGTAAGTTGCAACATCTAATTGAGGCATTCCCTCATTACTTTTCTCAGCTCCAAAGATTATATTTGAATAAAGTATAAAATAAACTGAAATTAAATATTTAAAAATATTTAGCACTTTTCTACCCATTTATAGCAATGCTAATTATTTAGAAGGCGAACAAGATCAAAAATGCAACAACTAATCCAAATAGACCTGTTGCTTCAACCAAAGCAAAATATAAGAATGCTATTGCTCTCAGCTCTCCTGCCATAGAAGGGTTTCTAGCCATACTATTAACTATTCCAGAAAAAAGTACACCGAGACCAACTGCTGCGCCTAAAAGTGGTGCTACTGCTAATCCTGCTGCTATAAGTTTTGCTGCTTCTGTTTCCATTTTATTTCTCCAAAGTTTTGTGTGTTAGTGGTGAAGGTTTAATGCATCATTTAAATAAATGCATGTTAATACTGTAAATACATAAGCTTGTAGAACAGCTACTAATACTTCTAAGGCGGTCATTCCAATGATTGCCGCTATAGGTAGAACCGCAACTGGTATAAGAAATATACTCCCAGAGCTAATTAGCATAACTGCTAAGCCACCAAATACCTTTAAAAGTGTATGACCAGCTAGCATATTTGCAAAAAGTCTCACCGACAAACTAATTGGCCTAATGCAATATGATATTAACTCTATAACGAAAAGTAGTGGTTGAAGAACCATCGGGGTACCTGAAGGTAAAAATAATGATAAAAATCCAAAACCGTGTCTATAAATTCCAATCAATGTAACTGCAATAAATATTATAATAGCCATAAAAAAAGTAATTATAATTTGGCTAGTAAAAGTATAGCTGTAAGGGAGCATTCCTAATAAATTTCCAAATAAAACAAGCAGAAAGAGTGTAAAAATAAATGAAAAATATGGTCTTCCAGAATCACCTGTATTCTCAATCAAGAGATTTTCAACAAATTCAAACATCATTTCAGAAATTGATTGAATTTTTCCAGGAACCATTTCAGCGGCTCTAACACCAATTATTAAAATTCCTAATGGAACTATAGATGCTAAAATCATAAATAAGGAAGCATTTGTGAAAGATATATCGTATCCAAAAATTGGGTCTTTAATATCAACTAATGTTTTGACTACAAACTGTTCAATTGGAGAATGCATTCCAGATCCAGCAGCAAAAGTTAAACTTGGTATCAATAAAAATGAACAACTATAAAAAATTAAAAGTTTTATATTTTCAAAATTCATAAATACGTTTTTATTTTTTGGTATATTCATAAATATTTTTTTTCCAAATAGTGTAAATCCCACTAATACCACCTATAAAAATCCCCAATAACAAAAATATGGGTGATGTAGATAATATTGAATCTAAATAATAACCTATAAAACCGCCTATTAAAAATCCTAAAACTAATTCAAAAAGTGTTCTAATTCCATTACTATATTCTTTATGACTTGTATTAGTTTTACCGTTCTTGTTAATGGCTAAATTATTTTCTACGCTTTTAATTCTCTCATCTAATTTATTTATTAAATCTTTATTTTTTTCCTGCAATTATTAGTCAAAATTTCATTAAAATATGAACGCAAATTAAATCTCGATTGATATAATGTCAAGGTTATAAAGTTATTTATTTTACGTTGTTTCTCTTAGGGCAACAGCTTTTTCTAAATTCACTGAAACTAACTGACTTACACCTTTTTCTGACATTGTAACACCATAGAGTCTATCCATTCTTGCCATAGTTAATCTGTGATGTGTAATGATCATGAATCTAGTATTTGTAGAACTCTTAATTTCATCTAATAGATCACAAAACCTAGCTACATTTGTATCATCCAATGGTGCATCAACTTCATCTAAAATGCATAAAGGAGAAGGATTAGAAAGAAATACAGCAAATAATAAAGATATTGCAGTTAAAGCTTTTTCACCTCCCGATAGAAGTGAAAGTGTTTGTAATTGTTTTCCAGGAGGTTTAGCCTTAATTTCGAGTCCAGAATTTAAAGGATCGTTAGGATCTGTAAATTCAAGCCTAGATTCACCACCACCAAATAATTGCTTAAAAATCTTTTGAAACTGTTCCTGAACTTTTTGAAAAGAAACTAAAATTCTTTCTTTACCTTCTCTGTTAAGTGTTTTGATACTAGTTCTAAGTTTCTCAATTGCATTCTGAAGATCATCTGATTCTTTTAATATATTTGATATCTGATCTTCCAATTCTTTCATTTCAATTTCAGCCCTTAGGTTAACTGGACCCATTTCGTCACGTTCACGAATTAATCTTCTTTGTCTTGTTTCTAATTCTTCATAATCAATTAGTATTTCATCATCCTTGAAACCAACCTTTTCAGGTAAGTTTTTCGGTAAACAATTAAATTCATTTTCTATTTTTTTGTTTATTAGAATCAAATCATGTTCAAAATTATTTTTATCACTCTCTGCCTTTACTTTTTTTTCATTAGCTGATCTCAATTCAATCTCAATATTTCTACAAAAGGTATTGAATTCACTAGATTTACTTTCTGCCTCTATAACTTCATCATTTATTTTTTTACAATAAATTTCCTGATCATCTATTTTTGTTAGCAGAATATTTTTATCATTTTTAAGTTTAGATGGTTGTAGTAATAAGTTTTGTATTTCTTCTTTTAATTCATTTTCTTTTATTTGAAGCTCTTTTATTTGGTTAATAGAATCTTTTGTTCGTTTCTCCCAGTCATTTTTTTCTTTTTTAATATCGCTAATTCTGTTTACACAAAATAGTTTATTTTGTTCGAGTTTTGCCTGATCAGTTATAATATTTGATAGCTTTGCTTTAAGATCACTGCAGATAGTTGTTATACTCTCAAGCCTTGTATTTAAGCTTGAAATTTCATTATTTTTATGAAGAGTTTTGTCAATTTCACTAATTCGATTTTCTATGTTAGTTACTTCTCTTTGAATTAAATCGCTTTTTTCTTTTTTATTACTTTCTTTTGAAATTAACTCGTTTAGCTCAAATTCAAACTTTAATTTATCTTCCTTTTTTTGAGCTAAATTTGAATTTTCACGATTTATATCTCTTTGTATTTTTTTGAAATTCTCAAAACAAGTATTAAAATTTCGCTCATCATTCTGTAATTTTTTATATGAGTTAATTTTCTCATTTTCCAATAACCTCATCCTGTTAGTTTGTTTTAAAATTTCAGAAGTAGGTGAAGAAGACCTAGGCGGTATTATAAAACCATCCCATCGCCATAGCCCTCCACCTTCAGTTGTTAAAGCTTGACCAGGTAAAAGATTGTTTTGGAGATGTTTTGCTTGCTCTTCAGTTTCAACCAGTCCTACGCTCATAAGCAAATTTTTAGCAAATGATGGGTTGTCAATGAAATCTATTAATGGTTTTGTTTTATCTGGATAGGAAATACTATTTTGGTTTTTAATTTTTACCCAATAAGGTTTGCTACTTTCAATCAATCTAGCTTCTAAACTTTCTCCAAGAACATGACTAACAGAATTTTCAAAACCTTCTTTTACTTTGATTTTCTGAGATAATTTTGAAGTATTTTCTGTTTCATCTAGTTGAACAATTCTTTTTAGCGCATTTAATTCTGTATCAATTCCTTTGTAGTCATTAGATGACTTTTCAAAAAGTATCTTTGATTTTTCAAAATCGTCTGACGATTTTTCATATTTACCTTTGAGTTGGATTAAGTTTTTATTAATTACTCTAATTAAATTATCTACTTTTAAAAGATTATTTTTAAGTTGTTGAATTTTGCTTAGATTATCAATGCTGTTAAAAACTAAAATTTCTTCATTAAATTTTATAATTTGTTGAGCTAGTTTTGTTTTTTCACTATTGAGATTCTCATTTTGAAATTTATGGTTATTTATTATTGAAATAATTTCTCTTTGTTCATTTTCAGCTTCTTCTGATTTTTTTCGAATTTTAGATAAATTTTCACTCTCTACAGCATTCTTTCGTTCATATTTTTCTAGGTCGGTTTTTAAGATGTCACTTTCTTTGTTCAGTTTTTCTAAAATTCGGACAGCTTCAGCATCCAAGTCTTTTTCTCTATAAATATTTTCCTTTATATTGTCTAAACTAACTGATGCTTTGTGATGCCTATCATTTATTTGATTTAATGTATTTTCTACAGATGAAAAATTTATCCTTAGTGTTTGAAGTATTGCAGTTTGTTCAGCTTCTTTCTTTCTCAATTTTGGAAGGTGCTCACTGGCATTTAATCTTTGCTTTTCAACTTCACCAAGCTTTCTTGAAAGTGCAATATAAAGACTATTAGTCTTAGAAAACAATTCATTTAATTCAGTTAAATTTTTCTCTTTATCAGTAACTTTCTTTAACAATAAAATAGCTTCAGCTTTTCTTAATCGATCACCAACAGATCTATATCTTGTAGCCTGTCTTGCTTGTTTGCTAAGCGATTTCTTTTGTTCATTCATAGTGATGATTACGTCATCTAATCTTTCTAAATTATTTTCAGCTGCTGATAATCTTAATTCAGCCTCATGTCTTCTATGGTGCAACCCTGTAATATTAGCAGCCTCTTCTAATAATGATCGCCGTGTTTCTGGTTTTGCATTTATCAAATTAGCAATTTGACCTTGAGAGACAATCCCTGAAGTTCTTGCTCCTGTAGAATTATCTGCAAAGAGTAGGTTAACATCTTTTGAACGAACTGAATTGGAATTTATAGTCCAACTTGAGCCTTTCCCTCTTTCTATTCTTCGTTTAACTTCGAGTTCATCATACTCGTTAAATTGAGTAAGGCTTTTCATTTCAGTGTTGTCTAAAACTATAGTAACCTCAGATATGTCTCTTTGAGGGCGATTAGATGACCCACCAAAAATAACATCATCCATGTCATCTCCACGCATTTGTTTAGCGCTTGATTCTCCCATGACCCATTTAATTGCCTCAACTATATTTGATTTTCCACATCCATTGGGCCCAACTACTCCTGTGAGGCCTTCTTTAATTTCAAAATCTACAGGCTCTACAAAAGACTTGAAGCTATTTAATATTAGTTTTTTAAATTTCAAAATTTGGCTTTCACAGAATTGATTCAGTTAAACGCTTATCTTACTAAATGTTTCTTCGAATTTTTTTAGTGATAAATTCCCTGAAAGAAAATACTTATCATTGACTACAAAACTTGGAGTAGATTTAATATTATATTTTTTTTCAGCGTCTTGTCGCAATTTAAAAATAGCTTCCAAAAGAGACATATCGTCTATAGAAGCTTCAATTTTATTTTTACTTAAACCTACTAGTCTACCCATTTTTTTTAGTTCATTAATTGGATCGTCGCTTCTGCTCCACTTTTGCTGTTTTTTAAAGAGCATATTTATAAATTTATAGTATTTGTTAGGATCGACTAATCTTGACATAGCAGAAGCTCTTAAAGATAGACCATCAAGCGGAAAGTCTCTCAATTCTAATCTTAGTTTGCCACTATCAATGTATTTTTGTTTTATTTCTGGCAGTTTGTTAATATGGAAGTCAGCACAATGACTGCAAGTCATGGAAACAAACTCTATAAATTTAATAGGCGCATCTAAACTGCCTAAGTATCTAGGAGCAAGAACTTGATCAATTTTAAAAGTCTCATTGGCTTGTGATTGAAAACCAAATCCAACAAATGTTGTTATAGGAAAAATCCTCAATAATTCTCTTCTAGATAAGTTTTTTAGGTTCATTTTTTAGTCCTTTCAACTTTACATTATTTCACTTCGGAATTTCTTTTCCAAGTTTTAGTAATGCGTCAGCTAAGCTTTGATTTTTAATCTTTTTAATTTTAGCATATAATTTTGCATTTAATTTAGATTTTTCAACAGGTTCCAATTCTTTTTGTTCATTATATTTAAAATCACCATTTTGAAATTTAATTTTATTTATTGCTTTGTAACCAAACTTTGAATTTATTTTATCAATTATTTTTTTTGTATGCATTTCTAATTCTGGTCCTAGACCAGATTTTACTTTTATAAAAAGAGTGCCATCATTTACTTTATTTTTTGGGAATTTGATTTTTAAAGGAGATGTATATTTTGAAAAATTTTCAGTAAGTTCTTCCCAAGAAGATACAATTTCGTTGTGTATAAAGCCTCTTTTTTTAAAATATTCATTTAGAAGGGGGATTTTAATATCCCCTATTTTAGTTTGGTGTTTCATTATCATTTAATGCTATGGAATAATATCATAATTACTATAAAATATTAATAGTTAAAAAAAAAATGTTTTATGATATTAGAATCAAAATTAATTAGTGAAAAACTATTAAAATGGTATGATCATAATGCTCGAATATTACCTTGGAGAGTTTTTGGTAATGCTAAAGCTGATCCTTACAAAGTTTGGATATCTGAAATTATGCTTCAGCAAACCACTGTGAATGCTGTTATTCCCTATTTTAATTTATTTATCCAAAAATGGCCTACAAACAATAGTTTATGTAAAGCAGACTTATCTGAACTTTTAAATATATGGTCTGGTTTGGGTTACTACTCAAGAGCCCGTAATATACACCTTTGTTCATTGATAGTTAACAAAGATTTTAATAATTTCTTTCCAGACACAGAAATAGATTTAATGAAATTACCTGGTATAGGTAGTTATACTGCAGCAGCTATATTGGCAATTGCATTTAATAAAAGAGCAGTTGTTATAGATGGAAATATTAAAAGGGTTATAAGCAGATTATTTTTTTTAGAAAAACCAATTAAAGAAAATTATAAACAAATTTGGAAATTTACTGATTTAATAACTCCTTACTCTAGGGTAGGTGATTTTGCACAATCCCTAATGGATTTAGGATCTCAAATATGCACGCCTTCAAAACCCAAATGTGATCAATGTCCAATAATAAAAGAGTGCCAATCAAAGAATAATGAATGTGAAAATATTATTCCTAAAAAAGTAAAAAAAATTAAAAAACCTTTTCGAGATGGATCAGCATTTATTATTACTAAAAATCAAAAAGTATTAATTTATAAAAGATTGGATAAAGGCTTGCTCGCAGGACTTGATTCTTTACCTTCAACTGGCTGGGATAATCTAACTGATGAAAGATTGAACTTTGTAAAAAATTTTAAAATTAAAAAGTTTAAAATAGTTAATCATGAATTTACTCATTTTACATTAAATATGAAGGTATACTTAGTCGATTATACTCTTTCAGAAAATTATAATGTGGAATTGCCAAAAGATTTTAGGTGGATTAAAATTGGAGACATTAAAAACTTATCTCTTTCGTCATTAATGAATAAAATTCTTAGAACAGCTTTTAATGATTAAAATTTCTAATTGATGAAAACACCATTGCTATTTTTAAGTTATTAGCCAAGTTAATTATCTCAGGATCTTTTTTGGAACCTCCTGGTTGAATTAAAGCAACTGCACCAACTTCGTAAATATGTTCTAAGGTATCCGGAAATGGTAAAAATGCATCGCTTGCAACAACTGAACCCTTTAAATCATAATTTCCAATATCCTTTGTTTTTTTAGTTGCAAGATAGGCTGAATCAATTCTACTCATTTGGCCTGCTCCAATACCTATCGTGACTTTGTTTTTTGCAAAAACAATAGCATTTGATTTCACGTATTTTATTACCTTTGAAGCAAATAGCATATCTTGTAAGTTCTTATCTGAAGGTAAAAAATTAGTCACAGTTTTTAGTTCATTTTTATTTAATGAGTAGTTATCTTTATCTTGGATTAAAAAACCACCGTTAATTGATTTTACAGAATAGTTAATTTGTTCACTGTAATTCTTATACCTAGTCTCTAATATTTTTAATTTTGGCCTTTGTTTAAAAATCTTAATTGCAGAAGCTGAAAATTCAGGAGCTATAATTATTTCTGAATATATTTTTATTAACAATTTTGCAATTTCTGAAGTTACTTTCTTATTTAATGATATAATTCCTCCAAAAGCTGAAACAGGGTCACATTTCAAAGCTTTTTCCCATGCTATTTCAATTGAATTGTCAGATGAAACTCCACAAGGGTTAGCATGTTTTATTATAGCAACTGTTGGTTCGGAAAATTCATGAACTAAATTAAATCCGGCATCTGCATCATTTAGATTATTATATGACAATGTATCGCCTTGTAATAATTTTGCATTTAAAGGTCCCTTAATATTTTTATCAGATAAGTACACTGCCCCTTTTTGGTGAGGATTTTCACCGTACTTTAATTGATATTTAAGTTTTGCTAATAATGGAAAATATTTTGGATAATCATTGGGTTCATTCTCTTTTAGGAACCACTCGGCAATCATATTATCATAATGAGAAATATATAAGAAAGCCTTTGTTGCTAAATATTTTCTAGTTTCAAGTGATACGCCTTTTGAATTAGACATTTCATCTAAAACAATTGAAAAATCATTATTATCTACAATAACTATTTTAAATTTATAATTTTTTGCAGCAGCCCTTATTAAAGTTGGCCCACCAATATCAATATTTTCAATTATTTTTTCTTCTATAGTTGATTTTTTTTTCACTTCTTCGAAGGGGTATAAATTGACAGCAATAAGGTCAATATTTCCAATATTAAATTTATTTAACGTTTCATTGTGTAATGTCAGATCTAAATTTGCTAATATTCCAGCGTGTATATTAGGGTGAAGGGTTTTCACTCTTCCATCGAGGATTTCAGGGAACTTTGTTATTGATGATACTGTTGTAACATCAATGTTATTTTTATTTAAATGTTTTGCGGTCCCTCCAGTAGAAATTATTTCTACTTTTTTTTGTTTAAGGCTTTTTGCAAACTCATTTAATCCAATTTTATCAGATTGAGAAATCAATGCTCTTTTGGGAAAAATATTATTACTTTTCATATTATCTACCAGCTCTATAAACTCTTATAAAATTCCCATTTTATCATTTTTGATCCACAACTTCTAAGTTCACTTAGAGGTACATTTACTAAAATCTGTTGACTCTTTAATACATTTTTTTCTTTGATAAATATTGAATCTTCCAAGTTAGGTTCTAATTCATCCAACTTAAATAGCCAACCTGAACCGTTTTTTAATCTTATAATTATATCTCCAGATAATGCTTTGGCTACCTTTAAGCTAGGGTGTAAATGGAATCTAAGTTCAGCAGTAAGTGCTATCGCTCCCGGTGCACCAGTATAAATTAATTCATCCATACCACTAATTTTATTTCCTTGTTTATTAAGAGTTATCTCTCTTTTATGATATATCCCATGTGATGAATAATAACCATTATGTGTAGCTGAAGCAAAATCTCCTTTGGAAGTATTCTCTAAATATTTTTCGGTTATTTCAGCAATTCTATCAATATCTTTATTATTTTCTAAGCTTGATGAATTTTTTCCATCAATTGAAATTGTTGAATGGGCGGAAGTGCCTCTAAGAGCATTTGCCCACTTTGAATCTATATCTAAAAATCCATTATTTACTAAAATTAAGTTTTTTCCATGACTAAACTCAAATGAAAGTGTCCCTGCATGCCAGTTTTGGGTATCTTTATTAGGCATACCCATATCAAAAATTACAGAAGTTGATTTAGAATTTAACCTTGCAAACCCATCTTCAGAGATACCAGACAAAGTTTTTACAGAAACATCAGATTTAGAAACTAATTGCGAAACTTTATTTTTTCCAAATTTACTGCCGCCATTAAAATTTATAATTGAACCGTCAGAATGTTGAAGCATTTTTGAACAAGAAATTAGATTATTTAGAATATTATTGTATTCTTCTCTGACCTTTTTGATAGATGACTTTCCTAAATAGTGAACTTCAATAAAGATTTTCAGGACCTCTAGTTGAAACTGAGGTTTCCGTGAAAAATGCATGCCATCCGTATTTATAACTTTTTCAATTTCTCCAATAATTACTTCAATAATATAATCTATTTCATCTTTTTGTTTCGTAAGGCAAACTCTTCCTGACATTAAACCTAATAAGGCATATAATCTGTCAGAATGATTTTCAAAGTTCTTCCATTCAAGTTCAAGATACCTTGCTTGTGAAGCAAATTGTTTCATTAATCTATTTTGAAACTCATTATCTGCAGTATCTGCAAAAGTTCCATAGCAAAATAAAATATTACTTAGTCTATTCCCTATTAATCTTGGAGACCATGTTTTGTCATCCCAACTACTATTTTGAAGATGCCACTCATCAACTAAACTTCTAGATACTATTCTTGCTTTTTCATTTCCTATTTCTCTTAAATCCCTAAGCCACTCAAAAGAATCCCAATAACTATCTGATATGAGCTTTGGGTGGGATAGGAAAGACTTTTCTCCTTTGGTTATAGATCCTTTCCATGGATCTATAGGCCTCACTAATGGGCTCTTTGGATGTTGCCCAGAAATTTGCCACTTAAAAATAGGGCTACGTTTTCTCCATATACTTTTTATTTTATTTTTTAAGATAGATTGGCTCCATTAGGTTTATAACTTTTTAAGCCTACAAATAAAAAAACCGTCATTTCCTCCTATAAAATCTAGGCAGTTTGGAAAGATTCTAAGCCAACCTTCTTTAGTTATAGAATGCTCAAAATTAGGAACTTCACTTGGTAAAATTGGCTGAATTATAATATCCTTATTATTTTTTAAAACAGATTTTATTTGATTCTCTCCTTCATTTTCCTGAAGCGAACAAACTGAATATATTAATAGACCATTTTTTTCTAACCAAGTTATGCTTTGATTAATTAAATTGAGTTGAGTTTGAAGATAATTATTAAGACTGTACTTAGACCTATTCTTAATTATATCAGGATGTCTTCTTAAAGTTCCTGTTGCTGAACAAGGCGCGTCTAATAAAACAGCTTGATATTTTTGTTGAGGTTTCCATTTAGTTCCATCAGCTATAATTATTTTAATGTTTAATTTTAATCTTTGAATATTTTCCTTAAGCTTAATGGTTCTGTTTTGACTTATATCAACAGCAGTTACAGTTTTTCCAGCTTTGGCTAATTGCGCTGTTTTACCTCCAGGTGCAGAACATAGATCAACAATATTAATCTTATTTGATTTTATAAGTAATTCTGCAGGTATTGATGCTGCAACATCTTGTACCCACCAATGGTAATTTTCATCGTTTGTTTCAAAGTAGGGGATTGAGGTCGGGTTTGTTATTTCTTTCTTTCTAATCGTTTTCCCAAAAATATTTTTCCCACCTAAAATTTTTTCCATTTTGATTGGGTTGCCTGCAACAGAAATATCTAGTAATGGTTTTTCTTGGAACCACTTTAAAATTTCTTTTGTTTGTCTTTCACCCCAAGAATTTTTCCATTCCTCAATTAACCAGTGAGGATAATTTTGATCATCTGTCATTTGCAAAATCAGGACTTCACTGTCTCTATCAATGTTTCTTAGTACGGCATTTGTTAGTTTTGACAAACTTCTAGAAACTTTCAATTTAGTTAATTCAACAGCTTCATTTATTGCAGCATATTTTGCTGATCTAATAAAAAGTATTTCTGCAATGCCTATTCTTATTATGTTCTTGAAGATCTCTTTTTTTATGGACCCTTTTTTTATAAATTTATCGATAACAAAATCTATTTGTCCCAATTTTCTTAATACTATTGTAATGATTAACCTACAAAACTTTTTATTTTTAATTTCTAATTTGTTAAATTTATCTGAACTAGAAATGATTTGTTCAAATGGTTCATTTCTTTTAAGTATTATATTTAATAGCTCTAAAGAAATCATTCTTGCTGGGCTAATTAGATTTTTATTTATGGGCAATTTAATAATTAAAAAGTTGAAAAATTTATATAATAATTGATAATCTATTTATTAATACAATTAGGAAATATCTGATGGCAATAAAAAATTCTAGTTCATCTAAAGAAAAAAAAAGTAAAAAAAATACTAAAAAAGATAAGCAAATCAATCCTAAACAAATAAAAGAAGTTGGCGGAGGTGAGGGACCTGAGCCTACAAGATATGGTGATTGGGAAAAAAATGGAAGATGCACAGACTTTTAATCTAAAATGTTAGAATTAAAATCTTTCTTAAAAATCAAATCTGCTATTAGAGCATCATATGCAAAAAATAAAGTTGCAACAGTCATCCACTCAGGAGATGATGATAATGGTTCTATTCTACTCAAGATTAGAAGAAAAGATTCAAAATCTTGTTTAATGGGTAAATCATTATCTGATGATGGTTCTTACACATGGAGTTTATTGTCTGGATGTAAAAATGAATGGCAAGAAGAAGATACGGTTAATGAAAAAATTCATAAGGAACTTAGTATAGATCCAGATTTGTGGGTATTAGAATTAGAATCTGATACTCTATGGAATCCACTAGAGGTATCATAAGGCTATGCTAACAAAAAAAAGAACTTTTGAAATTTTAAATAAAGCGAAATATGGAGATACAGCAAGTCGAATATTTGATATATCATTAACTATTTTAATACTAGCTAATCTAGCTGCAGTGAGTTTAGAGTCAGTTGAATCAATTAATGATAAATATAGAATTTATTTCATATATTTTGAATATTTTTCAGTAATAGTTTTTTCAGTTGAATATATTTTAAGGATTTGGGTTCAATCAATAAATACACAATCACCATCAAAAACTACTTTGGGTAGGAGATTAAGATACATTTTTAGTTTTACGGGTATAATTGATCTGCTTGCAATATTGCCAAGTTTGTTATCTTTGTTTGCTGGTGGATTAGATTTGAGATGGTTAAGAGTTCTTAGAATGGCAAGATTATTAAAAATGTCACACTATTCATCAGCTTTAGAAGATTTGATAACGACTGTTTATGAGGAAAGAAGGTCATTAGGCGCGGCATTATACTTATTTTTGATCGCAATTTTTCTATCTAGTGCCATGTTATACTTAGCTGAAAATAAAGTTCAACCTGAATATTTTAGCTCTATACCTCAAACTATGTGGTGGTCAATTATTACCCTTACTACTGTTGGGTACGGAGATGTTTCACCAATAACACCACTTGGCCAATTTTTTGGATCTATAACAGCTGTTATGGGTGTAATGTCTGTAGCGCTTCTAACAGGTATAGTTGCATCTGGATTTTCTAGTCAAATGTCTAGAAGAAAACAAATTGTTGAAGCTGAAATTGCTGATGCTTTGAGTGATGGTATTATTTCTGAAGAAGAAGAACAGCAAATAGAAGAATTAAGAAAGAAACTAAATTTATCCGAAGAGCATATAAATTCCATTACAGAAATGCTAAAGCATGAAAAAAAAGATGATAAAAAAACAAATTAAATTTTTCTATTAAACGCCAAGACCCGCTTTGGAAACAAGGTCGGCAATACTTTGTTCCTGTCTCGGCCCCATTAAGTGAGCTCCATGTATCCCATCAATTTCTTTGAACTGCTCT
This sequence comes from Puniceispirillales bacterium (SeqCode), assembly GCA_045565515.1. Taxonomy (GTDB): domain Bacteria; phylum Pseudomonadota; class Alphaproteobacteria; order Puniceispirillales. The sequence goes on from JBJLFF010000009.1 coordinate 137,985, forward strand.
AATAATTCAACGCAAATTTTTTGACCTTCTGCCTTTTCGTCTTCAGCACTCTCAATTCTCTTAATTACTTTTTCAGGAATATTGACACCAAATAAATTAGTATCCATCCATTTAGCACTCTTTGCAGATGCTAATGGCCCTAAGCCCACTATGTAATAAGCTTTTTCTGTGACCCCTGCGTCATTAATAACTTTCATATAATCTTTTAGAACATCAATATCAAAAGCAAATTGGGTTTGAAAAAAATTTGCACCCGCTGAAATTTTAGCTAGTAGTCCTGAAGCGTTGAAATCTTTATCGGGGGCTCTTGGTAAGTCAGCTGCACCAATAAATAACTCAGGTTTTGGATCGATTTTCCTACCTGTTGGAAAAGTACCCTCATCCTTCATTATTTTAGCGGTTTCCATTAATTCTTTGCTATCAATATCATGGACTTTTTTAGAATCAGGTTGGTCTCCTACAGTAATATCATCTCCATATAAGCAAAGTATATTAGGTATACCTAAAGCCCAACCTCCTATTAAATCTCCCTGAATGGCAATTCTGTTTCTATCTCTTGTAGTAAATTGAAGAACAGGCTCGATACCACTTTTTGCAAGAATTGCAGCAGTTGCAAGAGCAGACATGTGGGGTTTTGCTCCTGCACCATCTGTAACATTTACAGCATCAACTATATTTTTAAGGCACCCTGCTCTTCGAATTACACTTTCAGCATCAGCTGCATCTGGTGGTGATGTTTCAGCTGTTATTACAAATCTTTTATTCTCTAAAGCTTGCTTTAAATTACTTTTTGTTGACATATAACTATTCCAAATGATTGGTGCGGCTGGAGGGACTTGAACCCCCACGGCTTGCGCCACCAGAACCTAAATCTGGCGTGTCTACCAATTTCACCACAGCCGCAAATTGATTTAAAATTGTTTTATCAATTATAATAAGCTATTGCAAAGCTATATTTTTCAAATTGCAAATTAAATTATAGAATATATTTAAATTATAATTTTTGTTAAAAAGTAAAAGAAAGAATATTTATAAAATTATGAATGATTTTTTAAACAAAGAGATTAGTATAGCTCCCATGATGAAATGGACTGATACCCATTGTAGGTTTTTTCATCGACTATTTTCTAAAAATATTCTTTTGTATACAGAAATGATCCCTGCTAATGCAGTTGTTTTAGGAAATTATTCAAAATATTTGAAATTTAATAATGAAGAACATCCTGTTTCAATTCAGCTAGGGGGATCAGATCCAGAAATGCTTTCAAAAGCGTCAATAATCTCTGAAAAATTTGGTTATGATGAAGTAAATTTAAATGTTGGCTGCCCTTCACCAAAAGTGAAAAAAGGTAGGTTTGGTGCATGTTTGATGGCTGAACCGAAGCTTGTTAAACAATGTCTATATGAAATGATAAATGAAATAAGTATACCAGTTTCAGTAAAGTGTAGAATTGGAATTGATGACATGGATGAAAACCGAGGTTTAGATGAATTTATTGATACTATTTTGGAAGCTAAAATTTCAAAAATTATTGTGCATGCAAGGAAAGCATATTTGCTAGGCCTAAATCCTAAACAAAATAGAGATATACCTCCACTTAATTACCAACGAGTAAAGTTATTAAAAAATAGACTTAAAGACAAAGTAAAAATCATTGTTAATGGGGGTATTGATACAATTGAAAAAGCTAGAGAAATATTAAGCTGGTCAGATGGAATTATGGTAGGAAGAGAAGCTTATAAGTCTCCATTATTTATAAATTCTCTAGAAAACCTATTTAAAAAAACCAAAAGTGATCTTCCTAATTTAAGGATTGATATTGCTAGTCAATTAGTTGAATACATTATAAATTGTAAAAAAAATGATAAAAACTTTAGAATGCATCATGTAACTAGGCATATGCTTGGTTTATATCATGGTATACCAGGTGGTAAGATTTTTAGACAAAGACTGAGTGAAATTTCTTTGACTGATAAAAACCCTAATAGAATTTTTGATTTGGTTGTAGAATCTGAAAGATATTTAAAAACAAAAAAATTGATGGTTGCTTAAAATATTATGGAAAAAATTAATAATAATGAAAATGCTCTTAGAAAACAAATCCTAGAATTAGGACCACTTGTACTTTTTTTTATAGGTAACTATTTTTTGGGTATTTTGTGGGGGACAGGAATCTTGGTTTTCGCAACTTTAATTTCTATTAGTGCTTCATGGTTTATTGATAAAAAAATACCATTAATGGCATTATTTGGATGTGCAGCAGTAGTTTTTTTTGGAGTTCTGACATTAATATTTGATAGAGATGTGGCTTTAAAAACAGGTTCAGAAATAGGAGTTTTTTTGTTTATTAAAATTAAACCTACAGTTGTTAGTTTGTTAATAGGTTTGAGTTTAATAGTAACTGATTTTATGGGATATAATCCTTTAAAAAGTATAATGTCATCTGGCTTGAACTTATCACCTAAAGGATGGAAAAATCTTACTCGGCTTTGGGTTATTATGTTTATTTCCATGGCTTTGGCTAACGAGTTGGCTTGGCGCAATCTAACCACAGATGATTGGGTTTCTTTTAAAGCATTTGGAATACCTATTTTATCGATAGTTTTTGCAGTATTTTCAATACCAGTTATACGAAAATATAACATTGAAGAAGATTAAAATTAATTTTTGAAAGTAAAAATGTAAGCATTATATCAATTTGTCTTAAAATAATAATTTTATGTCGTTTATAAACAATTTTTTTTACATAATAATCTGAAATATTAAGAAATAAACTTTGAAAGAGAACTACATGTCAGATGAATTTGATGATGAAATAATTCTATCAGAATTAAATGATGAAGAACTAGTGCAGCAGATGCATGATGATTTATACGATGGCCTACAAGAAGAAGTAATTGAAGGAGTAAATATTCTTCTAGAAAGAGGATGGACACCTTATAAAGTTCTTACTGAAGCTTTGGTCGCAGGCATGACTATAGTTGGAATTGATTTCAGAGATGGCATACTTTTTGTTCCTGAGGTTTTAATGGCGGCTAATGCTATGAAATCGGGTATGAAAATTTTGAGACCACTTCTAGCTGAAACTGGGGCACCACAAGTTGGAAAAATGGTAATTGGAACAGTTAAAGGTGATATTCACGATATTGGAAAAAACTTAGTATCCATGATGATGGAAGGTGCTGGGTTTGAGGTTGTAGATATTGGAATTAATAACCCTGTTGAGAATTATTTAGAAGCAGTTGATGAGCATAAACCAAATATTTTGGGGATGTCTGCATTGTTGACAACAACTATGCCTTACATGAAAGTTGTTATAGACACCTTAGTAGAAAAAGGTATGAGGGATGACTACATCATTTTGGTTGGTGGTGCACCATTAAATGAAGAGTTTGCTGATAGTGTAGGAGCTGATGCTTATTGTAGAGATGCAGCTGTTGCAGTTGAAACTGCAAAAAACCTTATAAGTGAACGAAGCAAATCTTCTAATCAAGTTGCATAAGTAACCTAAACCTTTATTAACTTTAATCATAAATTAACTTAATATGGCAAAAATTACTATTGTATATTGGAGAGATATTCCTGCTCAAATTATTGCTGAACAAGGAAGAGGGAGAAATAGAAAGCAGTTTAAAATTGAACTTGGTAAAAAGTTTATTGTTTCTATAGATTCTGCTGCTATGAAAAGTGGAGCTGAAGGATCAGATGATTATTTAAGTGACTGGAGAAGATCTGACCCAGAAGAAATTTCAGATAATCTAGAGCTTGAGGTGAATAAATTGAAAAAAGAAATTGAAGAAAAATATTCTAATTCAAAATTAAAAGGGCTTATTTCTAACGGAGGATTTGAGGAAATTAAATCCATATAAATATAACTATTTAATTCTATTAATAATAATAAAAATTTGTAGTCGAAATTAAATATTTATTTGACGTTATTAGAACATTAAAATAATTTATTTAAGTACTAAATCAAAAACAAAAGTTAACAAAATGCTTACAGAAAATCCTGAAAATATAATAAAAAATGCTGCAAAAAATTGGTCAATTGAAATTACACCAAATGCTGCAAAAAAAGTTGATAACTTCGCGACAATTCTTAAACCAAAAACTACTGTAAACGTAACTTTTCTTCCAAATACAAATCTTTTAGAGACAATTGAAGTAAGCAAAAGACTGTTTGATGAAGGAATGTTTCCTGTTCCTCACATTTCAGCAAGGGCTCTTAAAAATATAGATGAACTTGAATATTTTGTAAAAGACCTTTCTGAGAATTGTGGAGTAACAGAAGTTTTAGTAATCTCAGGAAGTTCTGGTTACCCAAGTGGTGATTTTCACGAAACTATGCAAATTTTAGATACTGGTGTATTACAAAAATATAATATTAAGAAAGTTGGTGTTGCAGGTCACCCTGAAGGAAGTCCTGATATTAGTAACGAATTAATAATGGATTCCTTGAAGAGAAAATATGATTGGTCTATAAAGACAAAAATACCAATATACATTGAGACACAATTTTTATTTGAGGCAGAGCCAGTTTTAAAATGGGAAGAAGAAATAAGAAATCAGGGAATAAAAGTTCCTGTAAGGATTGGCGTACCAGGACCAGCAACAATTAAAACTCTATTTCAATTTGCACAATCCTCAGGAATTGGCCCGTCAATGAGAATGATATCTAAACAGGCAAAAAATATAACAAAATTATTTATGATTCAGGCACCTGATAAATATATCTATGATCTTTCTTATGCTATTCATAATGAAAAAAATTGCACAATAGAGCACTTTCATTTTTACCCTTTTGGAGGGTTCAAAAAAACTGCTACTTGGGCAAAAAGCCTCGAAGAAGGTAACTTTACTTTAAATGGTAAAGGTGGCTTTGTAATTAATGAAGGCTAAATTATTAAGATTTATAAGGTTAAGGGGCCACAAATGTCAAAAACAGTAATATCATCAGACAAAAAAGAGGTTACGATAGGCTTTGAACAGCCTTTTTGTATAATTGGTGAACGTATAAATCCTACTGGAAGAAAGCTTATGGCTGAAGAAATGAAGAAAGGTGATTACTCAAGGGTCCTTTCTGACGCTGAAGCTCAAGTTAATGCTGGTGCGCATATGCTTGATATTAATGCAGGAATTCCTTTAGCTGATGAGCCAGCTATCTTGGCTAAAAGCATTCAATTAGTTCAAGATATTGTTGATGTGCCTATTTCGATTGATAGTTCAATTGTAGAGGCATTAGAAGCAGGGTTATCAGTATACAAGGGAAGGCCATTAGTTAATTCTGTAACAGGTGAAGAGGAAAGATTAGAAGTAGTGCTCCCTCTAGTAAAGAAATATGACGCAGCAGTTGTTGCTATTTCAAATGATGAAACTGGAATTTCAGAAGATCCAAATGTAAGGTTTGAGGTTGCTAGAAAAATTGTTGAAAGAGCTGAGGATTATGGAATAAAAAGAGAAGATGTCGTTGTTGACCCCTTGGTAATGCCAGTTGGAGCTATAAATTCTGCTGGAATAGGCGTATTCCAATTGATTAAACGACTAAGGGAAGAATTAAAAGTTAACACAACATGTGGAGCTTCTAATATTTCCTTTGGACTTCCAAATAGACATGGACTAAATTCTGCCTTTCTTTCAATGGCAATGGGTGCTGGAATGACATCAGCAATAATGAATCCTCTTCACAGTGAGGAAGTTACTGCTATTAAAGGAGCTGACGTAATGATGGGGGTTGATCCTGAGTGTAGAAGATGGATTAAAACATTCAGAGAGCCTCCCACTGACAACGAAAATGGCAGTAACAGGTCAAGACCTAGAAGACGAAGAAGATAGTTAATTTATTTGATGAAAACAAAACAAAATAAAAACCTTGAGAATAGTAAAAGCAAATTTAAGGTTTTTTTTGCTCCATCTGGAAAACAAGGTTTAGCCGATAATAACAAAACAGTATTAGAAATTGCTCGTAGTTTAGGTGTAGATATTGATTCTGTGTGTGGTGGAAGGGCCATGTGTGGCCGTTGCCAAATTGAAGTATCAGAGGGTGAATTTGCTAAATATGGTATTACAAGCAAACCTGAAAACTTGACACAAAGAAATGATACTGAAAGTCGTTATGCTGATAAAAGAAAGTTAGATTTTAAACGAAGACTATCCTGTCAGGCAAAAATTTTAAATGATATTGTAATTGATGTCCCACCAGAAAGCCAAGTACACAGGCAAGTGATTAGAAAGGCTCTTGATGACAGAGAAGTAAAAATTGATCCAATTATAAATTTATATTTTTTGGAAGTCAGAGAGCCTGATATGCACGATCCATCGGGAGATTTTCAAAGATTACTGGAAGCACTCGAAGAGCAGTGGAATTTTGACAATACAAATAATATCACTGCTGATTTATTTGTTCACCAAAAAATTCAGCGTGTTCTTAGAAAGGGTGAATGGAAAATCACAATTGCATTGAGAGCAGGAAATAGAATTATTGATATTTGGCCAGGTTTGAAACAACAAATTTATGGTGCCGCAGTAGATGTTGGATCAACAACAATCTCAGTTCATATGGTTGATTTACATTCTGGAACTACAATTTCTTCGTCAGGTGGAATGAACCCTCAAATAAGATTTGGTGAAGATTTAATGAGCAGAGTATCCTATGTTATGATGAACCCAGGTGGTGAGGAGGATTTGTCAAAAGCTGTTCAAACTGGTATTGAAGACTTGATAAAAGAAGCAGCAAAAAATGTTTCCATAGAATATACTAATATTTTAGAAATTGCATTCGTTGGAAACCCAGTAATGCATCATCTTTTATTAGGTATCGATCCAACTGAATTAGGTGGAGCTCCATTTGCTCTTTCTTCAGATAGTTCATTTGAATGTTTATCAAGTGAGGTGAATATTAATCTTAATCCAGGCACAAGGTTATATGGTTTGCCATGCATTGCGGGTCATGTTGGAGCTGATGCTGCTGCAGCAACTTTAGCAGAAGAGCCTTATAAAAATGAATACTTTTCTCTCATCATAGACGTTGGTACAAATGCTGAGATTATTCTTGGAAATAATAAAAGAACATTAGCAGCATCGTCACCAACTGGTCCAGCTTTTGAAGGTGCTCAAATAACTTGTGGTCAGAGAGCTGCACCTGGAGCAATTGAAAGGGTTCGTGTGGATAAAAAAACATTAGAACCAAAATTTTGTGTAATTGGGATAGATGGTTGGATCGATAATAAAAGTCTAGAAAATGAGAACTCAGAAGTAGAAATCACAGGAATTTGTGGTTCAGGGATAATTGAAGTTTTGGGTGAAATGTTCTTATCAGGTATTTTATCAAGTGATGGAATTATTAATGGAGACTTAAATAAAATAAATAATCGCATAGAAAAAAATGGAAGAACATATAGTTACAGACTTTCTGAAAAAGTTATAATAACTCAAAATGATGTGCGTGCAATTCAATTAGCTAAAGCAGCTTTGCATGCAGGGTTTAAGTTATTAATGGATAAAATGGAAATTGAAGAGGTTGATAAAGTTATGCTTGCAGGAGCATTTGGAAGTCATATTGAACCAAAATATGCAATGGTGTTAGGGATGGTACCTGATTGTAGTTTCACATCAGTTTCATCTGTAGGGAATTCGGCTGGTGCTGGAGCACGTTTAGCGTTGTTGTCAATTGACAAACGATTAGAAATTGAGAACTTAGTTAAAAAAATTGAAAAAATTGAAACTGCTGTTGAACCTAAATTCCAAGACCACTTTGTTGAAGCAATGGCTTTCCCTCATAAAACCAATCCTTACTCAAAACTCAGTAAACAAGTTAACTTACCAAAATTGATGTCTTCTGATAATGCAACTCAAAATAATAGAGTTCGTAGAAGAAAAAGAAATTTATCTAATCAGTCTTAGTTTTATTAATTATTCTTTCTTCAATTAAATTTTTATATTTTGAATTTGGATCTAATTCTAAAATTCTAAGCCAAATTTTTTGAGCCAAATCAGATCGGTTGTTTTGAAAAGCTGTTAGTCCTGCTAAATAAAGTGCATCTGGTTGCGATGAATTAACTTCTAATATTTCTCTTACTAATTTCCTTGATTTAGTCGTCACTACACCAAATGCTTGTTTGGTAAGTTTCTGCGCAAGATTAAGCTTCAAGTCTAAATTTTGGGTATCTAAAGACGATAGTTTTTCAAGGGCAAAGATTTCAGCTTTGAGGTTTTTTGAGTCATTTGATATAATAGCAAGTTTTAGATAAAACTGAATCTGTTCATCCTTATCTTTGAACTTAATTTTTGAAAAATCTATATTAACTAATTCATCAAGGTTTTCTGATAAAAGAATTTCACTATTTGGAATTTTGTTAGAATTGTAAAAAGGTGAACCAATAATTAAATAAATAATTAAAATTAGAACTGGTATCAATTGAAAAAAATACTTAATTCTATTATTTTTTTCAAAAAAATTTTTCTTATTAAAAAAAACTTTTAAAAGCGTTGATAATCTATCTTTTGTATTTTTTAATGATTTTTCATTTTTCAAGGATTTATATAAAGAAAAAATTTCTCTTTTATTAGAAAAATCGAAGGATTTATTTTTATCATTAAATTCATAATTTAATGACTTCAAAATATATCTTATTAAAAGAAAACCAAAAAATATCGAACTAACTATTAATATCATTCTGAATTACAAGAGGTGAGTTATTTTCTTTTTAGTGTAAAGTACATGATAGTAATTCCGACTAACATAAGCAACAGTGGACTAATCCATAAAATATATGTGTCTTGATATAAAGGTGGTTTCATCAATATAAAGTTTCCGTATTTATCAACTAAATATTGTGTTATTTCATTATCAGTTTCACCTTGAATAATTTTTTTTCTTATAATTCTTCTTAGGTCTTTTGCTAAGTCCGAATCACTATCATCTATACTTTGATTTTGGCAAACTAAACATCTAATACCTTTAGATAAATCTCTAGCCCTATTTTCATAAATTGGATTAGAAATTATTTCATTAGGTTCAACAGTGAATGATGGGTCTATATCAATTACTAGAAAAAAGAAAAATATAAGCAAAAAATTTTTCATAAATTTATTTCTTTTAATTTAGGCAATATTTCATTAATCATTACATCTTTTGTAATTGGACCAGCATGTCGAAGTATAATTATACCATCTTTATCAATTAGGAAAGTTTCAGGGACACCATATACCCCCCAATTAATAGCAGTTTCACCATTCGCGTCAGAACCAATTTTTTTATATGGGTTCCCAAAATTATTCAAAAAGCCATATACATCAGTTTCTTTGTCTTTATAAGCTATTCCAATAATCATTATTTTATTAGATAAAACTTCCAAATACTCTGCTTCGTACTTACACGGTTCACACCACGATGAAAAAAAATTTAATAAGAAGGGTGTACCAAGATTATCTTGTAAATTGATCAATTTTTGATTGTTTAAAGATAGTATTTCTTCTTTAGGAAATTGTTTTTTTATTAATACAGATTTCACATTATTATTTTGAAATATATTATCTTGTTTAAGAAGTGCTATTCCAATGAGTAAAAGCAAAATGAAAATTGATATCAAAGGGACAAAGAAAAAAATTTTTTTCATATTTCGTTAATTTTTCGAAAGTTTTTTTTCTTGAATTTAGTTTTTAAAGATAGCATTCCGCCCAATGCCATAATCAATGATCCAATCCAAATTAATGAAACAAGAGGTTTTGAATAAACTCTAAAAGTATATCCTTTATCATTATCTCCATCTCCTATTACAGCATAGACATCACCAAAAAATTTTCTATATATAGCAACTTCCGTAGTTGATTGCCTCTCAATTGGGAATAACCTTTTCTCAGGATATAGTGTTGAAATAACATTTCCATTTTTGTCATAATAAACTAGTTTTCCAATTTCAGAAATATAGTTTGGGCCCAAATTTTGTTTTATATCTTCAAAAATAAAATAGTCATCACCTAATTCAAATTTCTCACCAAGCTTAACTTGTTTTATAATTTCAGTGTTAAAATAGTTTTCTGTAACTGCTCCTATAGAAAAAATAGCTACACCTATATGTGCTATACAAACTGCTAATTGATGACTTGTTAAGAGTTTGACGTTTTTATTTTTTCTAAAGACTGTTAATAAATTTGTATCTTTAATAATTGAATATAGAATATTGAATATTAACCAAGCAGACAAAGAAAAACCTATTAATGAAACTAAAGGAAAGTTTGAAAACAAAATAAAGCAAATAAATATTATTGAAGAAATAATTATAGGAATTAAAAAAATATTTATAACTTTAGATAAATAGTTTCTTTTCCAATACAACAATGGGCCAATACCCATAAAGAACAGGGTTAATATCATTAGTGGAGATAAAGTCATCAAAAAATATGGCTTGCCAACTGTAATTTGAGTGCCATTTATGAGTTCTAAGAGCAACGGATACATTGTTCCAATAAGAACAACAAAAGAAGAAATTACTAAAATAAAATTATTAATTACCAGTGACATTTCTCTGCTGAGGAAATTTATTTTAGAGTTTGTTCCAAATTTATCTGCCTTTAAAGCAAAAATCCCTAACGGTATTAGTATAGATAAAACTAAAATAAATAAAATGATGAGCCCTCTTTTTGGGTCAGATGCAAATGAGTGTACCGATGTAATTATTCCTGACCTGACAATAAAAGTTCCTAACAAAGAAAATGAAAAACCTAAAATACACAATAATAATGTCCAGGATTTAAGTTCATTTCTAGTTTCTAAGACAATTATTGAGTGCAATAATGCCGTTGCTATTAGCCATGGCATCAATGCTGCATTTTCTACAGGGTCCCAAAACCACCATCCTCCCCAACCTAACTCATAGTAAGCCCAATAGCTTCCAAGTGAAATTCCAATTGTAAGTGTTATCCATGAAATAACTATCCATGGCCTTACTGTAGAGGCCCATTTTCTATCAATTTCACCACTTATCAATCCAGCTATTGCAAAACAAAATGCAACTGAAAGCCCAACATAACCAAAGTATAGAGTAGGAGGATGGAATGCCAGTAATAAATCTTGGAGTACTGGGTTAAGTCCCAATCCATCAGGAGGAATTACATCCGATCTATTAAATGGGTTTGATGTAAACAAACATAAAGATAAAAATAAAGTGTTTAAAAGCCCTTGAGTAGAAGAAAGAATAGAATGAAATTTATTTGATAGATTTAAATTAGAAGTTACAGCCCCAAATGAAACAAGTATTAGTATCCAAAGTAAAAGTGAGCCCTCATGGTTAGCCCATGCGCCTGAAATTTTATAAATTAAAGGTTTTGAAGTATGTGAAAATTTTGAAACCAAATCTAACGAAAAGTCAGACAAAATAAATGATAATACTAAAACAAAAAAAGAGAAAGCAGTAGTTAAAAATACTAATTTAGGAATAATAGGAATAAAAGAATACTTTGTATCAATCTTTATAAATACCATAGAAAATTGAAAAATAGACAATACCAGTGCTGATATTAATGAAATATGACCTAGCTCTATTACAAAACTATTAATCACTATATTCACCTTTCCATAAGCCTTGTTTCTTTAAACTATTTTTAATTTCTCTTGGAATATAATTTTCATCATGCTTGGCTAATAGATTATCGGCATTAAAAGAATTAGAATCAAACTTTCCCTCAACAATAACACCTTGATCTTCTTTAAAAAGATCTGGTAAAAGGCCCTCATATTTTACTGATACAGAATTGTTACCATCAGTTACATCAAATATTATTATTGTACCTGTTACATTTATAGAATTTGATTTAACTAAGCCCCCCAATCTTAATCTTTGATTTATTTTATTCTGTTCAATTAATTCTGTTGGGCTAATAAAATATACAATATTACTGTTTAATGCAGACATTAGAAAAAATAAACCAAAACACAATGGTACAAAAAATAAAATCAAACCTAAAAAACGTTTTTTTTTAGGAGTCATCATTTTTCTCTAAAATAGCTGAGTATAGCTTCTTTGATATTAAATATTTTAGGTAGGTAAAAATAAACAAAAAAAATAATGATGACAAGGTTATAATATAAGTTAAATAAATAAAAAAATCGTAATTATTATTGTTAAAAACTAATTCCATTTATAATTTTCCCATTACTTTTAAATGATTTACTTTTCTTTCAATTAGCATTGAATGAGATCTGAGTATTATTATTAAAATAAAAAAAGTCTGGAACGCTAAAGCCATTATTGCTAGAGGCCAAAGCATTGAGCTATCAATAGATATGCCTCCAGATCTCATTATAGATGCTGGTTGATGAAGAGTATTCCACCAGTCTACTGAAAATTTTACAATAGGCAGATTGATTGATCCAGCAATTGCTAACAATGCTGCTGGCCGACTGCCTCGTTCATTTTTTTCAAATGCATTTGATAAAGCGATATATCCCATAAAAAATATAAATAATATTAACATTGATGTTAATCTAGCGTCCCAGACCCACCACGTTCCCCACATAGGCCTTCCCCAAATAGAGCCAGTTATAAGAGTAAGCAACGCAAATAAAGCCCCAACGGGTGCAATAGACCTTGACAAAATATCTGCGAGAGGGTGTCTCCAAATTATGAAAAAAAATGAACAAATCGCAAGCATCAGGTATGAAAATAGAGCAAGCCATGCACTTGGAACATGAACATACATTATACGAACAGCTGAACCTTGTACAATGTCGTCTGGACTCCCAAAAAGTGCTAAATAAATTCCACTAATGAAAAAAATTACAAGTATACTCATAAGCCATGGGACTAAAATACTAGTTATTCTAACGAAGCGTGATGGATTTGCGAAATAGTCAATCATAATAACAATATATTCACTTTTATTCCAAATGGTATATATACTTTATTCAACATAAATCTTAATAGCTTTTGATGTAATTAGAGGAACGATTGCTATAAGAAATGACAACAACATACATTGAAGATAAATACTAGTTAGTGGAGATATACCTTTTAAAGAAAAGGTTGTAGTTGAAATACCAAAAATTAGTACTGGTATTGTAAGGGGTAGAACTAATAAAATAACAATTAAATTTGATTTTTTTGCACCTAAAACTAAAGCTGAACCCATTACACCAATAAACGAAAATGATAATGTTCCTATTGTTAAACTAAAACATATTATCCCTACTAAATTAAAAGGAAGATTTAAAAATAATGATATTATTGGAAACAAAATTATTAGAGGTAATCCAACTGAAATCCAATAACAAAAAACTTTAATAACTATAATTAAGCTTAGTGGAATAGTTGAGAGAACGTAATGTTCTAATACACCCTCAGATGCATCTGATGAAAAAAATTTTTCTATAGCAGAAATAAATGTGATAAGAGCACAAATCCAAATTATTGCAGGCGAAAAATCCTTTAATAAATTCGAATTTTCCCCCAAGCTTAATGGAAATATAATTAACAAACTTAAATAAACACAAATTATAAAAATAGGGTCTTTTAAAGAATTATTTTGAATTTTCAACTCATTTAAAATGATTGAGTATATTAAATTATTCATTTATTTTATCTAAATTAATAGTATTACAAAATTCATACTTTTTATACTGATGAACATTATGAGATGAAATTATAACAATTCCATTTCTTTTAACGTGCTTAACAATTTGTTGTTCAAATATTTTTTCATAAACTTTATCGACACTATTTAATGGTTCGTCTAAAATCCATAAGGGTTTTTCGCTTAAGTTTAATCTTGTAAGGGCAACTCTTCTTTTTTGACCATTCGATAACTCTGAAATATCATATTCTTTTAAAGGTAAAATACCAAAATGATCATTTTGTTCAGTAAATGTAATACAATTATTTTGGAGATTTGATAAAAAATTTATATTATCAATTACTGAAAGATTTGGTAAGATTGAATTTAAATGACCTAAATATGTTATGTTTTTATAAAACTCTAAATAATCTTTTTCTATTGATAAATCGTTCCATGAGATATAGCCTTTATCAGGATAGGTAAGACCACAAATACACTTTAATAAAGTTGTTTTTCCGATACCATTTGAGCCAGTTATAATATATAAATTTCCATATGAAAATTTATAACTAAACTTTGAGAATAATTTATTATATCCTTTGATAATATCGACATTATGAATTTTTAAAAAATTTTTAGATTTAAAAGAATTCATATTTATTGAGTTCATTTTGTTATTTCTTTGTAGAAATTTTACTATAAATTTGTATAATTTGTTCGCAAGAATAAACTATAAATAATTATTATATACAATATACTAATATTAACTAATTAAATTATGAAGATGAAATTAAGATGTCAAAATTGAAAAAAAACTGTCTAAAAGAACTCAATCTAAATTCTGGAAAATACTCTTATTATAGTATTAAAGAATTATCTAAGGATTTTCCCGAGGTTAAGTCTTTACCTTTTTCATTAAAGGTATTGTTAGAGAACTTATTAAGATTTGAAGATAGTTCTGGAGTAAGTCTTGATAATATATATTCATTGGCTCAATCAACTAAAGGTAAAACCAAGGGTATGGAAATAGCCTTTAGACCTGCCAGAGTATTAATGCAGGATTTCACTGGAGTTCCAGCTGTAGTGGATTTAGCTGCTATGCGTGATGCAATGGTCAAACTAAATAAAGATCCAACTAAAATAAACCCATTATCTCCAGTAGATTTAGTTATTGACCATTCTGTAATGGTGGATTTTGCTGGGAATGCTGATGCCTTTAGTAAAAATGTTGAACTTGAGTTTTCAAGAAATGCAGAAAGATATAGTTTTTTAAAATGGGGATCTCATGCTTTTAATAACTTCCGTGTTGTTCCACCTGGGACAGGCATATGCCACCAAGTCAATCTTGAATATTTAGCTAAAACCGTCTGGACAAAAGAGGAGGACGGAAAAGTTTTTGCTTTTCCAGACACATTAGTAGGGACTGATAGTCATACAACAATGGTGAACTGTTTAGCAGTTCTAGGATGGGGTGTAGGTGGCATAGAAGCTGAAGCTGCAATGCTAGGACAGCCTATTTCAATGCTAGTTCCAGAAGTGGTAGGGTTTAAACTTACTGGAAAATTAAGAGACGGTATTACAGCAACTGATTTAGTATTAAGAATTGTTGAATTATTAAGAAAGCACGGAGTGGTAGGAAAATTTGTAGAGTTTACTGGCTCTGGATTAGACAGTCTCAGTCTAGCTGATAGGTCAACTATATCTAATATGGCTCCAGAGTACGGCGCCACTTGTGGATTTTTCCCTATAGATCAAGAAACAATTAATTATTTAAAATTCACTGGAAGGGATAACGCAAACCTTGAATTAGTTGAAGCTTACGCAAAAGCCCAAGGCATGTGGAGAGGTCACGATACTAAAGATCCAACTTTTAGTTCAGTTTTAGAGTTAGATTTGCAAGATATTAAACCATCTCTGGCTGGACCTAAGAGACCTCAAGACCGTGTATTAGTTGCAAGTTTGAAAGATAATTTTATGAATACTTTATCTGAAACATCTTCAAGAAAACAAATAAAAACTTCTAGCTCCAGCTCATCAAAACTTTCAGATGGTGATATTGCAATAGCTGCTATTACGAGTTGCACTAACACATCAAATCCATCTGTTTTAATTGCTGCTGGTTTGTTAGCAAAAAAAGCTAATGAATTAGGCTTAAAGGTAAAGCCATGGGTTAAAACATCTTTAGCACCAGGAAGTAAAGTTGTAACAGATTATTTAAACATTTCTGGTCTCCAACAACATCTAGATAGCCTTGGTTTTAATTTAGTTGGTTACGGATGTACTACTTGTATAGGTAATTCTGGTTCTTTATCAAAAGAAATAACTAATTTAATTGAAAGCAATGACCTTTTAG
This sequence comes from Puniceispirillales bacterium (SeqCode), assembly GCA_045565515.1. GTDB lineage: Bacteria > Pseudomonadota > Alphaproteobacteria > Puniceispirillales. The sequence goes on from JBJLFF010000009.1 coordinate 153,887, forward strand.
TTACTTCTGTTTTGTCCGGTAATAGAAATTTTGAAGGTAGAATAAGTCCTCATATTAAGGCTAATTATCTTGCTTCTCCACCACTAGTTGTAGCTTATGCTTTAGTTGGATCAGTATTAATAAATTTAGATGAAGACCCTCTGGGGTATGACGAGAATAATAAACCAGTTTTTTTGAGGGATATTTGGCCATCAAATAAACAAGTTTCTGAAGTTATTAATACTGTCATTTCTCCCGATATGTACAGAAAACAATACGCATCAGTTTTTGATGGTGGCAAGGATTGGAAGGCTATAACAGGCGTTGGTGATTTAACTTATAATTGGGATGACACTTCCACTTATGTTCAAAATCCACCATACTTTGAAAATATGAAAAATAATCCTGAAAAAATACAAAATATCAAAAGTGCTCATGCACTCGCAATTTTAGGAGACTCTATAACAACTGACCACATTAGTCCTGCTGGATCAATACTTAAAACTACTCCAGCGGGTCAATACCTTTCAGAAAGGCAGGTTAGAGAGAATGATTTTAATTCATATGGTTCTAGAAGGGGTAACCACCAAGTTATGATGAGGGGAACATTTGCTAATAATAGGCTTAGCAATTCGATGGCTCCAAATATGAATGGAGGCTTTACGAAGCATATACCATCTGAAAATGAAATGAGTATCTATGAAGCTGCAATGTTATATTCAAAGGAAGAAATACCTTTAGTTGTATTTGGTGGAAAGGAGTATGGTACAGGCTCATCTAGAGATTGGGCAGCAAAAGGAACAAGGTTATTAGGAGTGAAAGCTGTTATAGCTGAGAGCTTTGAAAGAATACACAGGTCAAATCTTATTGGAATGGGTGTCTTGCCATTGCAGTTTTTAGATGGATTATCTCATAAAAAATTAAATTTAATAGGTGATGAAACTTTTGACGTAGTTGGATTAGAAGATAATTTTAAACCGCAAATGAGTGTTAAATTCAATATAAATAGGTCAAATGGTAAAACTGAAAGTTTGCTTCTTTTGAGTAGAATAGATACTGATGGGGAAGCTGAATACTATTCTCATGGTGGCATATTACATTTTGTTTTAAGACAACTTGCAGCGTAAAATTTTTATTTCATAAATTATGTGAATGAAATGTCCAATAACAATGTAAAGGCTGTTTTAGGCCCTACAAATACAGGTAAAACATATTTTGCGATTGATAGAATGCTTGCTCATTCTTCTGGAATAATGTGTTTTCCTTTAAGACTTCTTGCGAGAGAGAACTATGATAAAATATCTAAAATAGTCAGTAAAGAAAAGGTTGCTTTAATTACAGGTGAAGAAAAAATAGTTCCGAAAAATGCTTCATATTATTGTTGTACTGTTGAGGCAATGCCAATTGAAAAAAGAGTAGAATTTATTGGTATAGATGAAGTTCAGATTGCTGGAGATTATGAAAGAGGATATATTTTTACAGATAGAATACTCAATGCAAGAGGAACCAAGGAAACCATATTTTTAGGCGCAGATACTATTACTTCAAAATTGAAGGCACTAGTGCCTGAGGTAAAAATTGAGGGCAGGCCTCGAATGTCAGCCCTTAACTATACTGGAAGAAAGAAGGTCACAAGACTAAAGAAACGGACTGCGATAGTAGCTTTTTCAGCAGCTGATGTCTATACAATTGCCGATATCATAAGAAAGCAGTTAGGTGGTGCAGCAATTGTTATGGGTGCTTTGTCACCCAGAACAAGAAATTCCCAAGTTGAAATGTATGAAAATGGTGACGTGGACTATTTAGTTGCAACCGATGCTATTGGTATGGGTCTCAATTTACAAATTCAGCATGTTGGATTTGCAGCTTTAAGAAAATTTGACGGCATCTCTCAAAGAAACTTAACAGATCCTGAAATTGCTCAAATAGCAGGCAGAGCTGGAAGATTTTTATCTGACGGGACATTTGGTGTAACTGAGAATTCAGCAGATATGAGTGAACACACTGTTACCTCTGTCGAGAACTCAAAATTTGATCAAATTACAAATGTTTATTGGCGAAACTCAAATTTAGATTATTCCTCTATAAGCAATCTAATAAAAAGTTTAGAATTAATTCCTGATAAACCATATTTAATAAGAAAAAGCGATGCAGAAGATCATCGTCACCTTATATTTTTAAGTCAGTTACAAAATGTCCAAAAATTAGCAAAATCTCCAAATGAAATAAAACTTTTATGGGAAGTATCTCAAGTACCTGAGTTTAACAAACAACTTACAAATGACCATGTTTTGCTTTTAAGCAAAATCTTTGAGCAACTAATTCATCATGGAAGGATAGAACATGATTTTATTTCTAATCATATTTTTAGATTAGATAAAGTTTCAAAAGATATAGACACACTTATGCAAAGAATAGCTTCAATTAGAACTTGGACGTATTTAAGTCACAAAAATAATTGGTTAGAAGATAAAATTAATTGGCAAGAAACATCATTAACTATTGAAGACAAGCTATCAGATGCGTTAAATAATGAATTAACTAATAGATTTGTTGACAAAAGAATATCTGTATTAGGAAAAAAACTAAAGGAGAATGCTAAGCTGTTGATAGAAATAAAATCTGATAGCAGTGTTTTTATAGATAACCTTAAGGTTGGAGAAATAAATGGTTTTATCCTCAAGGTTACGGATTCATCAGAACCGTCATCAGATCTCTTTTTAAAAAACTTAAAAAAAGGTTTAATTGAAGAGATTAAGCTGCGAGTTAAAAATTTTTATTCAATAGAGGATCATAGTCTTGAGGTTTCTGAAAATGGGAAGATCTCTTGGGATGGATCACCCATCGGATGGCTTGCACCTTCAGATGATCCATTTAAACCGAACATTCAGGTTCTTCAAAGTGATTTACTTAATCAAGATCAAATTCATCTAATTTCTCAAAGACTTAAAAAATATTTAGAAAATATTATTGAAAAAAATCTATCTCCCTTAATAAACATAAAAGAAGATGACTATAGTAGTTCTTGTAGAGGTATTATATTTCAAATTAAAGAGGGATTTGGGACAACATCAATAAAAAAAATATTTAAACTTTACAAAGAAATTACTGATGAAGAAAAGAGAGAGTTTAGTAAAGTTGGTTTAAGGTTTGGGGTAGAGTATCTGTATATGCCAGAACTTCTAAAACCAGGTGCAGTAAAATTAAGAGCACTACTTTGGGGAGTTACGAATAATGCTTACTACAGAGATGCACTTCCTGATGACGGGAGAGTAGCCTACACACCAAAAGAAGTTGCTCCAAATGAATGGTATAATCAAATAGGTTATTCAAAACTTGGAAACAGAGTGATGAGAGTAGATATGGTTGAAAGGTTACTGGCTCTGATTAGAATTGCTGCTCGGGGAGGCTCTTTTAAAATTTCAGAAGAAATGCTATCAATTGCGGGTGCATCAAAAGATGAACTTTTTAAAGTTCTAATAGACTTGGGATTTGAAAAATTAGATAAAAACAATAATGAAGAAGTTTCCTTCGACACATTATTTGGAAAAAAACAAAAAAAATTAACTTATAAATCTAAACAAAAATTTACGAATAAAAATAATACCAATTTAACAAAAAAGACTAAGACTAAAAATATTAAAAAAACCAATGAAATTATAAATAAAGATTCACCTTTCTTTGTATTATCTAATCTAAAGATTAAAAATTGAATAATGGACAAAGATAATAATCAAAGACTAGATCAATGGCTTTGGCAAGTTAGAATTTTTAAAACAAGGCACTTAGCTTCCAAAGCAATTATTTCTGGAAATATAAAAGTTGATACAAATATAATTAAAAAGACACATTTTCTAATAACAATAGGATCTAAAGTAGAGATCTTTAAAACTCCTACCTTAAAAGATATTGAGGTATTAAAACTTTCTTCAAGAAGAATTAGTCCTAAGGAAATTAATTTGTATTATTTAGAAATTAAATCTGAAGTTAATACAACACTTGAAAATAATAATTATTATAGTAGTTCAAAATTTGAAAGGATTGGAAAGTTAAATAAAAAAGAAAGAAGAATTATCAATGAGTTTAAAGAGAAAACATTTTTTTAAGGGGTGATTATGTTTGAAATGTTCAAGGCAACGATAAGTAAATTTAAGAATAGTGATGAAAATCTTAAAAATGAAGAAATAAAAAATGAAGAAATTAAAGCACTTAATTCAATTGTTGCTTTACTAGTTGAAGCAGCTTCAATAGATGGTGAGATTGGACTTGATGAAAAAAATCAAATAAAAACTATACTGACAGATCAACTCAATTTAGAGATTAAAAAAGCTGACGAAATTCTTGAGGAAGCAATATCAAATTCATCAGAACAAATAGAAATTTGGTCTAAGACTAATGATATTAGAAAAGAATTGGATTATGAGGAAAGATTAAATATTCTTGAATTAATGTGGGAAATAGTATTGGTAGACGATATTATAGATGTATTTGAAGCTCAACTAATGAGACGTGTATCTGGTTTACTGTATATCTCTGATATTGATTCTGGAAATAGTAAAAAAAGAGCAATTCAAAAACTTAAAAATAACTAATTTAAAAATTTAAAGAAAATAGAATGACATATATTGTAAATGATAAGTGTATTATGTGTAAACACACAGATTGTGTAGAGGTATGCCCAGTTGATTGTTTTTATGAAGGCGAGAATATGCTTGTTATACATCCTGACGAATGTATAGATTGCGGCGTTTGTGAGCCTGAATGTCCCCCAGAAGCAATACTACCCGATACTGAAGAAGGAACAGAGGACTGGGTGAATTTTAATAGAAAGTATTCAGAAATTTGGCCAAATATTACTCAGCTGAAAGATCCTATGAAAGAAGCAGATAAATTTTTAAATGAAGAAAATAAATTTGATTTATATTTTAGTGAAAAACCTGGAGAGGGTGACTAAAAAAACTTGCTGACAAATTAATTTTTTTTTGCTAGTATATGCACTTCCTTAAAATAGTTTTGTAAAGTAAAAAAAAATGGATACACAAACTGACAATCCAGAACATGAAATGAATTATGATGAAGGTGATTTTGTAGTTTATCCAGCACATGGTGTTGGTCAAGTTTTAGGCATGGAAAAAGTCGAAATAGGAGGAAGCCTATTAGATCTTGTAAAAGTTAGATTTGATAGTGATAGAATGACCTTGAGAATACCCATCAATAAGGCTGTTTCATCAGGTCTTCGAAAGTTATCCTCAAAAAAACAAATGGATGCTGCATTACATACCTTAAAAGGAAAAGCTAAGGTTAAAAAGGTGATGTGGTCAAGAAGAGCCCAAGAGTACGAGACAAAAATAAATTCTGGAAATTTAATATGGGTAGCTGAGGTTGTTAGAGATTTACACAGAGGTGAAAATCAATCTGAGCAGTCATACTCAGAAAGGCAAATGTATCAAGCGGCTCTGGAACGCTTAGCCGGCGAGTTTGCGGCTATAGAGAATATTGATAAAAGTAGTGCTTCGACAAAATTAGAAGGTATGATGTCTGCTGCTTAAGAAAAAACTATTTTATGATTTAAAAAATAGTATTCAAAATCAAAGTAAAGTCTCTTGTAATATTAATCCAAAAATATATGTTTCTCACTCAACCGATTAATATATGTGAGTAATATGATCAATAACACTGTAGATTATGACAAAAAATTCTTAAACTTTTCTATGCGTCAAGCTCTTCTTTCAAAAGAAGATGAAATAAATTTCATAAAAGATTGGCAGCTAAGTAAAAACCATAAATCTCTTAATAAAATTGTTTCTGCTCATCTTAGACTTGTAATATCAATTGCCAATAAATTCAGAAATTATGGTCTACCAATCAACGAGTTAGTTCAAGAAGGTAACGTTGGTTTGATGCAAGCAGCTGATAAATTTGATCTGGACAGAGACGTTAGATTTTCTACTTACTCATCTTGGTGGATCAAAGCAGCAATGCAAACATTTATTCTAAAAAATTGGTCAATTGTTAGAATAGGTACGACTGCTGCTCAGAAGTCATTATTTTTTAAGCTTAAAACAATAATGTCTAAAATTGAAAAAGATAATAATTCTTCATTTAATGATTATCATCAGCAAAAATTAGCTGAAGATATAGGTGTAAAATTTAAAGATATAGAAGATATGAAAGGTAGGTTATCAGGTTCAGATCAATCATTAAATGCAACATTTTCTGAAAATAGTGAACTTGAAATCCAAGATTTACTTGTTGACCAAAGGGCATCTCCTGAACAAAATGCAATCCTGACTAAAGACACTAAAACAATTTCAAATTTAATTAATGAGGCACTGAATAAATTACCTGAACGTGAAAAGAAGATTATAGGTGCAAGGCAGTTAAGTGAGAATACTGTCACACTACAAGAGCTAGGTAAAGATTTAGGTATTAGTAAAGAAAGAGTAAGGCAACTTGAAAATAGAGCTTTAAATAAGTTAAAATTAAGTTTACAAAAGAAGGTTAATAAAAGCGATTATTTATTAACTTCTTAAAAACTAAATGCTTATTAGAGGATCTTCTGTAAATCAAAAATCTAATTCTTCTGGTTATCTTAAGTCTTTAGATTCACATGAAATATTTTGGGAAACAAAAGGTAATATTTCTAAAATACCTATAGTTTTTCTTCATGGTGGACCTGGTGCTAGAGTGATGCCTTCACATCACAGTTTATTTAATGAAGATCACTTCTTTTCAATTTTTTTTGATCAAAGGGGGTGCGGAAAGTCAAAACCTTTTTGCGAATTAACTAATAATACTATTCAACATCTTGTTCAGGATATGGAGAACATACGAGAGAAACTAGATATTGATAAATGGATACTATTTGGTGGGTCTTGGGGTAGTACTCTTGCACTTTATTACAGTATCAATCATCCTGAGCGCTGCTTAGGAATGATCTTAAGAGGAATATTTTTAGGTTCAAGAAATGAGATAGACTGGTTTCTAACAGGGATGGGAAAATTCTATCCTGAAGCTCACAGTCTATTTTTAAAAGAATTAAATTTTCTAGAATCAGAGAATCCAACTTCAAATGACATTATCAATAGGGCTTCTGATCTTATTTGTGGTGATGATGAAATTATTAGTCAGAAAGTTTCAAACGCTTGGTCTTCATATGAAATGAGTTGCTCAACTATTGATTACAAACAAAGAGAGATGACTGGTGACGGTGCCTCATCTATGGCTAAAATTGAACTCCACTACTTTAAAAACAATTGTTTTTTGAACGATAATGAAATTTTAAATAATATTCATAAGGTACAAAATGTTCCAACATATATTATTCAAGGTAGGCATGACGTAATTTGCCCACCTTTTTCAGCTTATGAGTTGAATTCTAAAATGCCGTCATCAAAATTAATTATGGTTGATGATGCTGGTCATTCAGCATTTGAAACTGGTATTAAAAATTCATTAATGAGTGCTTTAAAAGAGATTAAAAAGCAAATTTAAGCTCATTGAGCAAAAACATTATCCTTTTTACTCAACTCTTTCGAATCGATATGACAAGTTATTGTGTGACCATTTTTTAATTTTTGAGAAGGGGGTTCGAAAGTATCACATTTTCCTTTGATAGCACTTGGGCACCTTGTATTAAAAACGCATCCCTTTGGAGGGTTTAAAGGACTAGGCAATGCGCCTTCAAGTAAAATTTGTCTTTTCTTAATATCAGGATCAGCTATTGGTACAGCAGAGAGTAAAGCTTCAGTATAAGGATGGTAAGGAGGTGAAAATATTTGCTCAGTTGTCCCCGCTTCTGCAATTTTACCTAAATACATGACAACAACCCGATCCGCAACATATCTAACAACTGATAAGTCATGGCTTATAAAAAGCATGGTAGTATCAAACTTTTCTTGAATATCAATAAGCAGTTCAATGACTGCAGCTTGAACTGAAACATCCAATGCTGAAACAGGTTCATCAGCAACAACAATTTTTGGAGATCCAGCAAAAGCTCTTGCAATTCCAATTCTTTGCTTTTGTCCACCTGATAACTGTCTAGGCATTCTTTTGTCGAACTCTCTTGGAAGTTTAACTAAGTCAAGCAGCTCGTACATTCTCTGCTTTCTTTCTTCTACGGTAGATCCAACACCAACTTTTTCAAGTGTCCTTAAAATCTGCCCTCCAACTGAATGACTAGGATTAAGGGTATCAAAGGGATTCTGAAAAATCATTTGTATCTCAGAAACAGTTTTTTTGTCCCGGTCTTCAACACTTACTTTACCTATATCCTTTTTTTCGAAAAGAACATTTCCATTAGACGCCTCTTCTAGCCCTAACAACACTTTTGCAAAAGTTGATTTTCCACACCCAGATTCACCAACAATTGCAAGAGTTTCTCCAACTTTTGCGTCGAAGTTAAGATCCACATTTGCTTTGATAGTACCTTTTTTCTTGCCTCCAAAAACAACATTTGCAGCAACGTCATAGTCTTTACTAAGTTTATTAATAGTTAAAAGGGTATCTTTAGATGCTTTTTTACCAACTTTTTTTGAAGATATGTTTTTTTCATCCCATTTAATTTGGTCAATTCTAGCGCATCGACTTGAGTGAAGATATTTTTTATTCACTAATTGCATCTCAATATCATTTGAAGAGCATGACTTCTGGTCAAAATGAGGGCATCTTGGACCAAAATTACACCCATAAGGTCTTTCATGTGGAAGAGGTAGTTGCCCTGCAATTGCTTTAAGAGGAGCTTCATACTTATTTTTACCAGGAAGCGGTATAGAGCGAAGTAAACCTTGTGTATAAGGATGTCTCATATTTCTAAAAACTTGGTTTATATCGCCTGTTTCAACTGTTTCACCTGAGTACATGACAGTAATTTTATTACAAGTTTCAAGAATTAAACCTAGATTATGGGAAACAAAAAGCATTGAAGTTCCAATTTCATTACTCAGAGTTTTGATAAGATTAATTATCCCTGCTTCAACAGTGACATCTAGAGCTGTTGTTGGCTCATCTAAAAGAAGAAGACTCGGCTTAGATAATAATGCCATTGCTATAACAATTCTCTGTTGCTGACCACCAGATAATTGGTGTGGAAAGGCATTCATAATCCTATCAGGGTCAGGAAGATTAACTTTTTGAAGCATTTCTACAGAACGGTTCCATGCAACTTCTTTTGAAACTTTTTCATGTAAAATAGGTACTTCAATTAATTGTGAAGAAACTCTCATAGCAGGATTTAAAGATGCCATTGGCTCTTGGTAAATCATAGCAATCTCGGAACCCCTTATATTTTCGAGTTCTTTTTCTGAGAATGTTGACATATCACGTCCACGGTACTTAATACTTCCACCTACAATTTTTCCATTTCCCCCCAAATAGTTCATTATTGCAAGAGCTACAGTCGATTTTCCACAGCCTGACTCACCAACTAACCCCATTGCATCGCCTTCGTTTACTTCCATAGAAAAATCCATCACAGCAGGGACCTCTGCAGTTCTTGTCATGAATGACACTGATAAGTTTTCAATTTCTAAGACTGGTTTAGACATAATTAATCCTTTGCTGATTCCTCTCTTAGGCCGTCAGCAAGCAAGTTGAGACCCAACACAAAAGAGGCTAAAGCTAAAGTGGCTGGCAAAACTATTGTTGGAACAAGTCTTATATAGCTTCTGGTTTGATTAATCATTGATCCCCAGTCAGGACTTTCTGGTTCCATACCAAGACCAAAAAAACCAAGGGTGCCAAGTAATATAGTAACGTAACCCACTCTAAGGCAACTATCTACAATAAGTGGCCCTCGTGCATTTGGAAGAATTTCCCAGATCATAATGAAAAAAGGTCCTTCACCTCTTGTCATAGCTGCAGCAACATAATCGCGCGTCTTGATGTCCATAGTTAGTCCTCGGACAAGTCTAAAAACGCCTGGAGAACTTGCAAAAACTACAGCTGCAAAAATATTTAGTTCATTTGGGTCAATTGCAACTAATCCCAAAGGGTCTGCATTGAAAACTAATCCAGAGTAAAGCCACGCACCAATAATTAGAATAAAAATAACTGAAGGAGCAAGAACATTTATACGCTCTGAATACCTTGAGTAAACAACCATTAAAGCAAACACTATTGGAAAAAGAAAAAATACTCCAGCCATAACATTTGGCAGTATGGTCTCTCTTACTCCAGGCGCAACCAATAAATAGAATAGTAGAATTACAGGGAAGGCTAATACTAAATTAGCTAGGAAAGACAATATAGTATCTGTCCTTCCTCCAAAGTAACCAGATGGAAGGCCTAACGTTATTCCAACTACATATGCAACCACACATGCTGCTGGAGCAATTAATAAAACTGTCTGGCTTCCATAGAACATTCTACTAAACAAATCTCGGCCTAAAGTATCTGTTCCAAATATATATGGAATTGCTACACTACTATTTATTGTACCAGGAGGTTTTCTTCTATACTTTCCAGATTGTTCAAAGGGCTCAAACAAAGCTATCATGTCAGCAAAGAATGCACCAAAAACCCAAAATAAAACTATGAACAAACCAACTAAACCAATTGTGCTATTACATAGGTGCCCAAGAACACCAAGATGTTTTCTCCAAAAAAACAACGCTGAAAAAGTAATAAAAAGAGATATCCAAACTGGAGTTAGTTGTATAAAGAAAACATACCAAATTTGAAACGAATTAATGGTCTCCATTTTAACTAAATCTTATTCGAGGATTCAGAAAAGCATATCCAATATCTGAGATTAATTGAGTAGTTAATACTAAAATTACAGCAACTACTCCACAAGCTAAAGTTACGTCAATATCATTTTGATCTGCGGCGGCAACCAATAAAAAGCCAAACCCTTTATAATTAAAAAGTTTTTCAACTATAACAACTCCAGTTAAGAGCCAGGGAAACTGAAGCATGATTACAGTGAATGGAGCTATTAATGCATTTCTCAGCGCATGCTTAAAAACAACAGAAATAAAAGACATTCCTTTTAATCTTGCTGTTCTAATATATTGAGCATTCATCACTTCGACCATAGATGCTCTAGTCATTCTTGCTATATATCCAATATCGTAAAGAACTACTGTCAATACTGGAAGAGCAAAATTTTCAAAAGTAATATTTCCAGCTTTTGCAACACCTTTAAATAACTTTAACCAAGAAGAAAAAATAATTGTAAATAAAATACCACTCACATACTGTGGTACAGATGTGGTTATTATTGAAAAAACAGAGAGTGCCCTATCAGTTTTGGACCCCTCTCTCATTCCAGAAATAATTCCTATTAAAAGTGAAACTGGAATCGTTATTATCAAAACCCAAAACATTAAAATTCCTGTATGCCATAATTTTGGCCAAACAACCTCATTAACAGGTTTTCTAAAATGAGTTGAGTATCCAAAGTCCCCAGTTAATGCATTACCGAGCCATTCAGTGTATTGAACTAAAATTGGCCTTTTATATCCATTTTTTTCAAGCCAAGATTGTACAGCTTCTTCTTCCATTCTCATATTAGCTTGATTCAAAGCTAATTTTTTTAGATTAGGCTCAATAGTAACTAGAGAGAAAACTATGAATGACAAACATAACATAGTTAAGAAAAGAACAAATAAACGTTTTATTATAAATATTAACATTAGACAATTTAAATAATAAAAACTGAGGAGAATTATTTCCCCTCAGTTTTATATATATTTTAAGAAAGCCAAACTTTCTCGAAATGCATTTCATATGATGGGTGCATTCCAGTAATTCCATTTACGCCTGGAGCAACAGTTCTATATAACTTTCTCCATGTAGGCTGGATCATAATTCCAGAATCTTGAAGAATTGCTTCCATTTTAGCCATGAGTTCACTTCGTTTTGTTGCATCAGCAATTTTCAAAGATTGTGATAAAAGATCATCAAACTCTGCATTTGAATGCGCTGTTTCATTCCATGCAACGCCACTCTTATACGCCAACGCATAGATTTGAACACCTAATGGTCTTTGGTTCCAACTTGTTGTTGAATAAGGATACTGAAGCCAGTTATTCCAAAATGATGATCCAGGTATTATAGTTCTTTTTACTTTAATTCCTGCATTTCTCAATTCCTCAGCTACAGCATCAGTCGCATCTCTTCTCCATTGGTCATCAATAGAAATTAGTTCATGCTCATAGTCTGCAACACCAGCCTCTTTAAGAAGAGCCATTGCTCCAGCTTTATCAACTGCCTTTTTAGGGAGTTCCGCATATTCTGGATGAATTGGGCAAACGTGATGGTTTTCTGCTGCTGAACCTCTACCTTGAAATCCAATATCAGTAACCACTTGATTGTCACATGCCATCTGTAAAGCATTCCTTACTTTTTTATTATCGTAAGGTTTCACTCCAATGTTTACTCTTGCAATAACAGTAGCTGCAGTAACTGCCTCTACAATGTTCATTCCAAGACCTTCGTGAACATCGATGTAATCTCCAGTTGTCTGATAGTTTACATGGCAATCTTCACCTTCAAATGCAGCAATTTCGCCAGCAGGATCAGTTCCATAATCAGTAAATTCAAGGCGATCAAGATAAGGCTCATCACCCCAGTACTTAGTAAATGCACCACTGCTATCAACGTTACCACGCTTCTCAAATACAGCTGAAGTTTCCACTTCATGTGAAATTAACTTCCATGGAGCAGTTCCAATTGGATTATCCATTAGATTTGCACCATCTGCATCAAAGTTTCTGTGAACGACAAGTGCTGGGTAGTCTGTGATACCAGGAACAATTGTTATGTCAGGAGCTGGTAAATTCAACTGTACAGTATGGCTATCAAGCTTTACAATTCCTCCATCAATAGCTTTCTTGGTATTTTCATCTACTAATGGTCCCATTCTAGCAGCCATTGAATTACCTTCAACCCCAGCATCACACCAACGGTTAAAGTTGACAACAACATCATCAGCATTGAATTCATCACCATTACTCCATTTAACACCCTTTCGAACGTTTAAAGTATATTGTGTAGCATCATCGTTGACTGACCAGCTTTCCAAAAGCATTGGCTCAAAAGTAAAATCGTTAGTATATCTGATCAAAGTTTCCAATAACATCCTACCCATATTACCTTTTTCAGACCAGTCATAAAGGCGAGGATCTTCAAAAGGTCTGATACTCATAGAAATTTTTAAAGTACCACCCATTTTAGCATTTGCTTCTGCCTTAATAGGTGCTGCTAGGCCAAGAAGTCCGTAAGCTGTTGCAGTCGTTGCTCCTAGAGCTGTAGCGTAAGCAAGAAATTCTCTTCTATCAAGAAGGCCTTTCTTTGCTTCCTCTGCATACTCATGAATTTTATTATGCAGCGGTTTGTTATTAATAGTTTCTTTAGGCATTAATTTCTCCCAAATTGATATTGTAATAATTATTTACGGATAGGTTAACGAATAATTTTATAACAAACAACAGTGAAAGTGTAAAAAATTAATAAAATATTAACTTTTAACGCTCAATTTTTTGTAATTTTAGCATTTAACAATAAATACATTATCAACTGCAACTGCATTATCCTCTAAAATTATAATTGGATTAATATCAATTTCATTTATATGCTTATTAAAATCTAATGCTAAGTAAGATACTTTTGATGCCGCTTCACATAGTTTTTTTACCGAATATTCAGATGAACCTCTGTAGCCTTTAAGCAGACTGTATGATTTTAAAGGTTTTAGTTTCTTTTGAAGTTCAGTCGGCGAGAATGGTGCCATTAAAATTAATTTTTCATCAAGTATATCAATTAAAGTTCCACCTAACGATATCATTACTGCAGGTCCAAAATCTGGATCATTCTTAACCCCAATAGACCACTCAATACCCCCTGTTACCATTTTCGATACCAAAACCTTTTTTCCTAATCTTTTCTCTAAATCCCAATAATTTTCTTTGAGATCTTTTAAATTTTTGATATTTACAACGACCCCATTTACCTCAGTTTTATGATGAAGGTTTTCAGTAAGAGTTTTAATAACTAATGGGAAACCAATAATTTTAGAAGCTTCAACCACATCTGAAATAGAGTTACAAACTCGATAATCAGCAACATTAATTCCGTAGTCATTTAAAAGGGCAAACCCTTCTACAGGATCAAGATGTTTACTTTCGTTGAGTTTGATACGCCACTTAACAAAATTTTTATTTTTTGGCCGGGGGTTTAAACTAAATTTTATTTTTTTATTATTTAATAAATTTCTAATAGCTACAAGAGCTTCCTTAGTACCTTTTACAAGTGGAATTCCATTATCTAAAAACCTTTTTGCCATTTCTTGATCAATGGTCATTGAGTAATTACTAACTGCTATGATAGGTTTCTTGGTCTCTTTTTTAACCTCAAGTAAAATTTTTTCATGCATCAAATGTAAGTAGTAATCTTGCCTCCAGTCTTGAACGTATAGACCCAAGGATACGTTCTTGTCAGATAACAAATGTAAAAAAGCATTTTTAAATAATTTATCAGCATCATGTCCCGAACCCCAAGCGTCTAAAGGATTATTTGTATCCATAGTCGGCTCAAGAACATTAGTAAGTTTTTCCCTTGTTTCCTTTGATAAATGAGCGAAGGGAACAGACAAGTCGTCAGCTATATCAACTATAAGTTCTCTCTCACCACCGGAATCATGAATTGATGCAATTCCCTTTCTCTCAATTGTTTGATAATGGCTAAATACTTGAAGAGATGCAGCCATTTCATCTATCGAATAGACTAGATGGGCATTATATTTTTCAATAACAGCTTTAAAAACTTCAAAGTCACCTACTAGAGCTCCTGTATGACTCAGAGCTAATTTTGAACTTGCTTCAGTTCTTCCGACTTTAAGAATAACAATAGGAATATCTTTTTCTTTTGCTAATTTTAGCCCTTCAATAAATAAAACTGGATCTCTAACAGATTCCAAAAACATCCCAACAACTGAAGTTGAGGGCTGTTTCAGTGCCCATAATAAGTAGTCTGATGCGTTAGTTACGTTTTCTGATCCAGAACTAACAAAAAAATTATACCTCAGCCTTCTGTCATTATTAGTTAAAGCGCCTAAAACAGATCCTGATTGAATGATCATAGCAATTCCACCTGTGATTAAATCACTTGGAAAAACGAAAGGTGAAATTCTTATGTTCTTTTCTAAATTATGAATGCCCATACTGTTAGGGCCACAAATAGGAATTCCAGCTTCATCTGCAATTTTTTTTATTTTTTTATTAAATTTTTCTTCTGAAGTGTCGGCAAGAATTGTTAGAGACTTTGACCCTACTTTTATAGCTTCATATACAGCACTCTCTACTCTAGTCGAAGAAACAGCAATTACTGTATTATCCGGTTTGGTGGGGATTTCTAAAATAGAACTATAAAATTTTATATTTTTATAACTATTATATTTTGGATTAACGGGATAAATTGCACCTTTGAATTTTCCGTTAGTCAGCATATTCAATAATGCTAACCCATAAGAATTTAATTTCGTTGAGGCGCCTATTATTGCTATTGACTTTGGTGCTAACAGGGGGTCAAGATTTCTATTATCTATTTTCATCAAGTAGAGTATTATGTTTTAAATTAATTTTGTTATTTATAAATAAATAATTGTCAAATTAAATTAAGTCGTGTTTTTATAAAATCACAATTAAATATAGAAAATCATGGAAAACAATCCTTCCAATCATTTAACTAATCTAGAAAAATCGTTACCAACACTTTGTTATTATGACGAGGATTTTTATAATAAAGAATTGTCAGAAATCTGGTCTAAAAATTGGACTTATGTATGCCATAAAAGTAGACTAAGTAAGAAACTATCTTATGAAACTATCAAGCTTGGTAAACAAAGCGTAATTATAGTCAAGGATAGTAAAGACAAACTTAAAGCTTATTATAATACTTGTAGGCACAGAGGTTCTATTCTTTGTCAGGAAAGCAGTGGGAAACTAAGTTCAAAAGCGTTTGTTTGTCCTTATCATCAATGGTCTTATCATATTGATACAGGTGAACTTTTAAAAATTGCTTCATTCTCTAATACTCCAGATGGTTTTGATAAAAAAAATTTTTCTTTATTTCCAGTTAAGCTAAAAGAATGGCGCGGATGTATTTTTATAAATTTAAACAGCAATGCAATATGGGATGAAAATTTACTTTTTCAAAGGACACCGGATGCATTTAAAAATTTTCCTATAGAAGATATGATCGTTTCAAATGTTTGGGAAAAAACAATTAATTGTAATTGGAAAAGTTTTTGGGAGAATTTTAATGAATGCTTGCACTGCCCTAATGTTCATCCAGAGTTAACTCAGTTAGTTCCAATGTTTACTAGGAGGATAATAAATCCTCAGGATTTGTCAGGCTGGGTTCCTAAGACTAAAGAAAGTGACCCAAAATTTTCTGGGGGCCTTAAAAAAGGGGCTCAAACATGGTCTGAAGATGGTTATGCACAAGGCTGTCAAATTAATTCATTGTCAGAAAGTGATCTCCTTAAAGGACATGTTTATGCTTCATCATGGCCTTCAGTGTTTATTGGGGGTTACGCAGATCATATAAGAATAGTAAGAGTGACGCCTGCTGAAAGTGAAAAGGTTACGATTACCTCAGAGTGGTTATTTGAAGAGGAGACCCTTAAAAATGAAAATTATGATAGAGAAAATGTTATATCTTTTGCTTGCAGAGTAATGGAACAAGATGCTTTAGCATGTGAATTAAACCAAAAAGGCATTCACTCTTCCCCATATCAAAATGGTGTTCTTATGCCAGAAGAATACGTTATAAAAAAATTTCATGATTGGTTAAGAGGCCAGCTTAAAACATCAAAAATCTAGAGTAATGCAAATGGAAAATTATGACACTATTGAAATAAGTAATGAAAATAGAATTGGTGTAATCTCTCTGAATAGACCCAAAGTTTTAAATGCCATTAATGAGCGAATGGTTAATGAAGTTACAAGAGCTATGCATCACCTGAATAATGATGAGAGTATTGCCTGTATAATTTTAAAAGGAAATGGAAGATGTTTTTCTGCTGGCTTTGATATGAAAGAAACTTCTCAGAAATCTATTAAGGGTGAAGCTCAATGGAAAAAAGAATTAACTAAAGATTTTGATTTTACTATGCAGTTTTGGCATTCAAAAAAACCTACCATTGCTTCTGTACATGGTTACTGTTTAGCAGGAGCTTTTGAAGTAATGTTAGCGTGCGATATTTCTGTTGCAGATGAAAATACTTTTTTTGGTGAACCTGAAGTGCGTTTTGGATCTGGTATAATTGCTATGTTAGCTCCTTGGATTACAGGTCCTAAACAAGCAAAAGAAATTCTTCTTACCGGACATGATAAGTTTACAGCTGAACAATGTTTGAAAATGGGTATCTTAAATTATGTAGAAAAAGATGAAAATGTTTTTAGAAAGGCACTTTCTATTGCAAAGCAAATTACAATGGCATCAGACAAATCTGTTCAATTTACTAAAAAAGCAATAAATAAAAGCTATGAAACTGCTGGTATGAAGGAAGCGTTAAAAGAAGCTCTAAAAATTGATATACAAATTGAGTCAGATGAAAGCCCAGAGAGGGAGATGTTTAATAAAATTAGAAAAGAACAAGGTCTGAAAGCGGCTCTGCAATGGCGAGATTCTAAATTTAAATAGGTGGGTATAATATGTTAAATTACGGTTTAGTTGGATTAGGAAATTTAGGTGAAAAAATTGCTAGAAATCTTCTAAAAAAAAATTTTACTGTAAAGGTGTATGATAAAGATCAGGAAAAAGTAAATAAACTTACAAAAATTGGAGCTATTTCGTCATTATCAACGGCTGATGCTGCTGAAGATGTTGATGGATTAATAACCTGCTTGCCATCTCCAAAAATTTCTACAGAAGTTATGACTGGTGAAAAAGGTGCAATTCAAAAAATGAAACCAGGTTCTACTTGGATAGAAACAAGTACAACTGATATTAAAGATCTTCAATTGGTGTCAAAAATTGCTGTAAAACAAAATATAAAGACAATTGAAGCTCCGGTTACAGGTGGAGTTCACAGAGCGGAGAAGGGAATTATAACTGTTTTAGTTGGAGCAGAGAAAAAAAATTTTTTAGAACATGAAGAAGCTATTAAAGCTTTTGGAGGAAAGATTTTTTATTTAGGTGAGGTTGGTTCTGCTTCAGTACTAAAGGTTATTACAAATATGCTCGCCTTTGCCAATCTAATTGGATCAATTGAGGGCCTTATGCTTGCCAAAAAAGCAGGACTTGATTTGACTACAGCCTATCACGCAATTCAATCAAGTTCTGGAAATAGTGCAGAATTTGAAACGGTTGCACCTGTCATATTAAATGGTTCATTTGATACTTCATTTTCATTGAAATTAGCTTGTAAAGATTTAACACTCATGACTTCTTTGGGTGAAGATTATAAAATTCCAATGCAGTTTACTAAACTTATTGAGCAGATGTTTATAGATGCAAAAACTAAGTATGGTGAAAATGAGTGGACACCTAATATTGCAAAAGATATTGAAAGTGCTGTAGGTACTACTATTCGCGCTCCAAATTTTCCTAATAAAATGATGGATTATGAAGATGTGGTAAAATATTTAAATAAAAGTGAAACATAATTTATAGGATTTTAAAAATATGA
This sequence comes from Puniceispirillales bacterium (SeqCode), assembly GCA_045565515.1. GTDB lineage: Bacteria > Pseudomonadota > Alphaproteobacteria > Puniceispirillales. Next base: position 172,506 of record JBJLFF010000009.1, read on the forward strand.
GTGAACAAAATAAAACTGATGAGTTTGAGAATATGAGTTTTGAAGACGCTATAAAAGAACTTGAAGGAATTGTTGAGGAACTAGAAGGTAATGAGATATCATTAGATGATGCAGTTAGTGCGTATGAAAAAGGTGCAAAACTTAAAAATATATGCCAGGAAAGATTAAATGAAGCTCGTTTGAAAGTTGAAAAGATAAAAGACTTCGATAAAGTTGATAAAAATATAGAAAACTAATAACGAACTTAACTTTAATCAAAAGTGAATTATATTTTGGACACTTTCAATAACGAATTAACAAAAGTTGCAAAAGAAATAGACAAGACACTCCTTTCTTTTTTAAAAGGAAAAAAAATATCAGAGAAGCGCCTGAGTGACTCCTTATTATACTCTAGTATTGGTTCAGGGAAAAGATTAAGAGCATTTATGCTAATTGAAACTTCAAAAGTTTTCAGTAGCATGGAAATATCTAATGATACATTGATTGTTGCTACAGCTTTGGAGTTGATTCACACTTACTCTCTTATACATGATGACCTCCCAAGTATGGATAATTCATTTCTTCGAAGGGGTAAAAAAACATCCCATATGGAGTTTGATGAAGCTACTGCAATTTTATTAGGTGATGGCTTGCAAAGTCTGGCTTTTGAAATGATATCTAGTAGTAATCTTGGCCTTAAAGAAAATACAAAGTTAAAAATAATTAGTGATTTATCTCAATCAATTGGCTTTAATGGAATGGTCGGTGGCCAAATGATGGATTTAATATCAGAAGGAAGGTACAATCAATTTTCTCCTGATGAGAAGTATATTATGCAAACTCAAAAACTTAAAACTGGTGCTTTAATAACTTTTTCACTTAAAGCAGGTGGGTTAATTGGAGGAGCTAATAAAGAAGAGTTGATAATTCTTGAAAAATTTGGAGAAAAAATCGGTTTGGCTTTTCAAATAATTGACGATATTTTAGATTGCACTTCAAGCGAGAACGAATTAGGCAAAAATGTTGATGCAGATATTAAGCTTGGTAAAACAACATTCGTAACTTTGTTAGGTCTGCAAGAGAGTAAAAATAAAGTTAAAAAGCTTATACAGGAAGCTAAAATAGAAATTTCAAAAATCTCGAAAGATGTAGAAAAATTAATAATGCTAGCTGAATTTGTTGAATATAGGAAAAATTAGTTCTATATTTCATTTTTAAAATATAACTAATTTTAATGTTCATGCGAAAATTTAAATATTTAGATAAAATTTCATCACCAAAGGATTTAAAGAAATTAAATTTAAATGACTTGAATAAATTAGCTGATGAGTTGAGAGCTGATCTTATTTCTTCTGTATCAAAAACTGGAGGCCACTTAGGCGCTGGATTAGGGGTCATAGAATTAACAATCGCTCTTCATTATATATTTGATGCACCTCAAGACAAAATCATTTGGGATGTTGGCCATCAAGCCTATCCACATAAAATACTCACTGGTAGAAGAAAACGGATGAGTTCTTTAAGACAAAAAGACGGTCTTTCAGGTTTTACGAATAGAGAAGAATCAGACTTTGACCCATTTGGAGCAGGGCACTCTTCAACATCCATTTCAGCAGGCCTTGGCATGGCAGTAGCAAGAGACCTTAAAGGTGAAAGTAACGCAGTTATTTCTATAATAGGGGATGGCGCGATGAGTGCTGGCATGGCGTGGGAAGCACTAAATAACTTAGGTGATCAAAAAAGAAAAATGATTGTTATTTTAAATGACAATGACATGTCTATCGCGCCTGCAGTAGGGGCTGTAAGTTCATACCTTTCTAAACTAATTTCATCAAAACCATTAAATTCAATTAGAGAATTAGCAAAACAAGTGGCTAGTCATTTGCCTTCTGAAATTGAAAAAGCTGCCAAAAAAGCTGATGAATTAGCACGAAATATGATGGGTGGTGGAACAATTTTCAATAATTTAGGTATGTATTATATTGGTCCGTTGGATGGTCATAATATTGAAGATTTAGTACAAATTTTACAAAATTTAAAAAATTCTTCTAACGAAAGCCCAGTATTATTGCATGTTGTAACCGAAAAAGGAAAGGGCCATCCTTTTGGTAAAGAGGTTTCTGAAAAATATCATGCAGTACCCAAATTTGATGTAATTACTGGCGAGCATAAAAAAAGTGCTTCAAAGAATAAAACATACACACAAATTTTTTCTGAAGAGTTAATAAAGCAGGCAACAAAAGATGAAAAAATTATAGCGGTGACAGCCGCTATGCCATCTGGAACAGGGCTAGATAAGTTTTCAGAAAGATTTCCTGAGCGTTTTTTTGATGTTGGTATTGCTGAGCAGCATGCTGTGACATTTTGTGCAGGTATGAGTTCTGAGGGCTTTAAACCGTACTGTAGTATTTACTCAACTTTTCTTCAAAGAGCGTACGATCAGATTGTACATGATGTTGCCATTCAAAACTTACCTGTTAAATTTGCAATAGACAGAGCTGGATACGTTGGAGCTGATGGAGCTACTCATCAAGGATCATTTGATATGGCATTCCTATCTTGTCTGCCAAACTTTGTTATTATGGCTCCTTCAAATGAACAGGAATTAATAAACATGATAAAGACTTCAGTTTCTTACAATGACGGCCCATTGGCAATCAGATACCCTAGAGGCGAAGCAAATACAACAGAGCGTACAACCGAAGCAAAAATAATTAAGATAGGAAAAGGAAAAATTTTATTAAAGAATTACACTAACAGTAAAAAAGGTGACATTGCTTTTTTATCTATTGGAACAAGATTAGATGATACCCTTGGAGCATCTAAAAAGTTAGTATCTGCTGGCTATGCTGTATCTGTTGCTGATGCACGGTTTGCTAAACCAATTGATAACCAAATGATATTGGAATTAGCAAATAATAATAATAATTTGCTTATAATAGAAGAGGCCTCATCTGGAGGTTTTTCCTCTTCAGTCATCTCATTCCTTGCCAATTCAGATTTAACCAACTCTAAATTTAGGGTAAAAACTATGTCGATGCCAGATTACTTCATTGATCATAAAAGCCAAGAAGAACAAATAGCTCAAGCGGGTTTAAATACAGAAAGTATTTTCAAGAAAGCTCGCTCACTTTTAGAAGATAATAATGTTGAAGCTATTGGTTAATATTTCCTACTTGAGCTCTATGAGCTAAGAATAAGTCAGCTAAAGTAAATACAAGCATTGCCTCGCCGACAGGAACAGCTCTTATTCCAACACAAGGATCATGTCTTCCTTTAGTTTTAATTTCAATATTGTTGCCATCAGCATCAACTGAGTTTTTGGATGACAAAATACTGCTTGTTGGCTTTACAACAAACTTAACATCTATATCCTGTCCCGATGAAATGCCACCTAATATACCACCTGAATGGTTACTTGAAAAACTTACATTATTTTGATTGTCACTTCTCATCTCATCACTTGCATTAATACCTTCAATTTCCACTAAATCAAAACCTGAGCCTATTTCAACACCCTTTACTGCATTAATAGACATAATTCCTGCAGCAATTTCACTATCTAACTTGGAATAAATTGGAGAGCCTATTCCTGCTGGTAGGCCGCTTGCTTTAAGCTTTATAATTGCACCTGCTGAAGAACCACTTTTCCTGACTTTATCTAAATAATCTTCCCATATCTTTAAAATCTGTTTGTCAGGACAGAATAGTGCATTGGTTTTAGAAAAACTCCAGTCTATATTATTCTCGTCAATTTTATGAGGACCTATTTGATATACACACCCTTGTATTTTGAAATTTTTAAAGTTACTATTTAAGATTTGATTTGCTATTGCTCCTGCTGCAACTCGCATAGCAGTCTCTCTCGCAGATGATCTTCCGCCACCTTTAAAATCTCTAATCCCATACTTTTGGTTGTAAGTGTAATCTGCATGTCCGGGTCTGAATTTTTTTTCAATATCTCCATAATCCTTACTTCTCTGATCAATGTTATCTATTAACATTGCTATAGGAGTTCCTGTAGATTTACCATCAAAAACTCCAGACAATATTTTAACTTTGTCATCTTCCTTACGTTGAGTGACGAATTTACTGGTTCCAGGTTTTCTTCTGTCTAAAAAGGGCTGAATTAACTCTTCATTAATCTCTAAATTAGGAGGAACACCATCAATAATGCACCCAATTGATGGGCCATGACTTTCCCCAAAGGTAGTAAATTTTAAAATTTTACCAAATGAATTAAAGGACATAAGTGATACTTACACTGTACTTATATCAGGAGCATCAACAGCTTTCATTCCAACAACGTGATAGCCACAATCTACATGGTGGTTTTCTCCAGACACACCAGTAGAAAGATCTGAAATTAGATAAACCCCAGCACCTCCAACATCATCTTGAGAAACGTTTCTTTTTAAGGGAGAGTTTAATTCATTCCATTTTAGGATATACCTAAAATCACCTATGCCTGATGCAGCAAGTGTTTTCATAGGTCCGGCTGAGAGACTGTTAACTCTTATATTTTTTGACCCTAAATCGACTGCTAAATATCTCACTGAGGCCTCTAAAGCAGCCTTAGCTACACCCATAACATTATAGTGCGGCATTACTCTTTCAGATCCATAGTAAGTTAGTGTAAGAAGAGATCCTCCGTCGGTCATAAGTGGTGAAGCAAATTTTGAAACCTCTGTAAAAGAAAATACTGATATATCCATTGTATTCAAAAAGTTTTCCCTTGATGTGTCTACATATTGACCTTTAAGTTCATCTTTATCTGAAAAAGCTATTCCATGAATAACAAAATCTAATTTGCCCCATTCTTGATTAATTGTATCAAAAACATTTTTTACAGAATTAGTTTCAGATACATCACATGGCAAAATTATTTTTGAGCCCACTGACTCACCGAGAGGATTTACCCTTTTTCCAAGAGCTTCACCTTGATAGGTAAAAGCGAGTTCAGCGCCATAATCAGAAGCTTTTTTGGCAATTGCCCAGGATATTGACCTGTCATTTGCAACACCCATAACAAGCCCTTTTTTCCCAGACATTAATTTTTTATCTAGCATTATTTTTCTTTCTTAATAATAGAATTTTTATATAGTAATACCACTGATAGAATTAAACAAGTGAGCTTAACTGTTAATAAACCTAATTTAAATCATAAATAAGAGTTTTTCTTATAGAAATTACGTCACCTGGTTGAGCGGATCTTTTAGAATCAAATATAAGATCTCTATTGTCAGCCGAAACTATAAGACGATAACCAGATACTTTATTAATAGATTTTTTTACTAAAACATTTTGTATTTCACAAACTTCTCTATCTTCATATCCAATGATTTCACTTTTATTATTAGCTAACTCTGATCCAATGAGAGCTCCAGCAGCTGTTGCAGCTTTGTTACCTGATCCACTCCCTACTTGTGATCCTGCTGCAGCCCCTAAAAGTGCCCCAGCAAGATTTGATGAATTTAACTCTTGTCCACTCGATAAAGATGACCCTAATAAAGCACCTAAAGCTGTAGCAGCTTTATTGCCAGACCCTTCGCCAACATTACTTCCCAAGACACCACCGATAATAGCACCAAATAATTTTTTATCTGTAGATCCTGTAGTCTTTTTTTGTGCAGTGATAGGAACCTGCCTAATTTCACAAACATTCCTTGTTTCAGGAACTTCTTCAATATAATTTGTTGTTAGAACTTCAACATTGGTTACAATGCCGGTAATATTTGAGATCTCTGCGTAAGTTTTGATGTTCAAAAATAAAAATAGAAATATCAAGCCTACTAAAGTTCTGAAATTTAAATTTATTAAATTGAAATTTTTATTTATTAACATCTTAACTCCATGAAAAAACTTATTAGTTATTGTATATGTAATAGTAAAGATAGGCAGAATTAGGGCAAGACGTAAAATTAACTGAACTAAGGTTTAATGATGGAATTGAATTTGAACAAACACCCAATCGATATATTTTCTTCGTGGTTAGATGAGGCCAAGATTTCTGAAGTAAATGACCCTGATGCTATGTCATTTTCAACTGTGTCTGATGATGGCTATCCTTCAGTTAGAATGGTTTTATTAAGAAAATTTGATAAGGATGGGTTTATTTTTTTTACAAATTACAATAGTAGAAAATCCAGCGAAATTAAAAAAAATAGCAAAGGTGCCTTATGTTTCCATTGGAAGTCACTTAGAAGACAAGTAAGAGCAGTGGGAAAGATAGAGATGGCTTCTAAAAAAGAATCTGATGATTACTATTATTCAAGACCTTTAGGAAGTCGTATAGGTGCATGGGCCTCAAAACAATCAGAAAAATTAGAAAGTAGGGAATTACTTTTAAAAAAAGTTAAGGAGTATGAGGGTCAGTATAAGGAAAGCCCCCCCAGACCAGAGTTTTGGGGTGGATTTAGACTTATTCCAAAAGAGATAGAATTATGGAGTGATGGAAAATTTAGATTGCATGATAGGTTTAAATTTGTACTAGTAAAAAATAAGTGGGAAGCTCAAAGACTCTACCCATAAAATATAATTTAATCGACATAAATAAAACAAATATGACGTTTTTAAAATTTATATTCATAGGTAAGACCATAAAATCATAGAAATTTAGGAGATTAAAATGTTGTCTAAAGCAAAAGCTGTCGTAATTGGAGGAGGTGTTGTTGGAGTTTCAACACTCTATCATCTCGCTTCTAAAGGATGGGATGACGTTATTTTATTAGAAAGAAAATCACTGACTTCTGGATCTACATGGCACGCTGCTGGTCTCTTACCCTTGTTTAATATGTCCTATTCTGTTGGCCAAATCCACAAGTACTCTGTTAAATTTTATCAGGAATTACAAAATGAAACAGGAATGAATGTCGGTTTCAAAAAGGTTTCAAATATAAGGTTAGCATCTAATCAAGACAGAATGGATGAGTATATGCAGTACAAAGGTGTCGCAGATACTATTGGAATTGATGTAGAAGTTTTAAAACCAGAAGATGTAAAAGAAATTTGGCCCTTAATTTCAACAGAGGGACTGATTGGTGCCATTAGGCACCCAGATGACGGTTACATTCAGCCTGCTGATTTAACTCAAGCTCTAGCAAAAGGAGCAAGAGATAAAGGTGCAAAAATTGAAATTAATACTAATGTTATTAATATAAAGAGTTCTTCTGATGGCATGTGGATTATTGAAACGGATAAAGGTGAAATTGAGTGTGAGCATGTTATTTCCTGTACTGGAAATTTTGCGAGAAAAACTGGAGAGATGGTTGGTTTAGATGTCCCTGTAATTCCAGTTGAGCACCAGTATATAGTAACTGAACAACATCCATCAATTAAAGAAAGAAACCAAAAAGGATTACCTGAAATGGGAGTTTTAAGAGATTCAGATGCTTCCTGGTATATGCGGGAAGAGGCAGGCGGTCTAATCTTAGGGCCTTACGAACCTGGAGCGCCTGCTTGTTATGTGAATGCCCCTGACCAAAATAGTGAATATGAATTATTTCAAGAAGATTTAGAGAGGATTTCTGATCATATAGAGTCAGCAATAAAAAGGGTGCCTATTTTTGGAGAGCTTGGAGTAAAGAAAGTTTACAATGGTGCAATTGCTTACACACCTGATGGGAGTCCGATAATTGGACCAGCTTGGGATTTAAAAAATTTTTGGCTTAATGAGGGCCATTCTTTTGGAGTAACTGCTGCAGGAGGAGCTGGGTGGCAATTAGCAGAATGGATTGTAGATGGAAACCCTACGATTGATATGCTTGGTGTTGATCCTAGAAGATTTGGAAGCTATGCAACAAAAAATTATTTAATTGAAAAAAATGAAGAGGCATATGCAAATGTTTTCACTATTCATTACCCAGACGAAGAACGATCTGCTGGTCGCCCTTTAAGAACTGCTCCATGCTATGAAAGATTAAAGAAAATGGGCGCTGTGTTTGGTGCATCATTTGGATGGGAAAGAGCTAACTGGTTTGCTCCGGAAGGAATTGAACAAGTTGACGATTGGTCTTTTAGAAGATCCTCTTATCATAAGCATGTTGGGTCTGAAATAAAAAATTTGAGTGACAATGTTGGCTTGCTTGATCTTTCAGGATTTGCAAAGTGTAGAATTTCAGGGCCATCTGCAGAAACTTTTTTAAATCATTTAGTTGCAAATAAACTTCCAAAAAAAATTGGTAGAGTTTCATTGTGTCACGCTCTTAACTCTTTAGGAGGAGTGCACTCAGAGTTTACAATAACAAGAGAAAAAGAAAATTCATTTTACTTGGTTTCAGCTGGAGGCTTTCAACGACTTGATCATGACTGGATAAAAAAACATATGCCAAAAGATAATTCTGTAATTTTTGAAGATTTAACAAATTCTAAAGGTGTTTTAGTTTTGGCTGGTCCAAAATCAAGAGAGTTGATGCAATTAGTTAGTAAAGATAATTTTGAAAATGAACATTTTCCTTGGTTAACATCTAAAAAAATTAATATTGGTAATTATCCTGCAATAGCTATGAGAGTTAATTTTGTAGGGGAATTAGGATGGGAAATCCATCATCCAATAGAATATCAAAATCAAATATTTGATTTACTATTTGAACATGGTTCAAAGCTTAGTTTAAAGCCTTTTGGTATAAGGGCAATGGACTCATTAAGGATAGAAAAATCTTATCGTTTGCCTGGACGAGAACTTTCAATTGAATATGCAGCTCTAGAGTCTGGCTTAGATAGGTTTGTGGCAGAAAATAAAGGGGATTTTCATGGAAGAAATGGGCTTGCTGAGTGGAAGTCTAGAGGTTTTTTATATGGATTTGCTACTCTAGAAGTTCACGGAGTAACTGATGCAGATGCTTTGGGTAATAATCCAATTTATTTAGATGGTAGAGTAATAGGCAGAGCAACAAGTGGAGGATACGGTCATAGAATTCAAAAATCCTTAGTTCTAGCCATGATAAATCCTTCAAATATAAAAATTGGGTTGAAGGTAAAGATCGATATTCTTGGAAAAAAATTTGATGCTTCAATAATTGAAGAAAGTCCTTATGACCCAGAAAATGAAAAGCTTAAAGCTTAGATATAAGGTGTATATATGAATGATAAGTCTAGAAAACGTTCTCGTGGTGGCGGAAGAGAAGCTCGAAGGGAGTTAAGATCTTCACAAGCTCTTAACACAAAAAATAAGCCTTACATAAAAAGAAATATTCCTGTTTACGATTTAGTTAGTGATGAAGTCTGTGAAATGATTGAAGAGAATGCTCTGATCATTCTTGAAGAAATTGGTATTGATTTCCGTGATGATGCAGAAGCTTTGTCAATTTTGAAAGCAAATGGATGTGATGTAAAAGGTGAACGTGTTAGGTTTCCTCGTGGGTTATGCCATAAATGGATTGCTCATGCTCCAGCTCAGTTTACTCAGCATGCAAGAAATAAAAATAATTCTGTAGAAATTGGTGGAAAGAATACAGTATTTGCTCCAGTATATGGCCCTCCTTTTATTAGGTCTTTAGATGGTGAGCGAAGGTACGCTACAATAAAGGATTTTCAAGATATAGTTAAATTAGCATACATGAGTCCCGGAATTCATCATTCAGGTGGGACAGTTTGTGAGCCAGTTGACTTACCAGTGACTAAAAGACATTTAGAAATGAACTACTCTCATATGCGATTGTCAGACAAACCTTTTATGGGATCTGTAACTGCCCCTGAGCGAGCAAAAGACACAATTGATATGGCAAAAATACTCTTTGGCGAAGAGTTTGTTAAAAATAATACTGTAATGATTAGTTTAATTAACGCTAATTCTCCTATGACTTGGGATGGAACTATGCTTGGCGCCCTTAAAGAGTATGCAAGATCAAATCAAGCTGTTATTACAACTCCATTTATTTTATCAGGTGCTATGGCACCAGTCACCCCAGTTGGGGTGCTCGCACAAACACTTGCAGAAGCAATGAGTGGGATCACTTTTGCGCAAATGGTAAACCCTGGAACACCAGTAGTGTTTGGAAGTTTTGCCTCTTCAATATCAATGCAATCAGGTGCCCCAACGTTTGGGACACCGGAACCAGCAATAGTTTTGTTTGCTGCAGCAAAGCTTGCAAGAAGATTAGGCGTACCATTTCGCTCAGGAGGAAGTTTAAATGGAGCAAAAATACCGGATGCTCAAGCTGCAATAGAATCACTAAATACTTTATGGCCAACTGTTTTAGGAGGAGTAAATTTTGTTTTACATGCAGCAGGTTGGCTTGAAGGTGGACTTGTATCAGATATTAGAAAATTTATTATTGATGCTGATCAGTGTAGTGCTATGTCAATCTTAACTGAAGGTCCAGACGTAACAGCCAATGGTCAAGCTATGGATGCAATAAGGGAAGTTGGTCCAGGTCAGCATTTCTTGGGCTGCAATCATACACAGAAAAATTTTGAAACAGCCTTCTGGACATCCAAAGTTTCAGATAACACAACCTTTGAGCAATGGTCTTCAGAAGGCGAAACAAATCAAATGGATAGAGCTGGAGAGATAGCTAAAAGACTATTAGAAGGATACACGCCACCCGAAATAGATCCATCAATAGACGAGGAGTTACGATCTTTTATAGAGAAAAAGAAAGAAGAGCTTCCAAATACAGAATCTTAAGATTTTAAAAATTTATATTTACAATCAAAAGAAGCATCTTCAAGCCAGTCCATTAAATAATTAGCAAAGCTGTTTCTACAAAAAACTGTAAAAGAATTTTTTGCAGTGCAAAAAATTGAAATATCAGTTAAAGCGAGAGTTGTTTGAGCACATTGTTTAGGGCCAAAACTAGACTGATCTAAATCAATGCTAATACCTTTGGATAAAACCCACCTAGATTTTTCTCCAAAAATATAGATTACCTGATATTGATCCGTAAGGTTTGTTAAAGAATAATTAACTTTTGTGAGTTTTTTTTCTAACTCTATAGATTTTATATTAATATCATCTGTTTCACTCAAAATAATCCATTCATCAGGACTAGTTTGCAATATAAACTTTTTATCATTTGTTGTGAAAGTACCAGTTTTATTTGGAATTTGTACATCTAGTGAATTTTGAATAACTTGCCTGAAAATTGAGCTTCTTTGGCTGCCTCTTAAATTAAAAATATTTATTAAGCCTGCGTCCTGAATAGTGATATCTTCGCCTTCGTCAAGATTTCTATCGCCTGTACAAGGTTTGTTATTAATTGCTGATTGGCCTATAAAATTTTTACTATCAAAGTTAAATACCATTTTTTCTTACTCCATTTGGATCAAAAAATATTGGATTTACAACTTTAGCCTCAACAATTTCACCATTTAGTAAAGGAAGAGATACTTTGCTTCCTTTTCTTGACCTACCACCTTTTAACAATGCCATTGCAATACTTCTTCTACAATTAGGTGAGTAATAAGATGAAGTAACATGACCGAGAATATTTTTGTCAGGTGAATCTAAATCGTCAGTTTCAATAGCATGAGCACCTTCAGGAATTACTTGATTAGGGTCATCGGACAACAATCCAACTAATTCTTTTCTATTGTTTGATCGCATTGATAATCTTTCTAAAGACCTTTTTCCAATAAAATCATTTTTCTTTTTAGAAATAATCCAGTCCATTCCTAAATCATAAGGTGATACTGATCCATCCGTTTCTTGACCAACAATAATAAAACCTCTTTCTGCTCTTAAAACATGCATTGCCTCTGTACCGTAGGGCGTTAATCCATATTCCTTTCCAGCTTTAAAAAGAATTTTCCATAACTGCATTCCATATCTTGCAGGAGTATTTATTTCAAAAGAAAGCTCACCTGTAAAAGAGATACGAAAAATTCTAACAGGTATTTCATCAATAGTACCATCTTTAAATGACATGAATTCAAAGCTCTCGTTAGTTATATCTAAAGAGCAATTAGCAGCCTCTAAAATATTTCTCGCCTTTGGACCGGAAATAGATATAACTGACCATGCTTCCGTAACAGAAGTAAAATAAACCTTCAAATTGGGCCACTCAGTCTGGTGCCATTCCTCAAGCCAATTTAAAACATTAGCTGCGCCGCCAGTTGTTGTTGTCATATGAAAATGATCATGCCCTAATCTAGAGGTAACGCCATCATCCATTACCATGCCATCGTCTTTAAGCATCAAACCATATCGACATTTACCAATTTTGAGATTTGACCAGCTATTAGTGTAGATTAAATTTAAAAACTTTGCTGCATCAGGGCCCTTAATATCAATTTTCCCTAATGTAGAGGCATCCAATATGCCCGCATTATTTCTTACTGAAAAAACTTCTCTATTTACAGTTTCATGAAATTTTTCATTTTGTTTTGGATAATACCAGGCTCTCATCCATTGCCCAACATGTTCAAATTTTGCATTATTAGCATCATGCCAATCGTTAATTCTAGTTAACCTAATAGGGTCAAAAAGATTTTTAATGTCACGCCCTCCAATGTTGCCTAGAGTAGTTGGTGTGTATGGCATACGAAAGGTTGTAGTACCCACTTCTTCAATTGGTTTTTTTAAAATACTAGCTAGATTAGCTAGCGCATTAATATTGGATGTTTTACCTTGATCAGTAGCCATTCCAGTAGTTGTATATCTTTTTAAATGTTCAACAGATCTATAACCCTCTTTTGATGCAAGGTGAATATCACTTAGCGGAACATCGTTTTGAAAATCAATAAAAGCTTTACCCCCTTTTCCAGAAATACGTCCATTTGGTATATGCCATATATTTCTGGGTACATAAGAAAACTTTGGATAATTAGCTGTTATAGTAAACTTAGATTTTTTTCTTTTACTAAGTTTTACTAAAATTTCATTTGTTTTTTTAATAGTTTCATCAATACATTCTTGTACATCAAACGTACCATTACTTCCCCCAATACAAAGTTCATTTTGAAAGTGATGGGCAGGTTTAAAATAGCCTTGTTTTTCATTCCATTCTAGTTTGCCACCACTTTGACTAAATAAACTGACAATAGGTGTCCATCCACCTGACATAGCCACTAAATCTGTAGGAATTTTAAATGGAAGAGAAGCAATGTCAGTTGCATCGTCATTGATTGGAGCTACCTCTACTGCTTTGACAGCATTTTTCCCATGAATAGATGCAATTACATGCCCTAAAAAAACTTTAAAATTATATTTTTTGGTAATTTTTAAAAGTTCAGCGGTTTGATTGTTTCTTGAATCAATAATACCTGAAACCTTAATCCCTGACTTATGAAGAGTAATTGCTGTTCTGTAAGCATCATCGTTATTAGTACAAATTACAACTGACCTACCTGGAACTACACCATATTTATTAACATAACCTCTAACAGCTGAACTAAGCATTACTCCTGGTATATCATTGCCAGAAATAACTTGTGGCCTTTCATGCATGCCTTGCGCAATTAAAACTTGTTTTGATCTAACTTTCCATAATCTTTGTCTAATAGATGACTTAGGAACTTCAGTTAAATGATTAGAGCATCGTTCTGCAATGGTTAAAAAGTTATGATCCTGATAACCAAAAACACAGCTTCTTTTCAGAATTTTAACATTGCTCATCTCATTAAGTTGTTGTTCAATTTTTTTTACCCAAGTAGTGCCTTTTGAACCATCAATCTTAATATCATCTTCATACATTAAGCTACCACCAAGTTCAGATTTTTCATCAGCGATCAATACTTTTGCACCAGATGAACCAAGTATATAAGCCGAAATCAATCCTGATAAGCCACCACCAGCAATTAAAACATCACAATGATAATGAATGTGCTCATATCTATCAGGATCATTATGATCTTCTGCAGCCTTACCTAGTCCGGCTGCACGACGAATAAACCACTCATAATTCTCCCACATTGAGGATGGCCACATAAAGGTTTTGTAGTAGAATCCTGCTGGTATGAGTCTAGAGAAAAATGAATTTATTGAACCTAGGTCAAAATTGAGAGATGGCCATCTATTTTGACTTTCAACAACAAGACCATCAAAAATTTCAATTTGTGTTGCAGGGATATTAGGCTCTATTCTTGATCCAACTCCAACTCTAAAAAGTGCATTTGGTTCTTCAGATCCTATGGTAAGTATTCCTCTTGGTCTGTGATACTTAAATGAACGACCGACAACCTTAATATTATGAGATATTAAAGCACTGGCTAAAGTATCACCTTTATAAGCAGTATATTTTTTACCATCAAAAGTAAATGTAACTACTTTTTGAGAAGTTATAGGATGCTTGTGGACTCTGCGGATACCTGTTTTCATAACTATTTTTTTTGAGACTTAATTTCGGATGGAGAACTTCGACGCCAATTATTTTTATATGCATTTCTACCTTCAGATGATTTAGGGAGTGAACCTGCAGGGTAGACCTCAAAAATTTCGTTTGTTACAGTATTCCTTACTATATTAAACCATTTTCTGCACCCGCTAGAATGGAACCATCTTTCAGTAAAATTTCCTTTAGGGTTATGTCTCATAAATAAATACTCTGCCCATTCATTGTCTGATAAAGAAACTTCATATCCTGGCCTAGTAATATGAGCCTCTCCACCACATAAAAACTCACTTTCATCTCTGTAACCACAATTTGGACATTTGATATTTAACATGCTAAATCCTAATCATTAATGAGCAACACCGGCAGCACCGTGCTCATCAATTAAGTAACCTGTATTAAATCTATCTAAGGAATAGGGAGCGTTTATCTTATTTGGTTCATCTTTTGCGATTAAATCAGCAAAAACATGTCCACTACCTGGTGTAGCTTTAAACCCCCCCGTGCCCCAACCACAATTAAAAAATAAACCATCTATATCTGTTTTTGATATTATTGGTGATGCATCAGGACAAGTATCTACAATTCCACCCCAATGCCTAAGCATTCTAAGCCTTGAAAGTACAGGAAAAAGCTCTACTGCTGCTGAAATCATATGCTGAGGAACAGGGAAAGATCCCCTTTGAGCATAAGAATTATATTTATCTACTCCAGCTCCAAGGACTATTTCCCCTTTATCTGATTGGCTTATGTACATATGAACAGCATTTGACATAATAACAGTATCTAATATTGGTTTAATAGGTTCAGAGACAAGTGCTTGTAAAGGCCTACTTTGAATAGGCAAACGCAATCCAGACATTTCGGCAAGTATGCTAGAATGGCCAGCAACTACAACACCGATCTTTTTAGCTGATATATGACCCTTTGTAGTATCAATACCTTTAATTCTATTTTGGTCTCTGATTATTCCTGTAACTTCACAGTTTTGAATAATATCAACGCCTAAACTATCAGCAGCTCTTGCGTAACCCCAAGCAACTGCGTCATGTCGAGCTGTACCACCTCTTTTTTGTAAAAAACCACCCAGTATTGGATATCGAATGTTTTGATCAGTATTAATAATAGGAATAAATTTTTTAATTTCTTTTGGTGAGAGTATTTCAGAATCAATTCCGTTAAGTCTAATTGCGTGAACCCTTCTAGACATCTCCTTCAATTCGTGCTCACTATGAGAAATTGTTAGAACGCCTCTTTGACTGAACATTATGTTAAAGTTTAATTCAGATGAGAGGGTTTCCCACAATTTTAAAGAATGCTCATAAATTGCAGCAGATTCATCCCAGAGATAGTTGGACCGTATAATCGTAGTATTTCTTCCAGTATTACCACCACCAATCCACCCTTTTTCAATAACGGCAATATTTTTTATTCCATGATTAGAGGCTAGGTAATAAGCTGTAGACAATCCATGACCGCCACCGCCAATGATAACAACATC
Organism: Puniceispirillales bacterium (SeqCode); assembly: GCA_045565515.1. Classification (GTDB taxonomy): domain Bacteria; phylum Pseudomonadota; class Alphaproteobacteria; order Puniceispirillales. Next base: position 188,256 of record JBJLFF010000009.1, read on the forward strand.
ATAGTTTTTTTTTGGCTCAGGACTTCTCCATGCTTTTTTCCAATTCAAATGATAGGATAATGAATTTCTAGCCAAGGAAAAGATTGAATATTTTTGTTTTAGTTTGTTTTTCACAATAAAATATTTATTTGTATAAAATAAGGTTTAAATAAATGTGTTGATTAACCTAAATCATATATTCTAAATATATTTAAATAAAATTTAATCAACAATTATTTATGTTGTGTTACTAATCTTTTTGAACCTAATCCAAGAAAAATTAGAATACATATTATTTGTAAAATTAGAAGAACTACAAAAGCTACAAAATATGCTTCAGATGGATAACTATTATTAGGATTTCTATCCCAGAAATTAATTATCCATCCAATTGCATATTGTAAAATAAAACCACAAACGAAAAGAGATAAATTAAGAGCGGTAGAAGCCCTTCCAGCGTAAGCAATAGGGAATTGTGAATTAAGCCATGAATAAGCTAGGATAGCACTATTTGAAGAAATTCCAATTAGTATCCACGGCAGGGCTGATTTAGGGATAACCTCAAAAGTCAACAAAGAGTGGCCAATTAAAAGTATAATGGTAATATAAAGGTAAATATCAATTTGTGAAAATTTAAACTTTTTAAAAAAATTTGGAATAAATCCTGTTAAAATCATTCCCGCTAATAAAGAAAGATTAAGTACTAAAAGCATATTGGTAGTTTCACTTTGGGTAAGTTCTGCTACATCTCGAAGCCATTCACCTGCCCACAAACCTTGAATAGCTAACCCAGTACCACCTGAAATACCAGCCAATGGAGCAACTCTCCAAAAAAGTTTGCTGGAGTATATTTCTTTGAGAGCAATAAAGGGAGATTGTTTCTCTTTAATGCTTTCTTTTTCTGGGGTGACAAACCATATAATGAATGAAACAAAAAAGCATGCAAAAGCAAGAAACATAAAAGCTGAACGCCAGCCGATACTATCTACAAAGAAATAAAGAGGTTTAGTGGCAACGATTGCACCAAGACCTCCACTTGAAAGGCACAGACCATATAGAATAGGCCAAGAGTTTTTATCAAACCATATTGTGATAATTTTAAAGGTAGCCATAAGACAACCAGCAACACCAAAGCCTATTAAAGCTCTCGATAATGTAAGTTGCAGTAAATTGTTGCTAAAACAAAACATTAAAGAACCAAATCCAGCAAAAATCATTAGTATAATCTGAACCTTGCGTGCTCCGTATTTATCTAAAAGAATGCCTAGTGGAATCTGGAAAATAGCAAACGCGAATAAGTAAGCAGATGTAAGCATACCAAGTTCTTGGGCATTGAAATTAAATTCATTTGTTAAGTGTGGAGAGATTACAGCGTTAGTAGAACGAAATAAGTAAGAAAGGAAATAGCCACCACAAAATGGTAAAATTATTGTAAATATTTTTTGGGAAATTCTCAATCTATCAGTCAATCTAAAATGCTCTGTACATATAAGAATAAAGCAGTAAGCTAAATCAAAAAATTTGAAAAAATTATTAATTAAGTTAGATTTAAGCTCTAAGCAATATTAATTTATAATATTCTAATTTATTAATTTAATCTTTAAAAGAGGGAATTTATAAAATGCCAATTATTAATAGTATTTCAAATATGAAAAAAGAAATGCAGGAGTGGAGAAGGCATCTACATACTATTCCTGAATTAGGCTTTGAGGAGTCCAAAACATCAGAATTTATTTCAAGAAAATTAAATGATTTTGGTATTGAAGTGCACCAAAATATTGCTAAGACAGGTGTTGTAGGTGTTCTGCATGGATCAGAACCTGGGAAAATTTCAATAGGCCTTCGAGCAGATATGGATGCTTTAGAGATGCCAGAAGAAAATATATTCGAATATAAAAGTCAAAACAGTAGCAATATGCATGCATGTGGTCATGATGGTCATATGGCAATGCTTCTTGGCGCAGCTAAATACTTATCAGAAAATAAAAACTTTAAAGGTACAGTTTATTTTATTTTTCAACCTGCTGAGGAAGGATTAGGTGGGGGCAAGGTAATGGTTGATGAAGGATTATTTGAAAAGTTTCCAATGCAGACTGTCTGGGGAATGCATAACTGGCCAGGATTAGATGTTGGTAAAGCAGCGGTTCATTCTGGGCCTGTTATGGCTTCCGCAGACGGTTTTAAAATAACAGTTTTAGGTAAGGGTGGGCATGCTGCGATTCCCCAATTGGCAAAGGATCCAGTTCCAGTAGCAGCTTCTATTATTTCAGGATTACAAACTTTAGTATCAAGAAGCATAGACCCTGTTAATTCAGCAGTTGTTTCTGTTACAGTAATAAAAGCAGGAACAGCTTCTAACGTAATACCAGACCAAGTGTCAATGGAGGGCACCTGTCGCTCAATGCATCAAAAAGATCGAATCAAATTAAAGCAAGGAATAAAAAACATTGCTATAAACATAGCTAAAGCCTCTGGATTAGAGGCAAAGGTAGATTACATTTCAGGTTATCCTGCAACACACAATACTCTGCAAGAAGCTTCGGAAGCTTCTATTATTGCTGAGGAAGTTTTGGGAATTAACTCAGTTGAGAAGGCTTTACCTCCGTCGATGGCAAGTGAAGATTTTTCATATATGCTTAAAGAAAAACCTGGTGCTTACATTTGGCTTGGTGCAGGCAATCCCGGACCAGGTAAAATGTTACATAATTCCCAGTATGATTTTAATGATGACATTTTGCCATTGGGTGCAAGTTACTGGTCAAGGCTTGTGGAGACAAAGTTATCATAATTTTTATTAAAAATACTATTACTTTTGTGTCCATTCATCAGGGTTTCTTAAAAAATTTTTAACGCTATCAATTTCATATTGTGGGACTTTTCTTTTTTTTAGTACATCTAAAATGTCTTTCCATTTGGCAAGTTCAATCAATGAAACATTTTGAGCTTTCAGTTGCTCCAGTGACTTTTTAAAAACACCATAATGAAAAATTACAAAACAAGTAGTGCAATTACCCCCAGCTTCTCTTATCGCGTTTACAAAAGACATTTTAGAGCCACCATCAGTTGCAAGGTCTTCTACTAAGAGAATATTTTGGTTTGGTTTAACAAGGCCTTCTATACGTTTATTTTGACCGAATCCTTTTGGCTTTTTACGTACATATATCATAGGTAGTGACATTAATTCTGAGATCCATGCTGCAAAGGGTATGCCTGCAGTTTCTCCTCCTGCAATGGCATCAAATGGGATAGTGTTTTCTAAAACTTGCAGAGCCATTTTCATAAGTTTCTGCCGCTCTTTCGGAAATGATATTATTCTTCTACAGTCAACATAAACAGGGCTTTTTTTCCCTGAAGTTAATGTAAATGGTGCATCTGTTCTAATTGATACAGCTCCTATATCAATTAGAATTTCTGCCGCTTGCTGTGCAAATTTTTTCTTTAGCATTTAAGTCTTTCTTCAAAAAAAATAGTACTTATATAAGTAATAGTTTAAAAGTATTCTATAATAATATAAAGCTTCAATGATGAACGATAAAACTTTCTATACATTTCTAATTATTTCAGGTGTATTGCTGACCTTTTTTTTATTAGTGACATTTCTATTTTCTTTATTAAAGATTTATATGGATATTCATATATCATCTCATGGCTTATTTGCTTTGTTTCTAGGGTGTTTTTTTTCCTTTGTTTTATTAGGTTTTCTTACATTCTTAGTATTTTTATCACATCAAAAAGGGTTTGATGAACAAGTAATAAACTCTCCTGAAAAAATTAAAAAAAGATAATTTAATAATTATAAGATACTGTCTTGACTTATTTATTTTTTCAAAATAGAACAAAACATGAACAAAATATCTTATAGTTGTTGCCATTGATAAAAGAAATACTCGAAGTTAAAATTCAAAATAAATCTTACCACCAGTTTTATAGCTGTGCTGTTACAGCAGGTTTTCCATCTCCAGCAGATGACTATCTTGAAAGTAAACTTGACCTAAATGATTATTTAATAAAACATCCATCTGCAACCTTTTTTGTACGTGTGGTAGGAGATTCTATGGTTAACGCTGGCATCCATAACAACGATATCATAATAGTTGATAGAAGCATTAAACCGAAACATGGAAAAATAATAGTAGCGGCTTTAGATGGTCAAATGACAGTTAAAAGGCTTTACCGGCGTGATAAGAAAGTTATTTTACTACCAGAAAATAAACTTTTTAAACCAATTGAAATTTCAGATAGCATGGAAATAGTGATATGGGGTGTAGCTACAAACGTTATCCATGCTCTTTAACTAAAAATCTTTATTATGTATGCGTTAGTAGATTGTAATAATTTCTATGTCTCTTGCGAAAGAGTGTTTAATCCTGCCTTAGAAAGAAAACCTGTTGTAGTTTTGTCTAATAATGATGGCTGTATTATAGCTAGGTCTAATGAAGCAAAGTCTCTAGGTATACCCATGGGCGCCCCTATGTTTAAATATAAAGATTTGTTATTAAAAAATAACGTGATGATTTATTCCTCTAACTATACTTTATATGGTGATATGTCGTCGAGGGTAATGAATTGCTTAAAGCATTTTACACCCGAAGTAGAAGTATACTCTATAGACGAAGCCTTTTTATGTATTAAAGGTATAAATGGAGATCCTTTATTTAAGGAAATGCAAAGAATAAAAAGTTCCGTTTTCCAATGGACAGGTATACCAGTATCTATTGGCATCGCTAAAACCAAAACATTGGCTAAATTAGCCAACCGTATTGCGAAAAAAAAAACAAAAGATGGCATTTATATTATAAGCAATAATCATACTGAGTTAGAATATATATTAAAAAATATTAGGGTTGAAGATATTTGGGGGATATCAAAAAAATGGGGTGCTAGACTTCATTCTCTTGGTATTTTTACTGGTCTTCAATTAAAGCAATCTGACCCTAGAAAAATAAAACAATGTCTATCTGTGGTAGGAGAGAGAATAGTACGAGAGTTAACAGGAGTGTCTTGTATTCCTTTAGAGGTTACTCAGCCTAGAAAGTCAATAATGGTTTCAAGATCCTTTGGTTCAATGATAAGTGATATTGATAATTTAAAAGAGGCCATATCTAATCATGTTGTTGTGGCTGCCAGTAAACTCAGATCTCAAAGTAGCTTATGTAATAGTATTTGTATCTTTATTCAAACTAATAGGTTCCATATACAAGAACCACAGTATAAAACTGCACAAGAGATTTTATTTTCTGAACCAACGCAGAATACTCTTGAATTATTGAAAGCATCAGATAAAGCGTTGAAGTTAATTTATAAGCCTAAATTTAGGTATCACAAAGCAGGCGTTATATTATCTCAATTGATAGTTAAAACTGATAATAAAATGATTAGTGTAAAAGCAGAAGAACAATTTAGTATACAAACAGATTTGTTTTCAAGCACTTTCATCAATAAAAAAAAACAGTATAGAAGAGACAAGTTTATAGATGTAATTGATGAAATAAATAGTAAGCTAGGTAAAGGCTCTGTTATCTATGGTGCACAAGGTATTCAAAAAAAATTAAAAAAAACTACGGATTTGAAGAGTGATTGGCAAATGAAATCTTATTATCGTTCACCGGCATATACTACAAGGTGGGATGAATTACTAAAAGTTTCATAAAAGTATTTAATTAAACTAAGCTCCACCTTTTTGGTGTTTAATAGGATTAGATAATGTTCCAAGGTTGTCTATGCTTATGTTAATAGTACCTTTTTGTTCACCTATCAAAAGACTTTTATGACCTCTAGGAAATTTAGTTGTTCCTTTTCCAGTGGTGCCAAATGAAATTAAGTCTCCTGGTTCTAAAGTAAAATATCTGCTTGCTTCAGAAATACATTCCTCAACAGAAAAACGGTAGTTACTAGTATGATCATTAGTAAAAATTTCTTCATTGAGAGAACCAGTTACAGAAAGCTTATTTGGATCTTTTACTTCATCAGATGTTGTAACCCATGGTCCCATAGGTCCAAATGTGTCAGTGCCTTTTGAACGTGTATGATATACATAAAAAGCATCAGTATCATCAGGCCCATTTAAGTTACGCCAAGTATAAAACTCTGGTCTTGCAAGATCAGAATCATAGGTAATAGCAATACTATCTTTTTGAAATTTTAAACCATGAGAGGTAACATCATTATGAATTAAGAATCCAAAAACGTAGTCTAGTGCTTCATCAGCAGAAATATGTTTAGCTTTTTTTGAAATAACTGCACAAATTTCAGGTTCTGGAATTACAGCACCCCAATTGGGATCTACAATTATTGGTTTATTATGTCCTTGTAATGCAGAGGGAGGTTTCAAAAAGAAATTTGGAACTCCAGGATCTTTGTGTGCTTTTTTCATTAGTTCTTTATTATTAAAAGCGACTCCTAAAATTTTTGAAGGTTTTTGTATAGGTGGAAGCCACTCAAAAGTGGCAATACTCATCTTTCTCACATTATGAACCTTTTTCTGAAACTTTAAAAATAGTTTTTTATCTTTTTCAATAGAACTAATAAGTTCAATTATGTCTTGGCTCACGTTACAGCCAATCAATTCTTCCAAGTCACTCAGTTTACAAGCATATTCTTCATTAATTCTAACAACTACTTGGCTATTTCCGTTTTCACTGATAGTTCCAAATTTCATTTAGAATTTACCATTTTGCTAAAAAGTCCTCTAAAGTAACTGGTGGAGCAGAAAGGTTAGGTTTTTTTGGTTTTACATTTTCAAATTCTGTAGTCTCATAAAACCATTTTTTAGGCGCAGGAAATCCCCATAATTGTGAGCGTCGTGTATCGCTTAGATCCCATCTTTTAGGAGTTTGATTAGCATCAATTAAATTATAATGACTTGTAAAAATTTCTATACGGTGATCATCAGGATCTCGAAAGTAAATAAAAAAAGCATTTCCTATACCGTGTCGTCCAGGTGGCCGATCAATAGTATGGCCAAGTGCAAGAGACGCCATTACATCAGCTGCATGTATTACATTTGATACTTCAGGTGTATGGAAGGCAAAATGATGGAGACATGGCCCGAACCCATTACTAAAAACAACATCTTGTGTATTATTCTTTCTTTTTAACCAAACACCCCACATTTCATCTGAATTATCATTAGCTGTATATTCAGCTAATCTAAATCCTATATTATTATACCACTCATAAACTTTTGTAACGTCAGGACTTGTTATTTGGACATGGTCAAGAAATGCTAATTTGCCTCCTGAATGTGAATGAAAGTTTTGCATTTGAGATGGCTTTTGTTCCATTGTTGAGCAAAATTCAATTGGTGTACCCATAATATCTGATACATGTAAAGATTTTCCTTGATATGGCCTATCAACATAATTTACTTCATATTGTAAATTTGAGAAATAATCATAGGCTTTAGCTAATTCATCTTGTTCAGATACTCTATATCCAATTCTTTTGCATTTACTAACATCACTTCTTTCAAATATTAGAGAATGGTGACTTGTTTCTTCAAGTGCACGTAAACACAAATAATCGTTATCTTGAAACGTAACTTCAAGACCAAGACCAGTTTCATAAAAAAATCTTGTTCTATCTAGATCTTTGCTTGTTAATACAACATGGCTTAATCTTGTAATGTTAAAAGGAGGTGAGGTGTTAGTTTGGAGTAGACTCATTAACTATTCTCTTAATTTTGGTTTTTAATTAGATAACCTAATAATTGTTCTGAGGGTACTGGAATACACGATATATTTTTAGAAAGTAGCTTTGAGCAAGTCGTTCTCGCCGAATTTTCATCTAAACTATTAAATCTAACCCGCCATGCTATATTGTTATTTATATAAATTGGCGTAAGTTGAGCAGGTAACATTTTCAAGAGTTCAGGCGCAATTCTTCTAGCTTTTATGGCAATTTGGTGTGCACTAACTTTCTTTGAATAAGTTCCTACCTGTATACCCCAGTTTTCAATATTTATGATTTTTTTAGATAAGTTATTTGTAGCCAAATATATAGGCTTTAGCATTGGCATTTCTAAATTTTTATCTGCACTAATAAAGGCTTTTGGCTTTGAGGAAGGTGTTCTAATACTAATAAATTTAGGTTTTGATAAAGGTGCGCTTACGAGAACTAATTTTGGTGGTGACGCCCTCTTAAAAGCATCAGTAAATAAGCCCATTAAGTGCAAATCTCTTCTTTTGCTTGATTTGCCACCAAAAACAATCCCGATTAAACGTATTCCATTTCTTTCTACTGAAGCCATTAAATTGAAACCAGAAGCTCCAATATAACCAGTTTTTATTCCATCTGTACCGGAGTATGATTTTAGTAAATTATTATGGTTTTTATATTTTTTTCCATTCCAATTGAATGATTTAGTGTTAAATATTTTATATCTTATTGGAAAGTCTCTTTTGATAGCTATTCCAAGCCTAGCCATATCCAATGCTGTGCTTTTCTGATATTTATTATACAGACCAGACGCATTCATAAATCTTGTATTATTCATTCCCAAACTTTTAGCTTTTTTTGTCATCCTTTTGGCAAAATTAACTTCAGTCCCAGCAATTTTCTCGGCAACTGCTGTTGCAACATCGTTGGCTGACTTTGTAACTAATGCCAACATAGCTTCTCTTAGACTTATTGACTGACCTTGTTTAATTCCAAGCTTAGAGGGGGGTTGACCTGAAGCCCTTTTCGAAAACTCAATTCTTGAGTTATTACTTAAATTCCCTTTTTGAATTTCTTCAAAAATTATGTACAAAGTCATGACTTTAGTCATACTTGCTGGATGCCTTAGTTGATTGGCTGATCTTGAATAAAGTATTTTTTCACTATGCTCTTCAATAATAATTGAAGCATATTTTGAGTTTGCATGAGTTTTTACATTACTACTTACTGCCAACACTAAAAATAATAAAAATATAAAAAAGTGTTTGAATTGTATTTTTTTAAGCATAATAAACTTTATATATATTTAACATATAGTGAATCATACAGATTCAATAAGATAATGCAATATCCTTTTGTAGATTATTAACATATTAAGACTTAAAACCTAAACACACTTATTCTAATTTGATATTTATCAAGAATAGTTGAGCAATTTTTGTGCAAAACTCTAAATTTTCTTTGAATTTTTTATTAAAAGTAACAATATATGTTTATAAATAGATAATTTAATATCTTTGAAAGGCAAAAAAGTGCGAATAAATAATTATAGTTATTTTTTATCTGAAATCACCTTGAATTCAGATGAAGAAAATAACGATGATTTTAAAAATAAATTCTCTTCCATAGTTTTAGAAGAAAAACCAAAATTAAAAAAACCACCACTTTACAAAGTTATAATGCTTAATGATGATTATACTCCAATGGAATTTGTTATCGAAATGCTACAAACATATTTTTCAAAGTCACAAGAACAAGCAACTGAAATTATGCTTCATATCCATCAAAAAGGAATAGGAATATGTGGCTTATACACATATGAAATCGCGGAATCAAAAGCCACTCAAGTTCTTGATAAAGCAAGGAAAAATCAACACCCACTTCAAATTAAATTGGAGAAAGAATAATGTTATCTGAAAATCTTGAGCAATCTCTTCATAGAGCAATGACATGTGCAGCTGATAGAGGAGCAGAGCTTGTTACTTTAGAACATTTATTATTTGCTTTGATAGATGATAGCGATGCTATTGAACTTCTTACAGCTTGTTCAGTAGATTTAAAAAGGTTAAAATCTGAATTAGACGACTTTATGGTTAATACTCTTGACAAACAGATAGATGAAAAATCTGAAGATATTCAACCTACGGTCTCATTCCAGCGAGTTCTTCAAAGAGCACTTGTTCATGTGCAATCTTCAGGAAGGAAACAAGCTAATGGAGCTAATGTTATTATTGCTATGTTTGCTGAACGTGAAAGTCATGCAGTATGGTTGCTTTCCAATCAGGGAATGACAAGATTAGATGCGGTAAGTTTTATAAGTCATGGTACTTCAAAAAACCCCTCATTTTCACCATCTAAAGATAGTAATTCAGGGAATGAAGATAGTGAAAGCTCAAACAATCTTAAAGCTCTTGAAAAATTTTCAAAACCTCTTGTTTCTCTTGCCAGAGAGGGAAAAATAGATCCTTTGGTTGGAAGAGAAAAAGAAGTTGAAAGATGTATTCAAGTTTTATGTAGAAGAACAAAAAATAATCCATTACTTGTGGGAGATCCTGGTGTAGGTAAAACAGCTATAGCGGAAGGACTTGCATTTAAAATTGCAAATTTACAAGTCCCAGAAGTCTTAGAAAAATACGAAATTTATTCTTTAGATATGGGGTCGCTTCTTGCTGGAACAAGATATAGAGGAGATTTTGAAGAAAGGCTAAAAGCAATAATTTCTGAAATAGAAGAAATAGACAATTCTATTTTATTTATAGACGAAATTCATACGATTGTTGGGGCAGGTGCTACCAGTGGTGGATCTATGGATGCATCCAATCTTTTAAAGCCAGCTCTTCAGTCAGGCCAATTAAAATGCATGGGATCAACCACTTATAAAGAGTTTAGAAACTATTTTGAAAAAGATAGAGCTCTTTCCAGACGTTTCCAAAAAGTAGATGTCGAGGAACCTAGTTTAGCTGACACAATACTTATCCTGAATGGATTAAAATCTATTTATGAAAGTCATCACAAAATTAAATACTCAAGTTCTTCATTGAAAGCAGCTGCTGAACTATCTCAAAAATATATAAATGATAGAAAGCTTCCAGACAAAGCAATTGATGTTATGGATGAAACAGCAGCAGCTCAAAACCTGATTTCCAAATCTAAAAGAAAAAAAACTATAGGTGTGAAAGAGGTAGAAGAAACAGTCTCTAAAATGGCAAGAGTACCGAGTAGAAGCATAAGCAGAGATGACAAAACATTATTATCTAATATTGAGAGTGACCTTAAAAGATTAGTATTTGGGCAACACGAACCAATTGAAACTCTCTCATCCGCTATTAAACTTGCTAGGGCTGGATTGAGGGAGCCTGACAAACCAGTTGGAAATTATCTTTTTACTGGGCCTACAGGTGTTGGTAAAACAGAAGTAGCTCGTCAATTAGCACTTGCTTTAGGAGTTAAATTGACTCGCTTTGATATGTCAGAATATATGGAACGCCATTCTGTAAGTAGGTTAATTGGAGCACCGCCTGGGTATGTTGGTTATGATCAAGGTGGGTTGTTAACAGAGGCTGTTGATCAAAACCCGCATACTGTTATACTCTTAGACGAAATAGAAAAAGCTCACCCTGATCTATTTAACATTCTTTTACAAGTTATGGACCATGGTAAATTAACTGATAATAATGGTAAAACTGTAGACTTTAAAAGCTGTATTTTGATTATGACAAGTAATGCTGGTGCTACTGAATTATCTAAAAGTGCAATCGGTTTTGCAAGAGAAGGAAGAGAAGGCGCTGATACAGAAGCTGTGGAAAGAATGTTTACACCAGAATTTAGAAATAGACTAGATGCTATTATTCCATTTTCTCCGTTGTCTTTAGAAACCATGATGCATGTTGTTGATAAATTTATTATGCAACTTGAAGCCCAACTACAAGAAAAAGGTGTTTCAATAATTCTTGGAAATAAGGCAAAGAGATGGCTTGCTGAAAGAGGTTATGAGCCAGCATACGGAGCTAGGCCACTTGCTAGGGTTGTTCAAGAGCACATTAAGAAGCCACTTGCTGATATGATATTGTTTGGCGAATTGACAATGGGTGGTGAAGTTTTTGTCGATATTCAAAATAATAAAATTACCATTAAAAACCAAAATAAAGTACGTACCAAAACTAAAAAAGTTTTGAATTAAAGTTTTAATACGATTATAATTTATTTTTGAATGGGGATTTTGTCTCTAAAAAACCTATTTCTTTTTCAATTTGAATTTTTTCAACATTTAGATATTTTTTTGCTGCTTCACTTAGGCCTTGATTAGAAAATTTATGCAAAGAATAAGTTTTTGTAGGTAGATAACCTCTTTGTATTTTATGTATTCCTTGAGCTCCTGCCTCAACTTTTTTCAGTCCATTATTGATTGCAAATTCTATTGCCTGGTAATAACAAGCTTCAAAGTGTAAAAATTTTATTTGTTTTAGTGAACCCCAATTTCTCCCATAAATGGTATTATTATCAATTAAATTTATGGCACCAGCAAAATAGTCATTTTCTTCTTTAGCAAAAATAAAAACAATTCTTTTACTAAGATTTTCAACCATTAAATGCCAAAACTTTTCATTTAAATATGCTCCACCCCATTTTTTTTTTATAGTTGACAAATAAAACTTATTAAATTTTTCAGCATGCGAATTTTTTATATCGTCACCCGAAATAATTTCTAAATTTATTGGGCTCTCGATAATTTCTTTCCTTTCGCGTTTAATAGTTTTTCTTTTTGAGGAGGAGAGCTTTGAAAGAAAATGATCAAAATTTTCATAATTATCATTATTCCAATGAAATTGAATATTCTGTCTTTCTAACCAACTATGTTCACTAGAGAAATATTTTATTTGATCTTTATTTATAAAATTTATGTGTCCAGAAGAAACTTTATAAATTTTTATAAGTTCTTCTAAAGCATTTAGTAATAGTTTTATAATTTCCTGTTTATCATAACCTGCTTTAATTAAAAACCGTTCCCCTGGAACTGGAGAAAATGGAACTGCTGATAATAATTTAGGATAGTACTTACCGCCTGCATTTTCTAGCGCTTGTGCAAATACTTGATCAAAAATATATTCACCCCAGCTATGATTTTTAATAAAATTAGGTAAAATTCCAACTATTGAATTATTAACAGACAATAATATGTGTTGGGAAATCCAGCCTGTTTCTTTTGAAACTGAACCACTATCCTCCAAAGAACAAAAAAATTCATGAGACAAAAATGGATTACCTATATTCGTATCATCATTGTTAAAGTTAGCGCATTCATTCCATGTCTTTCTTTCTACTTGATGTACACTCTCAATAATTTTGGTGTAAAACTTTGAGTTTTGAACTTCAACTGTATTCATTTAGTTCTATTAGAGGAATTATTAGTTTTTAATGAATTTCAGCAATAGCTTCAATCTCAACAACCACTCCTCTAGGTAATGAGTTTGATCCTACTGCAAACCTTGAGTGTTTTCCTTTTTCACCAAATACCTGAACCATTAAATCTGAAGCTCCATTTATAATTTCTGGTTGTTTAGTGAAGCTATCAACACAATTTACAAAGCCCCCTAATTTCATAATTCTGGATATACTATCCAGATTTGAATTGGTTGCTTCTCTAAGCTGTGAAATTATGGCTAGTCCACAAGCTCTTGCAGCTTTAACAGCATCATTAATTTCGGTATCCTTTCCTACTTTTCCAATGATCATTTTACCATTTACAATTGGTATTTGCCCAGAAACAAATATTAATTTCCCTGTTTTTGAATAAGGTACATAATTAGCTGCAGGTGCTGGTGCAGGTGGCAATATAATATTTAAGTTTTTTAAATTTTCTTCAATAATAGACATTTTTTATCCTCTAATTATGAGCACCCACTTGTTGAACCACAAGTATTACATTTCATACAAGTTCCATTTCTTACAAGTGTGAAATTACCGCATTCTCCACAAGCTTCACCTTCATATCCCTGTATCTTAGCTTTTTGTATAGCAGTTTGTTTATTGTCTATTGTATTTGTCGAAAAATTTGCATCATTTTCAAATGCTACACTAGATGTTTGAATATTGTTGCCTGCATATGCTTTTACTTCTGACTGCCCACCTTGAAGAACTGTTAGTTCTAATTCCTGCCTAACATAACCTCTACTGAGTTTTTTTGTATTCTTTATTAGTTGAGAGTGCGCATCTGATTTATCAGGTAAATTTTCATTTATTTCTTCACTGTTAACATGGCCCAAATCATGTCTATCAAGATAAGAAATAGCAAGTTCTCTAAATATATAATCAAGAATTGAAGTAGCCATTTTAATTGTATCATTCCCTGTTACAAGTCCCTGTGGTTCAAATCTTGTAAATGTAAATGCCTCAACAAACTCATCAAGTGGAACTCCATATTGAAGACCAATAGATACAGCTATCGCAAAATTATTCATTAATGATCTAAAAGCAGCACCCTCTTTATGCATGTCAATAAATATCTCACCAATTTGGCCATCTTCATACTCTCCTGTTCTAAGATAAACCTTATGTCCACCAACAGTGGCTTTTTGTGTGTAACCTTTTCTTCTTTCAGGTAACCTAGATCTTCTTACTTCTCTAATAACTCTTTCAATAACCCTTTCAGTTATAGGCTTTACTTCTTCCATTGCTATTTCATCATCTTCTATATCTGAAAAAGAAGATGAAAGTGGTTGTGATAATTTTGATCCATCACGGTAAAGTGCGTTTGCTTTTATACCTAATTTCCACGACCTCATATAGGCATCTTTACAGTCTTCTACTGATGCGGAATTAGGCATATTTATTGTTTTTGATATTGCACCAGAAATAAATGGTTGGGATGCTGCCATCATTTCAATATGGCTGTTGACTGATAAAAAGCGCTTTCCTATTCTTCCACATACATTTGCACAATCAAAAATAGGAAGGTGCTCTTCTTTAAGATCAGGTGACCCTTCTAAAGTCATTGCCCCACATATAAACGTATTTGCTTTTTCAATTTGATCTTCTGAAAATCCAAGTTCGGATAGCATGTTAAAATTAAAATCATTAAGTTGAGCCTCTGTGAAATTTAGAATATTTTTGCAAAATTCGTCTCCAAATGTATATCTATTAAAAACAAACTTCACATCAAATGCTGAATCAAGTGAAGTTTCTAAAACTTTGAATTGTTCTTTACTAAAACCTTTAGCTTTTAAACTTTGTTCGTTTATTTCAGGACAATTTTTTAGAGTCCCATGACCAACAGCATAATTCTCAATATTTCTTACTTGTTCACTGTTATACCCCAAACCTTTAAGAGCTTTAGGTACAATTCTATTAATTATTTTAAAATAACCTCCTCCAGCTAATTTCTTAAATTTCACTAGCGCAAAATCTGGTTCAATCCCTGTAGTATCACAATCCATTATCAAACCAATTGTTCCAGTTGGTGCAATTACTGTTGTTTGAGCATTTCGAAAGCCATGTTTTGTACCCAATTTGACTGCATCATCCCATGCTAATCTTGCTGAACTTAAAAGGTTATTGTCCTTACATTCATCTTCAATCAAGGGAACAGGCAAAACACTTAAATCATCATATCCATTTTTTTCGCCATGGGCTGCTTGTCTGTGATTTTTGATTACTTTCATCATATCAGATGAATTATTTTCATACTCTGAAAAGCTTCCTACCTCTTTGGCGATCAGAGCTGATGTTGAATATGAAACTCCTGTCATAAGAGCAGATATAGCAGCACATAATGAACGTCCCTCTACACTATCATATGAAATTCCTGCTGACATTAGATAACCTCCAATATTTGCAAAACCCAAGCCTAAAGTTCTATATTCATATGAGTTTTGAGCAATTTCCTTCGATGGAAATTGTGCCATTAAGACAGAAATTTCTAAAGTTAGAGTCCATAATTTAACAGCGTGTTTAAATGCATCTGTATTAAAAGAACTATCATCATTTTTGAACTGCATTAAATTTAATGAAGCTAAGTTACATGCAGTATCATCTAAAAACATATACTCAGAACATGGGTTTG
>JBJLFF010000010.1:0-54881 GCA_045565515.1 Puniceispirillales bacterium (SeqCode)
TTTAAACAATACCAGGATACAAAATTTCAAGTTGAAATTTTAGGTAAAAAATATAATGCAGAAATTTCTGTTGATGCACCGTTTGATCCTTCAGGATCTGTTATGCGAGGATAAGTTTATCATTTTTGTTTATGAATAATTCTAATTCCATATCAAGTAACATTTATTTTCCCACAGAATGGAAGGATTACGAGCTCATAGATTTTGGCTTTAGTAAAAAACTTGAAAGGTTTGGAAATTTTATATTTGTTAGACCAGATAGCCAAGCTATATCTGAGCCATGTTTAAATAAGAAAATTTGGGATCTTGCTGACGGTATATTTAATTCTTCTAGTGATGAAGATAAAGGTAGCTGGAAATTATCAAAAAATGTGTCTAAATTCTGGGATGTAAAATACAACGATATAAAAATAAAAACTATACCAACACCTTTTAGACATTTAGGGTTTTTCCCGGAACAGTCTGTTCACTGGGAATGGTGTAGGAATATTATAGAAAAAAATAATTCAAATAAAATAAAAGTTTTAAACCTCTTTGGTTATAGCGGCATTGCTTCATTGGATGCAGCATTAGCAGGCGCAGAAGTTACTCATGTTGATGCTTCAAAAAAGGCAATAAATTTAGCTTTTGAAAATAGAAATAGAAATGGTTTACAAGAATTGCCAATAAGATTTTTAGTTGAAGATGCAGTCAATTTTGTGAAAAGAGAAATCAGGAGAAATAATAAATATGATGGAATTATTCTAGATCCACCCAAATATGGGCGAGGTCCAAATGGAGAAATTTGGAGAATAGAAGATGACTTACTAGATTTAATTTATTTGATTAAAAAGATACTCTCCAAAAAAGCTTTATTTTTAGTTCTTACGTCATACGCCATAAGGTCTTCACATACATCTCTATACTATTTATTGAAAAGTGGGCTAAAAATTGAAAATGGCGTTTACTCTTCTGGAGAACTTGGAATAAAAGAAAACAATCCTAAAGGAAGAGTTTTATCTTGTGCAAATTTTGCACGATGGCAAAAAATAATTAATCAATAATTTTTTCTTAAAATTTCATATAGGAAAACTCCAGTTGATACAGATAAGTTAAGGCTATCCGATGTACCTAACATTGGAAGTTTTAATGTTTCTGCTGCTGATTTTTCTATAACTTCAGAAACGCCTGATTGCTCATTACCCATTATAAGAATGGGTTTTTTACCCCAGTTACATTCAGTGTAATTTTTGTTTGAATTGAGACTAGTAACTATAATCTTATTATCTCTATCTTTAGCCCATTCAAGAAAATCATTTATATCAATGTTCACAATTTTTATAGAGAAAATTGCCCCCATCGAAGCTCTAACAGCCTCTGGAGAATAAGGATCACAGCAACTACCAACTAAAATTACTGTTTTCACTCCAGTTCCATTACATGTCCTAAATATTGTTCCTAAATTACCTGGGTCTCTTACTCTTTCAAGAGCTAACCATGCCAATGAATCATCTTCTTGAATATCATTTAATACAAATTTCTTTTTTTCAAAAACAGCTAATACTGTTTGAGGATTATCTTTTTTTGTAATCTTTGATAGAATTTTTTCTGAGACATTTAATAGAAGACCTTTATTTTTCATACACTTATCTAATAAATCTTCAATATTAGAAAGCTTATCTCTATCAACATTAAAAATTACATATTTAGGAAGCCATCCGTGAAGTATTGCTTCCCTACATGTTCTCTCTCCTTCAGCTAGGAAAAGACCTGTATTACTTCTATTTTTTCTTAAGAGTAACGATTTTATAAATTTTATTTTAGGGTTTGAAATACTTGTTATTTTTTCAAATTCATCAGACACAAAAAACTCAATTTAAATTAAATTAAAAAAGTCCCTGCACTAAATTATCTCCATCTATATGAATCTTTTCAGCAGCTGGAACACTTGGCAAGCCAGGCATAGTCATTATATCACCACAAATAGCAACTATAAAGCCTGCTCCCGCAGAAAGTCTAACTTCTCTAATTGGTAAAATATGTCCATCAGGTGCACCCAATGATTTTGGATCTGCAGAAAATGAATATTGGGTTTTAGCCATGCAAACTGGTAGGTTACCGTATCCTGCTTTTTCCCAATCTTTTAGTTGATTGATAATTTTTATATCAGCAGATATATCTGAAGCTCGGTAAATTTCAGTAGCAACACATTTAATTTTATCTAATAAAGGAACTTCATCCTTGTATAAAGGTTGGAAGTCAGCCTCTCCAGACTCACAAACCTCAACGACTCTCTTTGCTAATTCTTTAGTTCCTTCAGATCCATCAGACCAATGCTTACATACGATCGCTTCAGATCCTGACTCTGATACAATTTCAAGTAGCTTGTTAACTTCTTCTTCAGTATCAGATACAAAATGGTTAATCCCAACAACTACAGGTAGGTTGAATTTTTTAATATTTTCAATGTGTCTTAATACATTTACAGACCCCTTTTCTAAAGCTTCAACATTTTCATTTTCAAGCTGATCTCTTGGAACGCCACCATTCATTTTTAAAGCTCTAATTGTTGCAACAAGAACAACCGCATCAGGCTTTAAATTAGCTTTTCTACATTTGATGTTCAAAAATTTTTCAGCGCCTAAGTCCGCCCCAAAACCCGCTTCGGTAACTACATAATCTCCTAAATTAAGACCAGCTCTAGTAGCTACTAATGAATTACAGCCATGTGCAATATTTGCGAATGGTCCACCGTGAATAAATGCTGGATTATTTTCTAATGTCTGTACCAGATTAGGTAACATTGCTTCTTTAAGCAAAACAGTCATTGCTCCGTCAGCATTAATATCTCTGCAATATACAGGTGTTTTATCCCTTCTATAACCAATGATTATATCTCCTAATTTTTTTTCTAAATCATAAAGATTTTCTGAAAGACAGAGAATTGCCATTATTTCAGATGCCACTGTTATATCAAAACCAGATTCTCTCGGAAAACCGTTGCTTACTCCACCAAGTGAAACCACAATATTTCTCAGAGCTCTATCATTCATATCCACCACTCTTTTCCAAGACACTCTTCTTGGATCTATTTCTTGTTTGTTACCCCAATAAATATGATTATCTATCATTGCAGACAATAAATTATGAGCTGATGTTATAGCGTGGAAATCACCTGTAAAATGTAAATTAATATCTTCCATTGGAACTACTTGGGCGTAACCACCTCCAGCTGCTCCACCTTTCATACCAAAACATGGTCCAAGTGATGGCTCCCTTAGACAAACAATAGATTTCTTTCCTATTTTGTTAAGACCATCATTCAACCCTACCGATGTAGTGGTTTTTCCCTCACCAGCTGGAGTAGGATTGATTGCAGTAACTAAGATTAATTTAGCATTTTTATTCTCTGATTTATTTTCTAGCCAACTTGAAGATAATTTAGCTTTAAAATGTCCATAAGGCCTAAGAGCTTTAAAAGGAATATCCAACTTTGCTCCAACATCCATAATTGGTTCAAGATATGCTTTTCTTGCAATTTCAATATCACTACTCATTTTTGTTCCTATGTATGATTTGGGTTTTTCCTATTAATGTCTGCTTTTAAAAAAAATTAATTCTATTTACGACTTAATATTGTTGATTTTCGACTTGTAATATATAAATAATATAATTTTTAACAAACTACTAAATCGTATAAATTCTTTCTATTATTAAATGGAATTAAATATAAAAAAATTATTTAAAATTAGCTTTTTACTAATTGATGAATTTTCAATGATTGCTTTTTCTTCAGCAATAGAACCTTTGCGAGCCGCTAATAGAGCTAATAAAATAAACTTGTATGAATGGGAAATTTTAAGTTTAAAAGGAGATCCTGTTTGTAGTTCAAATGGAATATTTATAGACCCAAATGATAGTTTAGATGAGAATTTAAAAACGGATATTTTATTTGTTTGTAGTGGTTTAAATGTTATGAGTAAGGTCGATAGGTCTTTACTTGGTACTTTAAGAAAGTTAGCAAGAAGAGGCATCCAATTAGGTTCTCTATGTACTGCAAGTTATCTCTTGGCTAAAGCTGGTCTTTTAACAAATAGAAAAACTACTATTCATTGGGAAAACTCTTTAAGTATGAAAGAGGAATTTCCAGAGTTAGAAATTACAAATAATTTATTTGAGATCGATAGAGATAGGTATTCGTGTTCAGGAGGAACCTCATCACTTGATTTAATGCTCAATATTATAATAGAAAACCATGGATCAAATCTAGCAAAAAGTGTTTCAGATCAACTAATTCATGAGAGAATTAGATATTCATCTGATTACCAGAGAATGAGCTTAAGATCTAGGCTTGGAGTTAGCCATCCAAAGTTACTTTCGTCAGTATCAATTATGGAAGAAAACCTTGAGGAGCCACTATCTCATAAAGAACTATCAAAAAAAGCGAATATCTCTTTGCGTCAACTTGAGAGACTATTTAATAAATACCTTTCTTGTACACCTAATCAATATTACTTGAAATTAAGACTTGAAAGATCTAGAAATTTGTTATTACAAACATCTATGTCTATTTTGTCTGTGGCTTTAGCGAGTGGATTTTCTTCAGCATCCCATTTTTCTAAGTGCTACAAATTTTTTTACGGTTTGTCACCGAGAGCTTCAAGAACTATTGAATAAGAAAACCTAATTTTTTGCGGCATTTTTAATAGCATTAATCATTGAAGATAAACCATTTTTTCTAGTTACAGATAAATGTTCATTTAGACCAATTTTACTTATAAAATCAGTTGGGGTATTTAATATTTCTTTGCTTTGCCTATTATTATATACTCGAAGTAAAAGTGCTATAAGTCCTTGAACTATAGCTGCATCTGAACATGCTTTAAAATGAATTTTTTCGTTACTTTCTTTTTGTGAGTGAAAATAAACAGTAGATTGACAACCTCTTAATTTTGTATCTTCTACCATAAGTTCGGTTTCCATCTTTTCTAGTTTTTTACCCATATCAATAATGTGGGCATATTTATCTTCCCAATCATCAAAAAAATTAAATTCCTCAATAATTTCTTCAACTATACTATCTGTAGTCAGATTTTTATTATTCATTTGCATGTCCAGTATAATAATTGTTTATATTTTACTTATTTAAATAATTATTCAAATCAATAGTTAATATATGAAAAATAATATAACTGAAAATTTTTTGATAAGATTATTAATTTTAATAATTTTTTTTACTGTATCAATCAGGTGCATTGCAATTATAAATACACCCTTAGAATTATCACCAGATGAAGCCCAGTATTGGCTATGGAGTCAAAATTTAAGTTGGGGTTATTTTTCAAAACCTCCATTAATAGCTTGGCTGATTAATTTATCTAATTTAATTTTTGGAGACTATGAATTTGGTGTTAGAATATTTTCTCCAATATTACATGGAATTACTGCATTAGTAATTTTTTATTTATCAAGAGAAATTATATCTAATAGTGTTTCTCATTTTATATCTTCATTAATTTGGCTTACTTTACCAATAGTTGGTGTTGGTTCATTTTTAATGTCTACTGATACTCCACTAATGCTGATATGGGCAGTCAGTCTTTTACTTATAGTAAAAGCCTATAAGGCTGAAAATAAAACTACCTGGGTTATTGCTGGTTTGTTTTCAGGTATAGGGATATATGCAAAATATGCAGCTATGTATCAACCTTTAGGCTTAATAATCTTTTATCTTTTTAGAATAAATAAGAATTCAAAATTGAATTTATCTCATTTAGCCTTATTCATTTTTTCTTTTATTATAATTTCTATTCCTAATATTGTTTGGAATATTTTCAATAATTTTCATACTATAAACCACCTTTCATCAAATGCGGTAATTGATACTCCAAGTTATTCAATACTTGGGTCAGTTATTTTTCTTTTAAGTCAAATAATAGTAATGGGTCCAATTGTATTTTTCATTTTCTGCATATCACTTCTAAATTATAAAAATTTTAATAATATTATTGGTTTAATTTTTTTCTTTGTTTTGCCTGTTTTTTTTATAATGATTTTTCAAGGATTTTTTTCTGAAGCAAATGCAAATTGGGCTGCTACTGCGTTACCTGGTATTTCAATAATATGTGGATATTATTTAAGTAAGCGCATTAGTATTGCATTTATTGCGCTGGCAACAAATACTATTATTTGTTTAGTTGTCTTTATTATTTCAATAACAGGAAATTTAATATTATTTGATCTTAAGTCTGACCCACTTAGAAAGCTTAAAGGATGGCAGTACTTAAGTAAGGACATTGTTGATACTATAGATGAACAAAAAACAAATTTAATTTTAGTTGATAGGAGAGGAATTGCAGCTGAACTTATGTATTATCTTAGGAGTGAAAACATAAGAATTAGAGTTCCTAAAAGCTCAAATCCTCCAGAAAACCATTACCAACTTAATTATAGTATTGATGAAAAAGAAAGTAAAAAATTCTATTATTTAACTGAGAATTATAAAATACCGAATTATATGATTAAAAACTATAAAGTCTCAAAAGTGGGCATGTCTAACATACAGATTTCTAAAAATAGATCTAGGGTATTATACTTTTATTATTTTAAAAAAATTAGCTAATTATTATTTTATTTTATTAGTTTTTTAAAAGCGTCCAAAGTCTCTATACTTACATGGTGTTCAATTCCTTCAGCATCTGAATGAGCAGTTTCTTCTTTTACCCCGATACTTAATAAGAATTTATAAACGATGTCATGTCTATTTTTACAAAATTTTGCTAATTCCTCACCTTTTTTAGTAAGAAATATTGACCTGTAGGGCTTAGATTCTACGAATCCATCTTTTTGAAGCCTTTGTATAGAAGCATTTACAGTAGGATTACTAACCCCAAACCTATAAGCGAGATCCACAGAACGTGCCTCTCCCTTTTCGATTGTTAGCTCGTATATCATTTCCACATAATCCTCTGCAAGTTCTGATTGATGTGCAGTTCTGAGATTATTAAACCTGAAGCTATGTTTATTTTGATTACTATTTTGTTTTAATTCTGACAAAAACTTATAATAGTTTAATTTATGTATATATTCACATTAATATTTTTTTTTTAAATTGCAATATTTAGATTTAGATTTGAAATAACTAATGTTTATAATAAAATTTTATATAATGAAATTATTTGCAGGATAAATATGGACGATAATACTTCAAAAAAATTAGAAGCAGCAGCCTTTAGAAGGTTGTTAAGTCATTTAAGTGAACGAACAGATGTTCAAAATATTGATTTGATGAATTTAGCAGGTTTTTGCAGAAATTGTCTCTCAAAATGGTATAGAGAAGAAAGTATTAAACTTAAAAATGAAGTTTCTGACGAAGAGGCCAGAAAAATAGTTTATGGCATGCCATATAAAGACTGGAAAGATAAGTTTCAAAGAGAAGCATCAAAAGAACAGATAGAAAAATTAAAAAAAAATCACTAAATTAAAGACAATAAAGTTGAATTTTGCTGATAAAATAACATTAAAAACTCGTGAAATAGGGTCTCCAATATGCTTGGGACTAGATCCCCATCCTAATCTTATTCCCAAATTATTTAAAAAAAATTCACAAAATTTAATTTTAGAAAATGTAGAAAATTTTTTATTTGAAATAATTGATATTGCTAAAAATAAGGTTGTGGCCATAAAACCCCAAGTTGCCTTTTTTGAACAATGGGGTCCAGATGGAATGTCACTATTGGTAAAAGTTTCAAAGCTGGCTCAAGAAAATAATATTTTGGTAATTATGGATGCAAAAAGAGGTGATATTGGATCTACATCCAGTGCATACGCTAAAGCTTGGCTTGGGAAAAACTCTCCCTTTGGAGCCAATGCATTAACGGTTAATCCATGGATGGGATTAGAAACATTATTTCCTTTCATTGAAGTAGCAAATGAGAGTAATAGCGGTATATTTATTCTGCTAAAAACATCAAATGCTGGTTCTAAAGATATACAAGACCTTTTAGTTAATAATAGATCTGTTTTCCTTCATGTGGCGGACTTTCTTAAGAAATATACATCAACTAATTTGGGTAAATTTGGATATAGCGATATTGGTGTAGTTGTTGGAGCAACTCAACCAAAAGAGGCAAAATTAGTTAGAAAAATATTACCTAAGTCTTTATTTTTGATACCCGGGTTTGGAGCACAAGGTGCTAATTCAAGTGAAGCACTATCAGGATTAATCTTAAAAAATAGAATTTATGAAGGTGGTTTAATTAACTCATCTAGAAGCATTTTGTTCCCTAAAGATTCTTATGATTTAAATCATTCACTTAAATGGAAAGAAAAAATAGTTTCAGCTTTAAAAAAAACAACGAACGAACTAAAATTTAAGGCTGATTGATAGGAATATTTTCTAAATTTGGGAAAAAACTATTAGTTCTTCCAGTTATTCTATAAACTACAATACCAACTAATTCATGTATTAAACTATTTAATCTTCCAAGATTGCCAAAACTAAATTTCAAACTAAATTTTGGATTAGAGCCTTGAAAGTCTGTTAAATAGGGATAAATTTTTGCAGAACCAATATCTCTAGATTGCATCAATGCAAGTGTTCTCACCATATGCATTGCAGATGTAACAATTATCCAGTCACCACCATTTAGTTTTAAATATTGAGCTATTGCTTCTGACTCTTGGTATGTATTATTTGAAACTTTTTTTATTATAAGTCTTTTGGGATCTATTCCAAAAATTTTAAAAAATTTATTTGCTTGCTCTGCCTCACTTATTCTTGCAGAAGTTAATACTGCAGAGTCTGATACAAATAATAATGATGCTTGTTGATGTTTATTAAGTAACCTTAAAGTTTCAATTACTCTTTCTGAACGACCATTAAGCCCAACTTGATTTTCATCAATAGATTTTTGAGACCCACTAAAAGAACCGCCAAGTAAAATTATACCATCAGGACTATCCAATATTTCATTTGAAATGATGTTTTCAAAATTCCAAATTAAATAATTTGGGATAGCTTTAAATCCACCAATAATAATTACAAGTATGGCAATTATTCCAAAAGAATTTGAAATAAATTTTAAAAATCTAGATTTTCTTTTTGCAAATATAAGATAAATAATTACTGAAATAAAAACTAAATTATAACTATTTATGAAAAAACCAACAATTTTTGATATTACAAAAAACATAATTAATTAACTCATATGATTTTTAGCAATTTTTAAAAATTCACAAATTATTTTTTCACTATTCACATCATTAGCAATATTAATATTTTTTCTATCATCAGCAGGTAAAGTTTCATGTTTTCTATGTCTATCAAAAACAACAGTTTGTCCTCTAGTTAAATCGTCCTTAGATACAAAAACCTTACCGTTTTTAAACTCAAATAATTCAGGATTAGTAAAAGCAATTACTGCTGTTGCATCATGAAAAAAACATCCATCCATATTCTTGGTTTCTCTATAGAAATTAATATAAAAATTTGATATTTTTTTTAAAAACTTACCAGAGTGATTGTCCATTAAAGATAGCTTTAAGATATTATTATCTGATAAAAATACTTTATGAGTAACGTCAAGTCCAACCATAGTAATTGGAACACCTGAATTAAAAACAGTATCTGCTGCTTCCGGATCATTGTATATATTTGCTTCTGCAACTGGAGTAATATTACCACCAGCCATCCAAGATCCTCCCATTAAAGTTATTGACTTTATTGTTTTGGCAATTGAAGGTTTCTTTTTTAAAGAATTTCCTATGTTAGTGAGGGGTCCAATAGCAATAATATTTACTTGACCAGGATAATTTTGAACACTCTGAATGATAAAGTTCTCAGCATCAATATTACTTTTTGTTAATTTAGATTTACAATGGTTAATATTGCCGAATCCATCTTTGCCATGAATAAAAGTTGGGTAAACAGTAACACTTCTTTCTAGAGGTTTCGATGCTCCAGTATATACAGGGGTATTTAAACCACTCTTCTCTGATAAGATAAGAGCATTTTTTGTTGCTATATCTATTGGAACATTTCCAAAAACAGTGGTTATACCCAAAACCTCAATTTCTGGATGGCTTAGCGCATAAAGAAGAGCAAAAGCATCATCAACTCCAGGGTCAGTATCAAATATTACTTTATTAACCATATAAGTTCAGTATTATAAAATTACATAATAAAAAATTATTCGTTTATTATAAATCAGAAATCATATAATTACCCATTATGGAAGATAAAAATAATGAATTCGTTATTATTGGAGGTGGAATTGCAGGTGCAATTGCAGCTTATATTTGTTCAAAATTGAATAAAAAAGTAGTTTGGTTTTCTTCTGATAATAATTCTCTTAAAGGTGCAATTCAGGTCCCTCCAAATTCAATAAAGTCTCTTAAAAAAATAGGTTGCTTTGAAATTTTAAAGGATTATTTAAACCCAATTTCATTTATTAGAGTAAGAGATCAAAATATAATGCAAGACTTATCAAGAATTAGTGTAGACAGAAAGTATTATACTCTCGAGAGAAAAGTTTTATTTTCAGTACTCAAGAACCAAATAATAAAAAATTCCAACATTCAAATTATAAATGAAAAAATTATTTCTTTCAGAGATTTAGGTAAGGAATGCAAATGCATAACTTCAACTGGCAAAGAATATGTTTCTAAATTTATTTTAGGTGCTGATGGTTTTTCTGGTATCACTAGAAATAGTTTGATTAACAAACACATAAAAAATAAACAAAGTAAATTTATTTATAGAGCTATAATAAAAAAGGCAAACCATAATCAAATCTTATTTCAATCATCTATAAATTTATGGCTTGATGATGGTTGGCATTTAGTTTATTACCCTTTTTCAAAAAGCAAACTTTTAAATTTAATATTGGTTGGCAAACACTCTATCAAAAATCTAGAAAATTCAGGTAATTTTGAATTGAAACTGATAAAAAAAATTAATTGGCAAAGAATTGAATACGAGAATATCATCCATAAAACAATTTTCAACTTTGGGAAAATTTTTTTATTAGGAGATGCTGCTCATCCAATACAACCTCATTTAGCTCAAGGTGCTGCACAAACTTTTCTTGATGGAAAAATTTTATTAGAAAATCTATCTAAAAATAACAGTACTTTATCCAGCTTACAGGATTATGCTGGAACCAGGTCAAAAGATATAAACGAAGTTAAGGACATGTCTTTTTTAACTGGTCAAGTATTTGGATTTAAAGGAATTCAGGCAAAAATTAGAAATAAGCTTATACTTGGGGGCAATAATTATATTCAAAAATTTATGAATAATATATGGGAGTGAAATAGCTCTTTATTTGATAAAGAGCTATTTTTAAAAATTACTCTCTATTACCTAATAATTGTAATAACATTATAAACATATTTATGAAATCTAGATAAAGAGTTAATGCACCCATAATCGATTTTTTAAGGGCTGTTCCTCTATCATCAGAAGCCATATACATTAATTTTATTCTTTGAGTATCATAAGCTGTTAAACCTGCAAAAATTAATACACCAACAACAGAAATAATAAATTGCATTGCACTAGAAGCTAGAAAAATATTAACAATTGATGCTAAAATTAATCCAACTAGACCCATTATAAGAAATGAACCCATACTAGTTAAATTCTTTTTTGTTGTATATCCATATATGCTCAAAGCAGAGAAAGAGGCAGCAGTGAGAAAAAATACACGTATAACAGATTCACCAGTAAAAACTAATAGTAAAGAGGACAAAGAAATTCCCATTATTGCAGCAAATGCATAAAAAAGATTTCTTGCTGATTCTGGTTTCATTGATTGAACTTTAGCTGATAACCAAAATACCATCCCCAATGGTGCTAACATAATAACCCATTTTAATGGACTAGCATAAATGGCTGTTCCAAAAGGTGTTAACATTCCCTCTGAGACTGACATAATTTTAGTCAGGTATGCAAAGAAACCTGTAATTGCCATACCTATAGTCATATGGTTGTATACGCCAAGCATATATGATCTGAGGCCAGCATCAATATTTGCTGCTTGAGCTTGTGAAGATGACATAAAACGACGATCTTGCATTTAAAATAACTCCTAATTAAATTTAATATATTTAATATTTATACATTTTTTAAAGTTATTTCAAGTAACTAAGGTTTTTTTTCTGTCTAGTTTTTTAAGTTTTTTTGAAAGAGATTTTAATTGTCCACATGCTGCCATAACATCACGACCTCTTGGGGTTCTAATCGGACTAGCATATCCAGCTTTCATTATTACTTTTGAAAAGTTTTTAATATCTTCGCTTTCAGAACATTCGTAGGGTGAACAAGGCCATTCATTAAATGGTATAAGATTAATTTTAGATGGTATACCTTTAATTAATTCAACTAGGTTTTTTGCATCATCAATAGTATCATTAACCCCTTTGAGCATTACATATTCCCATGTCACTCTTCTTGAATTTGAAATTGTAGCATATTCCCTAACAGCATCTAAAAGTTGCTTAATGTCATATTTTCTATTTATTGGAACAAGTTCATTTCTTAGATCATTATTTGTTGCGTGTAATGATATAGCTAAATTAACACCTAGGTCATCACCACATTTTTTAATTTCAGGAACAATACCTGAAGTAGATAATGTTATCCTTCTTTTAGATAAACTAATACCTGAATGATCCATGATAATTTCTATTGCATTTTTAACATTTTCATAATTATACAAAGGCTCACCCATACCCATTAGAACTATACTTGTCAATAATCGGTTTTCTGAAGCTGAAGGCCAATCCTTAATTTCATCCATTGCTAACATCACCTGACCAACTATTTCTGATGAAGTTAAATTTCGAACTAATCTTTGCGTACCCGTATGGCAAAATTTACAAGTAAGTGTACAACCAACTTGGCTAGAGATACATAAGGTTCCTCTTGCATCATCCGGAATCCATACTGTTTCTATTTCATTCCCATCATCTAACTTTAATAACCATTTTATAGTTCCATCTTCTGATTTATTTGAAGTTAAAATTTTAGGACGCCAAATGTAAAAAAGATTAGATAAAGTAGCTCTAAGATCTTTCGATATATTTGTCATAAAATCAAAGTTGGTCGTTCCTGATCTATAAATCCAATTCCATAATTGATCTGCCCTAAATTTAGGAAGATTATTTTTAACTAAGATTAACTTTAATTCAGTTTTAGATAATCCAAGAAGGTTTGTTTTAGAATTATTTTTAGTATTTGAATTGTTTAATTGAAGGGTTTTATCTTCCACAAGCTTTGTCAATTAACTTTAATGAAGCAGTGAAACCAAAAAGAGAATATGTATCTTCTGTTTTTGTACCTCTTGAAGAGGTTCCTGAAACAAGAAGTTTGTTTCCAGATTTCATAGCTGAAACTATTTTTGAATCAAGTTCAGGCGTTTCAGCCCAAGCTCTGTCTTTAAGGGTAAAAAGTGAAAATTTTTTCTTGCCATCAATTATATATTTTACATTTGATTGTTCTTTATGATCATAGCCAGCTTTAATAGAAACTTCGTTAGTAATATCTTGTGAAGGACCATGTGTTACATAAACTCTGACATCACCCCTATTTTCTTTTTTGTAATCTCCTTTTGATGATTTTGGTTCACTTGAAATAAAGCAAGTTCTTTTGTCACCACTGTCAGATCTATAAGCAGTCCAATCTCTTTCAACACCAAGAATAAGAGTTTCTGAATGCACATTTATTGAAATAAAAATTAAAATAAAAATTTTAAGCAATAACTTCATTTTATTTAAGGCTCCACTAAGAAATATTAATTCATCCGTTTTCTTGTAAATATCTTTTAACTAGATAATTTTTCTATTGCAAGTAATAACAATTTTGTAAAACTTATTCAAAGATAAATTTTTACATTATTGGTCTTTTATCAAAATTTTTCATGGAAATAAGCCGATCGTATAATACAATACCTCCAGTAAGCGCTAGATTTAAAGAAAATTTGGTTGGTACCTTAATAATTTTATCACATCTTTGTAATATGTTCTGACTAAGACCATATCTTTCTGAACCTAATATATATGCTGCCAATCTAGGGTGCCTAAAAGAAGGTAAATATTCTGCATTTTCAAGAAGTTCTATTCCAACTAATTGGCAACCCTTAGGAAGTTGGAGATTATCTACATCACTAAAATGGTAAGTAGGTAAACTTTTTTCAGTATTTGAAGTGTCTGACAATCTTATTTGGTTTTTGTCTAATGGGCCACCAACAAAAAAAGAAAAATTTGCTCCAAATGCATGGGCTGTTCTCATAACTGCTCCTGCATTCATTGCCTTAGAAACATTTTCAACACCAATCCCAAAATAACCTCTCATTTATTCCCCCTTTAAAAAAACCCATTTATTACAGTAGATGAAACTGCAAAAAAAGTAAGTTTTATTCTTAAACTGATATAATTTTTATGAGCTGAAAGTTTATTGTAATCTACAACCAATGCAAATATAAACCCTGTTACTAGCAAAATACTAGACAAGTTATAATTTTTAAAAATAACAATAATAATTAATGAAAACCAAGCTAATAATGAAGTAGAAACCCCCCAAAGCCATAAAGAGTTATTACTTTCTTTTAAGTATAAAAGATATCCCCAGTGAACAGCACCTAAAAATGAAAGGATTATTGATGCGTATAATAATCCAATAATTCTTATTTCTACTTCATAATCATTCATTACAATAAGTAATAATGATGAAATCACAAAAGGCATGATACCAGACCAACCTAAAAATTCTGGTGAAAGAAAAAAATTTTTCTTTAATTTCATAAAATAATTATTTTTTTTCTATAAAATTAATGAGGTCTACATCCTTTTCAGTAATTCCTCCAGCATCATGCGTAGTTAAACAAATTTCAACTTTATTATACACATTAGACCACTCAGGATGATGGTCTTTCTTCTCGGCATAAATTGCTATTTTGGTCATAAAAGAAAATGCCTCAATGAATGATTTGAATTTAAAAGTTTTTTTTATTTTTTTCCCATCTTCTATAATTTTCCAATCTAAAGCTTCTTGATCGATGAGTTTACTTAAATCATCTGAAGATAAAACCTTTGCCATAAATTACTCCTATAGTTATTATGTCTTTATAAATTGGATTGATTTTTAGAACAAGTTATACAATGATTTTGAACTTTAATTTTGTTATTTAATTTGGGAAAGCATAGTAATAAATGAACACTCAGAAACCTTCTAAAATAGTATTGGCGTATTCGGGAGGATTAGATACATCAGTAATTTTAAAATGGCTACAAGAAAAATACCAATGTGAAGTCATCACCTTTACTGCTGACATAGGACAAGGTGAAGAAGTTGAACCTGCAAGAAAGAAAGCTGAGCTTTTAGGTGTAAAAAATATTTATATCGAAAATTTAGAGAACGTCTTTGTGAAAGATTATGTTTTCCCAATGTTCAGATGTAATACTATTTATGAAGGTATGTATCTTTTAGGTACAAGTATTGCCAGGCCATTAATCGCTAAAAGACAAATTGAAATTGCTGAAATAGAGGATGCTAATGCTGTTGCACACGGGGCAACTGGAAAAGGTAATGACCAAGTAAGATTTGAACTTTCATATCTAGCCCAAAATCCAAGTATCCAAGTTATTGCTCCATGGAGGGAATGGGATCTTTCATCTAGATCAAAATTGATTCATTACGCTGAAAAAAATCAAATCCCAATCGCAAAAGATAAAAGAGGTGAAGCTCCATTTAGTGTAGATGCCAATCTTCTTCATGTCTCTGCTGAAGGTAAAATTCTTGAAGATCCCTGGGTAGAGCCTAAAGAATATATTTATACTAGGACTGCAAGTCCTCTAGAAGCTCCTGACAAACCAACAGAGATTATAATTGAGTTTAAAAAAGGAGATCCTATTAGCATAAACAATAAGAAAATGACCCCTTCTGAGGTTTTAAAGAAATTGAATGATTTAGGTGGCGAGAATGGTATTGGTAGAATAGATATTGTAGAAAATAGATTTGTTGGAATGAAATCAAGAGGTGTATATGAAACTCCAGGTGGAACTATTTTATTGCATGCTAGAAGAGCTATGGAATCTATAACTCTTGATAGAGAAGAAGCACATTTAAAAGATGAAATTATGCCAAAATACGCAAAATTAATTTATAATGGGTTCTGGTTTTCACCGGAACGTGAAATGATGCAGGCTTTGATAGATAAGGCATCAATTAATGTAAATGGTGAGGTTAGACTTAAATTATATAAAGGTAATATAATAGTTACTGGAAGAAAATCACAAAATTCGTTATACAGCGAAGAATTGGTCACATTTGAGGATAGCCAAAGTGACTATGATCAGTCAGATGCTAAGGGCTTTATTAAATTAAATGCACTTAGGTTGATTAAAAATAAACAAAATACTTTGAAGTAATCAAACTTGTGAACGAGCTTTTAAAGCTTGAGTAATTGTACCATCATCAAGAAAGTCCAATTCACCTCCTATTGGTAAACCTTGTGCTAGCCTCGATAGTAGAACATTACAATCATTTAGCTGATCTGCTAGATAATGAGCTGTTGTTTGTCCATCAACAGTAGCAGAATTTGCTAAAATGATTTCTTTTACTTTCTCATTTTTAGCCCTTTCAATAAGCTTATCAATTTTTAAATCTTTTGGTCCAATGTTATCAAGAGCAGATAAAACACCTCCCAAAACATGATATTGACCCTTAAATACGCCAGATCTTTCCATAGCCCACAAATCACCTACATTTTCTACAACACAAATAATTGTCTTGTCTCTTTTATCATCTTGGCAGATATAACATTTTTCTTTGGTATCCATATTCCCACAAATTTCGCAGAATTTAACTTGATCTGCTACTTGCCTAATTTCCCTGGATAAAACATGCATTTCTTTTTCTTTATTATTTAACAAATGCAAAACTATTCTTCTCGCAGATCTTAAACCTAAACCAGGTAATTTTGACATTAACCTCACTAAATTATCAATTTCAGAATTAATCATGATACAAATTTTAATTTATTAATTTAGAGAAACAATTTTTTTTCATTCTTCAATATCTTTAACTGACTTCAAATCTGCATTTGGGAAAGCCTTTAAAACTTTTTCCATTTCTGGTGTTTTTTTTGTAGCTTCTAACTCTTCTTGGATAATGCGTTCCTTCTTTTCATCAAGTGTTTCGCTCCCTTTTTCTTCGACAAGATTTACTATCCAACTGATACCCGTCCAATGTTTAAGATGACTTGACATATCTTTTGCAATTGATTTATCAGTATTTCCAGAAATTCTAATTTCTAATTTACCCTTTTCAAAAGAAACAAGATGGACACACGATAATAATTGAGCATGTATCAATAATTCACCTTTATTTCTAAATAATTCAACGAGCTGTTCAAAATTTTCTAAATTCAATTTTTGTTGGCTATCATTAGTATTATCTATTTCCTTTATATCTTTATTGCTAGAATTAGTCAGTTCGGTTTTAGGCTTATTATTTTGGGGATGATCCATACTAGCTTTAATTTTTTTAACCAGTGTAGCTGGATCAGGCAGATTACTTGAATATCCTAATCTAATTAAAATCATTGAACCAGCTTCATCTAAATTTGGTGCAGATCTTATTTCTTCAAGGCCTTTAAGCAAAATCTGCCAAGCTCTAGTTAGGTGTGAAAGTGGATTTTCTGCTAACTTTTTTATTCCATTTCTCTCACCTTCAGGAATTGATAACAATGATACGTTTTCATTTTCAGGACCGAGAACATGCATTCTTGTTGATAAATGTAAAATATCAAGCATATCAGAGATCATGGTTTCACTATTGCTACCACTATTAATAATAGTATCATATAAGTTAAGCGCTTCCGAAATATTTCCTTTTAGAGTTTTTTCAAGAATTTCAATACTTGACACTCTACTAGGCAAACCCAACATAAAACTGATAGTTTCAGATTTAATATCATCGCTACTTATAGAAGCGGACTGGTCTAAAAGTGAAAGAGCATCTCTTACCGATCCTCCAGATACTCTAGCAATGATTTGAAGCGCTTCTAATGAAGATTTAATATTTTCCTGGTCACAAACCCATTTTAAATGTTCTATTAGTTTGTCAGATAAAACTCTTTGTAAATCAAATCGCTGACATCTTGATAAAATTGTTATTGGAACTTTTCTTATCTCAGTTGTAGCAAAAATGAATTTAACATGATCGGGTGGTTCCTCTAATGTTTTAAGCAAAGCATTGAATGCACCTTTTGAGAGCATATGAACTTCATCAATTATATAAATTCTATATTTTGAAGTTAATGGTTTATAACCAATACCATCAATTAACTCTCTTATATTATCAACTCCAGTATTACTTGCAGCATCAATTTCCAGCACATCAATATTTTTTCCTGATGCAATGCCTAAACAAGAATCGCACTCACCACATGGATTCATTGAAATTTCTGGTAATTTTTTAGGATTAGTACAATTAAATAATTTTGCAATAATTCTTGCTGTCGTAGTTTTCCCAACTCCTCTGATACCAGTAAGAATATACGCGTGAGCGAGTCTATTTCTTTCTATAGAACCAGATAAAGTTTTTACAAGGCTATGTTGACCAATCAATTTATTAAAGTTTAAAGGCCGATATTTTCTCGCAAGTACTCTTTGTTTTGAATCTGTAAAAATATTATTATCTTCATCTGCCATGAAATTTTAGTGCTCGTAATAATAGTTTTAAATAGGAAGCTGACTGACCCAAACAAAACTTGCTGCGGCTGCTATCTTTCGATCCTGACCGAGTTCACAAGTTGCCTGTCCAGCCAGCTCCCCATGTCTGTATGATACACTTCATTAAATCTTTCAAGTATAAAAGTTAAATGATTACCTAAGCTTTTCTTAGCAATGAAGCTTTATAAGTACCTAAAATTTTTACCATATCTTTGCCGCAATAAAACTCTAATTCTTTTAAAGCATGTTTCATAGGTATGGTATTTGGATGACCCTCAATATCAACATAAAATTGAGTGGCAGTCATACTTCCATTTATCATATATGACTCTAATTTAGTTAAATTTATCCCATTTGTTGCAAATCCACCTAGTGCCTTATATAGAGCAGCAGGAACAGACCTAGTAGAAAAAACAAGTGTTGTTATATACTTCTCTTTATCTACCTCAGGCATCTTATAGGTCTTACTCATAATCAGAAATCTTGTGGTATTATGATTTTTGTCCTCAAAATTTTCTTTAAAAATTTGTAAATCATATTTTTCAGCAGCTAATTTTGATGCAATTGCTGCAACAGTTTTATCTTTTAATTTGGAAACCTCCTGAGCAGCTCCAGCTGTATCAGGATGAATAATAGGAAGTAAATTAAGTTTATTTATGTTTTCTCTACACTGAGCTAAACCTTGAGCATGACTTTTAACTTCTTGCAGATCATTTAATTTTGCTCCTTTAACTCCAAGCAGCATATGATTTACTCTAAAATATGTTTCACCAATTATATATAAGCCAGATTCTGGCAGTAAATGATGAATATCAGCAACTCTACCAGCAGTCGAATTTTCTACAGGAACCATAGCTAATTTCGCCCTATTTTCTTGAACAGAAGAAATCATATCCTCAAAAGAAGGGCATGACAAAGTCTCCATATTTTCAAAATTAGATAAACAGGCTAGTTCTGAATAAGCCCCTGGAATTCCTTGAAATGCAATTGTATTATTTGGATCATTACTTTTGTATGTCATTAAAGTTTACTTTCAGATTTATTTTCCATTAATTTTTTTATTCTATTTAAATCACTTTGAGTATCAACACCAATTGGATTTTCATCGACCTTTATAGCCTTTATTATCATGCCATTCTCTAGAGCTCTGAGTTGCTCTAATTTTTCAATCAACTCAAGTTGGGATGGAGCCAATGAAATAAATTTTTTTAAACTATGTCTTTTCCAAGCATATACACCTATGTGATGCCAGTAAAACTCTGCATTATATGGAATACTTGATCTGCTAAAATATAGTGCATTACCATGATCTTTTTCTTTATCATCCCAAGATATTACTGCCTTTACAACATTTGGATCTATTGTTTCACTTGAGGTTGCCTCACATACTAAAGTTGCAATATCTTCATTGCCGATCTTAGACAATAACGTTTTTAATAAATTAGGATTAAAGAAAGGCATATCACCCTGTAAATTAACCACAGTATTATATTTTTCTTCAGCATCATACTTGGTTAATGCTTCATAAACTCTATCAGATCCAGAAGTGTGTTCATTATTTGTAATTATTGCATTACCGTCATTTTCAGTAATAATGTCTTTTATTTCTTTCGAATCAGTTGCTACTATAACTGGAGCCACATTTGCTTTAGTTGCATTTGACCATACATGCCAAATCATTGGCTTCCCATTAATTAATTTTAATGCTTTTTTAGGTAGCCTAGTTGATTCTAATCTAGAAGGAATGATTATAATAGGTCTAATAATTTTATTTTGCTCTATATCTTGCAAGTTTTACTTCCTTTATATATATCATCATAAGAAAAAAATGTTGAGATTTAGTTGTTTTTTAAAGTACAACATAATTGTAACATATTATTAGACTAATTAAATAAATGAGATTTTTTTATGAGTGATCCTTTAGCATTTAATAAAATATTAGCAGGTTTTTTGTGTGCATGTTTGTTACTAATTGGCGCAGGTAAATTTGCTTCTTTTATGCAAGGTAGTGACACACACCATGGCGATCATCATTCAGAGGGTGATCATTCAGTATCGAAAAATTCATATCCTATTGAAGTACCTGAAACAAGCATTAGTGATGCATCTCTTGTTGCTTCAGCACCAGTAAAATTGGTACCTATACTCGCTTTAATCGCAAGCGCAGATATTGATGCTGGGAAAAAGCTTTCAAAGAAATGTGCTGCTTGTCATAGTTTTAATGCAGGCGGGCCAAATAAAGTTGGCCCAAATTTATGGAACGTTCTCAACAGAGAAATGGGGCAAGTTGAAGATTATAAATATTCTAAAGCTTTAACTGCTTTTGGCGGTGAATGGAATTTCTCTTCACTAAATAAATTTCTTTTAAAGCCTAAAGAGTACATTAAAGGTACAAAAATGAATTATGCAGGGTTAAAAAAGGAAAAAGATAGGGCTAATATTTTATTATGGCTTAGAAGTCTTGCAGATACACCAGCTGAACTTCCTACTGATGACGAAATTCAAGAAGAAATAGATGGTTTAAACTCTTAAATTACATTATTTAAATTTAATTATATAAATTTTATTTAATCTCTTATTATAAATAATTAAAAATAATTTTTCTAAATTAAAAAAATTTAGCTAAATAGTTATGGTGTTGTAATTGTTTAATTAATAAGAATTTATAATCTTATATTTAAATTAATAGGTTAAATTAATGAGCAGAAAGATTAATTTATTATATTATTGGAATTCTGATAATCTTGAAAAGTGGTCAGAAATTTTTAAACAAAAAGCACCCAATATAAATCTAGTTAGTGAAGTCAACTGTGATCCAAATGAAGTTGATGTTGCACTTGTTTGGCTTCCACCTGAAGGCTTTTTAAAAAAATTTAAAAACCTAAAAGGAGTTATAAATTTAGGACAAGGTGTTGATCACCTCTTAAAACCAGGCATTGTCCCAGAAAAACTTCCTATTATAAGACTTGTAGATAATGACATGTCTAAACAAATGTCAGCATGGGTATCTCTCCAAGTATTAAGAGAAACACGTTTTTTAGAAGAGTATAAAAAATTTGAGAAAGAAAAAAAATGGCAAGCTGTCGACTTCATTCCCAGCAACAGATGGAATATAGGAGTATTGGGAATTGGAGCTATTGGAAAGCATGTTGCATTATCACTTTCAAATTTTGGTTATAATGTAAAAGGTTGGTCTAGAAGTAAAAAAAATATAGATGGGATTAAATGCTACTATGGCGAAAGTGGTCTCCATAAAATCCTTGTTGATAGCAAAATTTTAATTTGTATCCTACCGCTTACTCCAGAGACGAAGCATATTATATCAAAAAAAACCATGTCTTATTTACCTGATGGTTCTACAATAATTAATGCTGGCCGAGGAGGTCATATTAATGAAAGTGACCTTTTAGAAATGATTGATAATGGAAAAATAAAAAATGCTTATCTTGATGTTTTTGAAACTGAACCTCTCCCATCAGACCATATTTTTTGGAGACATAAAAAAATTAATGTTTGGCCTCACATAGCCGCCGAGACTAATACTGAAACTTCTATAAATCAAATTATTGATGCTACGAATTGTTTAATGAATAATATTCAACCTGCTAATCAAATAGACAGGAATAAAGGATATTAATAAGTTTTTATAAACTCTTTAATGTAATGGAAACACCCTCTTAAGCTCATAGCTTCTCCACCAACAGGTCTTCCTGGCAAATTACTTAAATTCCAACCCATAATATCTAAGTGCATCCAAGAGGTATCTTTTTTAACAAATTTTTGCAAAAATAAAGCGGCTGTAATTGCTCCTCCATAAGCAGATGACCCTGTGCTTGATAAAGAACCATTTTCTTGATTTAAAAATCTTTCATAAGGTTTATATAGTGGCATTTGAAAAATTGGATCATAAACCGCTTCTGAGGCAGCAACTAATCGAGAGCTTTCTTTATCATTATTAGAAAATAAAGCCGGAAGCTCTGTTCCTAAGGCCACCCTTGCAGCACCTGTTAATGTTGCAAAGTCTATTAAAAGATCTGTTGGCTTTTCATCAGCAAAATACAAAGCATCAGCTAATATAAGTCTTCCTTCAGCATCAGTGTTACCAATTTCTACATCTATACCACTTCTAGTACTAAGAATATCAAGTGGCCTCATTGAATTTTGAGACACAGCGTTTTCTACTGCGGGAACTAGTAATCTAATATTTAGATTTAGATTTGCCATCATGATTGAATGTGCAAGTCCAATAGCAATAGCAGCACCACCCATGTCTTTTTTCATAAGTTCCATTGCTTTAGGAGGCTTTAAATCTAATCCGCCACTATCAAATGTAACACCTTTTCCTACAAGGGTGATACTTGGAAAATTTTTATTTTTATGCAATGAAATATCTATTAATCTTGGGTTTACTTCAGATGCGCGACCAACTGTGAATATTGCTGGAAAATTTTCCTTCAATTTTTTATCTTTTGTTATTTTGATTTTTGCTTCATGGAAAAGTGCTAGTTTCACACAAACTTCTTCTAAGGATTTAGGATTAATTATATTGGCGGGGCAGTTAATTAAATCCCTTGCAAGATAAATCCCATTAATCAATGGTAAAATTTCCTTTAATGTGGAATTTTTTATTAAAAGTTTTGTTTCTTTGTTTGCTAATTTTTTTTTGTATAATTTTGAATTAAATGGATTGAATTTATAGTTTTCTAAAGCCCAGGCTAATCCAAACATATATTCATATTGTTCTAAGTTAGGAAAAATTATTTTATAATTTCCTTCTGGTAGTGATTTTTTTATTTTAGCAATTTCCCAAAATGAATCTGGTTTTTCAATAACTGCAAACACATCTTTAAGTTTGAGTTGATTGTCTGGGAAAAATAAAGTTGCGCCTGAAATTGGTTTAAAACTATTTGTTTTAATCCAATTTTTTAAATCTTCTGAACAACTCTCATTCCATTTTCTAAATTTAGACTTCTCTATAATGTTTAGATTTATACAGTTTTTTAAATTACTTGATAAACCTGATTTTAATTCATTATTTAAAAGCAGATAATTATCTTTATCCATATTTTTTATTTTTAAATTAACAATAACTTTATGATTTAATTATCATAAATAAATAATGATTTAAAATAAATTGATAAAAATATGCCCCTTAAAAAAAGAAAAATTAAATATCCAATCCAAAGCATTTGAATATTAGGATTTATATTCATAATTAAATAGTTAATTAAGAGAAATATCACAAATGCAAAAATAGTAGAGTTTCTCATAGGCTTACTCTTTGCAGCACCAATAAAGAAACCGTCAAACATAAAAGCCCAAACTGATATAATTGGAAGTATTACTAGATAAGGCAAAAGTTCAGTAGAAATAATTATCAAACTCTCGATAGATGTAAATAAAAAGAAACTATACTTTCCTAAGATTAATAGTATTGCAGACAAAAATACTGCTAGTATAACTGCTAACACTAGTGTTTTAATTATTACAATTAGAGAGGTTATCTTATCTTTTTTCCCAAAGGCTTGCCCTAATAAAGTCTCGGCAGAATGAGCAAAGGAATCCAGACCATATGAAATAAAACTTAAGAATACAATGTATATTTGAATTACTGCTAAATAGTTATTACCAAGTTTTGCTGAGTTATTTATTAATACGAATTCTGCAAATACAATACATAAGGTTCGAATAAAAAAATCCTTCGAAATGTTAAAAATTAAGATAAAATTTTTATCTCTATAAAAAAATAGATTAAAATAAGAACTTATACTGAATGTATTAAAGTCAATTAATTTTCTAAGTATAATTATACTCAAAATCCACCCTGACCATTGAGCAATAACAGTACCTAATGCAACTCCCATTATACCCAGATTGAATATTATAACAAAAATAATACTTAATAATGCATTTAGTAGACTAATAAAAATCAGTTGTATCATTGCAGACCTTGTGGATCCAATACCAATAAACACTCCTAGAAGAACCATATTCATTAGTGTTGCTGGAGCAGCAAATGATCTATAATAAATATACTCTGACATAAGCGTCTCTGATCTTTCAGAGCTTGATATAAGAAATTTAGATAAATTTATAATTGGAATAGAGAAGACTATTATTATTGTTCCAATTATAATAGCTATACTTAAAGATAAAGAAATTAAGCTTTTAATTCCCTCGTCATTATCTTTTCCTTTTTCTTGGGAAACTAAACCAGTGGTACTCATTCTCAAAAAATTCAATGAAAAATAAACTATGCTAAATACAATACTCCCAAGTGCTATCGCTGCAATAAATGTTGGGCTATTTTCTTGGCCCATTACCGCGGTATCAGTTGCTGATACAATCGGTATAGCCAAATTAGCAATCATAATGGGCCAAGATATTTTCCAAATATATTTAAATGAAGGGCTTTTATTGTAAATATCTGATATATTCATATTTTATCAGTAAAGTTCCATTGAAACGATTAATTTATTATTTTAAATAAATGTATAAACTAATTATATTCTATAATTTAATTTTTTCTCATGCTTACAAATAATTTGATTAAATTATCCACAATAAATAAAAAAATTTCTCCAATTTT
This sequence comes from Puniceispirillales bacterium (SeqCode), assembly GCA_045565515.1. Classification (GTDB taxonomy): domain Bacteria; phylum Pseudomonadota; class Alphaproteobacteria; order Puniceispirillales. The sequence continues at coordinate 25,307 of JBJLFF010000010.1, forward strand.
TGACTTTATAGGTGATAAATTTCAAAACCTTTATTTACTAGTGAAATTTGGAATTGTAGGAATTTTAACATTGATTTTTATACTTCCAGGCTTAAGTTCCATACCTCCTTTAGATAGAGATGAAGCAAGGTTCTCCCAGGCAAGTAAACAAATGTTAGAGGATAAGAATTATGTTGTTATTAAATTTCAAGAAGAACTGAGATCAAAAAAACCAATTGGTATTTACTGGCTTCAAATAGCAAGTGCATCTATTTTTGGCAAAGATAATATAATTTCATATAGAGCACCTAATATATTTTCCATAATAATTTTAATTATTGTTTTTAGTACTTTTGTTTATAGTATTTCTTTCAGATATTTTAATTTGAATATTTCGTCATCACTTACATTTAGTTTTTTTTCTAGCCTTGTAATGGCAACCCTTCTTGGTTTATCAATTGAAATAAAACAAGCCAAAACTGATACTGTGCTTTTAACACTTTGTACAGTTCAGCAACTAATTTTCTGGAAAATTTATAGCTACGGCAAAGAGAGTTGGAATAAATATAAACATCACGAATATGTATGGTTAACTAGATTATTTTGGCTAATTATTGCACTTGGAATATTAGTAAAAGGTCCTATTTCTCCTCTTTTATTTACCATGACATTATTAAGCATTTGTATTCTTGATAGATTTGTTGAAAAAGAGTGGAACCTATCTTGGTTAAATCTATTTTTATGGTTTCAAGGTTTATTGATAGTTTCAATTATAACTCTTCCATGGATATATTTAGCATGGCAAGCTACTGACGGGCATTTAATTTTAGATGCAATAAATAAAGATTTTTTAATCAAGTTAAGGAGTGGGCAAGAAAATCATTGGGGGCCTTTTGGAAGCCACCTTTTTCTTTTATTATTAACTTTCTGGCCTATGGTTTTACTTTTACCCTTTGCTGCAAGAGCTTGTTTAGATTGGAAACATGAAAGATTGATAAGGTTTTTAATCTCTTGGATAATACCTTTTTGGATTATTTTGGAACTAACACCAACAAAATTACCACACTATATTTTACCTGTTTTCCCAGGTCTTATACTTCTGATTTTAATAGGCATATCATCTCCTCCAAGTGGTAATATTAAATTTTCTAAAATAAATAAATTTTTTAGAGTGGTTGTAGTAATTTTTACACTTTTACTAGCATTAAGTTTAGTTTATGTAAGTTTAAATTTCTCATCTAAAATTTTAATCTTTATTCTAAGTATTGTATTATCATTTATAATGATAACTTCGATTATTTTTGGAAATATTTTCTTCTTAAATGAAAGTAAGTATAAATTATCACCATTATTTGGTATGTTAATTCTAGCTGGTATTTGTAATATTTTCGTTTTTTCATATATTTTCCCAAATCTTGATAAAATTCACATTACTCCAAAAATTAAAAACTATATTGATTCATTAGAATTTAGGCCTGATACGATAGTTGCAACTGGTTATCACGAACCATCATTAGTATTTTCTTTAGGAAGAGACACACTACTCCTAAGCCCAGAGGAGGCAGCACTCGTTCTCGTAGAAGGAGATAATACTCTAGCAATAGTAGAAGAAAGAACACATAATGAAGTTAAAAAAATATTAAATAAGTTTGAAAATAAAATTGTTTATTTAACAAGCCTTGATGGTTTTAATCTTGCGAAAGGACAAAAAATTAAAATACACATAATGAAGTCAAGAGAAAATTAAGATTGAGGCTACATTACCTTGCAGTTTATGAAATTGCAGTTTATGAAATGTATTACATTAATAAATAATAATTTCTTTTATGAAAACTAATTCACTTAAAACAGTTATATCAGTTGTTATTCCTGTTTTTAATGAAGAGGAAAATATAAAGAAATTAGCCTACGAAATTGATCATTCATTAAAAAATTATAAACATGAAATTATTTTTGTTGACGATGGAAGCAACGACAATACTAAAGTTGTAATATTAAACTTAAATGAATTAAAACAAGTTCGATTAATTAGTCACAAAAAATGTTACGGGCAATCAGTTGCTATGAGGACAGGAATTTTAAATTCTAAGTATAATATCATTGCTACTTTAGATGGTGATGGTCAAAATGATCCAAAAGATATTCCAAAAATGATTGAAGTATATAACAAAAATAAAAATAAATCAGTTTTAGTGGCCGGAATAAGATCAAAAAGAAAAGATAGCTTAAATAAAAGGTTTGCCTCAAAAATTGCAAAATTAATTCGAAAGATTCTATTTTCAGATGAACATCCGGATTCTGGATGTGGAATCAGAGTTTTTAATAAGGATTTGTATCTTTCAATCCCATTTTTTAACCATATGCATCGTTTTTTTACAGTTCTAGCAAAAAGGTATAATGCAGATGTGATAGGAGTGAATGTTAATCATAGAGAAAGATTACAAGGCCAATCAAAATATACTAATTTTGGAAGAGCTTTAGTTGGCATTTCAGATGTTTTAGGAGTTTTATGGCTATTAAAAAGAAATCCTGAAGATATTAGTTTTGAGGAATTTAAAAAGTAAAATTTTATGATTTCATATTTGTCAGAAATAATAGGTGTTGGTTCAATTAAACTTGCAGGGGTTTTAATTATTCTGTTTCCATTTACAGAACCTTACCTTTCTCAAAACCCAGAATTACTTATGTTAATTGTTGGTTTTGGAGGTCAAGGACTTTTCGCAAGTCGATTTATAATACAGTGGATTTCATCCGAAAGTGTTGGACGAAGTGTAATTCCTATTGGGTTTTGGTATTGTTCTATTGGTGGTGGGGCAGTTATGCTAATTTATGCAATTTGGAGAGAAGATCCTGTATTTATAAGTGGACAAGGACTAGGCTTGCTTATTTATTTAAGAAATTTATATTTTATATTCAAAGAAAAAAATAATATTAAAAACTAAATTGAAGTATCATCAATATATATGATCATTTGCCAATAATTTTCTTTAATTGGCATAACAGAAAGCCTTGGTTGTTTATAAGAGTTATACCCTTGAGATTAGTATATGATTTTATATCTGTTAGTTTTACAGGCTTGGCAAATGATTTTAATACTCTATTTACAACCATCCCAACCCTCAACTTAATCTCCTTTTTATCTGATCCTTCCATAACTAGGAACTAGGTTCTGAATTCATTAGCCAATATTTCATGAGCTTTTTCCGTTATATTAGATTTTTTATATTATTGATAAAACTATCTTGCCTCTTTGGCATTTCTTATAGCTTTTGCATCAGGATCTAATGGCCACCTCGTGCGAGGTTCAAAATTATAATCATCAACATTTTTAATTCCATAATGAGAGATTTTTTCAATGCCATTCCAAGCTATCATAGCAGCGTTATCAGTACAGATTTCTATTGGAGGATAGTATATATTAAATCCATAACTTTCTGACAAATCCTTAAGCCTTTTTCGAATTACTTTATTTGCTGCCACTCCACCAGCTACAATAAAATTTGTACATTCTGAATTAATGTCTTTTGTTATATTTAATCCATTCTTACATCGATCCTCTAGAATATCCGCTACTGCTAGTTGAAAAGATGCAGCTAAATCTGATTTAGTTTTACTATTCAAAGTTTGTTTTTCAGCCAATCTAAAAAGGGCTGTTTTTAATCCTGAAAGAGAGAAGTCAGCATTTTTTCTATGAAGCATAGGTCTTGGTAATTTAAAGTTATTAGGGTTCCCTTTTTCTGCAGAAATTTCAATATTTTTACCCCCAGGCCAGCCTAAATCTAAAATCATTGAAGCCTTATCAAAGGCTTCACCAACTGAATCATCTAAAGTTGTCCCTAGTCTTTTAATTTTATCTAAACTTTCAACATATAGTAATTGAGTGTGACCCCCTGAAACTAATAACGCTAAATACGGAAAATGTATTTTTTCAAATAGCCTTGGTGATAAAACATGTGCCTCTAAATGGTTTATGGGAATAAAAGGAATATTTCTAGAAAGAGCATATGCCTTTCCAAATAGTGAGCCAACTAATAAACCCCCAATAAGCCCAGGACCACAACTTACCGCAACAGCATCAATATTATTTATTTCATTTTTCGAATTCTCTATCGCCTTTGCAACTATAAAGGATATATTATTTAAATGTGATCTGGCAGCAACTTCTGGAACTATCCCTCCAAATTCAGAGTGTTCTTCATATTGGCTATGTATAATATTAGAATGTAATTTTGAAATACCATTTTTATCAAGTGAAACAACTGAAGCAGCTGTTTCATCACAAGTTGTTTCAATACCTAAAACTGTTAAAGCATTATTTTTGTCAAAATCATCCATTATTTATTAATAATCATTAAATAAATTAAGTCCATTTATCATGTTAAAGTGTACTTAAATATATTTAATATATATCTTGTTAATATATATTAAATATATTTAAGAAATGAAATTTTATGAATAATGAAATTGTAATTGCTACAAGAGCTTCTCCTCTAGCACTAAAGCAATGTGAAATTTTTATTAACTTAATTCCATCTATTAAAACGAAGATTTTAGAAGTTATATCTAAAGGGGATCAGATTCAAAATACAAGTCTCCAAGAAATTGGAGGAAAAGGCTTATTTATTAAAAACCTAGAAAAAGCTTTGGTTGATAATAAGGCTGATATTGCCGTTCATTCTTTAAAAGATTTAGAATGGAAACAAACAAATAGTCTAGAAATAGGTGCTATTTTAAAAAGGTCCTCAAGAAAAGATGTCTTAATTGGAAAATGGAATTCTATTTATGATTTACCTAGAAATGCAATATTAGGTACTGCTTCAGTTAGAAGAAAAGCGTTCATATTATCAAAAAGACCTGATTTAAATATTGTTTTATTGAGAGGTAATATTAATACAAGAATTAAAAAATTTAAAAATGGGGATTATGATGCTATAATTTTAGCTGAGGCTGGCATACAGAGACTAGAAATAGATGTACCATACGTAAAATTACCTGAAGACATTATGCTTCCAAGTGCTGGACAAGGTGCTATAGGAATACAGTGTAGATCCAAAGATAAAAATATATTAAATCTTCTAAAAACAATAAACCATGAAATAACTGAATATGAAACATTAGCTGAAAGATCTTTTGTTGCAAATTTGAATGGAACATGCAGCTCACCGATAGGAGCTTCAGCAACAATTAAGAATGAAACTTTATTTTTATCTGGAGCTTTAGCAAATACTGATGGGTCAACTGTTTTATCGGATAAAATTTCCGGCTTTTATAAGGATGCTAATAAAATTGGGGCATCATTAGCTAAAAAAATTATTGAGAAAAATTTAAATTCTTTATGAATAAAAAAATGTATTTGTTAACAACGCGACCTATTGATGATGCTCTTAAGGATTGCAAAATACTTAGAAAAAAAGGGGTTAATGCAATTGCTTCACCATCTATGGGAATAATCAAAAATAAACTAACTTTAAAATCACGCTATGATGGGGTTTTTCTAACAAGCAGAAATGCTGCTCACATTATAAAAATTTTAGATAATAAAGAAATACCCGTATTTTGTGTTGGCAGCTCTACAGCAAAATTATCTCGTTTTTATGGAGCAAAAAATGTAATAGTTGGTAATAGCGATGCATTGTTTTTAGCAAATAAAATAAAAGATTATTTACCTAAAAATTCTAACATTATATGGCCATCTAATAATGAGTTGAAAGATAATGTTTATAAATCAATACAAGCTGATATCATAAATATTGATAAAAAAATAATATACTCAAATTATTCTTTAGAGAGAATTGATCAAGATTCTCACTCTTTAATAACAAAAAAACAAGTTTCAGTTATATTATTTTTTTCTTTGAAAAGTGCTGAAATGTGGATTGAGTTGATAAATAAATCAAATTTATTTAAGTTTTTAGAGAATGTATACTTTGTTGGAATCAATGACTTAATTATAAAATATTTGAATGACTTACGTTTGAGTAATCTTTTTCTATCGAGAAGAAAAAGACGAGCATCTGTAATTTCTAAAGGAATAAAAATTTTTAACGAATTGGAAAAGTCCTTGTGAAAAAAACTAATAGCCAAAAACTTATAGAAGATAAAAGACCCAAAAAGAATGTGTTTATTATTTTATTAATAGTCTCTTTATTTCTTTTCATATTTTTAATAGGTTTGTTATTTTATTTTTGGATCGATTTTCAAGATAAGAATGAAGTAAATCGGAATCTTATTGGTCAACTTAAATATGATATCGAAAATTCTATTAATGAGAAATTCAAAAAAGAAAGTTTTTCGAAATTTGGTGAGTATGATAATTTATCAAAAGAGTTAAATTTCTTATCTAAAAAGATATTAAGTTTTGAAAAAAGAATAAATGAATATGAAAACAGCAGTAATGAAATTTATACTTATCTAAACAATTTAAATCTACAATTAGATGGAATAAAGACACAATTAAAAGAAAATCTAGAGAACGATAATAAGTCCTTGGTTGAAAATAATTTTAAAAACACTCTTCCAAACTATGTTATAGATCTTCCAAATTTATTAGAAAAATTAAATTATGAACTTAATGAGAATATTGACTGGAGTGAAACACTTAAACAGATCTATAACACTGAAAACAAGCGTTTTTTAAATAGATTTTCAATTGAGTTAAATATACTTCAACAATACTCTATTGTTCCACCGCCAACTCTAAAAAGCTTAAAAAGTAACTTTAACCAGTTAATACCCTTAATATTGGAGTCGTTACCCAATGAAGAGGTTAGTTTTTTAAATGATAAAATTAACTGGATAGTTAAATCTATTAGATTGAGAAGAACTGATTTGACAGAGGGCAAAAATCCATATGAATTAATGTCTAATATAGAATATTATTTAAATAAAAATAATTTGGAGGGAGTTGTTGAAAATTTTCAAAAGCTTCCAAAAAAAATGCAGAACCCAGCTTTAGAATGGTTTAATGACATAAAATCTAGATTTAAAATTAATAAATCTAAAGATAAAATCTTTCAAAATTATGAGGACTATACCAAATGATATTTAAAGTAATTTGGTGGTCAATTAAAATAATAGCTGTTTGCTTGTTAGTAGCAATTATATCCAATCAAGAAGGAATTTCAGAAATTGAATGGATTGGCTGGAAAATGGAAGTCCCAACTTCTATTCTTATAGGTGGTTTTATTATTTTAATACTGATAATTCTGTGGATCTATAATTTATGGAAAATAATTCTAAATCTTCCGTCAAAAATTTTTAGAATGATTAGAGAGAATAGACAAAAGAGCGGATATAATGCTCTAGCATATGGACTTGTTGCTTCATCAGCAGGTGATGTGGAGAGCGCTCAAAAATATGCTGCTCAAGCAAAAAGACTTTTAGATAATAAAGAATTAACAGAAATGTTATCAGCACATGCCGCACATTTGTCAGGAGATAAAAATGCTGCTTTAGAGTATTTTAATAGTTTATCAGAAAGAAAAAATACTAAGTTCCATGGGCAACTTGGTCTGATGAGGCTGGCTATAGAAAGTAATAATCATGATGAAGCTTTAAATCGAGCAAGAATTGCTAGTAATATTCAACCAAGAAATCCAAAATTAAACTCAATGCTTGTCATGATGGAGGCGAAACATAAAAATTATGAAAAATCAATAGAAGCATTGCAAAAAGCTAGACGAATTGGATCTATAGAAGAAACGAGAGCTCAACAACTAGCTGCCTCACTATATACAAAGATTGGATTAAAAAAACTTGAAGAAAACGAATTAAATGAAGCTGAGAAATCTTTATCTTTAGCTCTTCGTGAAAAAACAGACTTCATTCCAGCTGTTATTGCTCTATCGAAGATTTTTATTGGTAAAGAAAATCAACGAAAAGCTCTTTCGCTTCTTTCAAAAACTTGGAAAGTGCAACCTCACCCTGAAATTGCAAAAACATTGAAATTAATTTGGAAAAATGAAAGGTCCTCTAGTAATATAGCAAATTTAATAAACTTAACAGATGACAACGCTAAAGCCCAAGCACGATATATCATTGCTGATGAAGCTATTTCAGCTGGATTGACTGGTGAAGCAAAAGATCAACTAAACAAAGTTTTAAGTGAAGAATATAATGCTACTTACTATCAGTTAAAAAGCAGATTAGCATATAAAAGTGATGATAAAACAACATCTAATCAAGAACTAGAAAAAGCTTTAAATGCACCACCAAGTCAAAGGTGGGGATGTAGTTCATGTGGTATTACTGCTGAGAACTGGGAAATAAGATGTAATAACTGTGATAAGATTGGAACACTTAATTGGATCTAAGCTTAACAAGCTTTACCTTATTTTTCACTGTTTTCATGTTTTATAAACCAAGAGATAATAGCTGATGTTCTTGGTAAATAAGTATAGGGTGTTTTTTCAGAAAGAGTGGGTCTTATACCCATTCTATAAATACCATAAATTATCAATAGCATATGACTTAAGCCTATAAGAATAAACATTGATCTTGGTCCTAATAATGTAATCAGGCTTCCAGATAAAAATGGACTTATTATAGCTCCTAATGCATATGTAAAAATTAATGAAGAATTTAACTCTGCCATATCATTCTCATTGCAGAAGTCATTTGCATGCGCAGCACTCAAAGAAAATATGGGGAATGTTGCCGCTCCAAATAAAAATATTGCAATATTAAATAACACTAAATAATTAGTATTTATAATTGTAATTAGAATACATGAAATTAAAGCAAAAATGCTAAAGCCAATTAAGACATACCTTCTATCATATCTATCAGCTAACCAACCAGCAGGCACCTGGCTTAAAGCTCCTCCTAAAATACCAAAGAAAAGAAAAAATGCTACTTGAGTGATATTAAGGCCTGAATATGAAGCATACAAAGCACCCATGGTCCTAAAAATTGAAGTGCTTAAGCCTGATATAATAACGCCATAAGCAGCTAAGGGTGAAAACTGAAAGACCATTATAGGTTTCAAACGTATTTGATGAGGTAATTCTGGCGGTTCACTTTTTGTTAAACTCAAAGGCAGTATCGAAAGACAACACATCACTGCAATTATGTTATAAGCAATAAATGTTGCAGGTTCCAAAAGAGCAATCATTGCTTGAGCCATTAAAGTTCCAGAAATATCAACTAGCCTATAAACACCAGTAATTTTACCCCTATTTTGATTATTTAATTTTGGTTGAATCCATATTTCAATTACTGTGTATGTTCCAGCTACAGAAATACCTGATAAAATTCTTAAAACTATCCACCATAAAGCATCAGGTAGTATCATATGTAAAATAGCTGAGATTGCACCTATTGATGCCAAAGAAGCAAAGGTCCTAGAATGTCCAACTCTTGATATTAATAATGGAGTTAGAAAACAACCAATCATAAATCCAAAAAAATGTGCTGAACCTATTAAACCAATTTCTATTGAGGAAAAATTAAGTTGTTTTCCTGACAAGGCATCAAGTGGCCCTAATGAACCACTTCCCAGTTGAACAAAAAGTACTGATGCTAGAATAGCAATTAGAGATAGTAAGATTTTCATTTTAGTTAGTTAAATAAGTAAATTGATCTACATTCCATTTTTGAATGTTTTCAAATCTGCTATATTTCTTATAGGTTTAAGTGCTTTTGAATACTCAACAAGCATTTTACAACTATAGTCTATTCTAGAATTTAACCTGTCATCTGTATCTGGAAAAAAGTTTTTAACTTTTCTTATAATAACATGTTCAGGTATCCAGCAAATTTTTGTATTTTTATATGAAAAGCTTCGTAACTCTGCAATAGGATAAGCTCCGCCCATAGATTCTGAAAGGGCAACGATAAGACCTGGTTTATGAGCCAGCTCATTATTTGAGGCAAGAAGAAAAATATTTTTAACTTGAGAAGGAACCATGCCCCCCCACTCTGGAACAACAAAAATAAATCCTTCAGCATCTTTTAATAAAAGCGAGGTTTTTTCAAAAGCCTTTTTGTGAGGAGAGGTAAGATCATCGTAATCATCTTGCCAAAAAGGAAAGTTTTCTTTTTCTAAATTTACTAAACTTACATTAATATTTAAAAATCTAAGTTTCTGAAATAATATATTTGATATTCTAATAGATTGTGAATTTCTTCTATTACTTCCTGAAATAATGGCAATTTTCAAATTCTTCTCCTTACTGAAGACCAACATATATCATTCTTACGGCCATAATTAATAAAAAAATAGAAAAAATTCTTCTTAAAATTAAACCGTCTAGCCTATGTGCTAGAGCGACGCCAACTTGAGCACCAATAATTGTTAAGGGAACAAACACTATAAAAACTGGTAGGTAAACCATACCAATAGTCCATTCAGGAAAACTCAATTTATTCATATCAGAAAAAAGATACACAATAGTGCTTGGAATAGCGATTATTAAGCCTATTGCTGAAGCCGTACCAGTTGCTTTGTGTTGCATCACTGAAAATATATTCATAAGGGGTATCGATAATGCACCCCCACCTATACCAACCATTGCGGAGAAAGATCCAATAACAAATCCTATTAGACTGTTAAATGAAAAATTTGTTGGCATTGCTTGACCAAGTATAAGCTGATTTTTTTGCATCATATTTATTGAAGAAAAAATTGCTATTACGCCAAATAAAAGTCTTAAACCATCTCCTGAAACTTGTTGAGCAAAAAAAGCCCCAAAAACAGATCCTATAATTACAGGAAGAAAAAAACGATTTATTATTTTTAAGTCAACTACATTTTTTTTGTAATGACCCCATGTAGAGGAAATAGCTGTTGGAATAATCAAAGCCAAAGATGTTGCTACAGCAATATGCATAGTGATGTTCTGATTATAATTGAGAAATTCAAGGGTGAATACAATTGAAGGTACTAAGATTATTCCTCCTCCTACACCAAATAAACCAGCGATTATTCCTGAAGAAATCCCTCCAATTGCAATAGGAATTATTAGACTAACTAATGTAAATATTTCCATATAAATTTAAGCAAATAGATTTTGGTGAACCGTCATTGATATTAACATGGGAATTGAAAGAACTAAATTTAACCTAGAAAAATTGAAGGCCCTCTTAGAAGATAATTTTTTTTCATTTTCTTCTACTTTAATTATTCCAAGTACTTTTTTTTGATTTGGCCATATAATTAACCAAACATTTAGAAACATAATTATACCTAAATACATACCAATTCCAATAACCCAATGTGTTTCTGAAAGAGTAAATGCTTCTACAATATATCCTTGAAAGTAAGCTAACATTATGCCAAAAATTATTGTTGCCATAGCCGACCATCTAAACCAAAAAAGAGCAGATGGAGCTATGATATTACTTATAGCTGATTTTTGATTATCAGGGATTTTAAGCATATTTGGTATTTGAATAAAATTAAAATAAAATAGTAAGCCTACCCAAATAATGCCTGCAATAACGTGAAGAAGTCGTAAAAACCAAATCCAAAATATAATTATTCCTTGAAAATCTCCTAAATAAATAATTAAAGAAATAAATAAAGTAGATAGAATTAAACTTAAACTTATTGTTAATCTTAAGTCATTTAAAAAACTTGCCATACCATATTAACAATAAATTAAAGTTTTACATTTCACTATTTATTATAGATATATTTTCTTTTAAAATTTAAGATCCAAATAATTCAGCGACCCTATCCCAATTTACAAGATTATCTATAAAAGCTTCTAAATATTTAGGTCGAGCATTTCTATAGTCAATATAATATGAATGCTCCCAAACATCACATCCTAACAAAGCTTTTTGGCCATGTATAATTGGATTTTCTCCATTAGGAGTCTTTGTAACAGAAAGATCTCCATTTGAATTCATGACAAGCCAACACCATCCTGAACCAAACTGAGTTGCGCCAGCAGCTATAAAATCTGCTCTAAACTTATCGAATGAACCAAAATCACTATTAATCTTAGCTTCAAGTTCTCCAGGAATATTACCGCCACCATTTGGTTTCATCCATTGCCAAAATTCAATGTGGTTCCAGTGCTGGGCTGCATTATTAAATAATCCTGGGTTAGAATTATGAGAATCTTTTATTAATGATTCTAAAGTGTCATAGCTTATATTATTCTCATCAATAATTTTATTTGCATTAACCACGTAAGTATTGTGATGTTTGTCATGATGAAATTCTAATGTCTCTTTTGACATATATGGTGCAAGTGCATCATAAGAATATGGTAATTCGGGTAGATTAAGCATCTAAAATGTCTCCTGTTTTTAAATCATGTTCCTATAGATAAATTTATTCATCAAATTTGTAAATTATAAATCTAAATAATTTTTGATTTGTAATTTAATAATGCTAGTTAAATGTATACATTTAAAATTATATTAGGAAACTATTATGCAATGGTATAAAAAAATCCCTTATTTAATAATATTTCTAACACTTTTAGGATGCTCAACTATGAAAATTGATGATTTTGCGAATACAGAACCTGAATTTAATTTAATGCAATTCTTTGAGGGAAATGTTGAAGCATGGGGAATTGTGGAAGATAGATTCGGAAATTTAAAAAGACAATTTAAAGTTGATATGAATGGAACTATCAAAGATGGAGTTTTAACATTAGAAGAAGATTTTATTTATGCTGATGGCGAAAAAGATAAGAGAATATGGCAATTTAGCAAACTAGATGAAAGCTCTTATAAAGGCTTGGCAAATGATATCATAGGAGAAGCCATTGCTAAAGAGAAAGGCAATGCCTTCAATATGAAATATAAAATGGACTTAGACTTAGGGTTTTCTGTTCTAAGAGTTGGTTTTAATGACTGGATGTATAGAATTGACAAAGAGACTATTATTAATAAAGCTTCTATAAGTAAATTTGGATTTAATATAGCAACTGTCACATTGTTTTTTAGAAAGAAAACCTAATTTATTTTAACTTTTCAATTGATGGTGTGTGGTCAACTTCTATTTCTTCAATTTTCTGGCCACGACTAGTTACTTTTCTTGTTGAGATTTGAATTGCATTTAAATCACTTTGAGCCTGTGTAAAATGATTTATTAGCTTACTTACTCTATCATCTAACCTATTTACATCTTCCATCATTTTAGCGACTTCAGACTGAACTGCTCCAGCCATTTCACTCATACTGGCATCTCTCAAAACAGCTCTTACGGTGTGAAGTAATAGCATTAAATTATCAGGGCCTGCCATAAAAACTCTTTTTTGTCTTCCAAAAATTATACTTTCAGAAAGGTGTACATTTATACCCGCATATATTGATTCTGAAGGTAAAAACATTACAGCTGTTTCAGCAGTTTCACCAGGAATAATATACTTCTCAGAAATATCTTTTATATGTTTTTCTGTATCCTGTTTTAGTTTCCTTAAAGAAATAGTCCTGTCGTTTTCATTTTTACCATCTGTAAAAGATCTCCAAGCTTCTAATGGAAATTTACTATCAATACAGATATTACCAGGTGGTCCAGGCATTCTCACTAAACAGTCTACTCTTTTGCCATTACTCAACGTATGTTGAAATGAATATGAGGTATCTGAAAGAATATCTTTAATTATATTTTCTAATTGAACTTCACCAAAACTTCCTCGTGCTTGTTTGTTAGATAAAATATTTTGTAGACCTGAAACTTGTTGAGTAAGCTCAAGAATATTTTTTTGTGCTGAGTCAATTACTGCAAGTCTTTTTTGCATTTCAGACAATTCCTTAGTTGTTCTAGCTGTCTGATCAGTAAGCCTCAAATTTAGTCTGTCTGACAAGTTAGCTAAGGAGCTTTCTAAACCTTTATTGAGCGTTTCTTGTTGTTTTGATAAAGCATCAGATACTGCTTGCTGACTTTGACTACCTGTAGAAGCTATTATATTGAGTTGTGCTTTTATTTCATTTAACTCGAGAAAATTAGAATTTTGTTTAGTTTTCACTAAAAAGTAGGCAATAAAAAGTATAATAGCTACAAGACTAAGTATTAATAATATTATCCATATAGTTTCCATCAAAGGGCCTAATTACCTATCTATAATTAAATTATTTATATTACTAATAGTTATAACACTTTATCTTGACGAAATTCAAAGGCTCAAATATTTGATTAATAAATTATTAAATAATGATAAAGTATTATATGCCTGTTTTAGAGATTAAATTATTACCAGATCCAATACTTAGGAAAAAAGCGAGCCCTTTGGAGAAAGTTTCAGAAGAAGTTAAAACGATACTAAATGACATGGCAGAAACCATGTATGATGCTCCAGGAATAGGTCTGGCTGGGAATCAAGTTGGAATATTGATGCGGTTGGTTGTTATGGATTGTTCAACTGATGAGGAGGATCCCAACCTTATCAAAATGATAAATCCTGAAATTATTAATTCATCTGATGAAAAAGAAGAACTTGAAGAAGGGTGCTTATCTATTCCTGATCATAAATCTATTGTTAAAAGACCTGCAAAGGTTAAAGTTAAATACTTAAATATAGATGGCATTGAACAAACACTTGATGCTGAGGGTTTATTAGCTGCTTGTGTCCAACATGAAATAGATCACTTAAATGGTATCTTATTTGTTGACCATATCTCTAGATTAAAAAGGGATATGATTTTAAGAAAAGTAAAAAAACAACTCCGTGAAAATGAAAAGTAAGATTCGTATTATTTTTATGGGAACACCTGATTTTTCAGTTCCAAGCTTAAAAAGGATGTATGATAACTTTGAAGTTGTTAGTGTCTATACACAACCACCTAAAAATTCTGGGCGAGGTCTTAAAAAAAGAATAAGTCCTATTCAAATATTTTCAGAAAAGAATAATTTAATAGTAAAAACACCTATTAATTTTTCTGATTCAGAAACTGTAAATGAAATTCTGAAACAGAAACCTGATTTTATAGTAGTTGTAGCTTATGGTATAATTTTACCATTGTCAGTTCTAAATTGTCCAAAATATTTATGTTTAAATGGTCACGCTTCTGATCTTCCAAGGTGGAGAGGCGCTGCTCCAATTCAAAGAGCCATAGAAGCAGGAGATAAAACAACAGCTGCTAGTGCAATGATTATGGAACAAACTCTTGATACAGGACCAGTAGTAAGTAAAAAGATCATTCATTTACAAGTAAACGAAACCTCAAATAGTCTTCATGATAAAATGTCAGAAGAAATGCCAAATGTTCTTTTAAATGCAATTAATTTGATCATAAGTAATCAACACAATCCAATCAAACAGAATAAAGATGGAGTAACGTACGCAAAAAAAATTTCATCGTCAGAAACAATTATTGATTGGACAAAGCCAAGCATTCAACTAAAAAGAAAACTTCAAGCACTATCAAAATGGCCAGGATGCTGGACATACCATAAAGATAATAGAATTAGAATACACAACGCCAATGTACTTCATTATGATAGTAATTTAAAAGAAAAAACACCTGGACAAATTATTGGTTTTTCACCTTTAGGATATCCAATTATATTATGTGGTGAAGGTTCTTTTTTAGAAGTTCTAGAGCTACAAAGAGAAGGCAAAAGTAAAATGGATGCTAATGACTTTTTAAGAGGCTATAAACTAGAAATTGGTGAGATTTTTGAAAAAAATAGTTTCCAGTGAATATGAGATTTTTTCTTACTATAGAGTATGATGGTACAAATTTTGTTGGTTGGCAGAAACAAAATTCTGGTCCTTCAATTCAAGAAACTATTGAAGGGTGTATATATAAAATTATGCAAGAAAACATTTCTATTTATGGATCAGGAAGGACTGATGCTGGTGTACATGCATTAGGACAAGTTGCTCATGTTGATATAAAAAAAGATTTTGAACCCTCAAGATTAATGGAAGCCATCAATTCATATTTAAAAGGTTATAAAATTAAGATTGTTGATGTCAAAAAAACATTACCAGATGCTCACGCAAGATTTTCTGCTCTTAATAGAGAGTATGAATATATTATTCTTAATCGTTCTGCACCTCCTGCAATTGATGAAGGCAAAGTATGGCACCAAAGAAAATTATTAAATATAAAAAAAATGGAAGAAGCTGCAAAAATTTTGGAGGGAACTCACGACTTTACATCCTTTAGGGCTTCTCAATGTCAAAGTAAAAGCCCAATTAAAACTTTAGATAAACTTAATATACTTATCAAAGATGAAAAAATTTTTATTAAAGCAAAAGCAAAATCATTTTTACACCATCAAGTTAGAAATATAGTTGGAACGTTAAAACTAGTTGGGTCAGAAAAATGGGATTCTGAAGATGTTTTAACTGCTTTAGAAAAAAAAGACCGAAGAGCGGCAGGGCCGACAGCACCAGCGTTTGGACTTACATTATTAAAAATTGAATTTCCAAAAAATATCTTTTTATGATTTATGCAACAAAAAATCCGTAAAATATTTGGTCTAAATATCCAACAATAAGGCCAATGATAATATTCCCAAAAACAATCCCAATAGCAGACAAAGTTGTTAAATCTAATAGTTGTTTTGCGATTTTAAATTGTACAATTAAGATTTGGATACTAATTACAGCTCCAATTATTGCGATCAGTAAGGCTATATCTGGAACCATCCATAGTAAAATAGTAATTATTAAAACTAATGATGATTGAAGAGTTACTAGCCAAAAAAATGAAATTATAAAATTATAAAAGTAATTACTTCTTTTTAGGATATTTAATAAGTAGAAAACAAAAAACACAAACAAACTCAGCTCTATTACCATAAGAGGAATAGTTGCTAAAATCATTCTTGTTGGTAGTTCATGAGGCATAGCTATATTATAAATTGCTAATTTAGCAAGAATAGAAATTATAGTTGTAATAAATAAAACATGCCATAAACCCAATGGTCCTACATTGACTTGTGATTTAACTAAATCAAAAGGGCGACCTCTTAATAAAGAAAAAGCAAAGCTTAATCCAGACATAAGTTGATTAATAGATGGTATCATTTAATTTGCCAAAAAAATTTCATTTAAAAATTCGTAATAAATCTCAGATAATAAATTTAAATCATCTATCAAGACATTTTCATTTATTTGATGCATTGTTTTACCAACCAAACCAAATTCAACAACAGGACAATATTGCGATATAAATCTAGCATCAGATGTTCCTCCAGTAGTAGATAAGTCAGCTGATATATTAGTTTTTTTAATAATAGCAGATTTAATTACATCTATAAGTTTTCCTGGCTGTGTTATAAACGGTTCAGCGTTACAGCTAAATTCTGTTTCATAATTTTTGTAAACCTTATCAAAATGAGACTTTAAAAAAGATTCAAGTTTTTCCTTATCCTGACTATCATTAAATCTTATATTGAATTTAGCCTTAACTGATGAAGGTATAACATTTACAGCATTGTTTCCTGTATCAATACTTGTAACTGAAGCATTTGTTGGAGGAAAGTTTTCAGTTCCATCATCTAATTTACCACCTAACAAAGGCTCTAACATTTTCATTAAAATTGGGAATGGGTTTAGTGCAAGATGTGGATATGCAACATGACCTTGCTCACCATAAACAGTAAGACTTCCATTCAGGCTGCCCCTCCTTCCAATTTTAATTGTATCACCAACCTTAGTGGCATTTGTTGGTTCGCCAACAATACACATATCAGGAATTTGCCCACTAGCTTCCATCCAATCCAAGACTTTTCTTGTCCCATTGATTGCAGGTCCCTCTTCATCTCCAGTGATTAAAAAACTTATACTTCCTTCAAAGGATTTATTTTTTTCAATCCAATCAATTGTAGCTGATAAATATGATGCTATTGAACCTTTCATATCGACAGCACCTCTTCCAAAAATTTTTCCATTACTAATTTTCCCATCAAATGGAGAAAATTCCCAAAGTTTTGAATCACCTTCCGGTACAACATCTGAGTGTCCTGCAAAACAAATATGTGGACTTTTATCACCTAATCTTGCAAATAAATTTAGAACTTTTTCAGCTCCAGAACCAAAAGGGAGTCTTTCACATTCAAAATTATTTGCATTTAATACATCTTCAATTACTGATAAAGCTCCGTTATCATTAGGAGTAACCGATTTGCACTTAATAAGTTTTACCAATAAATCTTTAGGATCAGGGTTCAATTATTAATCTCTCAAAAGATCATTAATGGATGTTTTTTCTCTAGTTTGTGCATCAACCTTTTTTACTATTACTGCGCAATAAAGGTTGGGTCCAGGTGTTCCATCTGGTAAATTTTTTCCAGGTAGACTTCCCGGAACTACAACAGAATATGCCGGAACTCTTCCAATATGAATTTCACCAGTACTCCTATCGACAATTTTTGTAGAAGCTCCAATAAAAACACCCATTGAAAGTACAGCACCTTTTTCAATGACAACACCTTCAACAACTTCTGATCTTGCACCTACAAAACAATCATCCTCTATTATCACTGGACCAGCTTGTAACGGCTCTAAAACACCCCCTATGCCTACCCCACCAGATAAATGAACATTAGCTCCAATTTGAGCACAAGATCCAACAGTTGCCCAAGTATCTACCATTGTAGAAGCACCGACATTTGCTCCAATGTTAACAAAACATGGCATTAATACTACACCTTTTGCAATATAAGCTGAATGTCTAACTACACACCCAGGGACAGATCTAAAACCTGCATCCCTATAATTCTTTTCAGTATAACCTGCAAATTTAGAGGGTATTTTATCCCACCAGCTAGACTTTCCTAGTCCTGGTGTTTCTGGTGCTCCAGAAATAAGCCCCATATCATTTAATCTAAAGGATAAAAGTACAGATTTCTTTAACCATTGATTGACTTTCCATTCGTGGTTTCCAATAGGTTCAGCAACTCTCAATGAACCATTATCTAAACTGTTCAAAGCATTCTCAACCGCTTCTCTCACTTCACCTGTAGTATTAGTATCTATTTTGTCTCTGTTATCCCATGCATCATTAATTATGTTTTCAAGGTTTGATACATCCATTTTTTTTCTCCAATTGTAAGTTTATTAAGATAAATTAAGATTGATTAAGAAACTCTACTAAATCTGTAATATGATAATCAATATAGTCATTTTTATTATTTTCTAAAAGATCATTTTTTGAACTAATCAAAACAGTTGCCATTCCTAATTTTTTTGCAGTTTTTAAGTTCCATAAAGTGTCTTCAAACATTATAGATTTATCAATTGAAATTTGCTCTGTTTTAATTACCATATCGTAGGCCTCTTGTGATGGCTTAGGAATATAATTACATGTTTCTATGCTGTGAATACTTTTGAAATTATCTTTAATGCCTAACTGATTTAAAACATTTTCAGCATGTTTAAACGATCCATTAGTGAAAATATATTTTTCACCCTTTAATTTTTGGAGAGCGACATTTAAATCTAGGTTTTTAATTATAGCTGAAAGATCAATATCGTGTACATAATCAAGAAATTTATTTGGTATTATTTTATATTCAGTCATTAAACCTCTTAAAGAGGTCCCATATAGATTATATAATCTTTGTCTTTCTAAATCTGCGTTTTTCAAATCTAATCTTAATTCTAAAGAAATAAATTTAATAATTTTCATTTTTACCTGTGAAAATATATTATCATCCTCAGGATAAAGAGTATTATCTAAATCAAAAATCCAATAAGAGTAGTTATCTTGTTTAAAACTATTTTTCATAAAAAAACTGTAAGACTATTTTCTAATTAATGTACCTCCACCATGCTCTGTAAATAATTCCATTAATGTTGCATGAGGAGCTCTACCATCTAAAATAACCGCAGCATCCGTTCCATTTTCAACTGCTTCTATACAAGTCTCAACCTTTGGTATCATCCCAGAATTAATAATTCCTTTTTGAATAAGGCCTTTTGCTTCGTTAGAAGTTAATTCTTCAATAAGATTCCCATCTTTATCCAAAACACCTGGAACATCTGTAAGCATAAGCATTCTTTTTGCTTCTAAAGAGCTTGAAATTGCTCCTGCAACGGTATCAGCATTAATATTGTAAGTCTGTCTATCATCACCTAATCCCAAAGGCGCCACAACAGGTATTAATCCTCCATGCATAAGAGCATCTAAAACTTTACTGTCTATTTTTGTTGGTCTACCAACAAAACCTAAATCAACAACTTTCTCAATTGCAGAATTTGGATCTCTTC
The DNA here is from genome assembly GCA_045565515.1 of Puniceispirillales bacterium (SeqCode). Classification (GTDB taxonomy): domain Bacteria; phylum Pseudomonadota; class Alphaproteobacteria; order Puniceispirillales. The sequence goes on from JBJLFF010000010.1 coordinate 45,415, forward strand.
TTGAGGTAATTTTTTCAGCTTTGATTAAACCACCATCTTTTCCAGAAATACCTACAGCTTTTGCTCCTGCGGACATAATTGCTGCAACAATTGATTTATTTATTGCACCTGATAAAACCATTTCAACAACATTCACTGTATCTTTGTCTGTTACCCTTAATCCATCTATAAAATTAGTTTTGATATTAAGTTTATTAAGCATGTTTTCTATTTGAGGTCCGCCACCATGAACAACAACTGGCTTTGTACCAACCTGCTGAAGAAGGGCAATATCATTTGCAAAAGAAGTCTGCATTTCTTTATCTATCATAGCATGGCCCCCGTATTTAATAACTAAAGAGGATCCATTGTACTGGTGCATGTAAGGCAGAACTTCTGACAAAAACTCAACTTTACTCAACCACTGATTATTTTCTTTTTTAGGTGCCATATATATCTCTATTAAATATTAAATTCCATAATATAAATTTAAATCAGTCTTGCTATGTCTGCTCTTAGAAACTTTATACCAATTCCCTTGACTGATGAAGTTAAATGTATGAACGGGTGAGCAGCCGGATTTTTAATACATTTTTCTTTTACTGTTTTGAAAACTGAATTAAGTTCCTTTGAACTTAGTTTATCAGTTTTAGTTAAAACTAATTGATAAGAGATCGCTAATTTGTCAAACATTTGCATGGTTTCTTTATCTGAAGGAGTTATCCCTCTCCTTCCATCAATTAAAAGAAAAACTCTTATTAATGAAGATCTATACTTAATGTAAGACTTTATTAATCTATTCCAGCTTTGAATGGATGACTTAGAAGCTTTTGCATAACCAAAACCAGGAAAGTCAACCAATCTGATTTCATTTTCTCCAACCTCAAAGAAGTTTAATTGTTGTGTTCTCCCAGGACTTTGAGAAGTCCTAGCTGTGAACTTTGTTCCTGTAATAGTATTTATCAATGATGATTTTCCTACATTAGACCTACCTGAAAAAGCTATTTCAGGTATACTTTCTTGAGGAAGAGAGTTCATACTATTGGACGCTGCAATAAATTTTACTGGCTTTGAAAAAAGTTTTCTTCCCTTTTCAATAACCTCGTCCCCAAAATCAAAATCTATATTATTAAAGTAATTTTCTTCTATTATTTTGACTTGTTTGTCTGTTTCATTATGAACCATTGTTGACCTATGCTCAGCAAATTATTTATTGTCCAGTATATTACTAGGCCTGCAGGAAAGGTTGCTAACAAAAAAGTAAATATAACTGGCATCCAAGCAAATATTCTAGCTTGAACAGGATCTGGTGGTGTAGGGTTTAGCCTAAATTGAAGAAACATTGTAATACCCATAACAATAGGCCAAATACCTAACTGAAAAAAATCTGGAATAGGCCAATTTTGGACTGAATATGGTAAAATTCCAAATAAGTTTAGAATTGAAGTTGGATCTTTTGCAGATAAATCATTGATCCATCCATAGAATGGAGCATGTCTCATTTCAATAGTAACGTAAAGAACCTTATAAAGTGCAAAAAAAACTGGGATTTGAATGAAAATTGGTAAGCAACCAGCAGCTGGGTTTACTTTTTCAGTTTTGTACATTTCCATCATAGCTTTATTTAAAGCTTGTTGATCACCTTTATATCTTTCTCTCAATTCAGTCAATTTAGGCTGAAGAGCTCTCATCTTAGCCATTGACCTATATGAACCGTTCGCTAAAGGAAAGAATAACAATTTTATGATTATAGTTAAACCGATAATAGCTAATCCAAAATTACCAAGATATTTACTTAACCAATTAAGTGTGTAGAAAAATGGCTTTGTTAAAAAATAAAACCAACCAAAGTCTATGGCTAAATCAAACCTATATGCGCCAATACTTTCTTCAACATCATCTAAGAGAGCTAGTGTTTTAGCTCCCGCGTATAAATAAGAAGTAGTCTCTATTTCTGATCCTGGACTTATAACTTTTGAAGAGCCTCTCCAGTCACCTTGCCATTGACCAGACGATTTCTTAGAGTATCTAAATGCAAATTCAGACTTGTCTTTTTGATCAGGAATTAGGGCAGCTAACCAATATTTATCAGTAATACCTATCCAACCGCCTTGCATTTCAGAAGAAATAATCTCATCTCCATCATCTTCTAAATCATCATAGTCGACTTCTCTTAGTTGCTCATCAATAACTGCAATAGGTCCTTCATGAAGAATGAAAAGTCCATCAACTTTTGGAAGCCCTGTTCTTCGAACTAAGCCATAAGGGTATAGTGTAACTTCATCAGAACTTTTATTGATAACTCTGTCAGTTATAGTTATTAAATAATTTTCATCAATTGCAAATATTCGCTTAAATTCTAAGTCACTGTCTGAGATATATGACATTGAAATAGGTTTACCAGGTTCTAAAATAGAATTGTTGGAAGACCAAATACTTGATGAATTTGGAAGATCCTCCATATCAGAACCTATCCAACCAAATTCAGCAAAATATGGTTTCTGCTCCCCTAGCTTTTGGAATAGTCTGATTTTTGATGATTGTGGGTCAAGGGTTTGTGTATAGTTTTTTAAAACAATATCATCAATTCGAGCTCCAGCTAAAGATATGGAACCTTCTATAGAAGGAGTGTCGATTGAAATTCTTGGTGCATTTATAACTTCATTTTCTATTATAGATGTTTCAACCTCTTTTTGAGATTGTGTATTGTTTTCAGGAGCAGTTAAAATTAAATCTTTTTGATCCTGTAACGCTTGTTCTTCAAGTGCTTGTTGTTTGGGTAACTCAAAAAAAATCTGGTACCCTATAACTAACAATGCAGAACATACAATTGCTAATACAAGGTTTCTATTATCTTGGTTCATTCAAAGAAGCTCCCAATCAACTAATAATTTAGTGAAATCGTTTATAATTCAAAAGTTTCGTAACCAAAAAGATCGATATATGCAAACATAAAAAGGTGAAAAACATTTTTTTTTAACATAACATGGTTTTATTCTTACAGTTTAATCTTAAATTACCAGTAATTCTTTTTCTTAAAAATTTTTTTAAGACCTTCAATATTATCTGATATTATTCCGTTAACTCCAAGGTCTAATAATCTTTCTATTTCTAAAATATCATTGATTGTCCAAACATGGACCATTAAGTTTTGACTTTGACAAAATTTTATGAAGTTTTTATCAATAATATTAATTCCGTAATATTTCAAGGGGACTTGAACGCAATTTGCGTCTATTGAAATTGATAAATTAATTAAACTAAATAACTTTAGTTTTAAAACCTCAAGCGGTCCTGCTGATGTACATAATTTTGGGCCAAATTCTTTTCTAAGTCTTTGTAACCTTTTCCCTGAAAATGAGCCTATGCAAATTTTTTCGAAACAATTATATTCTCTTAAAAAACTTATAAGATAATCTATGCATTCATCATTTTTGGGATCAATATTTATTTTTATTTTTGGCCATTTATCAAAAATATCTGAAAGCAGTGGAATACTATACTTTCCTAAAATTTTTATTTTTTTAAGTTCATTCCAAGTCTTATCTTTAACCAGCCCTTTAGTATTTGTTAATCTATCAAGAGTGAGGTCATGGAATACTACTAATTTTTTGTCTTTTGTAATCTGAATATCAGTTTCTATAATTTTGAAGCCCTTATTAATTGCATTCTCAAAGGCTTCCATTGTATTTTCTATACCTGAGTTCGAGCCGCCTCTATGGGCAATTGCTACTGGAGTTTTATTTTTTAAATATTTATGAAATAACAATTTAATTAGACAAAGTTCTTATAGAATTTATTAATTCATCTTTAATTTTATTATAGTCCTGATTAAGAACTTGCTTTCTTGCAATTAGAACATAATCATGCCCATGTGGTTTGAAGATATTCTTTAATTCATTTACCAAAGATCTCATCCGTCTTTTTGCTTTATTTCTTAAAACTGCACCACCAACTTTTTTGCTTGCGGTAAAGCCAAAACGTGTAGCATTTTCATCATCAATACTTTTAAGATGCTGAATAATTAAACATGAAGAAACTACTTTTTTACCGTTTCTTTGTATTCTAATAAAGTCTTTACGTGATTTGATTTTATTGATCATATCAAATGTTCATTTACAAGAACAAATAATCAATGGTTAAGCAGAAAGTTTTTTACGACCTTTTGATCTTCTGGAAGCAATAACATTTCTACCACCAACAGTTGCCATACGTGACCTAAAGCCATGTCTGCGCTTTCTTACAAGATTACTTGGCTGGAATGTACGTTTCATTTTATCTAAACTTTCTTTATTAAATATTATAAAGTAAATAATTAATATTATTTTGGATTGTTTGATACTCTTAAGAAGCCTATAAGTCAAGCAATCAACTCTTATAAAGTCAAAATTTTAAATTTTTATATGCAACTTAAAATAAAAGATTTTATTCCTATAATTTTCTTATTGATTTTACTTTTATGGATTATTCTAGTTCAACTTAAGATAAATGAAGATAATATTGTCTCACAAATTTATGAATTACTTGTTGAGACCACTCAAGAAAATTTTACTTCTGCAATTATAATTTATTCAATTGTCTATTTTGTTTGTGTATCTCTTTCAGTTCCAGTAGCTAGTTATTTAACTTTAATTGGAGGAGCAATTTTTAATTGGATAGCATTACCATTTGTAGTATTATCTGCCACTTTTGGAGCAATTGTCATTTTCTTACTTTCCAGGGGTATTTTAGCTAACTACTTTTCAAAAAAAATTAAAGGTAACTTTGAAAATCTTAAAATTGGATTTAGAAAAAATAATTTTTTTTATATTCTTTTTCTGAGACTTGTTCCATTTGCTCCATTTTTTGTGATAAATATTCTAGCTGGAATCATGAATATGAGGACTATTCCATATGCTTTTGCAACGTTAATAGGAATTTTACCTGGTACTTCTATTTATGTTTGGACAGGAATAACTTTTGGGGAATTATTGGTGATTTCAGAAATGTCTGATTTTAGTCTGGCTAGCAGTAAATATTTTCTGCCTATTCTTATTTTATCAGTAATAAGTTTAAGCCCTATATTTTTTAAAAAAATATATAATTATTATATTAGTCCACCGCAATAGGTTTTACTGGTTGTGGCTCCATATCCCATGGGAAAAAAATCCAAGTGTCTTGGCTTACTTCCGTAATATAAGTATCTACTAATGGTCTACCTGCAGGCTTAGCATATACAGTTGCAAAATGGGCTTTAGAAAGCATTTTTCTAACTGCTCGAGCAGTGTCACCTGTATCAACTAAATCATCAATTATAAGCCACCCTTCACCATCATTATCAAGCTTTACATCTTTGATGACATTAAGATCTTCCTGTTTGTCACCTTCATAGGAAGAGATACAAATTGTATCAATCATTCGAATTTCAAGTTCTCTTGCAACAACTGCTGCAGGAACTAGCCCTCCTCTTGTAACAGCAATTATTCCTTTAAAAACGCCTAAAGAATTAAGCCTCCATGCTAATGCTTTTGCATTCCTATGTAATTCTTCCCAAGTAACAGGAAAGTTTTTTTCATAACCGCTCATATAATATCTCCAAAATTATTAATTGATGGAATACATAAACATAAATTACTTGTGAAGAAAAAAATATAATTAAAATGAAATATTTAATCTTTATAAATTAATCATATAAATGTAAATTATTTAAATAGCGCCCGTAGCTCAGCTGGATAGAGCACTAGACTACGAATCTAGGGGTCAGGAGTTCGAATCTTCTCGGGCGCGCCAATTATCCATCATCATTTAGACGAACTTGTTGATATGTAAACGTTTTGGATTTCAAAAAAAATAAGAATATAAAAGCAAATAATGAACCTACAACGAAATGTTGTAATTCTGGTGTGATAAATGAAATTGAAGCTCCAGTTATAATTGGACCAAGTGCTGCTCCAAAATCTCTATAAGTCTGCATTTTAGTTAAATTTTCCATAACTTTATTGTTATTATTTATATTTTGTGAAATTAAAGTTGGTCCTAATGAAGCCATTGCTCCACGAAAAATTAAAAGGATAATAGCTCCTATAATAATATTATTTATAGATATTAATAAAAATCCTAGAATAACTGCGATGCAAGCTATTATAAAAATTATTTTTGCTCCAAAGTAATCTGCCATTGAGCCAAATACAGGAGATGATATTGCTTCACCAAAATGACGAAAAGCTAACAATGCTCCACCACCTAAAATAGCTAAACTCAGTTGAGTATGCTCTGCCAACATTAGTGTGACAGTAATAGCAAAAAGTCCGTCAACCCCATAACCTTGAAGAAAATACAAACATTCAAATGTATTAGGTTTAGTTAATTTAAATCCTTGCTTATATCCAACTGTATTTTTTAAATCATCTTTTGGCAGACTAAATGCTATAAATATTCCTATGGAAGTTGGTATTGCCATGATAATAAAAATCATTTCTGGCCCTACATAACTTACATACCACGAACCAATTAGTAGAGAGATAATAGAACCAAGCCTTTGTATGCTTTGACTTATTCCTACTCTGGAACCAGCTCTTTTCTTATATTCTACTGCATAATATAATGTGGATAAAACAAGAATAGAATAGGAAATACCCCAAATTACTCTAGCAATAAATAAAGTTATAAAACCTAAAGATAAACCATAAGTAACTGTACTTAAAGTTGCCAAAACAGCTGCAAATATACACATATTTCGTTTGCCAAATTTATCAATAAAGTTATTGATTATTCCATATGTGAATACCCTTACAAATCTATTGACCGATAGCAAAATGCCCACCATGGTTAGTGTTAAACCAAAATTTTCTGCATAAACTGGCAAAATGGCGTAAATTAATGAATCGCCAAATAATGCGAAAGACATAATTGATGATGAACTTATTACTGATTTCCACATAACTTTATTCTTAAAGTTTTATTAAAGAATAACAATTAAGAAACAATTTTGGATAATGAAAGAGAAAACCTTTATAAACTATTCAAATCTAATAAATAAAAAAACTAAATGATAGCTTTAACTCCCCTTCATTATAAACAGATAATTTATCTTTTCTAAAGAAAATGCTTAATATTTAATATAATTAACTAGATACGTTTTCCTCTCTCTATTTTTCTTCTTAAATATGCTGCTTTGTGGGCCTCCTCATCAAGACTCCATCTTTCTTCATTATTTGCAACCAACCGCTTATCTATCTTTTCTGAGCTATACATAGCCTCTTTACTAAAATGTTCCATTCTTCTAGATTTGGAATATTTTTCTAAGGCTCTAATAGAATTAGATAACCACTCATTATTCTTAGAAATTTCTTTTGCTTGATTAATCAAATTATCAACATGATACCAGTCCTCACGTCTTGCTGCTTGCATAGCTTTCAATTGTATATTTGCTACTTTCATTTCTGTTATTCGTGATTTTACTTTTTCGTTCTCAGCAATAGTTTCAAAAGAGTTTGGTGATAATGGTTCCAGTACAAGCTTAACTGTATCAGCAATAATATCTTTACCATCTGCATCTTTATATGATACTTCACACATTATAACTTCTATGGCTTTTGACTTTATATAATTTTCACCAAGGTTTAATCTAAATAATGCCCAGCCTTCTCCATCTTTAGCTATATCAGGCATAAACCAGCAGGATTTACCTTCATCTCTTCTAAAATTATTCATTAATTTCGTTTTGATGAATTTAGGCGAAGTAAATTTTAATTTAATATCTGTGGCAATTATATTTTGAAGAAGTTCAAATTCTTCTTTAAATGGGTCTAATAAATCTTGTGCAGTCTCTCCATAATAACTTTGCCCTAATCCATTTTTTGCCATTTCAATCATTAACAGTTCATTAAAATGAATTCCTAACCCATAAGTTGAGGTTGTTACTCCTGTATCTGCTAATCCAGAACACTGTTCATTTATTTCGTTAATATCAGTTAAACCCCTATTTGCATTACCATCAGATAATAGTAAAACTCTGTTTATACTTTTCTTATTTTTATATTTTGCTACTTCTTCTGCGCCTAATAACCAACCTGTATGTAAATTTGTCATTCCTCCGCAGTTAATTCCATTTATACATTGAATGATAAGTTCTTTGTTAGAACATAGTGTTGAAGGCACAATTAAATTAGCTTCATCATCATATGAAATTATAGAAATTCTATCTTCACTGGTCATATTTTGGACCATCATAATCGCTGACTTTTTTGCTTCATCCAATGGTTGTCCCGACATTGAACCTGATCTATCAATGACTATTGAAACATTCAAAGACTTTTGTTTGTTTTGTTTTGTTTGAGGGCTATTATCTTTTAATTGAAGTAAAGCATATATTTCATTATCAAATCCTTTCAATAGTGCGTTTTTATTTGCTGTAATTTTTAAATTTAACATATTTTTTTCCTCTCTAAAGTTATAGGTATCCTGGGCAGTAAATTAGTACTGCAGATATTTTAAATATTTTGGTATTTGTAAAAATTAATTCCTAAAAAAGAATAATTTTATTTTTTTTCTAAATCTCGTTTCATCTTATCTTTAATGTCTTGCATTGATTTTACTTCATTCTTTAACTCCTCTAATTGTTTTGAATATCTTTTTTTAGTTTGATTTAATTCTGAAACTAATTTTATTTTTTTTTCTTTAAATTGTTCCTTTTCAAAGTTTATTTGACGCACCTCATCTTCTAGAGAAGATAATTCTCTTATTTGTTGAGTGTATTGCTCTCTATCATTTTTAGTTAAGCTATTCTGATTTAATAAGGCAGCTGTTATTCCTCGACCAATGTCTTCGGCCTGACTTCTTGTTATGCCTTTTGCTTTATCTTTATCCATCAAAAGGATTAACCAACTTGCTAGTTGGTAGGCTGTAAAATCTTCTTTAATTACATTTCCAAAATCACTACCAAGTCTTTTTAAAATCTCTCCAATATCAGTTTTTGTTTCATAGTTTTCTCTATTTCTTTTCATGAAAGGCGTATTATAAGGCTTTTCAGACCTAGGTGAAGATGACTCCATATTTAAACTAGGTTTTTCATACAAATCTCTATCCAGCCTAGATCTTCTACTCTCTGATTTAAATTCAGAAATCAGTGACAATGAATCATTTTCTATATTTTCACCTGGAATTAAATTAATTATCTCATTTATTGAAGAAATTTGAAAATCTTCAGATATTTTTGAAAGAGGCCATCCATCTTCAATCATTGCTCTACAAGCAATAAACTGAACAAGTTGCTTAAAACCATAAATTGCTTCTTTTCCAGATCTTTCAGGCCTATTTAGAATATTTCTTGTAACATAGTCTCTAACCAATCTTTCATTTGGCTCAAAACTCATATCACCGATATTTTTTTTTCGTAGCCAAAATTGTACCAACTTTGCAAGTGATTCAGCGTTACCAGTCCAATTTTCTTCTTTTATTAATCCCATCTAAATTACTTCTTTCTGTCATTGACGTTTATCAATGTAATA
>JBJLFF010000011.1:0-54668 GCA_045565515.1 Puniceispirillales bacterium (SeqCode)
CGGCGGAGCAACACATCTCTCACCTGCTCATATGACAGAAATTGCTGGCACCAATGGTATTGCCAATATTCAGTTAGCTGATGGTCAAACATTAACCAACTCAATCCAGAATGTTGCTGAAGGCAAAACCGATATTGCTGGAACTCCATATATACTTCCATTTCTGATGAGTAGAGGCGTTGGTCCTTATGGTTCTTTAGGAAAAGAGAAAGGAGCTGAGCTAGCAGGGAATCTTAGAACTATTAACCCTTTCACATTGGGTATATTTTTTCTATATGCATATGACGCCAAGAATATAGGTGGGTGGGATGACCTTAAAGGTCGTAAAATATACAATGGCCCCCCACGTGGTGGTGCACTCACAAACGCCCGTAGTATGATACAAATTATTACAGGCCTCAAAGATGGTGATGATTATGAAGGGTTGCAAGTCAATTGGGGGCAGCAAATAACCCTTGTAACAAGTGGTGAGCCTGATGCTATGGTTTTGCCAGAGCTATTCCCAGGTGCAAATTTAACATCTAGTACAGCTGCCGGGAAAATGACTGGCTGGTCAATGCCAAAGACGGTGTATGAGGGTGAGGCAATGCAAAATTATATGCAATCTCCTGGCAGTGCACCTTTTACGATTGAATTAGCAAAATTAAATAAGATTATGGGGGATGACTGGAGTTTCTTGTCTGAAGATGGAACTTTCAGAGCATTTGCAACTATCGGTGGTAATGTTGTCCATAAAGATATGGATGATAAACTTGTTTATGAACTTGTGTCAGCTTATGTGGCGACCCTCGACGCTTTGAAGGCAAAGGCTCCTTTTGGAGATACAGTTGGCTTTGATGCTCCTATGCAAGGTATGTGCGGAAAAAATCCAATAAAATATCACCCTGGTGCAGCCCGAGCATGGATGGATGCAGGCTACAAAATAGATGATTGTGCATTGGCAAAATAAAGTTAAATAAATAAAATATTAGGTAGTACCCTAAATGGTACTGCCTATTTCTTAACAACTTAGACTTTTAATGTCAGATACCTTAGAACAAAAGACCTCTCAACCAGAATTTTCTAATAAGTTGGTCTATTTCTTAGCTCTTATCTTTGTCGCTTTAGGCATTATCAACAGCACTCCTCTTATTCCAGGGTGGGATGAGCTTTGGCGCGGAATAACAGGTATCGAAAAACTCAAAATAAGAACATTTCCTACGGAATGGTTTTATCCAATCATATTTTCATTAATGATGATTGTAGTTGCTCTACAGCATTCAATGTGGAAAACTTGGAAAGGGACCAGTAAAGCATTATTTGGAGCGTTTATGGATATTGCGCTAGTTGTTTCCGCCGTAGCTATTTCACTCACATATCTAATAGAAATTGATAGTGTATGTCTAATAGACATGATGAATGGTGATCGCGCAAAAATTATGGCACAAACACTAAAGGCTGAAATTGAATTTGCTGAAACAATGGGGCTGCCAAAACCTGATACTGTAGATGATCCCAAATGCGTCAGTACAACTGGTGTCTGGTTGGTTGCAATCATGGCTTTCTCTCTAATTGTTTTTCTTGGCTACAACATAAAGGTATGGGGTTTTCCACTAGTTGCCATTTCACTTGGTATAGCTGCCTATACGATTATCACAGTGCTTGTATGGTATTTTCACGGTCCTGATGGCATTAATAAATATTTCATGACAAAATTAGGTGGTGAACCCAGAACTTTCTTGGATGGAGTTCCTAATGTCCATGATGCATTAGTAAATAATGCATCAGGGTTTCTTGGACGTTTTATGCATGTCATAATGAATGTTGTCTTTCCCTATATCATCTTAGGAGCGCTTTTTGGTAAATCTGCCGGAGGCCAAACACTAATTAAACTAGCTTTTCGCTGGACACGCAAATTACGTGGTGGACCCGCGCATGCAGCAATCATCAGTTCAGCTATGTTTGGAACAATAACAGGAGGTCCAGTAGTTAATGTTTTGTCAACAGGTGTTCTAACAATTCCAATGATGATTAAAAGGGGATTTTCTCGCGTGTTTGCCGGCGGAATGGAGGCAGCAGCTTCATCTGGTGGTTCTATAATGCCCCCTGTAATGGGCGTTGCAGCCTTTATTCTTGCAGCAATGACTGCAGTTCCTTACAGGGATGTAATCATCGCTGCAACTTTACCGGCGCTAGCATATTTTTTATGTCTCTTTCTGAGTGCATCATTCCAATCTCGCAAACAAGGGATCGATGCTTTTGGAGAATTAACTGAAGAAATGCGAATAAGTGGGCAAGATGTCCTTCACTTGTGTCAAATCGTATTGCCAATGCTTTTGATATTAATTTTATTACTTACTCCAAAAGATATAGTTGGATGTGGGTTTTTAGCTTCTCTCTTTGGTGCTGAAGCCATGATTGAAAATGGACGTTGCACTGTTATTTATCTTCCCTGGGTTTTTCAGATCTTTCAAAACGCAGCTGGTGATGCAGGATCAACAGGCTGGTGGGCAGCAGCTTTGGTAGCAATATTACTTTTTCTTGATAAGGATTTCCGATCTAAACCTAGTAAACTTTTAGATGCATTAGCAGAATCAGGTATAACTATAGCGACACTATATCTAATGTTTCTTGCAGTTACTGTGATTGATGTTTGCCTAAATTTTACTGGCTTGTCAAAATTTGTAGCTATTGATGTTCTTAGGTTTTTACTATCATTTGACCTTGGAAGTGATGGTTCATTTTTCTTTCAATTTTTTGCTCTGGTGATGACAATGTTGCTTGCAGTTCTTCTTGGAATGGGAATGCCAGCGGTACCAGCTTATGTGAATGTGGCTCTTTTAATGGGTCCTCTTTTGGTAGGGCTTGGAATAGCTACTTTTACTGCACATATGTTCATTTTTTACTTTGCAGTAGCGTCAGCAATTACGCCTCCAGTAGCACTTGCCGCCTTTGCAGCTTCGACAATTACCAAAGCAGAGCCAATGGCAACAGGTTTCAGTTCGGTAAAGTCTGGAATTGTGATGTTCACAATTCCTTTCGTTTTCGCTTTCTACCCAGAACTTCTTCTTATTGATCAAGCACTGATTGATCCAACAAGCCCTGCAAAAGCACCTCTGTCCGAATATGAGAATGGTATTAATATTGCTGGGTTAATCTGGTTACTAGCACGTTTGATTATATCTCTTTATTTAGTAGCTACAGCACTTGCAAAATTTGACATGAAATCACTGAGCTTTTTGGAAGTTATCACACGTCTTGTTTTGGCTCTGGCAATTCTTATGAAACCAGAGGTCATTCATTTCACTGCTCTGATTTTTTCAGCTGTTCTTTTAACTTTGCACATAAAAAGAGCACATCGTGTTAAAAATGATTATTCAATATTACACGATTGAGTTTCAAAATTTAATTAGCAAATTTCATCCTTAAATGAAGAATAATATTTGAGATATTTACGATTATTACATAATCAGAATTTTGTATGATATTTTTATAAGCTAAATTAAATTAATAAATAGGGTAATTTTTTTAGGATAATCAGATATTTTTAATATTGAGAGAAGACTGTTTTTCCTTTCCAAACAGTTTTTTGAACTTGTATATTTGCAATTTCATTTATTGATAGAGTTTCAATTGAATTATTTAAAACTATAAAATCTGCCCATTTACCTATAGAAATAGTTCCTGTTTCATTTTCCATCCCTAAAGATTTAGCTCCGTTTTTAGTAAAAATAGGTAAAGCTTGTTTAATAGAAATAGCTTCATTTTTTCCAACATAACCATCAAAAATATTGTTAGGATCTTTTCTAGAAATCATTCCAGCCAAACCAAACCACGGATTTGCATCTGGGGTGCCTGCTGGCCAATCAGAAGCATATATAACTTCGGCGCCTGCATTTAGTAAACTTTTAATTGGATGGCAACCTTGAACTCTTTCATTACCTAAAACATGGATTTGATTTTTAGTCATAGCATTAGGAAACCATAATTTAGGAGATACTTCAGCTACAACATCTAAATTTTTAAATCTTCTAATGTCATCTTTTTTTATAAAAGGACAGTGAGCAATTTCATGTCTTAAACCACTATAACCATTTTCTTTTCTTACATTTTCTAATGCGTTTAGAGCTGTATGAATTGCATAATCACCAACTGCATGAATTTTTGTGGTAAATCCTCTTCTGTCAAGCTCACCTAATGTCTTGATGAGATGTTCAGTTTCAATGAGCAAAGTATCTTTAGGATTATGGTTTGAAATATCATATCCACTTTCTATAGTGTAAGCAGAAAAAAAAGATGCTGTAAAACTTGGAGCAACTCCATCTAAGAATAACTTTGCAAAATCAGTTCTTATATTTTCAGATTTATATTTTTTTCTTAATCTTTCTAATTCATAAAATGAAATTTCACCTGTCAATAAGGGAGAAATTTTAGATATATGAGCAGCCATATGTAATGTTAATTCACCCAAATCATCTTTGTTCTTATAAGTAGATAAATTTTCTTCATCAGCCATGGGTTCTTTAAAAGATGTAAAACCTAATTCATTTAAATACTTTACAAGATAGTCTGAAGCTTTACTTAGCTGCTCTTTTGTTCTTTTCATTCTTTCTCTAATTGGCCTACTTGCTCCCTCAGAGAAAATTCCATTTAAAAAACCTTTATTATCCTTTCCTGAAAACCCATCAGAAAAATTTCGATCTAAATTATTAATACCAACTAACTCAATCATTTTTGAATTGCACCAAAGATTATGTTGAGTTGTGTCTTCCAGAACAACTGCATGATTTGGAGAAACTTCATCTAAAATTTCCCTTGGGTTTTTGGTAATAGAGTTTATCATGTCTAGCCGCCAAGGCCCCCCAACAATTATAGTTGAATTGTTAACTTCATTTATCTTTTTTCTAACCTCATCCAATAAATCATCAATAGATGCACTAAAATCTATTGAAATATCAAATAACCTTTTGCTTGCACCCCAAAGAGCATGGGTATGACTTTCTACTAGTCCTGGCATCACATATTTTTTTCAAAATTAAAAACTTTAGTATTTGGTTGTTTTAAATACAAAATATCTTGGTCAGAACCTATTGCTAAAATTTTACCATTTGAAATAGCAATAGCAGAAGCAAATGGCTTTTTTGGGTCAAGAGTTTCAATGTTTCCATTAAACCAAATTTGTTCAATATCTTTATAAGTCATTTTTATTATTAATAATTTAATATTATTTTAACAAAATAATTTGGAAGGTAAATAGAGTGAAAGGATGTATCAGTAAAAAACTGGTAACCATGCATTTTTTTAGTCACCAATAGGTCACCCATTATTTGTGGTAAAAAGATAGAATTAACGTAATATTGAGATAGTAAAGGAATAGTAAAGTAATTTACTAAATGATATGCAAACCTTTACTGTGCCTTAAAAAATGGCAGAAAACATAAGGTTTGAAAATTAGGTGATTTGGTCGGGGTGACCAGATTTGAACTTGTAACCTTACTCTGTTTTATATAATAAAAACAATTATTTAGCATTTTATCGTAACCAACTACTAATCAAATTCTCTTACTAAAGTAATACTACTATGTATAATATATGTCAAAGTTGATGGTTACTAACCACGAATTATATATGAATATAAATTATAAATAACTTCTATTTATTAGTTAGATATATAAATAAAAATACTACCAAGATATTAAAAAATATGAAAATGCTTGCGAAAATTAGTGAAAATAAATTGAAAAGAAAAATTTGGATTATTTGTATAACACTATTAATTTTGGTAATGAGTAATAACAGTCAAGCTAGTGAATTTAAATATCAGACTAACCGTGTTCCAGCTGAATGGGAACCTCAAGAGGCTATTTGGATGCAATGGCCTGGATATTGGGAAAAAAATCTTGAAATCACTTTTGCAAAGATAGCTGACATTATTTCGCGATATGAAAAAATTCATATTCTTTATCACTCAAAACAAATTTATGCAGATGCACAAAAAGCCTTAAGAGATATCGGGGCAGATCCAGAAAATAAAAATATTTATTGGCATAAAGTACCTTATGACAATGCTTGGATGAGAGACAATGGCCCTATTTATGTTTTGAATAATAATGAACTAAGGATTCAAAATTGGAATTTTGATGCGTGGGGTGGCGCTTTTGGTTCAGATATTTCTTTTAAGTTAGATAATGCCGTTCCAGATAAAGTTGGTGCGATACTTGATGTGGCTGTTGATCACATAGATATAGTACATGAACGAGGTAACTTAGAGTTTAATGGATCGGACACAGTTATTTTAAATTGGAGCACCATAGGTGATCCAAGTCGAAATTTAAACTATGATAAGCAGCAGGCAGAACTTGATCTAAAGAAGCACTTCGGTGTAACAAATGTAATTTTTATTGAAGGCATTCCGGATGGAGATCTTACAAAAGGTCATATTGATGGTATTGCTCGGTTTATTGGGCCAAAAAGTGTAGTTGTCTTACAATGTACAATTGAATCATCATGTCGATTAGATAGTAAAGACGCCAAGATTTATAATAATGCAGCTAAAATAATTAAGGAAGCAGGCTTTAATGTAATAAGAGAGCCTATTGAGGGCTTTGTTAATTATAATAATCAAATATTTGATACTAATTACATGAACTGGCTAGTTGGAAACGGATTTGTAATCGTACCTGGTTTTGGAAATCCAGATACAGATATCCCAGCAAAATCTCGTATAGAGACCTATTTTCCTAATCGAGATGTACATCTAATTGAAATGTTAAGTTCTTGGGCAGCTGGAGGTGGAGTACACTGTCATACAAATGATCAACCTGCTTTTCCTAATCTATAAACAGGTTAAAAGTATAAATTAATATCTTTAGTAATCGGGGGTATCAGTAAAAAACTGGTAACCATGCGTTTTTTAAGTCACCAATAGGTCACCAAATTTATGTAGTACAAAGATAGTATTAACGTAATATTGAGATAGTAAAAGAATAGTAAAATAGTTTACTAGATGATATGCAATCCCTTGCTGTGCATTAAAAACTGGCTGAAATTATAGGGTTTGAAAATTAGGTGATTTGGTCGGGGTGACCAGATTTGAACTGATGACCTCTCCACCCCCAGCGGAGCGCGCTACCAGGCTACGCCACACCCCGACAAACTTTATAATTACTCATAACTTTTTAATTAAATTATCAATATCATCAAGAATAATCTTTAAATTATCTTTTATTAAATTGTTATTATTAATATCATTAGATTTTTCTAATTTATTTACCTTATCTTTAAAAATTTTTTGGACACCTCTAACAGTATATCCATTATCATACAAGAGTGTTTTTATTTTAATAATTAATTTTACATCTTCAGGTCTATAATATCTTCTATTACCAGACCTCTTTAATGGTTTAATATTTGAAAATTTTGATTCCCAAAACCTTAGAACATGTGTAGGTATTTTTGTTTCTTTAGATACTTCAGAAATAGTTCGAAATGCATCAGGTGACTTCATAATAGATGATCTATTTTTCTTTAGTAATTTTTTCTTTAATATAACTTGAAGGTTTAAATGTAACTACTTTTCTCGAAGAAATTTTTGCTTCAACCCCAGTTTTTGGGTTTCTACCAATTCTTTCTTTTTTTTCTCTAATTTTAAAAGTTCCAAAAGAAGTAAGCTTAACCTCTTCTCCTTTTTCAAAGCATTGAAGAATTTCTTCAAAAAATAATTCAACGATTTCTGAAGACTCATTATGAGATAAACCAATGGTGTTATAAAGTTCATCAGCTATATCAGATCGTGTAAGAGTTGAAACCATAATACCTCCATCTTTATATAATACATTAAAATATTAAACGTCAATTAGGTTTGCCAAATTTAATTACTGAAGCCCCCCAACTTAATCCTCCTCCTATTGCATTCATAGCTACAATATCTCCATTTTTTATTATTTTATTTTCAACAGCATGGCTAAATGCCAGTGGAATAGAAGCAGCTGACGTATTTGCATGTATATCAACAGTGTTAATAATTTTATCTTTTGGAAAACTTAATTTTTTTGATAAAGAGTCTATTATTCTGTTATTGGCCTGATGAGGAATTAAATAATTAATATCCTCTATAGAGAGATTTGCATCTCTAATAACATCTATCAAACATGCAGATAATTTTTCAACTGCATGCTTAAATACTTCTTTACCATTCATTCTTACTTTACCAACTTTGGAGTCTGTGCCAGGTCCATTATCTGTATATAAAATATTACTAAAATTACCATCACTATAAAAATTTGAGGCCAACAACCCCCAATTATTGTAATTTTTATATTTTTCTAAAATAACAGCACCTGCCCCATCACCAAAAAGAACAGAAGTCGATCTATCTTCCCAGTCCAAAATTTTAGAAAAAGATTCAGATCCAATTACAATCGCCTTATTTAAATTAGAAGTTTGCAATATAGAAGATGCCACTTTTAAAGCATAAATAAAACCGGCACAAACTGCTTGAATATCAAATGCAGGGCCTGTTTTTATATTTAATTCAGACTGAACCTTAACGGCTGTCGCAGGGAATGTATTATCGGGAGTGGTTGTAGCAAGTACAACTAAATCTATTTCCTTACTGTTTATATTAGCATTATTTAAAGCTTTTTTTGCAGCTTCAATAGCCATAGTAGATGTTAATTCATTTTCAGAAACAATATGCCTTTGTGTTATTCCAGTTCTTTTTCTAATCCACTCATCACTTGTATTGAGTGCAGAAGGAAGACTATCATTGAGTATTATTTTTTTAGGTAAATACGCGCCCACTCCGGTAATTAAAATATTATCCATAAACTTACTCTTTATAAAAAAATAATTAAGAAGAAATTTTACTTTTCAAATCTTTTATGAAGTTTCCTTCAACCATTTCATAACCAACTTTAACAGCATTAGAAAAACCTTCGGGATCAGTACTTCCGTGTGATTTTACAACTATACCATTTAAGCCAAGTAAAACAGCACCATTGTATTTTCTAGGATCTACTCTATCTTTCATTTTCTTTAAACCATTTTTTGAAAATAAATATCCTATTTTTGAAAAGATTGAACTTTTAAAACTTTTTTCTAATAAGTATGTTACTAGTTTAGCAGTTCCTTCTGCTGTTTTTAATGCTATATTACCTGAAAATCCATCTGTAACTATTACATCTACATTACCTTCAGCTATATCATTGCCTTCCACAAAACCAAAATAATTTAATTCATTACTTGCATTCGATAAATGGGAGGCTGCCTCTTGAAGAACAGAATTACCTTTTTGAGCCTCAGCTCCAACATTAAGTAATCCTACAGTAGGATTTTTTGATTTTAAAATAATTCTACTGAAAGCACTACCCATAAATGCAAAATCAACTAGATTTTTAGAATCACACTCTATATTAGCGCCTAAATCTAACATCGCAGTTTCACCATTTTTAGTTGGAAAATAAGCAGTCATTGCAGGCCTGCTTATTCCCTCAATTGTTCTTAATACAATGTAAGAAATAGATAAAAGTGCACCAGTATTACCTGCTGATATTACTGCATCAGCTTTTCCCTCTTTAACTAAATCAACACCAATTCTCATAGATGTATTTTTACCAGATCTTAGAGCATCGGAACCTTTTTCGTCTGGTTTAACAAAATTTGGTGTATCTATAATTGAGTAATTTTCCAAATTTTTACAATAATGAATTATAGGCTCTATAACTGATTTTCTTCCAATAAATATAAAGCATGCATTAATGTTATCAGCGATTAGATCACAGCCTTCAATAATTACTTTTTCACCATGGTCTGCACCAAATACATCAATAGCAAGATTTATAGTTCTTAATGAATTACTTAACATTTAACAAGACATCATACTGTATTAAATAACAAAAAAATGTATAATTAATAATATTCAATTTGAAAAAATATCTTGGTTAATTGTATTTAAAAAATCAATAGATTTTAAGTATTTGAGTTGCACTTTAATATATCTATCCAAGACATTGATTTTATTATTATTAACATCATCATAAAAATTTTTTTTTAAAACTTTTGATAATAAACTATTATTATTAGTTTGCAATAAAATTCGATATTCTTCATATTGTGAGATAATTAAGTTATTTATATCATGAATTTTTTTTTCAATAGTTTTATCACCATATGCATTTTCTCTAAGAGAAAAGTCAATTTCTTCAAAAAAATACTTAAATATTTTTTTATTTAAACTGTATCCAATATAATTTTTTTTTAATTGAGTATTTATAATTATTATTACTAACGATAAATGTAATATTATAAAGTTTAATCTGTTATCAAAGTTATCTTTAATATTAAAATTTATATATAAATTACTTTTTCTAGATTGCTTAAATATATGGTTTTTTATTTTATATGCATTTTTAGGATTAATAATTAATAATTTGCTAATAAAATGAAGCATAAGTTAAAAATAATAGATTTTCTGAAATTTAAACATATAATACATCATGAAAATTATAAATCATCTAATAAAAATAGTATTTTTAACTTTATCTTTATCGTCATGTGCACCACAGAAGAATATTCACGGTATGATGATTTCAAATATTGACATTGAAAATATTGTAATTGGTGAAACAAAAATTAACTATTTCATAGATAAATATGGGGAGCCGTCTTTTACCGGTGCTTTTAATAATAATGTTTATTATAAAACACGAAATTACCAATGAACTTCCAGCTAGCAAAAAGCATTTTGTTGAAAGAACAATTTTGGCATTAGAGCTTGATAACAAAGGGATAATTATAAGTAAGAATATTTTAAATTTAAACGATTCAAATGAAATAATTCCTGCTAGTGGTAAAACAACAACAGCAGGTTCAGATTTTACTTTTCTTCAACAGGTGTTTTCCAATTTAAGGTCAGGTAGATTTGCTTCAGAAGAATAAATGAGGCAAATATTATTTGCCTCATTCATGATATGTGATTCTAGTGAGAGCCAATAGCAGCTAAAAGTAAAATTGCTACAATATTAATTATTTTAATCATCGGATTTATTGCCGGACCAGCAGTATCTTTATATGGATCTCCTACTGTATCACCAGTTACAGCTGATTTGTGAGCTTCAGATCCTTTACCGCCATGATTACCATCTTCAATATATTTTTTAGCATTGTCCCATGCGCCACCCCCAGCAGTCATAGAAATTGCAACAAATAAACCAGTAACAATTGTTCCTAGTAACATTGACCCAACAGTTGTTAAGGCTGCTGTTTGATCATAAAAAGCAATAACATAATAAACGACGATAGGTGCAAGAACTGGCAATAGTGAAGGAATAATCATTTCTCGAATTGCAGATTTGGTAAGCATGTCAACAGCACGACTATAGTCAGGCCTTGTAGTTCCTTTCATAATACCAGGCATTTCTTTAAACTGCCTTCTTACTTCTTCTACTACAGATCCGCCAGCTCGTCCTACAGCTTGCATACCCATTGAACCAAAAAGATATGGCAGCATTCCCCCTATAATTAAACCAACCACTACATATGGATCAGAGAGTAAAAAAGAAACTCCAAGATCAGGGAAATAGTGCTCTAAATCATATGTATAAGCAGCAAATAAAACTAATGCTGCAAGACCTGCCGAACCTATAGCATAGCCTTTAGTAACAGCTTTTGTAGTATTACCAACAGCATCTAATGCATCTGTAGTTTTCCTAACTTCTTCATCTAAACCACTCATTTCAGCAATACCACCTGCATTATCAGTTACTGGACCATAAGCATCTAAGGCAACAACCATACCTGCTAGAGCTAACATTGTCGTTGCTGCAAGAGCAATTCCGTAAATACCAGCTAAATTATAAGAAAACACTATACCTAAAGCTATTATGATAGCAGGAACAGCTGTGGCTTCCATTGAAATAGCTAGACCTTGGATAACATTTGTTCCATGACCAGTTTCAGAGGATTTAGCAATTGATTGAACAGGTCTATATTCAGTAGAAGTATAATATTCAGTTACCCAAATAAGAGCACCAGTAACAATTAATCCAACTATAGAGCTCCAAAACAATGGCATGCTTTTCAAACTATCATCAAACATATAATCAACAGCAAAATAAATAAAAATTGCTGATAATACTGAAGTAACAATAAAACCTTTATAAAGAGCACCCATTATACTTTCAGATGAACCTAGTCGTACAAAAAAAGTTCCAATTATAGAAGCTAAAATACAAACTCCACAAACTAATAGAGGAAGTTCAACGTAATTTGCCTCACCAGCAAACATTATTGTACCAATAAGCATAGTTGCAACTATTGTTACAGCATATGTTTCAAATAAATCAGCGGCCATTCCAGCACAATCACCAACATTATCTCCTACATTATCAGCAATAACTGCTGGGTTTCTTGGATCATCTTCTGGTATGCCAGCTTCAACTTTACCAACTAAATCAGCACCTACGTCTGCGCCTTTAGTAAATATACCACCACCCAATCTTGCAAAAATAGAAATTAATGATGCTCCAAATGATAAAGCAACTAAAGACTCTATTAAAAGTCTTGTGTCAACTTCTGCTGACAGCAAATAAGAATAATAACCAGCAACACCCAGTATACCAAGACCAACAACTAACATACCAGTTATTGCACCTGATTTAAAAGCAATATCTAATGCTGGCTGAATTCCTTCTTTAGCAGCTTGTGTTGTTCTTACATTAGCCCTAACTGATACGTTCATACCTATATATCCAGCAATACCAGATAGAATCGCCCCAATTAAAAAACCAATTGAAACATATAGACCAAGTGTTAAAAATAATATTACAGTAACAATAACTCCAACAATCGTTATTGTTCTATATTGTCTATTTAAATAAGCGGCTGCTCCTTCTTGAATTGCACCTGCAATTTCTTGCATTTTTTCATTGCCTGCACCTGATGTTAGGATACTTCTACTAGCCCAAAGGCCATATATTAAAGCACAAACACCGCAAGCAATTGTAATTGTTAATACACTCATTAATTTATTCCATATTTGTTTAAAGGATGTAGATATTTAAATTAAAATTTAAATATCGCCTTATACAATACCAAATTAAATCCTGCAATACATATGGTGAATTCTTTAGTAAAATTATAAATAATTTTCTGAATATTTATCTAAAACTTTATTTATAAATTTGCTTTCGCCACACATCTGCTGTGCTATTTCTATATATTCAGAAATAATAATATTTTTTGATAGACTGGAATTTAGTTTAAGTTCAGTAATTCCCGTATATAGTATTGCTTTATCAACATTTGATATTCTTTCTATTTTCCAGTCTTTTGTAAGATAATTTTCTATAATTTGATCATAGCTATGATCGAAATTTAAAAGTATTAAATCCAAATAATTATCATCAAGTGCTTCAATATCAAATTGATTTTCTAGGTCCTTTTTAAAAGATAACAGATATTCATTAAAAACCTGATCGATTGGTTTTGCAGATGAAAGACTATTATAAATAATTTGAACAGCAGCTATCCTTGCAGCTGATTTACTGACAATGCTTATAGGCTTTCGTTTTTTTTTAGGAACCATATATAATTAACTAAATTTAATGGTATCAAATGTTTCAATTAGGTTTATACAAGCTTTTGCAGCATGACCCCCTACATTTTTTTTATTTTTATCAGCTCTATATAATGCTTGTTCTTTATTATCCACAGTTAAAATTCCATTTGTAATAGGAACTGAATGTTTAATAGCAAGTTCAGATAATGATTTAGCAGATATATAAGAAACTATATCATAATGACTTGTTTCACCTTTAATCACACAGCCAAGTGCAATGTAACCATCATAAATATTTTCTTTAATAGCTTTTGAAATCAAAATAGGAATTTCAAGGGCACCTAACACTTCAATAGTTTTATAATTAAACTTATTCTCTTTCAATTCATTGGAAACAGCATTGAAAAGCATTTTAGCAATATCTTCATAGTATCTAGATTCAACTATAAGTATATTTTTTGACACTTGAAAAAGCCTTATTTTTTATTTTTTAAAAATTCTAAATGTCTATTAACATATCTAGAAATAATATCTATCTCTAAATTTAATACACTTCCTAATGAAATTAATGATAAATTTGTGTTATTCCATGTATGATTAATAATATTAACAGTAAAACTGTTATTAAAAATTTTGTTAATTGTAAGGCTCACTCCATTCAATGTAATAGAACCCTTTTCAGCTAAAAAAGAGATTATCTCATTTTTGACATTAAAGCATAACTCATATGAACCTTTGATAGGACTAATCTTAATTACAGTTGCAACATCATCAATATGACCAGTAACTGAATGACCACCTATTTCTTGCCCTACTTTTAAAGATTTTTTCCAGGTTAATTTTATCATTAATTTTTAAATCTTTTAAATTTGTTTTTAAAGCAGTTTCATTGCTATATTCAACTTCGAAAAAACCTTTATTTTTTCTAATAACTGTTAAACACACCCCATTACAACTAATTGATGAACCCAAACTAATATCATCTAGCCATTCAATATTTATTTTTAGTTTAGTATCCTTTTTATCAGAAATAACTATTTTAGAGACAGTGCCAATATGTGTTACAAGTCCAGTGAACATAATATCTCCTAATTATTAGTATCCCAATGTTCAATAACATCATTATCCAATTGAAAACTAGATTTCAAATGATAGTTCATAGTATCGGGTATGTCTTTTAGATTAATTTCATTTAAAAAACTTTTTGAATCATTTCCAAAAATATGTCCAGATCTACATAAAATTATTCTATCAATTAAATTATTTTTCATAAAAAACGTGTTAATTTCAGATCCAGCCTCAATAAGCAGATTATTTATATTTAATTCATTTAAATAATTTAAAATTAGATCCATAGAAATTCTATTCTCAATGTCATATTTAAATATTTTTATATTAATTCCTCTTTTTAAAAGGGCACTCTTTTTATTTTTGTCGCATTCATTTGAAGTAATGATGTTAATATTCTTTCTTTTAATTATTTTGGAATCTAATGATATTTTTAATTTGCTATCTAAAATAAAAACAATAGGGGAAAAATTATTTAAGCCAGGAATTCTACAATCTAATAATGGATTATCTTTAATGATAGTATTTATTCCAGTCAAAATTGCATCACTTCTAAATCGATACTGATGAACAAGGTTTCTTGTATTTGGACCTGTTATCCATTTACTCTTACCATTTGATAATGCAATTTTTGAATCTAATGAAGAGGCTATCTTTGATGTAATTAAAAGGCCTTTTAAACAAAATTCTTTTGGTAAAACCTTCTATCAATTCACTTGCTTCATTTTGTAGACAACCAGTAGCAACTATAATATTTTTAGATAATAAAAATTTGATAGCTTTACCATTAGTTCTTAAGTCTGGGTCATTACATGCAATTACAACTTTTTTTATTTTAGCTTTAACAATTTTCTCCATACACGAAATATGTTGTTCTTTATGTGCACATGGCTCTAATGTTACATATAAACTAGCGTCTATTGAATTTTCACCAGATAAAGATAGTGCATTCTCTTCAGCGTGAGGTCTTCCATCATTTGAAGTTCTACCAACTCCAAATAGTTGATTATTTTTAACTATTACACATCCAACACTGGGGTTTTTTGCAGTTAAACCGACACCGTGACGAGCATAGTTTATGGCAACTTTCATCCAACGACAGTCTTCACTAGAAAATGGTAGTATTTTTTGAACAAAATTATTATTGTTCATTTAATTGTCTAATTCTTGGCCAAGAAATTTTTGAAAATCTGAAGCTTCTGAGAAATTTCTATAGACTGAAGCAAATCTAACATATCCTATTTGATCAATTTGTTTCAATGCTTCCATAACTTGTTCGCCTATAAGCGAAGAAGTAATTTCTAAATCTCCTTTAGACTCTAAGTTTCTAGATATTCCATTAACTGCACGGTCAATCACATCATCAGAAATTTTTCTCTTTCTTAAAGCTAAACGCATTGAATTTTCAACTTTATTTCTATCATAAATAGATTTCTCACCATTTCTCTTTAGCACAATAAGTTCTCTTAGTTGAACTCTCTCGAAAGTAGTAAATCGAGCACCACAAACTGAACATTGCCTTCTACGTCTTATAGATGAATTATCATCAGCAGGCCTTGAATCTTTTACTTGAGTATCATCATTACTACAGAAAGGGCATCTCATTCAAAATCTCTTATAATATTACAAATGATTTATAGCTAATATATTGGGAATTCGTAACATAAATTTTTAATTTTATTTTTCACTTCTTTTTCCACAGAATCTGAAAAACTTTTTTCTTTTCTTAATCCATCTAGTACATCACTAATTAAATTAGCAATTAAAATAAACTCTTTTTCACCAAATCCTCTTGAAGTTCCAGCAGGAGTCCCAAGTCTTATACCTGATGTAACTGATGGTTTTTCAGGGTCAAAAGGTATACCGTTTTTGTTACAAGTAATACCTGCTCTTTCAAGTGCATCCTCAGCAATGTTTCCAGTTATTTCTTTTGGCCTTAAATCAACTAAAACTACATGTGTATCCGTACCACCACTAACAATATTTAATCCACGTTTTAGTAATTCTTCTGATAATACCTTTGCATTATTAATAACTGATTTGATATATACTTTAAATTCTGGCTTTAAAGCTTCACCAAATCCAACAACTTTCCCAGCAATAGCGTGCATTAATGGACCACCTTGCAAACCCGGAAATACAGCAGAATTTACTTTTTTAGCAATCAATTCATCATTTGTCAGTATCATCCCTCCTCTACCACATCTTAAAGTCTTGTGAGTGGTTGAAGTGACAACATGTGCATGAGGAATTGGGCTAGGGTGATCACCAGTTGCAACTAAACCCGAAATATGAGCCATATCAACTAATAATTTAGCTCCACATTTATCCGCAATTTCTCTAAACTTTTTAAAGTCTAATGTTCTTGGGTAAGCAGAGCCACCAGCTATTAATAGCTTGGGTCTATGGGTCATTGCGTCTTTTTCTAACTGATCAAAATCAATTAATGAGTCTTGTTTTCTTACACCATACTGAATTGCTTTAAACCATTTTCCAGATAAATTTGGAGGTGCCCCGTGAGTTAAGTGACCTCCAGCTGCTAAAGACATACCTAAAATTGTATCACCTGGTTCTAAAAGTGACATAAAAACTGCTTGATTTGCTTGTGCACCAGAATGAGGTTGTATATTAGCAAAATCACAACTGAAAATTTCTTTAACTCTATTAATACCAATTGATTCTAAAACATCAATATATTCACAGCCACCATAGTAACGTTTTCCAGAATACCCTTCAGCGTATTTATTTGTAAGAATGCTCCCTTGCGCATCCAATACAGCCTTAGAGACTATATTTTCAGAAGCAATTAATTCAACCTGTTCTTTCTGTCTTATCATCTCCTTATCTATTGCATCTGAAATCTCTGGGTCTGATGAAGCCAAATGATTATTAAAAAAACCTTCCATAATTCTCTCCAATTATAATAGTGGTGGATTAGACAATTTATCTATTCTTTTTATATGCCTGCCACCTTCAAATTCAGTACTTAAAAATTTATCAACACAATTTAAAGCAATATTATGCTTTATAATTCTTCCACCTAAAACCAAAACATTTGCATTATTATGCAATCTTGAGAGCTCACAAGACTTAACATCATTACAAAGTGCAGCTCTTATATGAGAATATCTATTAGCAGCTATACTTATTCCTATTCCAGAACCACAAACAAGTATACCGTAATCTATACTTTCTTCTTTAAATAATCGGGCAATACTATAAGCGTAGTCAGGATAATCAACCGAAACATTAGTATTGGTTCCCATATTAATAATTTCATAATTTAATTTTTTCAAATAATCAGAAATAAAAACCTTTAAATCAGTGCCACCATGATCATTAGATAGAGCAATTTTCAAATTTGTAATCCTAAACTAAATTTAAAGTTATTAATTTATTTGTTATTATATAATAAGTTAAAATCCATAGTAAACCTGATATAATAGTGGAAGCAAAAAATTTATAAAAAATGTAGGGATTTTTTGGTGCACTTGTAGCATGTCCTGTTGTTGGGTTTTCTGGGGGGCTTGCTTTAATAGGCAACAACATAAATAAAACCCACCACCAAAGTAGTACATAAACAACAATTCCAGAAACAATTCCCATAATTAAAACTTTGTTACAAAACCCTCATTACATGTACATCAATTAAAGGCTTAATATTAAAAAATATTTTTGTAACAGACCTTATAGATGAACGGACCTTATCTTCCACTATATTATCATCAGTTAATTGGTTTTTAGACAAACCATAAACTGTTTCTTCTATATCAGCTTTAACTTCTGAAATCCATTCTAATTCGTTATTACCCTCAGTAATTCCATTTTGTGATATTTTAATAGGGAGTTGAATTTCTAATTCATTATCTAAAACCACAACTGCTGAGATTGATCCATTCCATAACAATCTTCTTCTTGCAGAAAAAATAATAGAGTCAGATTTTATGATTTGATTTCCATCAGGAACTGAAGATTTGATTGGAATTTGATAAATTATTGATGGTGAATTACCAGATAATTTTATTATAGTTCCATTTTCTGGTTCAATTGACAATGAAACACCAGAATTTTTGGCTATCACTGAGTGTTCTTGAAGATGTTTTGCTGTCCCATGAACAGGAATTGAAATTTGTGGTTTAATTAGACCATATAATTTAACAATATCATCTCTACCAGGATGGCCAGAAACATGAACCATTTCATCCTCATCTGTTACAACATTTACTCCATTTTTTAAAAATGCACTATGTACTTTATCAATAGCCAGTTCATTTCCAGGTATTTTACTACTAGAGAAAATAGCTGTATCACCTGGCTTTATTTTTATTTTATCATGCTGCAAATTTGCTATTCTAGTCATAGTAGATCTTGTTTCACCTTGAGAGCCACCTGCTATTATAACTACATCTTCATGTTTATACTTATCTATATTTTTAAAAGAAACTTCTATTCCTTCAACCGGATATCCAACTTCATTAGCTGCTTCAACAGCTCTATTTAGTGACCTGCCAGCTAAAAAAACTTTTTTATTATTTTTGAGAGATGCTTCCAGAATTGATTTAATCCGTGCAATATTAGATGCAAAGCATGTTATAACTATCCTACCTGAAGCTTTATTTATAACAGACTTTAATCCATCAAATGCTTCGCTTTCAGAACGAGTCACACCCTCGACCATAGCGTTAGTTGAATCACCAACTAAGGCCAAAACACCCTTATCACCTATCGATTGAAGCTCTTCATAATTGGGTTTTTTACCTAATTTAGGATTATTATCAAACTTCCAATCACCAGTATGAAAAATAGTACCAGACTTTGTTGTAATACAAAGTGAAAACGGATCAGGTATTGAGTGAGTTAAACTGACAGGTTGAATATCAAAGGGTCCTATATTTATACTTTTATTCTCATACATTGTAATAAGTTGAACATTACCTAAAAGACCAACTTCTTTTAATTTTTTTTTAAGTAAAGCTATTGTAAAAGAACTTCCATAAATAGGTACTCGGAGTTTCTCCCATATATATTGTATTGCCCCCATGTGATCTTCGTGTCCATGGGTTAAAAAAATACCCTTTAACTTATCCCTTCTTTCTACAATAAAATCTATATCAGGAAGTAATATATCAACGCCAGGCATGCTTTCATCTGCAAAACTTATCCCCAGATCAACCATTATCCAATTATCATCATAATGATATAGATTTGAGTTCATACCTATTTCAGAAGAACCTCCCAAAGGTAAGAATATTAAATCATTTTTATTAATTTTCATAAAATCACTTTTTGTTATTTATATTATAAATATGAATGAGCCCATTTATTGTAAGATCTTCGTCTACAACATCAATAGCTTTACAATCTTTTGAAAATATATTGGACAAACCACCCGTAGCGATTACCAAATAATTGGTTTGCGTTTCTCTTTTTATTTTTTCTATTATACCTTCTATTAATGAAATGTAGCCCCAATATATACCTGAACCCATTGAATCTTTTGTATTTTTCCCAATTACTTTTTTATTATAAGAATTATTAATGTTAATTCTTGGTAATCTACTAGCTGCCATATATAGAGCTTCTAAGGAAAGATTTACACCTGGTGCAATAACACCACCTTCATAGCTTCCAATTTTACTAACAACATCAAATGTAGTAGCAGTCCCAAAATCAACAACAATCGCTGATTTCTGATAAAACTTTTTAACAGCAACTGCATTTACCAATCTATCCGCTCCTGCTTCAGATGGAGTGTCAATATTAATTTCGATACCTAATTCTAAATTATGATCACCGACAACTATTGGATTAATATTTAAATATTTTTCATTAAAAATCCTAAGTGATAATAATGCCTCAGGAACCACTGAAGCAATTATACAACTGGATATTGAAGATAATTCAAGATTTTCAATTTCTAAAAGTTTAATTAACCAAACTGAATATTCATCAGCAGTCCTTTTTATATTTGTATTAATTCTCCATTGCTTAATAATTTTATTATTTTTTGATATAGCAAAAACTATATTTGTGTTCCCACAATCTATAAGAAGTAGCATATTAAACCATCAATTTTGTTGGTAAAAATGTTCCAGAAGAAAATTTAGTTAAGTTACCTTTATTATCTTTAAGAATAATTTGTCCAAATTCGTCAATATCAACAAATTTACCTGTAAAGTTTTTCTTTAAATCAATAGAATATAAATCATCATTTAAAAATAATGCATTTTCTATCCATAACTCCTTTATATAAGAGAAACCGTTATCATACCATATCTTAATATATTTTTGTATCTCTTCTAATAATAGGATAGATATTTCATTGGTCAAAATTTTGACTTTAAAAAGATCATATAAATTTGTGCTTTCCCAATAGGAATTACCCTTATCTGGATTACTTATTAGATTAATACCAACGCCAACTACTAATGCTCTTTGGTCATTTGTGGTCTCAATAAGAATTCCAGAAATTTTTTTATTTTTAAAAAATATATCATTTGGCCATTTGAAATTTATTTTATAGGTTTTTTTTATATAGCAATACAAAGCTGACCTAACTGCTAATGAAATAACAAAGCTTAATTGAGGCCAATATTTAATATTTAATTTAGGTTTTACAAGAGTTGAAAAATGAAGATTACCTCGTGTTGAAAGCCACTTTCTACCAAATCTACCTCTTCCATTTGTTTGATCATTTACTAGAATTGAAGTAAATTCTTCACTATTTTCACTATAACATTCATGAATAAGATCTGAACTTGAACATGCTTTCTCAAAATAGGTTATGTATGAACTTATATTAATAAACTAATTCCCATTGTAATTTCTATAAACCAATTAAGGAATAGTCCAAATAAAAGAATTAAAATTATCATTGACCCTAATATAAACATAGAGCTCTTATTATCTATAACGTCTAATTTAACCTCGTTTTCATCAAAGTACATAATTTTAATAATTCTTAAATAATAGAATGCTCCTACTACACTAGTCAGAACACCAATCACAGCAACAAATAATAATCCTGAATTAACAGCTGCATAAAAAACTAACCATTTACCAAAAAAACCTGCTAAAGGAGGAATGCCCGCCATAGAAAACATTAATATAATAAATGAAAAAGCAATGAATGGATGAGTTTTTGAAATACCCTTTAAATCATTAATCTCTTCAACACTTTGATTATCTCTTCTCATAGAGAGAATTATAATGAATGCACCAATATTCATAATAATATAAATAAACATATAAACTAGTAGACCAGAAATACCTTCCTTTACACCAGACGCAACCCCAACTAGTGCATACCCCATATGAGCGATGGATGAATATGCCATAAGTCTCTTTAAGTTCGTCTGCATTATTGCTGCAAAAGATCCTAAAATCATTGAAAGTATAGCAAGTATAATGACAACTTGTTGCCAGGATGAAAGAGCTGTATCAAAAGCTGAAAATGTAAATCTTACCATAACAGTCATTGCTGCAATTTTAGGAACAATTGCAAAAAAAGCCGTAACAGGTGTTGGGGCACCCTCATATACATCTGGTGTCCACATATGAAAAGGAACTAAAGAAATTTTAAAAGCTAAACCAGAAAGCATGAAAACTAAACCAATCAATAACAAACTTGTCATGCCTTGAGAACTTATTAAAGAAATTGAAGAAAAAGAAGTATCTCCAACTGCACCATAAACTAAACTCATTCCAAAAAGTAATAATCCAGAACTCAAAGCCCCCAATATAAAGTATTTCAGTCCAGCTTCACTACTTTTCAGGTTATCTCTGTTTATTGCAGCTATTACATATAATGGTAAGGATTGAAGCTCTAATGCCATATAAAGGCTAATCAAATTTGTAGAAGATGCCATTAGAAGCATTCCAATCACTGAAAACAAAATTAAAACAGGGTATTCAGGTCTATTAAAACCATCTATTTTTTGAGGTTTAGAACTTATAATAAGCGTTAAAATAGTTCCAATTAGAATTAATGATTTTGTATATCGAGACAAAGCATCATGAACATACATTTCATTAAATAAAGAACCTGGAATTGAATGAGATATAAAAATTAAAACTAAAGTAATAATAAAGGCAACATTACATATTCTTGTAGTAATTTTAAGGCTATTATCTTTATTTGTAAAAACGCTTGTTAAAAGCGCAATCATTCCAGCTAATGCTAGAAATAATTCTCCTGAAATTCCAAATAAATTCATAAAATCAAAACCCTTTAACCTTAGCAATCTGTGACTCTAAATTTAGATTTTTATGAAATTCAGTTATTTCGAAAATATTAGAAATCGAATTATTTGAAATATCAAGAAGAGGCATAGCATATATACCTAATAGTAAAACCATGAATGTTATAGGAACAAAAAGTGAAATTTCCCTAAAACTCAATTTTTCTAATTTCAAGATTTCTTCTTTTATTGCTTTTCCAAACATTACACGCCTGTAAAGCCAAAGCATATAGATTGCTCCTAAAATTAATCCCGTTGCAGTAAATATTGCAACTATAGGATTTGACTTCCATATACCAACTAAAACAAGTAATTCAGCTACAAAGCCAGAAGTGCCAGGTAACCCAACTGAAGCCAGCATCATAAACATAAAAAAGACAGCAAATCTTGGCATAACATCAGTTACTCCTCCATAAGCACTAATTTCTCTAGTATGAAGTCTGTCATAAATTATGCCAACACAGAGAAATAAAGCACCCGAAATTAAACCATGGCTTACCATCTGATAAACAGCACCCGATAGACCTTCTTGAGTAAATGAAAATGCTCCTATAGTGACAAAACCCATATGGGCTACTGAGGAGTAAGCAATCATTTTTTTCATATCACTTTGAACAAGTGCTACTAAGGATGTATAAATAATTGCTATTATTGACAAACCAAAAATATACGGTGCAAAAAATATTGAAGCATCAGGAAACATTGGTATTGAAAATCTCAAAAAACCGTAACCTCCCATTTTAAGTAGCACGCCAGCTAAGATAACAGAACCAGCAGTTGGAGCCTCAACATGCGCATCAGGAAGCCATGTATGTACAGGCCACATAGGGAGTTTCACAGAAAATGAAGCAAAAAAAGCTAAAAAGAGCCAATATTGAACACTGAATGGAAAATTATAATTTGTTATATAAGCAATTTCAGTTGTACCAGTTTTTGCATATAGATAGAAAATAGCAACCAGCATTAACACTGAACCTAATAAAGTATATAGAAAAAATTTAAACGCAGAATAGACCCTTCTGCTTCCACCCCATATCCCTATAATAAGAAACATTGGAATTAATACAGCTTCAAAAAATATATAGAAAACCAAAATATCCATGGCACAAAATGTACCTACCATCAATACTTCTAAGATTAGAAATAATGACATAAAAATAGGTACTTGTTTTTTTATACTGTTAATACTTGATAATAAACATATTGGAATAAGAAAAGTTGACAAAACAACAAATGGTAGCGAGATACCATCAACCCCCATATGATAGGAAATATTAGAAAATGGAACCCATTGCACTTTTTCAACAAATTGAAAGCTATTTAAATTTTTATCAAAATTAAATAAAACAACAATTGATAGAATAAAAGTTATTAAACTAGTCCATAAGGCAACCATTTTTGAGTTTTTTGCACCTTGGGCATCATCAGAACATGTAAGCAAAATAACAAAGGCACCAAAAAGTGGTAGAAAAGTTAGAAAGGATAAAATTGGAAGGTTGTTTAACATTCTATAATCCGTAAT
The DNA here is from genome assembly GCA_045565515.1 of Puniceispirillales bacterium (SeqCode). GTDB lineage: Bacteria > Pseudomonadota > Alphaproteobacteria > Puniceispirillales. The sequence continues at coordinate 24,368 of JBJLFF010000011.1, forward strand.
CCATTAATAGCCATGTTAACAAAACAACTAAACCTATTAGCATTGCAAAAGCATAATGATAAATATATCCAGACTGAATTATAATACTTTTTGATGAAATATTTTTAACTAACTTTGAAATACCATTTGGACCGTATCTATCGATTGTATTTTCGTCTCCTTTTTTCCAAAAAATATTGCCAATTTTAATAAAGGATTTAACGAATAAGTAGTCGTATATTTCATCAAAATACCATTTGTTAAAAAATAATTTATATATAGGATTAAATGTACTTGAAACTTTTTTAGGTAGTGAAGGTATTAATAAATAAAAAACATACGCACAAACAATACCAAGAACAGCTAATAAAACCGGCAAATATTTTACCCATTTAGGTACGTAATGAGCTAATTTCATTGCTTTGTTTGTATCTGCAATAAAAATAGAATGGCCCCAAAAGTCATGCCAATGATGGCCAACAAAATTTTCATAAAAGAACCATCCAGATAAAATAGCACCAAAAGCAAGAACAATTAAAGGTATAAGCATTACTAGTGGAGATTCATGAACATGAGATAAAACATCTTTATCAGCATTTGAAACACCGTGAAAAGTCATAATTATGACTCTCCAAGAATAAAAAGCTGTTAAAAAAGCTGCTAAAACACCTAACCAAAATGCAAAATATCCCGAATTAGTACCGGCAGCCCATGCAGCCTCTAAAATAAGGTCTTTTGAATAGTAACCTGAAAAAAATGGAATACCAGCCAAAGCTAATGAGCCTATCCACATTAAAGCATACGTGATTGGAATTTTTTTCCAAATTCCTCCCATTTTTCTCATGTCTTGCTCATTAGACATTGCGTGTATAACAGAACCAGCCCCTAAAAACAAAAGTGCTTTAAAAAAAGCATGTGTAGTTAAATGAAACATTGAAGCGGGATAAGCAGAAACACCTGCTGCAAAGAACATATATCCTAATTGAGAACAAGTAGAATAAGCAATTACTCTTTTAATATCGAATTGAGTTAGACCAATAGTAGCAGCAAATATTGCAGTTAAAGCACCGACAATAGTAATAACACTTAAGGCAAAAGGGGCATACTCTAACAATGGGGACATTCTACAAACAAGGAACACACCAGCTGTAACCATAGTGGCAGCATGAATTAATGCAGAAACAGGTGTTGGACCTTCCATTGCGTCTGGAAGCCAAGTATGAAGACCTATTTGAGCTGACTTGCCCATAGCTCCAATAAACAATAAAATTGAAATGAGTTCTATTACATTAATTTTGAAACCAATTAATATTATATAAATATTTTGTAGACCTTTAACATCTTCAAATATTTCATCAAAATAAACCGATCCAAATATTGAATAAATTGCTATTATTCCAAGAATGAAACCAAAATCACCTACTCTATTAACAACAAAAGCCTTCATAGCAGCTGTATGGGCAGTAGGTTTATGATACCAAAAACCAATTAATAAATAAGAAGCAACACCAACACCTTCCCACCCAAAAAATAGTTGGATGAGGTTATCTGCAGTTACCAGCATTAACATCGCAAATGTAAATAAACTTAAATAAGACATAAATCTTGGTTTAGAATTATCATGACTCATATAACCAATAGAATAAACGTGAACCATGGCTGAAACTGTTGTTATAACTATTATCATAACAGCTGAAAGCATGTCATATCTAAGTGACCAAACAACGTTAAAGTCACCAACATTAATCCATGTCATCAATGGATAAGTTTTATCTAAGTGATTAGTTGAAAGCTGAAAAAATTCATACCATCCTAAAACCATCGATATTATTAGTAAAGATGATGTCAGATATAAACTAAATTTATCACCAAGTTTCCTTCCAAAAAAACCAGCAATTATAGAACCCAATAAAGGTAAAAAGACAATAAGATAAACCATTTACCCACTCAACTTATTAATTTCTTCAACTGAAATTGAACCACTATTCCTATAATAAATAACTAAAATAGCTAGACCTATGGCAGCTTCTGCAGCAGCAACGGTTAAAACAAAAATAGTAAAAATTTGACCTTGAATGTCATTCAAATAAGAAGAAAATGCGACTAGATTAATGTTAACTGCTAATAGCATAAGCTCTATAGACATCAATATAGTAATGACGTTTTTTCTATTAAGAAAAATTCCAAAAACTCCTAAAGTGAAAAGAATTGCACTTAAACAAAGATAATGTTCTAAGGATACTAACATTCAATTATTTAAAATTTTTCATTATTCATTATCCATTTTAACTATAGAAATTACGTCAGATACTTTTCTATTATTTTGATCTATAATATTTTGTTTTTTAACTCCAGTTCTGTCTCTTAATGTAAGAACAATTGCGCCAACCATAGCCACTAACAAAATTAGACCTGACAATTGGAACGCAAAAATGTAATCTGTATACAATAATGTTCCTATCTGATGTGTGTTAGGGATGTCAGAAGTTAAATTTTTATTTTCATTAACAAGGAGATCACCACTAAAAACCATCAAAATAATCTCAACAAACAAAATAAAGCCAATCAATAATCCAATTGGAAAGTATTTCTGAAATCCATCTGATATTTTCGAATAATTAATGTTAAGCATCATAACAACAAATAAAAATAATACAGCGACAGCACCTACATAAACAATAACAAGCATCATTGCTAAAAATTCAGCTCCCAAAATTACAAAAAGGGCACCAGAGTTAAAAAATGCTAGAATTAAAAAAAGAACTGAATGAACTGGATTTCTTGAAGAAATAACCATTACTGCACATGCTGTTATAATAAATGAAAACAAATAGAAAAAAAGAGAAGTTACCATGTTCTTATCTGTGAATACTCTCTTTTTGAAGGTTTCTAGATATCTCTTCTTCCCATCTATCACCATTAGCTAGTAAACGTTCTTTATCATAAAAAAGTTCTTGTCTAGTTTCAGTTGAAAATTCAAAATTTGGCCCCTCTACAATTGCGTCTACAGGACAAGCTTCTTGACAAAAACCACAATAAATACATTTGGTCATATCTATATCATATCGAGTGGTTCTTCTACTTCCATCAGGTCTAGGTTCAGCCTCAATTACTATTGCTTGAGCAGGACATACAGCTTCACATAATTTGCAAGCTATGCATCTTTCTTCACCGTTTGAGTATCGTCTCAAAGCATGCTCACCACGGAACCTTGAACTTATAGGGTTTTTTTCATGTGGATAATTTATAGTAACTTTTTTCTTAAAAAGATATTTAAGGGTTAGTGACAAACCTTTTGTTAGTTCTAATAAAAAAAAACTTTTTAAATATTTAAATAAATTTAACATTTCTAATCCTACTGATAAATTACTGGTGCATTGCCAGTGTAAACAAGAAAACCTGCGGTTAATACTAACCAAAGCAATGAAAATGGAAGAAATACTTTCCATCCCAAACGCATTAACTGATCATAGCGATATCTTGGCGTAGTAGCCCTAACCCAAAGAAAAAACAAACAAACACAAAGAAATTTTAATAATTAACCATATCGGACCAGGTATTAGATTAAAAGGGGCGATATCAAATAAGGGAAGCCACCCTCCTAAAAATAAGACTGATGTCATAGCACTCATTAAAATCATGTTTGCATATTCACCAAGAAAAAATAATGCGAAGCTCATAGAAGAATACTCAACCATATAACCAGCAACTAACTCAGATTCACCCTCAGGTAAATCAAATGGAGCTCTATTAGTTTCAGCAAGTGTTGAAATAAAGAAAACAATAAACATAGGAAAAAGAGGTATAGCAAACCACATATTTCTTTGAGCTTCAATAATATCTCCAAGGTTCAAAGATCCTACACATAACAGTACTGACACCATCACAAATCCTATTGAAACTTCATAAGATACCATTTGAGCAGCAGATCTTAAAGCACCTAAAAAGGCATACTTTGAATTTGAGGCCCATCCAGCCATTATTACTCCATAAACGCCTAAAGATGATATAGCAAAAAGATAAAGTATACCTACGTTAATATCAGAAATAACAAATGTTTCAGAAAATGGAATTACAGACCAGGCAATCATTGACAAGATAAATGTGAGCATTGGAGCTATTATAAATACAGTTTTGCTCGAACCAGTTGGAAGAATAGTTTCTTTGGATAATAGTTTAAGAGCATCAGCCCATGGCTGCAATAATCCAAATAAACCAACTACATTCGGACCTTTTCTCAATTGCATAAAACCAATAATTCTTCTTTCTGCAAGTGTAAGATATGCAACAAATAAAAGAAGAGGCAACAAAACTATTAAAATTTTTAGTATTGATTCTAAAACAATTAAAATATTATTATTTGAGGTAATAAATGTTAGATCCATTAACTATTCCGCTGCAATTTTATTATTAGTATTAATATTTGCTTTGCATAAAGCCATAGTTTCAGATGTTCTACTTATTGAGCACGTTTCATAAAAACTTTTTATTGTTGATTTTAATTCTATGTCTTTAATTTTACCTTTAATACCAAATTTAGACCATCTAGATTTTTTGATTTCATCAACATGACTTAAATGAGGAAACTCTTCATATAATTTCTTTCTTAAATTATCTAAATTATCAAATGGAAGTTTATTATTTAGATATTCTGAAAAAGCTCTAACAATTTTCCAGTCTTCTTTTGCGTCACCAGGCGGGAAAGTAGCTTGTTTTGCAAGCTGAGGTCTACCTTCAGTATTTACATATGTTGCTGACTTTTCTGTATAAGCAGCTCCAGGCAAAATTACATCGGCAACATGAGCACCAGCGTCACCATGATGACCTTGGTAGACTACAAATGGTTTTTTTAAATTTAATACCTCTTTATTATCAACACCCATTAACCATACAAAAGAAAGATCACCTTCTTGGCCCTTTGAAAAAATCTGTTTAGCATTTAAACCTTTTTTTGATGGTATAAAACCTATGTCAAGAGCACCTGTTCTACCTGCACTTGTTTGCAGAATATTAAACCCATTCCAGCCTTTTTTCACAACACCAAAAAATTCAGCCAATTCACGTAATTGATTTAATATTTCAGCACCATTATCATTAGAAAGAGCACCCATACCAATAATAATCATAGGGTTTTCTGCATTGAGAAGTTGTTTATAAAACTTACTATTTTTATCTTTAAGTTTTTGTATATCCAAAGAACTCGTCCCTAAATGTTCATATGGATAAGTAAGATCTAAATTTTCTCCAATTAATCCAATTGGGAAATTCCCCATAAGGTATCTTTTTCTAATTCTAGCATTTAATACTGCCGCTTCTATTCTTGGATTAGAGCCAACAATTAAAAGAGCATCTGCTTCCTCAATACCTTTTATTTCTGAATTAAAAATATATCCAGCTCTTCCATTTTCACCAATTTGAGCTCCATCAATTCTACAATCTAAGTTATTAACATCTAACTTTTGAAATAATAATTTTAATGAAAATGCAGTTTCAACATCTACTAAATCACCTAACAAGCAGGCTACCTTGTCTTTATCAGTCTTAAGTAATTTTTCTTTGATTTTATTAAAAGCTGTCTCCCAATCAGACGCTTCTAAAGATCCATCATTATTTCTTATATATGGTTTATCTAGCCTTTGAGCCTTTAAACCATCAATAGCGTATCTTGTTTTATCTGAGATCCACTCCTCGTTTATATCTTCATTCAAACGAGGCAAAACCCTCATAACTTGATTACCTTTTGTATCAACTCTGATATTACTTCCTAACCCATCCATAACATCTATTGTTTCGACATGAGTGAGCTCCCAAGGCCTTGCATTAAAAGCATATGGTTTGCTTGTGAGTGCACCTACAGGACATAAATCCACAACACAAGCAGAAAGCTCAGAATCTATGGATTTTTCGAGATAAGTAGTAATTTCCATACCTTCCCCTCTTCCCAAAGCTCCAAGATCATTTACACCAGCAACTTCAGTAGAAAATCTAACGCATCTTGTGCAATGGATACACCTAGTCATATTTGTTTTAATTAAGGGGCCCATTGACTTTTCCTCTACAGCCCTTTTATTTTCTAAATAACGTGTCTTATCTGATCCAAAAGACATTGCCTGATCTTGTAAATCACATTCGCCACCTTGGTCACAAATTGGACAATCAAGTGGGTGATTAATTAAGAGAAATTCCATTACACCTTTTCTAGCATCCTGAACCATCTTAGATTTCGTAGAAATAATTTGTCCATTCGCTGCAGGAAGAGCACAACTTGCTTGGGGTTTTGGAGGACCAGGTTTAACTTCAACTAAACACATCCTGCAATTTCCAGCTATGGATAACCTATCATGGTAACAAAAACGTGGGATTTCTTCACCAGCAATTTCACAAGCCTGAAGTACTGTACATCCCTCTTCAACTTCTATTTCTTTTTCATCAACTGTTAATTTAATCATTTTCGTATTTTATCTATTCGGCAGCTTTTGTATTTTTTAACTCATCAAACTTATTAATACGCTCTTCTATTAAAGGTCTAAAGTTTTTAATTAAACCTTGAATTGGCCATGCAGCAGCATCACCTAACGCACAAATAGTATGGCCTTCAACTTGTTTAGTAACTTGAAGCAAAACATCAATTTCCTCAATATCAGCGTCGCCTTTTACTAATCTTTCCATCATTCTCCACATCCAACCTGTACCCTCTCTGCAAGGTGTACATTGACCACAACTTTCATGCTTATAAAAATGAGAAAGTTTTGTTATTGCATTTATTACATCAGTTGATTTATCCATTACAATAACTCCAGCTGTTCCTAGACCAGAACCAGCACCTTTCAATGAATCAAAGTCCATTAAAATAGTATCACATACATTCTTGGTCAAAAGTGGTGTAGAAGAACCACCAGGTATTACAGCTAATAAATTGTCCCAACCTCCCTTTACGCCACCTGCATGTTTTTCAATCAATTCTCGTAAAGGAATACCCATTTCTTCTTCAACATTACATGGTTGGTTCACATGACCAGAAATACAAAAAAGTTTTGATCCAGTATTATTTTCTCTTCCAAGATTTGAAAACCAATCAGATCCTCTTTTTAAAATCGTAGGTGAGACTGCTATTGTTTCTACATTATTAACAGTAGTTGGGCATCCATACAAACCAACACCAGCTGGAAATGGTGGCTTTAGTCTTGGTTGACCTTTTTTCCCTTCTAGAGATTCTAATAAGGCAGTTTCTTCTCCACAAATATATGCACCAGCTCCTCTGTGAAGAAACACATCAAATTTCCAGCCACTTCCACATGCATTTTGACCAATTAATTTTTGTTCATATGCCTCGTCAATCGCCTTTTGAAGTACGTTTGCTTCATTATAAAATTCACCACGGATGTATATATATGCCGCATGAGCCCTCATAGCAAAACCAGCTAACAAACACCCTTCAATTAACTTATGTGGCTCATGCCGGATTATATCTCTATCTTTGCATGTCCCAGGCTCTGATTCATCTGCATTAACAACTAAGTAATGTGGTCTGTCTTTGACTTCTTTTGGCATAAATGACCATTTCAAACCAGAAGGGAAACCGGCTCCTCCTCTACCTCTTAATCCAGATTGCTTTACAATTTCAATTATTTTTTCATGGCCCAATTTTAAAATATCCTTAGTTCTGTTCCAGTCACCCCTAGATTTCGCACTTTTTATATCTGAGCCATTCCATCCATAAATATTAGTAAAAATTCTGTCTTTATCTTTAAGCATTTTTTTTACCCTTCAAACTCAACAATACAGTTGAACCATTTTCAGGTTCAGATTTTCTTTTTTTAAAGGAACCAAATTTTGGTTGTTTATTCTCTATTAAACTATTTATCAATTTTTTCGTACTTTCGTAATCTAAATCTTCATAAAAGTCGTCATTAACTTGCAAAATTGGCGCATTAACACATGCACCCAAACACTCGACAGGTGTTAATGTAAATTCTCCATTTTTAGAAGTTTCATTTGGTTTCAATTTAAGAGTATCAAAAATTGCTTTTAAAATATCATCTGAACCTCTTAACCAACAAGGTGTTGTACCACAAAGTTGAAGATGCCACTTGCCTACGGGTTTAAGATTATACATGGTATAAAAACTAGCAATCTCTAAAACACGCATATAAGCAAGTCCAACTTTATCAGCTACTGTTTCTAAAGCTGATACTGGAAGCCATCCACCAGCCTCTCTTTGAGCTAAATCAAGTAACGGCATTACAGCACTTGCTTTTCTGTCATTAGGATACTTTTTCATAATAACTTCTATTTTTTTTTCTGCTTTTGCAGAAAAAGAAAAGTTTTTTTGGGGATCCATATTAACTTGTATTTTATTCATCTATCTATTTCACCAAAAACCAAATCCATTGAACCTATCACAGCAACTGAGTCCGCTAACATGTGGCCTTTGCACATATGCTCAGTAGCAGCCAAGAATTGAAATCCAGGAGCTCTTAACTTAACCCTGTATGGTCTATTAGTTCCATCTGAAACCAAAAAAACACCAAACTCTCCTTTTGGTGCTTCAACAGCTGTATAAGTTTCAGCACCTGGCACATGCACACCCTCGGTGTAAAGTTTAAAATGATGGATTAATGCTTCCATTGATCCCTTCATTTCTTTTCTGCTTGGAGGCACCATTTTTGCATCATTAGCAATAACATCACCTTTTGGCATCTCATTTATACATTGTTGTATGATTTTGCAAGATTGTCTCATTTCTTCAACTCTTACTAAATACCTCGCGTAACAATCACCTGTTTTACCAACTGGAATATCGAAATCCATTTTTGAATAAACATCATATGGGTTAACCTTTCTTAAGTCCCATGCATGACCAGAAGCCCTTAATGGTGGACCAGTAAAGCCTAAATTTAATGCATCCTCATTACTAACTATTCCAATATCAACAGTTCTTTGTTTAAAAATTCTATTTTCAGTAAGTAATGTCTCTAAATCATTAATAAAATTAGGAAAATTATTTAACCATTTTTGTATATCATCTAATAATTCATCAGGAATATCTTGGTGAACCCCACCTGGTCTAAAGTATGCAGCATGAAGCCTTGCACCTGATGCTCTTTCGTAAAAACCTAATAAAATTTCTCTTTCTTCAAACCCCCACAAAAGCGGTGTCATAGCTCCAACATCAATAGCAAAAGCCGTCAAATTAAGAATATGGTTTAAAACTCTTCCTATTTCGCAAAATAGTACTCTTATGTACTGACCTCTTTCAGGAACATTTATATTAAGAACTTTTTCTACAGCTAATGACCAGGCATGTTCCTGGTTCATTGGAGATACATAATCTAGTCTATCAAAATATGGCAATGCTTGAAGATAAGTTTTGTTTTCAATAAGTTTTTCTGTTCCTCTATGAAGCAATCCAATATGAGGATCAGCTCTTTTAATAACTTCTCCATCCATTTCAAAAACAAGTCTCAAAACACCATGTGCAGCAGGATGCTGAGGTCCAAAATTCATTGTAATTGGTTTTATTTCAGTATCACTCAACTTTTATCACCATTATCTTCTATCTTTTCTTTCTCAGGTCTTTCCCAAGGGCTTAAAAAATCGAAATCTCTATATTCTTGAATTAAATTTACAGGTTCGTATAAAACGCGATTTTGTTCTGTATCATATTTAACCTGAACCCTACCAGTAAGTGGAAAATCTTTTCTTAAAGGGTGCCCCTCAAAACCATAGTCAGTAAGCAATCTTCTTAAATCAGGATGACCCGAAAAGAAAATACCAAACATATCCCAAATTTCTCTTTCACTCCAATTTGCTGATTTAAAAATACTTACACAAGACTTTATAAGATCACCCTCATTAACAAGAATTTTTACAGTTAATCTTTTTTTTAATACAGTGCTCAACAATAAATAAACCATTTCAAATCTAGGTAGGTTTTCAGGATAATCTATTGCGGTTATATCTATAAGCTGATCAAAAGGAATTGAAGAGTTGCTATGAAGTTTTGTAAGAACATCAAAAATATTTTCTTTAGAAACGATTATCTGGAGTTCCCCAAAGTATTTGTTAGTTTCAATTAAATCTTTACCAATAATACTTTTTATAATTGAAAAAAATTCATCTGTTTCGTCATTAAAGATATTTTTCATTGGAATACCTAATATTACCGAGCAATAGTTGCAGTTCTTCTTATTTTCTTTTGAAGTTGCAAAAGTCCATAAATTAAAGCTTCTGCAGTTGGAGGGCATCCTGGAACATAGACATCAACTGGCACAACTCTATCACATCCTCTAACAACAGAATATGAGTAATGATAATATCCACCCCCATTAGCACATGAACCCATTGAAACAACCCATCTTGGTTCAGCCATCTGATCATAAACTCTTCTTAAAGCTGGAGCCATTTTGTTTGTTAAAGTACCCGCAACAATCATGACATCAGCTTGTCTTGGACTCGGTCTAAAAAGCATTCCATATCTATCCATATCATAACGAGATGCCGCAGCGTGCATCATTTCAACCGCGCAACACGCTAGACCAAAACTCATTGGCCATAGTGAACCACTTCTAGCCCAGTTAAAGAGTTTATCTGCACTTGCAATAATAAAACCCTTATTTCTGATATCACTTGTAGCAGCGTTTAAAATTGTATCCTGATCATTTGATAATAAACTTTGATTTATATCTATTCCCATTCCAAAGCTCCCTTTTTCCATTCATAAACAAAACCTACGGTAAGAACTCCAAGAAAAGCCATCATTGACCAAAAACCAAGCAAACCAATAGAACCTAATGAAACTGCCCAAGGAAAAAGAAATGCCACCTCTAAATCAAATATTATAAATAGAATAGCCACCAAATAAAACCTAACATCAAATTGTGACCTAGTATCCTCAAAAGCATCAAAACCACATTCATAAGGGGAAAGTTTTTGATCATCAGGATTTTGCTTAGCTACAATCCAAGACGCAATCATAATTAAAAGCGCCATACCTATTGCAATTCCAAGAAAAATTATAATGGGGATATAATCTAAAAGAAAAGAATTCATGTGTAATTTCTAACGTTAATCAGTCTTAACTTATACATATACAATTTATTTAAAGAAACAAGTTAGTTCTTATAATTTTTTATGAAAAATTGAAGTAGTTTTCACACTTGCCTTCTCTAAAAACATCCGCTGTTGCACAATGTAATCCACCACCAAAAGCATATGCATCTCGAAATGGAACTGGAACTACCTCAAATCCCAATTTATCTAGTTGTTCCATTTGATTGGTTTCACTAGCCTCTACACAGACAGTTTTAGGATCTAAAACCAATACGTTCATTGACAACCAAACTGAGGAATAGCAAAGAGGTGGAGGTGAATTATGCGCAGGCCTTGCAGCATCAATAATCTCCCAATCATTTTTTTTGAAAAATTCTCTTTGATTATCAGGGAGACGCCTATCAGGATTATTAATAATTAACCCTGGTTTGAGAGGTGAAAAAGTAGCATCTATATGGATTGGATAAGGGTCACCCGGAAAATTCACTGTATGTATATTATGATCTTTAAAGTGCCTTCTTAGCCAATCAATACCTTTTAAATTAGTTGTAAATCCATGTTGAACAACAAGATCTTTTCCAAAACGAAGTACATCTGCTGCATCAAAAAGTGGCTCCTCTTCTGTTGTAACAAAATATTTTTCTGCTGTCCATTTTAACCTTTTTTCTACACCAATTTTATCTGACAAATAATCCTTCCTATAATCTAAGTCAGTGAGCCTAGGCTTTGGAGCGGCTTCATGGGACATATTTCTATCTTCATCATAATATTTTTTAATCAATGGCCTGTAACATAAATATTCAAACCATCTACAACGATAAGACATTGTCGCCTCTAACATCTCTTTACCGACAGTAAGCAATACATCTCTTGGCGGCATTGAACCAAACATTGATGCAGTTTCAAAATCAGGAGTTTTTACTTTCTGAGAAAAATCAATAGGTGTTGGTCTATCAACTACTATTCCTCTATTTTTTAGAATTTCTGCAAAATTATCTAATTGTTCATTTGCTCTAGAAACAGATTCTTTTGATCTAGGCCCCCATTGACCTTTCATATCAGAATCTTCTGGAACTTTTGCTTCTAAAGCCGGTTCAGCAGGTGGTATATGGGTTCCATCAGCCACGCCTACTATAACATGCTTTAATGGATCCCATTCATTCCATGAATTAACAACAGTTTTTGTCTGAATGTTCAATTTATTCTCCATTATTTTAAAAATTTTTTAAAATTTTCCATGCTGAAATAATTGCTATTAAACTTAATAAAATAATAACAGAAATACTTAAAGTAAAACTTTCGTCCCCCCCTATGTAAATAATAAAAGTACCTAAAATTGCGGCACCTCCCATTTGAATTGCTCCAGCTATTCCAGTTGCAGATCCAGATAATTTCCCAGTTGCAGAAACGCCTCCAATAATTGAATTTGCTACAGTAACTCCATTTGATAGTCCAAATAAAAAAAGAGGCATCGATATGAATAAGGGATGCTGAACACCTAAATGGTATAAGAAAAGCATTAATATAAATGCAAATGATGATCCCAAACACCCGCAAAAACACATTCTTGAAATACCAATTTTTGAAGCATATTTGCCATTAATAATATTTCCCGAAAAATATCCAATTCCAGTAAAAGCAAGCCAAATACTAAATTCTGTTGATGAAACTCCCATTCTCTCAAATTCATATGGCATAAAACTGAAACATGAAAAAAATATTGACGTTTGAATTGCACCTAATGATGTAAAGTTAAAAAAAACTTTATTTGTAATTACTTGATAATATGAATTTAAAATCTTTGAAAAATCAAATGTATCAGAATTAAAAGATTTTGTTTCTGGAATATAAAAATAAGTTCCTACTAATATAATAAGACCAAAAACCGACAAAGTTGCCATAGAACCTTGCCACCCTATTGTATCAGCTATTACTCCCCCCATAATTAAAGCAATATTTGGGAAAATAACCATTACAGCTGTAATTAATGACAACTTTTCCGCTGCTTCGTTTTTTTCAAAACTATCATTAACGATAACTCTTGCCATTGACAAACATGCTGCAGCACCCAATCCTTGAATTATTCGTACTACTATCAATAATTCTATATAAGGTGAAATCATAGCCAAGAAACCACCTATAAAATATAGAAAAGCGCCAAAAATTATAATTGGCCTTCTTCCAATTCTATCTGATAACGTACCGAAGAGTAATTGACCAAATGCAACAAACACAATGAAAAAAGTGAGTACTAATTGCGTAATTTCTGCTGAGACTTCAAAACTTGACTTTATCATTGTTAAAGAAGGCGTAATAAGCGTCATACCAACAACTGAACCTGCATTTGCTAGTGCAAGAATTATTATTGAAAAATTTGATAATCCCAATATGCTAGCTTTCAGAATTTATAAGGAAAATAGTAAATGCATCAATCACTATTAATGACCATTTAAGATTAAAACAAGGTAAATATTTTAAATTAAATTATTGATAAAAGATGTAAGTAATTTGGCAGATTGAATATGACGTTTACTATACCAATTTTTTTTGTGAAGTATGTTTACTGAACCTTTAATTATTTCATTTTGAACTATTGGTATATTCATAACAGATTCACATCCAAGTTTCAAAATAATGTCATAATCAGGAAATGAATTTTTAATGTCTTTTGAGTTATATCCTATAAAAATATTACCTTCTTCAAAGACAGATTTTTGCCAAAAACTTTTTTGTAAATTTTTGACGCCAAATAATGGATAATCAAAAGGTTTATTCGTAAAAATACGTTCGAGCGTAAATGAGTTTTTATCAAATTTTAAAATTGTAAAAAGTTTATGTCCTATAACTTCTAGGAAAGCTTTTTCCAAAAAAGAGAATATAACTTTTTTATTTTCATTTAATTGAATAGAATTCTGAATTTCATTGCAATGTCTTTCAAATAAACTCATTAATTTTAGTTTATTTTTTGATTATTAAGACAAATTCTTCCATCCTTAATAACCAGTTTCAGATGTTTATTTGGTTTTGTCAAAATAGAAATATCCTCAATGGGATTCTTGTTAAGGACTATAAGATCAGCAAAAAAACCTTCTTTTACTTGGCCTATACTATTACTCATATTAAATAATTTTGAAGCATTAATAGTCGCTTGTTGTAGAAGTTTTAAAGGACTTATAACTTTTGATCTAAGATTAAACTCTTCAAGTTGACGAGGATGCATTATACCTAATAAATCAGTACCATAAACTATTTGAACATCATTTTTATCTGCAAAACTAAGAGCCTCTATTCCAGCGTCCAGAACTTCATATGTTTTCTCGACCATCTCTTTTGATAGACCAGCTTCAACACCCTGCTCTATTAAAGCCTTATAAATAATCAATGTTGGAACTAGATAAGCATCGTTGCGCTTAAGAAGCTCAATACTTTTAATATCTAGTAAATTTCCATGTTCTATAGAAGTTACTCCACACTTTAATGCTCTGTTAATTGCTTTTGCTGTATATGCATGCGCCATTACAGGAATATTTGCTGCATTTGCTTCATTTACAATAGCCGTAAGCTCTTCTTCACTAAACTGAGTAGATGTTATCCTATCGGTAGGTGAAGAAACTCCACCTGAAGCCATCACCTTGAGGTGCGTTGCTCCTCTTCTGATTTCTTCTCTTGAAGCTTTTAGAACTTCAGGTAGACCATCGCAAATATGTCCAAGACCAGCACAACAAAAACATTGATGAAGGCTGTTTTCTCCAGGCCCTCGCATATCTCCGTGGCCACCTGTCTGAGATAAAGCATGTCCACAGAATAATAGCCTTGGACCAGACATTGGGTTTTCTAAAAGATGCTTAGAAAGTCCCCAATCAGCACCACCAGCATCCCTTACAGTAGTGAACCCTCTGGATAGCATCCCTTTTAAAATTTCTAATGATTTTATCCCAACATAAAAGGGAGAGGTATTTTTTAGTTTTGCAAAATCTGCTGTAAAAGCTGTTGCGTGTACATGGGCATCACAAAGACCAGGCATTACAAATTGACCATTTAAATCAATGACTTTTGATGATGCACTTATTAAGTCAGAACCAAATTCTTCGATTACTCCTTTGTTTATTTTGATATCTTTGTGAGAAATATTTCCACTTACAACGTCAATAATATTAGAATTTTTGAGAATTAAAGAAGACATAAATAAAATTAACATTAATATTAAATATTAAATAATAAAATTTATTATTTTTTATAATTTTAAAAAATTTATTTCATTTGACTTATATGAAAATAGATTTTTTAAATACTTTTAAAAAGGGAATTTTATGAGTTGGATTATAGGAGTTGATGTTGGAGGAACTTTTACAGATTTGTGTGCAAGAAATAATAGTACTGGAGAAACTGTTATACACAAAAGACCTTCAACGCCAAGCGATCCAGCAATTGCGATATTAAATGGCATTGAAGAAATTAAAGTCAAAATTAATGATAATAAAATAAAAATTTTAAGGTTAGCACATGGAACTACTGTGGCCACAAATGCCTTGTTGCAGAGAAAAGGAGGTAAACTTGCATTAATAACCACAAAAGGTTTTAGAGATTTATTAGAGATTGGAAGGCAGGTTAGACCTAGTGTTTATGATCTTCAAATTGACTCTCCTCCTGCACTTATAGAAAGAAGCTACAGATTTGAAGTTGACGAAAGAGTTGATTTTAAAGGAAGAATTATCAAAAACTTATTTAATAAAGACATAACAAATTTAGAAAATAATATTAAAAAATTAAAAAACATTGATGGTATAGCTATCTGCCTTCTTTTTTCTTTTTTAAACCCTAAAAATGAAATTAAACTTAAAAAAATACTATCTGAAAAATTTCCAAATTTGCCTATTTCTATTTCAAGTGAAGTTCAACCCGAATTTCGTGAATATGAAAGATTTTCAACAACGACAATTAATGCATATCTCCAACCAGAAGTTGGAAAATATATGAATAATTTGAAAGAAGGAATTATTGAGAAAGATCCAAACATTGAAGTTAATATATTTCAATCCAGCGGAGGCCTCACAACCATTTCAAGAGCATCAAATTTTCCAGTAAGAATGGCACTTTCAGGTCCAGCAGCTGGAGTAGTCGGTGCTTCAGTAACAACTAAAAAATCAAAATTTAAAGATATTATTACACTGGATATGGGAGGTACAAGTACTGATGTTTGCCTTATTCAAAATGGAAAAGCTGAACTATCAAATTTAAGAGATATTTCTGGATTTAGAATTAGGCTTCCTATGATTGACATTAATACAGTTGGCGCTGGAGGAGGATCAATAGCTTTTGTTGAGAGTGATGGACTTCTTAAAGTAGGTCCAATAAGTGCTGGCGCTGTCCCTGGTCCAGCTTGCTATGATTTAGGTGGATCAAATCCGACAGTATCAGATGCTAATTTAATTTTAGGAAGATTACCTGAAACATTAGTGGGTGGAGAAATGAAATTAAACAAAAAAAATGCCCTTAATTCCATCAAAACATTATCAAGAAAATTAAAAATTTCAGTTGAAGAGACAGCTTTAGGGATAATTGGTATCGTAAATTCAAATATGACAAGAGCTATTAGAAGCGTTTCAGTGGAAAGAGGCCATGATCCAAGGCTTTTTTCCCTTATGCCGTTTGGTGGAGCTGGAGGATTACACGCAGTTGATATAGCTAGAGAGCTTTCAATTAAAAATATTTTAGTTCCTTTGTCCCCGGGTATTTTATGTGCTGAAGGTTTGCTACTTTCAAATTTACAAGAAACATTTGTTAGAACATGCAGAACATCAATGGAAGAAAACTTCAATAGAATTCAAAATTCACTAAAAGAATTAAAACTTATGGCATCCAAATGGTTTAAAGGGGATGGTAAAAGTAAAGGTGAAAAGTCATTACTTTTTTTTCTTGATATGCGATATGTTGGTCAAAATTATGAGCTTTCAATAAATCTTGGTAATATTTTTAATAAGGATATATCTCTTAATAAAACTAATCTGAAAAATCTATTTTTTGAATATCACAAAAAAAGCTATGGCCATTTTGATCCTCTTGCTGAAATTGAAATAGTCAATATAAGACTAAGAGCAATATCAGAATTAAAATCAAAACCACAAAAATTCAATACGTTAGAAAGAAAACCTAAATTAATTTCTTCTGTTGATGTTTGGTTTGACAATAAGAAGCCTAACAAAACTAAAATTTTTCAAAGATCAACTCTGCCACCTGGCTTCGAAATTAACGAACCCTCTATAATTGTTCAAGAAGATGCCACAACACTTATGCCACCGGGATGCAGTCTAAGTGTTGATCAAAAACTAAATTTAATTATAAGGACTTAGTAATGAGTAAAAATATAGATATTATTTCTCTTGAAATTACTTGGAATAATCTAAAATCTATAGCTGATGAAAGTTACATTACTTTGATGAAAAGTGCATTTTCTACTAATATTAAAGAAAGACACGACCACTCAACTGCAATTACAAACTCTAAAGGTAAATTAATTGCTCAGGCAGAAAATGCACTTCCAGCTCATTTAGCCTCTATGGGAGGTTTAATACAGCATGTAATAGATGAATACGGTGAAAATATATTCGAAGGTGATATTTTTATTGCAAATGATCCTCATGTAGCCGGAGGAACTCATCTTCCTGATATAAATATGGCAATGCCTATATTTAGTAAAAATCAATTAATGGGATTTGTTGCAAATATTGTTCATCATGCTGATGTTGGTGGCGCAGCTGTTGGTTCTATGTCAGGAGGCCTTAATGAAATATACAAAGAAGGATTAAGGATACCACTTGTTCGCTTATACAATAAAGGTAAAATAGTTAATGATGTATTTAGACTTTTATTACTCAATATGCGGCTTTCAGATGAAAGGAAAGGTGATCTTAATGCACAAATATCAGCCTGTAGATTAGGGGTAAAAAGGGTAAAAGAACTTATATCTAAGCATGATGAAGTTTATTTAAATAATACATTTGAAGAAATTTTGAAAAGATCAAAAATTCGGATGCAAGCTGCAATCTCTAAAATTCCTGATGGGGATTATTCGTTTACAGATTATATGGATGATGATGGATTAAATACAAAAAATATTAAAATTTCAGTAACAATTAAGAAAAAAGGTAAGAAAATTCTTTTTGATTTTTCAGATACTGATGAACAAGTAGAGGGTAATTTTAATTTAACCTTTAATGCGACCCAATCATCAGTTTGTTACTCGCTTAAAGCACTTCTTGATCCTGATTTACCTAATAATAGTGGGATCTTTGATGCAATAGAAATAAAAATACCTAAGGGATCCCTATTAAACTGCTTAAGCCCAGCAAGTGTTGCATTAAGGCTAAATACCTGTCAACGAGTAGTTGACGTTGTTCTAGGTGCTTTTATAGATATTTTGCCTAAACAAATAACTGGTGCAGCTAATGGGGCCAATACAAGTGCTGTTTTCGCAGGAATTAACCCTAATAATGGCCAAAGATATGTTTATTTAGAAACATTGGGGGGTGGTATGGGTGGAAGATATTCAAAAGATGGGAAAGATGGCGTTCAGGTTCATCTTACAAACACATCGAATCTTCCTGTAGAAGCAATTGAAATGGAGTATCCATTGAGAGTTGAAGAGTATTCATTTGTAGAAAATTCTGGTGGGGCAGGTAAATACAGAGGCGGATTAGGAATAAGAAGAATAATTAGGCCTATTGCTCATAAATGTGAATTTTCAGGTGTTGGCGAAAGATTTAAACATTCTCCATGGGGTGTATTTGGAGGAAAACCTGGCAAACCAGGAAAATTTTTCATTAAACACAAAAATGGAAAAATTACAAAGCTATCATCAAAATCTTCAAGTATTTATACAACTGAAAAGGATGCTATCATCATGGAAACTCCTGGAGCAGGAGGATATGGGGACCCTAAAAAAAGATCAAAAGAGAATTTATTAAAAGATAAAATTTCTGGTAAATTTTCAAATTCATTTATAAAAAAATATTATTGACTTAACTAAGTATTTTAACTCTATTACTTATAAAATAATAAATTTTAATCAGGAGGGATTAATGTTAAAAAAATCTTTATTTTGGCTAACTTCCATTACCACATTGTTCTGCTTTTCTATTTTAAGTAATGCAGCTGACGTTAAATGGGATATGGCTAACGAATATCAAGAAAGTTCTATTCACGGAGAAGGACAAAAAGTTTTTTCATCTGTATTAGCTGATAAATCAGGTGGATCAATTATTGTAACAAACCATTTTGGTGGCTCAATTGGATACAAGTCAAAAGAGCATTTTGATGCTGTAGGTGACGGAGCTTTGCCAATTGCAAACACAAGTATGGGTCAGGTTGCAGGTATTGAGCCTATTTTTCTTCTTTCTTCACTCCCATTCTTAGTTGGTTCTGCAGACGAAGCGAAGATGCTTTGGGAAGTTGCCAAGCCACACTATGAAAAAGTTTTTGATAAACATAATCAAGTTCTTTTATATGCTTCTCCTTGGCCTCCTGCTGGCATTTGGTCAAAGAAACCTGTTTTATCTAGTTCAGATCTTAGCGGTGTTAAGATTAGAGCATGGGATGCCAGCGGAACAAGTACTCTAAAAACTGCTGGAGCTGCTGCTGTTCAAATGAGTTGGGGTGACGTTGTACCACAATTGTCATCTGGTGGTATTGAGGCTGTTCTTACATCAGCAGAAGGTGGCGTAAATGCAAAATTTTGGGAAGTTGGACTAACTCATTTTAATGCAATTAATTATTCAATGTCTCTAAATATGACACACGTTAATAAAGATGCATATAATTCATTATCAGCTGATCAAAAGGCTGCTGTACAAGCTGCTTCTGAAGCTGCAAGTAATGCTGCTTGGGGTGCGCTTGGCACAAGAGTTAGTGGTAACTTTAAAGATATGCGAGCTAATGGAATAACTGTTGCTGAGACAGTGCCATCAAGTTTTCTAGGAGATCTTAATTCTGCTGGAAGC
The DNA here is from genome assembly GCA_045565515.1 of Puniceispirillales bacterium (SeqCode). Lineage (GTDB taxonomy): Bacteria > Pseudomonadota > Alphaproteobacteria > Puniceispirillales. The sequence continues at coordinate 44,395 of JBJLFF010000011.1, forward strand.
AAAGTTTACTCTGATTGGCTAGCAAAAGTTGGTTCATCTGGACAAGCGATCCTTGACGAATACAATAGTAAAAAATAATTCGAATTTAAAGGGGTGAGTTTCTCACCCCTTTTTTTATTTTTAAATTATGTTTCTGGAACGGCTTGAAAAATTAGCTGAAAAAATAAGTTTAATTGGCGCCTATGTAGCAGCTTTTTTGTTGGTTTACATGGTTTGTCATATTTTAATAGAAATTTTTTTTAGAACGGTTTTAGATAGTTCGACCTACTCTTTAGATGAATTTGTTGGTTATGCTGTTGGAGCTATGACCTTTTTAAGTTTAGGCCACTCTTTCCAAAGAAAGAGCCTTATAAGAGTAAATATTCTTACAAATTCTATTAAAGGATTAACTAGTAAAATAGTAGAAGTTTTATGTATATGCTTCACTTTTTTTATAATTTCTTTTTTTGCAAGATATGTATGGAGAAGTCTTACAAGAAATTTTGAAAGGGGTACAGTAAGCCCTACTCTAACAGAGACACCCATTTGGTTGGTTGAAACAGTATTTTTTATAGGATTATCGATATTCCTATTTCAAATGTTTGTTTCAGCAATAATGACAATTTTTAAAAAAGAAAAAAACAACTAAATGGAATCCTTAGCAACAGCATTTTTTATTTTAATACTAATTGTATTTTACTTAGGACTTGGCGTTTGGGTTTTTGCTGGTTTGTTACTTGTGAGTTTCTCAGGCTTAGTAATTTTACTAGATATGCCCATTCATAGAATAGGCACAATTATGGCTCCACTAATTATTAGAAGTGCTACTTCTTGGGAATTGTCTGCTATTCCAATGTTTGTTTGGATGGGTGAAATAATGTTTAGGACTGATATTTCAAATCGACTTTTTAGAGGTCTGTCTCCTTTAGTTTATTATCTTCCTGGAAGGTTGCTTCATACAAATGTTTTGGGCTCTGCACTTTTTGCAGCTGTTAGTGGATCAAGTGCAGCAACAACTGCTACTGTTGGTAAAATCACAACTACTGAACTATTAAAAAGAAATTATTCAAAATCTTTAGCATTTGGTTCTCTAGCTGGGGCGGGAAGCTTAGGATTATTAATACCTCCATCTATAGTTTTAATAGTTTATGGAGTATTAGCAGAAGTATCAATATCGCGATTGTTTGCTGCAGGAGTTTACCCTGGTATATTAATAGCTAGCTTATACTCAGGCTACATTATGGTAAGATGTCTTATTAATCCTTCTTTGGCTCCCACAATTGAAAAAAAGCCATCAGTAAAAGACATAGTTTTTGGATTATTTAATTTAGTACCTATAACTATTTTAATATTTATTGTTTTAGGATCTATATATTCAGGAATTGCAACACCATCCGAAGCTGCTGCAGTTGGTGTTTTAGCTACTCTAGTTTTAACAGTTTTAACACGGCAACTATCTTTTAACGTCTTTTTTGATAGTTTAATGGGTGCAGTGAGAACTTCATGTATGATTGCATCAATTCTATTGGCCGCTGCTTTTTTATCAACAAGTATGGCTTTCTTGCATGTTCCTCAAGAGGTTGCTGCTGGTATCGCTAAATTAAATCTATCTCCATACCAAATGATAGCGACCTTGGCAGTTTTTTACATTTTATTAGGGCTATTTTTAGAGGGAATTTCAATAACAGTTATGAGCCTACCTATTACTCTTCCATTGGTATTAGCTGCCGGTTTTGACCCTATATGGTTTGGTATATTTTTAGTGATAATGGTAGAACTCGCACAAATTACTCCTCCGATAGGATTTAATCTATTTATAATTCAAGGTCTAACAGGAACACCTATAATGAAAGTGGCTATAGCTTCAGCACCATTCTTTGTTCTTATGTGCTGCGCAGCTGCACTAATCACATTATTTCCTCAAATTGCATTATGGCTTCCAGATACTCTTTTTAATAAGTAATGAATATGAAAAAGAATAAAGTTCTTAATGCTGGAATTGTAGGTTTAGGCAGATGGGGTCAAGTACTTGTAAAGTCTATAAATCACAAACCAAGTAGCCTTTTAAAGTTCACACATTGCTACACACGAACAATCAGTAAAGTTAAACTATTTTGTAATCAATATTCTTTAACCAATTGTTATTCTTATGAAGAATTAATTAATAATGAAGATATTGATTTAATTGTGCTAGCCTCGCCACATAGTCAGCACTTTGAACAAATAACAAAAGCTAGCAAGGCTAAAAAACACATCTTTGTTGAAAAACCATTTACACTAACTTTATCAGATGCAATTGAATCTATTAAAATATCTAAAAAGTATAATATAAAAATTGGCGCTGGTTTTAATAGAAGATTTTTACCTTCCTTCAACTATTTGAAAAAAAATTACTTTGAAGAAGTCTTTTGGCGAGAAAATTCATGTAGAGGGTAATTTTAGTGGTCCCTTTGGTTATGATTATAGAAGCAATATGTGGAGAGGCTCATTAAATGAAAACCCCTCAGGAGGAATGGCTGCTATGGGTATTCATGTAATAGATGCCATGATCTCTTTATTAGGTCCCATAGAAGCAGTTCAATGTATAAGCAAACAGTTAATACTTAAGCAACTTAATATTGATGACACATCAGGTGTTCAATTGTGGTTTTCATCAGGTTCAACTGGTTATCTTTCAACTTTAATGGCAACAGCACCTTTATGGAGACTTCATTTATTTGGTTCAAAAGCTTGGGCTCAAATGAATGGACAAAATGAAGTCATTACATCTTATATTAACGGCAAATCTAATATTAAAAAATTTTCTAAAGCAAATATTGAAAGATTAGAATTAGAAAGTTTTGTTCAATCAATAGTGTCCAACAATAAATACCCCGTTAGCTATGATGAAATTATAAATGGCGTAGCAACATTTGAAGCAATTACAAATTCAATTAAGAAAAATGGTAAAAAAGTATTTATAAAAAAATAATATTAAATTGACACTAATTATATTTTAATTTGCTTTTTTTTGCTGCCCAAAGAAAGATGCTTCTTTAGGAAACTCTGGGGCTTGTAGTTTAAAAGGTGTCGATCGAACATATCCAGTTTTTTTTCCCTTAACAATTTCACCTTCATATTTATTTGGAAGCGGATTTTTAACTAATGGATAAGCATCTTCCGCAACATATGTTATAATAAATAAATTTCTTCTTTTATTTGTTAAATTAGGAAGTGAACCATGCAGTAGTCGAGAATGCATTAAACAAGCATCCCCTGCTTTTCCAATACATTTAAGAGAATTTTTTCTATATTTCTCTTCTACTAACTTGTCCACTGCTCCAGTGAATATTCCATCCTGCCATAAGCTAAAAATTTCACCCTTATGTGAGCCGGGAATAACCTCTAAAGGACCGTTATCAAAAGTCACATCATCCAAAAAATATAGAACCGTCATAATGTCTTCATTTGAGTGAGGTTCAAAAGGAAAATCTTGATGATACTTTACTGCTGTTCCTGAACCAGGAAGTTTTAAATTAATTTTAGTTGCTAACAATTTTATGTTTGGTGAAAAAATATGAGCAGTCAGATCGAGTGCAGGATTATTCCTTGTAAAAGAAAGAAAAGTACCTGAAATTTCAATAGGTGATGAAACTCTTCTTAAAGCAGAGTTTTGTTTACTATGCGTTTTGATTTCCAAGTCAAAACGATGTCTACCATCAATTGTAGATCCATAATTCTCTTTGTAATTCTTAGATTCATCAATCCAATTTAACAATTGGGTATTCATTTTATTAAGAGTTTCATTATTAATAGCACTCTTAAAATGAACATAACCATTTTCAATAAAAAATTCTTTGTATTCATTAAAATTCATTTTTCTCAACTCAAATTAGTTAAATTTATAAATATCTAAAAAATTGCATTTACTCATACAAAGTGATCTAAATAAATTAGATCATTAAATTAAAAAAAATTATAGAAAAAAATGAGATTAGACCAATCAAGCTGGATGGAAGTTAGAGATAAGCTTAAAAAGCCTCAAGGAATATTAATTTCTACTGGTTCTACGGAGCAGCATGGACCCATTGGCTTAATTGGGACTGATACAATATGCTCAGATCTTATTGCGACTAAAGTCGCTGAAAAAACGGGTATGTTTGTTGCTCCAGCTATCGGATTTACTCCAGCTGAATTTAATATGAATTTTCCTGGAACAATATCAATATCTGAAAAAACATTTAAAAACCTCTTAGACGAAGTTATTGCATCATTACTCAAACATGGATTTAGATATATCTTTATAGTAAACGGTCATGGTGCCAATATACAACCTATAGAACAACTTATTACAAAGTATAAGGATAAACTATTTTTTAAAAGCTGGTGGGATTTTCCTGAAGTTAATAATATTAGAAATACAGAGTTTAGCGACTGGGAAGGTATGCATGCAACACCTTCAGAAATATCTATTACACAAATTAATCAAAGGGTTATAGATAATATTGAACTTAATAAGTTAGCAAAAAAACTACCGGAAAAATTATCAAAAGAATTTATAGTCGCTCATTCAGGAGATAAGCATGGAAGCCCAGACGAACACTCTAAAGCTTTTCCAGATGGAAGAGTTGGGTCACATTCAGCATTAGCAACTCCAGAAATAGGGATTAGAATAGTTAAGGCTTCAGTAAATGGACTTTTAAAGGAAATTAATAGAATCAACTCAATTCTTTAATAAATTCTCTACTGCTTTCTTCAGCTTTTTGTCTTCGAACTTCAGGACTAAAGTGGCTGTTCTCTTTTACATTTTTTATAAGGTTTTTACTGAACTTTCTTTGCTGCAATTCATCTAATTGAGCCTTGATAACAGTATCTTGAGTATAGGTAGATATATGACCAAATTCGTTTTTCTTGGGATGATTAATTTCTCCACCATCAGCAAGATTCCTAACGTGCGTTCTAACTAAATTTCTAAGCTTGGCTACTCCTGTATCAGATGAAGCCAAATTTTCCATTTTATGAACAGCTACTGGTCTTTGAGAGACTTGTGCTTCATAGTCACCAGGTTGTCTTTGACTATCTTCATATGACCTCTCATTTTTTGTTTGGCCAATAAAATCTATTTTTTCTACACCAACGTTTGAAGCATCACCTTGAGAACGAGGGTCTAGTTCTTTAGAAAAATACCTCCATCCTATAGTTTTAGTACTTGTGTTATCCAAAGGAACAACCCACCTTAACATTGAAGTTCTCTGGAAAAACTTCTCACTTTCTGCTTCCTCCCAAATTGCGCCAGTTTGATTCCCATTTGGCAGTATTGATTCAGTAGTTCTTGTCCATACATGATCATCTATTAATCGTGTCTGAATATTAATCATTCCTAATGGTGTATTATCATATTCAATAATTTGATCTACACCAGATGCAACACCAAATTGAACACCGCTTGATCTTGCATGAAGATGAATAACATGAATAGGATCTTGTGTATTTTCATAAACTTGCAACCAATTACATGGTGTTTCAATTGTAAAAGGAACTTTTAACAAGTCATTATTTGTCTGAGTGTCATATAAGGGAAATTCAGGTGTTTTTTCTGGTGGGCCAAGATAAGCAAAAATAATTCCTTCATATTCATAAGTTTGATAAGCACCATGTTTAACTCTTTTATGAACAGGGCTTTTACATGGCTCAGAACCAGCTTTTAATAAAGTACCATCTATATCAAAATGCCACCCATGATAACTACAGATAAGTCCACAATCAGCTACAATGCCGTACTCTAATGACGCACCTCTATGAGAGCAATGCTTATCTAGTAAGCCAACTTGACTAGATTTATCTCTAAAAATTACTAATTCTTCATCTAAAATTTTTACTAATTTTGGGAGTTCCCCTAATTCTTCTGATAAAATAACTGGTTGCCAATATCTTCGTAACAGCTCTCCGCAAGGAGATCCTTTTTCAACAAAAGTAATCTCTTCATCTAAATCACTTAAATCAATTTTATTATTATATCCATTGAATGTATAATTTTTCTTCATTATTCCCTTTCTAATAAATTCACTGATTTTAAAAGATAATTTATATACACAACCAAATTTAATAATAAATTAATGAAGTGATAAATGACAAGCAAATTTTACTAAATCATTAATTAAGTATATTCTATCTAAAAATAGTAATTTTTATTACTTAATGTCTTTTCTTTTCTTCTAACTCAAGCCATCGTGTTTCATAATACTCAAGGTCTTCTTTTGCTAATTCTAATTTTTCAGTCATTTCAATAAAAGAATCTGTATCTTTTTTATAAAAATCTGGATCAGATAGTTTTTTATTAAATAAATTAATTTGTTCTTCTATAGATTTAATTTTTGAAGGTAAGTTTTTTAATTCAAATTCAAGTTTAAAAGTTAACTTATTTTTAATTTGAGGTTCTTCAAACTCTATTTTTTGTTTTAAAATATTGTTTTTATGTTTTTCTTCTTTGTTTTTAGTATTTTGATTATTTTTAGATAATTTTGAAATTATATAATCAGAATAACCTCCAATACATTCCTCAATAACACCATCCCCTTCGAATGAGAGTATTTTCGTAACAATTTGATCTAGAAAATCTCTGTCATGAGAAACTAAAAGTAATGTCCCTTGATAATTCATTAAAATTTCACCTAACATATCAAGAGTTTCCATATCTAAATCATTTGTAGGTTCATCAAGAATTAGACATGACTTTGGATTTGCAAGAATTTTTGCTAATTTAAGTCTGTTTTTTTGACCTCCGGAAAGGGTTGATACACTCTCTAGTATAACGCTTGAATCAAACATAAAGTCTTTTAAATATCCATAAATATGACGCATTTTACCTCTTACTTCAACATAGTCACCTCCATTAGGAGCCATTACATCCTTTAAACTATCATTTGGATTCAAATCACTTCGGTTTTGATCAAAATAAGAAAATTCCATATTTTTGTTTATTTTAATACTGCCTTTATCAGGACTTAATTGATTCAAAATAAGCTTTAAAAAAGTAGTTTTTCCAGAACCATTTTTTCCAATAATTCCAATCCTATCACCACGTTTAATTCTGAAATTAAAACCATTTAATATTTTTAGTGGTTTACCATTTTCATTGAACTCTTTATAAACCTTATAAAATTCAGCAATAACTTTTGAATTGTTATCAAAGTCCTTAATAGGCTGAAATATTATTTTTTTTGTAACTTGGCGATAAGATGATTCATCAGCTTTAAGATTTTCGCGCATTTGCTTTACTCTACTAAGCCTATTTATATTCCTTTTTACCCGAGCTTTAACACCTCTAGAAGCCCATGAGACTTCTTCTGCTACTATTTGTTTCCTACGTTTTAGTTCTCTCTCCTCCTGATCTAGTAACATTGCAGACCATTCATCAAAAAACTTAAATCCTTTTGGGCTGACTTTTAACTTACCACGATCTAACCAGAATACTTGATTAGTAATATTCTCTAAAAACTTCTTATCATGAGAAATACACAAAATTGACCCTTTATAATTATTCAAATACTGCTCTAACCAATTTATAATATTTAAATCTAAATGGTTAGTAGGCTCATCAAGTAACAAAATATCAGGTTCTTCAACTAAAGCTCGAGCAATACCAGCTCTCCTTAACTGTCCACCTGATAACATTTTCATATTTTTTTTAACTATTAAATCGAGTGCTTCTGCTATTATATCAACTTTGTATTGATAAAGTTCGCGCTCTTCTCCATGTATATTGCTAAAAATAAAATCAAAGACCGTTTCATCTTCATTGAATTTGAATTCTTGTCCTAGATACCCTACTGTTATCCCTGGTTCTACCCACTTTTCGCCGTCATCTAAAGTTTTAAAACCTGAAATGATATTCATTATTGTTGACTTGCCGGCACCATTTTTTCCAATTAAAGCTATTCTTTTACCTTGGTGTATATTCAAAGTTAAGTCTTTGAAAACAGGTGTTTCTTTAAAACGCACCATTGCTTCTTTTATTGAAAAAATGAGTTGAGAGGGCATTATTAAAATATGGTGTTAAAGATTAATAATTGTATTATAAATATAAATTTTTAAAAATATATTATTGTTTAAAGATCATGAATGAAAAAGTCTACTGGCTTATTATTATTTCAATTGTTGCTTTATTAAGCTTAATCTCACTTTTATTTATTAGTGCTATTTGGTAAATAAAGCATATTATTACTCTATATATGAAAAATAGAAATAAGATTTACTTACTATTTCTATAGGATTTATTCCAAGTTTCATAAGATATCCCAATATAATTATGAAATAGCTTAAAATGGGCACTTTTATTTTTTTTATCTTTTTTAAGTATTTTTCTTTTAGACACTGTTTTATTTGATATTATTTTATTTTTTGAAATTATAACTCCATAAACTTGCTCAGCATAATCCAAGTCAATTAATCCATTTAAAAAATCATTTAAAACCTTATTAGGATCTCTTTGCAGTGGATCACCAAAGCCACCGCCACCAGCCTGAATATGGATAAATTCGTCATTTTTAACCATTTTTATTGATGACATTGGACATACTGGAAGTAAAGTTTGTTTTTTGCCTGATCGAATAATATTCCATGAAGGAGTTCCAGGAAAACCTCCTTTAAGACCATAAGGCGTTATAGATCGCCTGTCTGAACGCATTACTAATTCAGCCTCTTTTTCAAGAAGACGATAACCTCTTACTAAAGCCATACCACCTCTATTCTTTCCTGGGCCGCCTGAATTTTTCACAAATGCATATTTAGTTATTTGAACAGGTTGTTGGCTTTCCAATACTTCTACTGGTGTATTACTTAGATTAGCAGCAGGATTAGAGATTCCTTCAAATCCATCAGAGTATAAAGAACCGCCCCAACATCCCATTAAACCTCCAGAAGCTAAAAAAGGCTTGTTGTTTTTATCTCTACCTGAAATATGTGGAGCTGAAGATCCACCCTCATTTGCAGCAGGAATTCTATCTGGTAAAATTTTTGAAAAAGCACCAAGAATAGTATCAAACATTCTAAAGCATATAATTCCTCTAGCTCCACATGCTGCTGGTTCATTGGGATTAACTATACTTCCTTTTGGAGCTATAACAGAAATAGCCCTCATATACCCTTCACAGTTTGGCATTTTTGCAGCTAAAGCACATCTTACTCCTAAATATGACATAGCATGTGTTGTAGGTAAAGGACCGTTAATGGCAGCCTTTACTTGTGGTGAAGTACCTGTCCAATCTACAATTATGCTATCTTTTTTAATTTTTAAAGTAACAGCAAATTTTATAGGTTTTGGATTTTTGCCTAAACCGTCTAAATAATCTTGAAACTTAAATATCCCATTAGGCAATTTAGAAATATTTCTTCTAATTATACTTTCAGCATAATTATGAATTTCCTCACAAATTAGTCTGAATTTTTTTCTTCCGTGCATCTCAAAAAGCTCCACAAAAGCTTTTTCTCCTGTGTAACAAGCTGCAATTTGTGACTTTATGTCTCCTAGAACACTGCTTGGCATTCTTGTATTTTTTTGGATTATATCTAAAATTGCTTTATTAGGTTTATTTCTTTCATATAGTTTTAATATTGGCAACCTAAGTCCTTCTTGATAAATTTCCTTTGAAAACACCCCCATACCTCCAGGAGCTATTCCTCCAACATCTGTTTGATGTGCTAAAGTAGCAGTATACCCTTCTATAGAATCATTAATAAAAATTGGTTTTATAATGTAAAAGTCAGGCAAATGCATTCCACCTGAACCGTATGGATCATTGAAAATAAAAATGTCCCCTTCATTCATATTAGCTTTTTGCTGGGATACTAAATTTTTCATTGCATGTGGGAATGATCCTAAATGAACAGGATTTGTTAATCCTTGAGAAATAGTTTTACCTGAAAAATCACAAACAGCTGTAGAGTAGTCCATTGAGTCCCTAACTATATTAGAATAAGCAGCTCGCATAATCACAAGAGCCAGTTCATCAGCAATAGACGATAAAGCATTTTGAACAACTTCTAAAGTTATAGGGTCAACAGAAATTTTTACCATAAAATTACTAAGCCTTTCGCAAAATTATATTCTTATAATCATCAATCAGTGCATACCAGTTATTTGGAATAATAATTGTTGTATCGTATTCTTCTATAATTGATGGTCCAAATAACTTTCTATTTCCAAGTTCATCTCTTCCATTAAAAACTTTTCCTTTTTTTCTACCATGTGGTTTTGGGAAATAAATGTATCTCTCAGATGATGGCTCAAGATATTTTGATTTCTCTTCAATATTAAA
>JBJLFF010000012.1:0-52598 GCA_045565515.1 Puniceispirillales bacterium (SeqCode)
GAAGAATAATTAAGCGCATTGTTTGTGGATAAGTAAGTCCTGTAGATTGGGCAGCTTTAATTTGCATACTCCCAACAGATTGAATTCCTGATCTAACGATTTCAGCAAAATAAGCAGAGAAAAACACTACAAATGCTATCAGCACAGACCCAAATGCAGGCAAAGGAGTTCCAGTTATTAGCGGAACTAAAAAAAAGAACCAAAATACAATTAAAATCAAAGGATTGCTTCTAAGCAAATTAACAAATATGGCTGATGGATACCGCACATATTTTTTATTACTTATTCTACCTACAGCAATCAAACAAGCTAGAGATAAGCTTAAAATAATTGTATAAAAAGCTAATTGAAAACTAGTCAATAATCCTTTCATTAAAAATGGAAAAATTATCAATTATTACATTAAAGTCCATAATTTTACCTTATTTTTTCCCTATAAGACCTGGAATTCTAAGAATATTTTCCAACCATGTCATGAAGATTACTACTGAAGCAGTAGTAAACATATATGCTAAAGAGGCAACGGAATAAGCTTCTATTCCTCTAAATGTATCTGACTCAATATATGTTGCTGCTGCAGTAATTTCAGCTACACCAATTGTTAAAGTAAGAGCAGAGTTTTTAAAAATAGTTAAAAACTCTGACGCAATGGCAGGAATCATTATCCTGAATGCATATGGTATTACAATAAAACGATATGTTTGGAATGTGTTAAGACCTGTAGAAAAAGCAGCATTAAATTGCCCTTTTGGAATTGATGTTATCCCTGATCTAATTTGTTCCGCAACTCTAGCAGCTGTAAATAATGATAAACCTATTAAAGCTGTAAAAAATGGAACTCCATCAAGACTGTTCCATGATCTCATAAGATTATCTGGCAATAGAAGAGGAAAAAACAAAAAACCATATAAATAATTGAACTAGAAGTGGAATATTTCTAAAAATTTCAACATAAAAAGTGCCAATGAATCTTAAAATTGGCGATTTCATCATTCTTATGGATCCAATAATAATTCCTATTGTAAGAGCAATACACCAAGCCATTAAAGAAAGTTGTATAGTATTAAGAAAACCTTCTATAATCCAATCTATATATGGCTTCTCAAGTAACATACTCCAATTGAATTCATAATTCATATTTAGACCTTATTAATTTTTTATTAAATTTATTTAAGCCATTTTTCATCTGCGTAATACCAGATTTAATAGAATTAATGTCACTTTTAAAAACCAACCTTAAAAAACCCTCACCACTTTGACCAAACGCATTTCCAGGAACTGTTGCAACATTATGATAGTCTAATAAGTAATTACTTATTTCTAAAGAATTAGAACCATATGAAGAAACATCAGGAAAGACAAAAAAAGTACCATCAGGAAGATGGCATTCCACTCCTGAAATAGACCTAAGAAGATGAACCATAATATCCCTTTGTTTTTGATACCTCTCAACAATCTTCTTTATAGTTTCATCTCCTTCTCCAATATTTTTCTCTAAAACAGGGATTACTCCAGCTTGAGAAAATGATGTTGGTGAGGTAACTGAATGAGAGTGTGCAAGCAAAATTTTACTTATTATATCATTATTAGATATAGCCCACCCAATTCTCCAACCACTCATATTATAAATTTTACTTACAGTTTGAATTGTAATTGTCCTTTCAAACATTCCTGGAAGAGAAGCAATACTAAAATGTTTTTTTTCTTCAAACACAAAATGTTCATAAGCTTCATCTGATAAAACAAAAATATCATTTTTTATGCATACTTTACTAATTTCAACTAAATCCTCATATGAAAAACATCTACCAGTAGGATTGTGGGGATTACAAAGTAAAAGTAGTTTTGTTTTAGAGCTAATTTTTTTCTTCAGTACATCTATTGAAATTTTGAAATTATTTTTCTTGGTTAGTTTTAAATGTACTGGTTTTGCACCGACAAGATTAATTAAAGGTTCAAAGCTTAAGTATCCAGGATCTTCAACTATTACCTCATCACCGTAATCTAAAAGTGCAAGAAATGATGAAAGTATTGCTTCCTTAGCTCCTACAGTAACTATAATATTTTTATCAGGATCAATATCTAATGAGTTATAATTATACGCTTTTTTAGCTATTGCTTTTCTTAAATCTAGGCTTCCTTTTACTTCAGTTGAAATAGTACCATTTGGTGATTTTAAACTTTTTATTGCATTTTCAATAGCTACATTAGGAACATTTCTTTGTTGGGAAAAATCAAAAATTTCTATACCTTTATTTTTTAAACGCTTAACTCGAGCAAGTATGTTCTGTGAAACTGGTTCTGAAATTTTTGAAATTCTTTTAGATGTTTTTTTGGTTCCCATAATTAAAATTTAAAAAATGATATATAACAGAAGAAAAGACCCAACTTTCCTTCTGTTAATTTATATTTTCTAGTTTAAAAATGTTTCACTTTTAAAAGGACATTGTCCCTTTATAAGATACCTTAAATTTTCAGATTGAGGTTTTTGAAATCCAGATTTAGGATTATCGCCTGCAAACCACTCACTATAAGTTTTATCATAAGCACCAGTAGTTACAAGATAACAAAAAGCGCCATTAACCATATCAGTCCATTTACTATCATTATTAGGAAGGATCATAGCTTGATTTATACAGAAAAAATCAGGTCCTGTAACTTCCCATTTCTCAGGATTGGGAGATTTTCTCGCAATTCCAATCAAAGTATCGTCTAAGGTCACATGAGCATCTGTTTTGCCCTGTTCTAGAGCAATAAAACCTGATGCATGCTTGTCAAATGTACGTAATTTTACAGGCGGATTAAATTCACCTGTTGAATTCATACTGTTTATTATTCTCTCTTCTACGCTTGCTTTCGTAACTCCAACTCTTTTACCAGCAAGATCACCCATGGTCTTAATCCCACTAGATTTAGCAGTAAGTTTTTTTACACATACAGCGTTAACTGCATAAGAGAAATCAACAGCTGCTTCTCTTTTCAGAGAATGACCTGTCGCTCCCCAATTCCAATGATTAGTTCCATTTAGAATTAATGGGATACGAGTTTTTTGGTGTTACTGGATTAAGTTTTGCATTAAGCTCAACTCCAACTTTTTTTGAAATTACATCAACTATAGCTTTGCTCATTTCAACAGAAAAACCTGTCCAGTTTCCTTGAGCATCTATATATGCATAAGGTGGAGCAGCTTCTCTAGTTCCAATATTAATTTCTTTATTTTCAATTACCTTATCTAAAATACTGTCAGACAGTGCTAATGATGAGAAACAAATACTAGTTAAACAAATAGTTAAAATGAAAGTAATTTTATGCAAAATTATTTTTATCATTGAATTTCTCCTTCGTTTTTAATTTTAAAAAGTTTAAATTTGTATTTATTAATTTGTACTTATTACATTCATTTCTTGTATTACACATGTCAAGATTTAACTATTAAAAAAAAATAAGTTATTATAAATAATACTAAAAATAAAAAAAAGACTTTCCAGAATTATCCAGAAAGCCTCTAAAAATTGATTTTTACTTATTAAATTAGTGGCGAGAGTGACGAGACTTGAACTCGCGACCTCTGGCGTGACAGGCCAGCGCTCTAACCAACTGAGCTACACCCCCGAAATATTTGTATGGTGGGCGGTAACGGGCTCGAACCGCTGACCCTCTCGGTGTAAACGAGATGCTCTACCAACTGAGCTAACCGCCCAACAAATATTTAAAAATGGCAAAATGCCAAATTTTAAATTTAATTAAGAGTTAACTGCACTCTTTAACGGAGCGCCAGCTTTAAACTTAGGTTGCTTTGAAGCTGGAATTTGAATTTCCTCACCTGTACGAGGATTTCTTCCTGTGCTTGCAGCTCTATTTGCAACTGAAAAACTACCAAAACCAACTATTCTTACATCATCACCTGAAGATAATGCTGAAGCAATTGAATCAAAAACACCGTCAACAGCACGACCTGCGTCTGCTTTTGTTAAACCTGATGCTTCTGCGACACTTGAAATTAAATCGTTTTTATTCACTTAACACTCCCTAAATTTATTAAAATTCTTTATAATGTAGTATAACAACTACCATCGACACAACTTAAAATTATCTAGATAGTACGTCAATTATTAATTCATAAAAAACAAAATAAACATCAAATATTATGCTTAATGAGCTGTAATTTCTGTTTTAGACGTTGAAGGCTCTATATTAAGACCCTTATCAGACCCTTTATCACTAATGGTATTGTCTTCTACAATAGGAATCAATGGATTAGCCAAAGCAATTTCTAAAGCCTCATCCACATATGAAACTGGTTTAATCTCTAGACCCTGTTTTATATTGTCAGGAATTTCATAAAGATCTTTTTCATTTTCTTTAGGGATAATAACAGTTTTAACTCCACCTCGAGAAGCAGCAAGTAACTTTTCTTTAAGGCCTCCAATTGGAAGAACTCTCCCTCTTAAAGTCATCTCGCCAGTCATTGCGACTAAATGTTTAACTGGATTACCAGTCAAGGATGAAATAATTGAAGTAATCATAGCAACACCAGCTGAAGGACCATCTTTGGGCGTTGCTCCTTCAGGCACATGGACATGGATATCAGACTTTTCAATATCAAACATAGATATTCCGAATAAATTTGCTTTAGACTTAACAAAGGCTTCAGCTGCTTGAATGGATTCTTTCATAACCTCACCTAATTTTCCGGTAGAGGAAATTTTGCCTTTACCTGCAGATAAAGCAGATTCAATAGTAAGCAATTCACCACCAACTTCAGTCCATGCGAGACCAGTAGTAATTCCAACCATGTCTTTTTCTTCTATTTCAGAATGTTTAAATTTTGGAACACCTAAAAATTTACCTAGTATTTTATGATCTATTTTTATTTTCTTTTTGTTATTTAATAGTATTTCAGTAATTAATTTTCTTGATAATTTAGATATTTCTCTTTCTAAACCTCTTACACCAGCTTCTCTTGTATAAGATCTTATGACCTCTAACATTTCTTTATCAGAAAGAAAAAATTCCTCTTTCTTTAGAGCGTGGTCTTTAATAACCTTAGGAAGAAGATGAGATTTAGCAATTTCAAGCTTCTCTAACTCTGTATAACCTGAAAGTCTAATAATTTCCATTCTGTCTAAAAGTGGTTTAGGCATATTTAGAGAATTAGCAGTAGTCACAAACATTACATTAGACAAATCACAATCAACTTCTAGATAGTGGTCCTGAAATGTATTATTTTGCTCAGGATCTAGAACTTCCAACAATGCGGAACTTGGGTCTCCCCTCCAATCAGCACCTAATTTGTCAACTTCATCTAACAGAATTAGTGGATTATTAGTACCAGCTTTTTTTAGAGCTTGAATTATTCTTCCAGGCATTGAACCTATATATGTTCTCCTGTGACCTCTAATCTCAGCTTCGTCTCTAACGCCACCAAGTGACATTCTTACGAACTTTCTTCCTGTTGCATTCGCAATTGACTTGCCTAAAGAAGTTTTTCCAACACCTGGAGGGCCAACCAAACAAAGAAGAGGTCCCTTGATTTTTCCTGTTCGTTTCTGAACAGCCAAATATTCTATTATTCTTTCTTTAACTTTTTCAATTCCAAAATGGTCGCCATCTAGAATTTTTTGAGCTTCTGCTAAGTTGTTTTTTAATTTACTCTTTTTCGACCAAGGTACAGACAGGATCCAATCTAAATAGTTTCTAATTACAGTGGCCTCGGCTGACATAGGTGACATATTTTTGAGCTTTTTAATTTCTGATTGTGTTTTTTCCAAAACATGTTTAGGCAATTTTGATTTTTTGATTAAATCATTTATTTCATCTAACTCATTTTTTCCATCTTCACTATCACCCAACTCTTTCTGTATAGCTTTCATTTGCTCGTTGAGGTAGTAATCACGCTGCGTTTTTTCCATTTGCCTTTTTACACGGTTTCTAATTCTTTTTTCAGCCTGAAGAACACTTTGTTCCTCTTCAATAAACTTAAGAATTCTCTCAAGTCTTGAGATAACATTGTCTAATTCTAAAAGTTCTTGCTTTGAAGACATTTTTAAATCTAAATTTGAACAAATAAGGTCAGAAATTTTAGCTGGATCGTCATTTTCATCAATTGTATTTAGAACTTCAGTTGTAATTTTTTTATTAAGCTTTGAATATTGCTCAAACTGAGATTTTACAGCCCTAACCATGCCTAAGATAACTTTTTCGTCTTTTTCATTAGATATGCCATCTTTTTTTTCAGAAACTGATGCTAATAAGTAATCTTTACGGTCAAATTTGTTTACTGAAGCTCTTGATATACCCTCAACTAGAACTTTAACTGTTCCATCTGGCAATTTTAATAATTGTAGGATATTACCAATAGTCCCAATTTTATATAGATCGGCCTCTGTAGGGTCTTCAGTAGAACCATCTTTTTGAGCCAAGAGTAGAACTTTTTTATCTTCACTCATTACAGCTTCAAGAGCTTTAATTGACTTTTCCCTACCAACAAATAAAGGAACTATCATATGAGGGAAAACAACAATATCTCTTAAAGGAAGGATTGGAACAAAATATTCAGGAATAGTCATTTAAACACCATATATGATAGAATTGTATGATAATTAGATGTGGTGTTTAATTAAAAAATCAAGTCAAAAAAAAAATTTTTAGACTTGAGCACCTACATCTTTATTTTTATCTGAGTGAACCATTATTGGTGGTTTAGAATTTTCAACTGTTTCAGAACCGATAATAACTTCTTCTAAGTTATCATGAGATGGTAAATCAAACATGGTATCCATAAGAATGGATTCTAAAATAGATCTCAATCCTCGTGCACCCGTTTTTCTAGCAATAGCCAATTTAGCAATTGACTTTAATGCTTCCTCCCTAAAATCTAAATCAACCTTCTCCATTTTAAATAAAGTTTGGTACTGTTTTATAAGAGCATTTTTTGGTTCAGTTAAAATTTTTATTAGAGATGCTTCATCTAAATCCTCAAGTGAAGCTATAACTGGCAATCTTCCAACAAATTCAGGTATAAGACCATATTTAACAAGATCTTCAGGTTGCAAATTTTTTAGAATATCACCTATTTTTGAATCATCATCAGATCTTACATCTGCTCCAAAACCTATAGCAGTCCCTTTTTGCCTATGTTTTATAACTTGATCCAGGCCTGAAAATGCACCCCCACAAATAAATAGAATGTTTGTAGTATCAACTTGAAGAAATTCCTGCTGTGGATGCTTTCGGCCTCCTTGTGGAGGAACAGATGCTATTGTGCCTTCCATTAATTTAAGTAAGGCTTGTTGAACACCTTCACCTGAAACGTCTCTTGTAATAGATGGATTATCAGACTTTCTAGAAATTTTATCAATTTCATCAATATAGACAATCCCCTTTTGAGCTTTCTCAACGTTGTAATCAGAAGCTTGAAGAAGTTTTAAAATGATATTTTCAACATCTTCACCAACGTATCCAGCTTCTGTAAGAGTTGTTGCATCAGCCATTGTAAATGGGACATCAAGTATTCTAGCTAATGTTTGAGCTAATAAAGTTTTACCGCATCCTGTAGGTCCAACTAACATAATATTAGACTTTGATATTTCTATATCATTTTTATCAGTATAATTTAAACGTTTATAATGATTATGGACAGCTACTGAAAGAACTTTTTTTGCACGTGATTGACCGATAACATAATCATTTAATGTATCAAAAATTTCTTGAGGAGTAAAAATTTCTTTTTTCTCAGTTGAACCATTATTTTTGTTTTCTTCGCGTATTATATCCATACATAATTCAACACATTCATCACAAATGAATACCGTTGGACCAGCTATAAGTTTTTTTACCTCATGTTGTGATTTTCCGCAAAATGAGCAATATAATGGGTTTTTTCCATCTCCAGATTGGTCTGACTTTGACATTACTAGTATACTCCTAACATTTTAAAGCTATTATCTACTATAAAATAATGCAAGAAATTATTTACAAATAAATAATATGCATAAAATATGCCGTGTTATTTATCTTTGATTTCTCTTTTATCAACGACATGATCTATCAAACCAAATTCCTTAGCATCATTTGGTTTCATAAAATTGTCTCTTTCGAGAGCCTTTTCAATTTCCTTTAAAGGCTTTCCAGTATGAGACTGATAAATTTCATTTAACCTTGCTTTGAGATCTAAAATTTCTTTAGCGTGTATTTGAATGTCTGTTGCCTGACCTTGAAAACCTCCGGAAGGTTGATGCAACATAATTCTTGAGTTAGGCAAACTATATCTTTTCCCTTTTGCACCAGAAGTAAGTAGCAAACTTCCCATTGATGCAGCTTGTCCAAAACAAACGGTCGAAACATCAGGCCTTATATATTGCATTGTGTCATATATTGCTAATCCAGATGTAACAATTCCTCCTGGTGAATTAATATACATTGAAATATCTTTTTTAGGATTTTCTGACTCTAAAAATAATAACTGAGCACAAATTAAAGTTGACATATTGTCATCAACAGGCCCAACAACAAAAATAATGCGCTCTTTGAGTAGTCTAGAATAAATATCAAAAGATCGCTCGCCTCTTGCAGTTTGCTCAATCACCATAGGAATAAGTGCTGATTTGGGTTCACTATTATTGTTGAAAAGTAGTGGTTTTGTGAAATGATTATCAAACATAAATTTACCTAATTTGTTTTATTTTTAATATGGGAATGTATTTTTATTATTCAATAAAACTACTTCTTTTTTGGTTTTATTTTTTTTGAAGAACTTTTCTTAATTGGTTTTTCTGCTTGATCTTCTTTATAAAGCTCTTCTACAGAAACTTTTTTTTCTTTCACGTCAGCCATTTCGCAAATAAAATCAAAGACCTTTTCTTCAAATAAGGGGCCTGCTAGATTTTGAGAGGCTTCTTTATTTTTTTTAAAATATTCTAAAACTTGCTTTTCTTGCCCAGGATACTTTTGCGCTTCTTTCATAACTGCTTGATTTATCTCTTCTTCAGAAATGTCTAAATTATTGTTTCTGCCAATCTCCCCCATAAGCAATCCCAACTTTACTCTTCGTTCCGCAATATTTTTTGCATCAAGCTTCTCATCTTTCGTCATCTTTTCATCAACTTTGTTTTCAAGGCCTTGATCTTTAACATCATTTTTATCGACAGTTTTCTTATCTTTATTAAGACTTTGGCAAACAGAATTATACTCCTGATCAACCATTCCTTCAGGCAGTTCAAAACTATATTTTTTATCAAGAATATCTAATAAAGATTTCTTCATTTTTGAACGTGTAACATTATTATGTTCATTTGAAATTTGATCAGAAATAGCTTTTTTTAATTCTTTAATACCCCGCATTCCCAAACCTTTAGCAAATTTATCATCAAATTTTACATTAATTGGTTCACGGATCTCATTTATTTTAACATCAAAAGTAACTTTTTTTCCTGAAAGTTTTTCCATTCCATAATCATCTGGAAAACTCAAGTTTAGTTTTTTTTCAGACTTTACAGACAGTCCCACTAAGCCTTCTTCAAAACCAGGAATAAAGCTATTTGATCCTAGAGACAAGTGGTGCCCTTTACCAGCACCTCCCTCAAAAGGTACATTATCCATTTTACCTTCAAAATCTATTACTACAGTATCTCCCATTTTACTTTTACGAGCCTTTTTTAGTGGTTGAGTTTGTTGGTTTTGCTTGCCAATTCTTTCTAAAGCTTCTTTAATGTCTTTATCTTCTACTTTTGCAATTGGTTTATCTAATTTAACTTTAGTTAGATCAATATGCTTTATTGTTGGCATAACTTCCAATGATAATGATGCCTTTAAGTCATTACCTTCGTCATATTTTTCAATATCTATTGATGGCTTTGTAACTGGAGTTAAATTTTCATCTTGAATGGCTTTTTTTGAAGCTTCATCTATAGAAGATTGAAGGACCTCACCCCTAATTTCTTTTCCAATCCTAGCTTTTAGGATTGATGCTGGTATTTTACCGGGGCGGAAGCCAGGAATCCTTGCTGTTAATGCAATTTCAGATAGTTTTGCATTAATTTTATCCTCTATTTCTTTTGAAGGAATGATGATATTAAATTCTCTTTTAAGTCCTTTAGATGCTTTTTTAGTAATTTTCATAATAATTTTCTTTATAAATATAATTTTGTTATTTTATTTTGACCCATGTTTGAGAGCTGCATAGCATTAATATGCACCCACTTACAATTAGATCTTTTCCTCTATATTCCATTTTTGAATTAAATGTTTTATCATCTGTTGGTCTCCAGATTTTACCCTTTTTAAATTTACCAGGAGAAGTATTTTTCATTCCCCATACAATCGGCTTATTGATATGTTCATAGTCATCTATTAAAGATCCATTATCTTCCCATAATGCTTCTTTTATTACTCCACATGTCAATTTATTATTTTTATTGCATGGTCCCATTTCTACTACCAAATAACCACCCCGTTCACTAGTTTCAGTTTTAAAAAAACCTGTGACATTTTCGGACAATGCTGGCAATGAAAAAAAACAAAATTACTATAAAAGATACATAAAATTTATTCATTTATTTATTCCTTTAAAAGGTAACGAATTAAAACAAAATTGGGGCGAGTGACCGGAATTGAACCGGCGACCTCAAGAATCACAATCTCGCGCTCTAACCAACTGAGCTACACCCGCCATGATGATAGATTAAATAACCTTTAAAGAATGCAACCGTCAATAAAATATATAACTTATTTTGTTTTAATTTTATTTAATTATTTGCTAATAATTAAAATAATTTTTAAAAATATTTGATCAACATAAATATATCATGAATTTAAATGTATCAAAACTAGAACATGAGAATGCTTTTAAAGTTCTTTCAGAAGTGAAAAAATTAGAAGCTTCTGGTAAGAAAATAATAAATTTATGTATTGGTCAACCTGACTTTAATCCTTCCAAAAATATAATAAAATCAGCTATAAATGCATTAGAAACAAAGACACATGGCTATTCAGAAACAAAGGGATTAATTGAACTAAGAGATTGTATATCAAAACAGTATTTAAAAAATTTCAATATAAAAATAGATACAAATAATATTTTAATTACACCTGGTGCTAAACCAATTTTGTTTTTTGTGATCTCTATACTTTCTAAACAATCAAGTGAAATTCTAATACCCAATCCAGGATTTCCCATATATAAATCTATTGTTAAATATAGTGGCTCAAAAGCTATTTATTATTCATTAAAAGAAGATAATAACTTTGACATTAGAGCCGATGATATAATTGAAAAAGTTAATGACAAAACAAAACTAATAATAATTAATTCACCAAGCAATCCAACAGGAAGCATTATTGAAGTTAATGAAATTGTTAAGTTGTTAAAATTTTTAAGAAAATATCCAAACATTTATGTTTTGAGTGACGAAGTTTATTCAAAAATAATATTTAATAAAATTAATTACGTCAGTTTAGTAAAATATAAAAATTTATTTAAAAATTTAATTATAATGGATGGATTATCAAAATCCTATGCAATGACAGGTTGGCGGTTGGGCTGGGGAATATTTCCGGATGAAATTATCGAAAAAGCCGAAAAATTTTGTGTAAATACTTTTTCATGTGTAAATAATTTTACACAATATGCAGCAATAGAAGCTTTATCTGGTCCCCAAACGAATATATCAAAGATGGTTAGATCTTTTTACAATAGGTCAAAAATTATTACCAGAGGTTTAAATGAAATTAAAGGCTTTTCATGTAAATCTCCAAGTGGTGCATTTTATTGTTATCCTAATATAAAAAAAACTGGTTATGACGCTGATTTTATTGAAAAATTACTTTTAAATAAATTAGGAATTGCTGTATTATCAGGTAATAATTTTGGAGAAAACAATGAAAATCATATCCGCATTTCTTATGCCTCTAAGGAACAAAATTTGAAAACAGCTTTAAAAATCATGAAGTCATTCTTTAATAAATGAATGATATTGATTTTGCATATTATGTAAAATAAGGTATGCATTTTTTGCAATTCAAAAAATTCTTCTACTCCCTTAGAAATTGCAAGTTAACTTAACTACTATGACCAAAAATTTTGAAAAAAGTTGAAGCAATAATTAAACCATTCAAATTAGACGAAGTTAAAGAGGAATTAACAAAGATTGGTGTGTCTGGGCTTACCCTGTTAGATGCTAAAGGCTTTGGAAATCAAAAAGGTCATACTTCTACTTCATATAAAGGTTCGGAAACCGAAATTGATTTTATGCCAAAATTGAAACTAGAGTTTGTTATTTCAGATGATAAACTTGAAATAGCTATAGAGACCCTCAAGAAATCAGCTTATACAGGTAGAATTGGCGATGGTAAAATCTTCATCTCAAACATTGAACAAATAATTAGGATCCGAACTGGTGAAATTGATACAAAAGCCATTTAAATAAATTAATAATTACTGGAGGATAAAAATGTCTGATATAAAAAATATTTTAAAATTAATTAAGGATAATGATATTTCTTATGTTGATCTGAGATTCACTGACCCTCGTGGAAAAATGCAGCACGTTTCTCAACACATAAGCACTATTGATGAAGAAAGTCTTACGAATGGATTTATGTTTGATGGTTCGTCAATTGCTGGTTGGAAAGCAATTAATGAATCAGATATGCTCATGAAACCAGACTTAAGTCGTTCATTTATTGACCCATTCTTTGCCCAGCCAACACTTTCAATATTTTGTGATATTTTAGATCCTATTTCTGGAAATCCGTATGAAAGAGACCCTAGATCTACTGCTAAAGGTGCACTTGCTTACATGAGTTCAATGGGTGTGGGAGACACTGCTTATTTTGGACCAGAGCCTGAATTTTTTATTTTTGATGATGTCAAAATGGAAGTTTCAAGCACAACTAGTTATGCAGAAGTTGATTCATCAGAAAATCCAACCAATAGCTCACGTGATTACGAGACTGGTAATAGTGGGTCATAGACCTGGGGTAAAAGGTGGATATTTTCCTGTGCCCCCAGTTGACAGTGGCCAAGACATAAGAAGCGAAATTGTTTCGGTTCTTTCTGATATGAACGTTCCTATGGAAAAACATCACCATGAAGTTGCACCTGCTCAACATGAGCTTGGTCTTAAGTTTGGTACTCTTATAGAAACTGCTGATAATGTTCAGCTTTATAAATATGCAGTTCACATGGTTGCACACTCTTATGGTAAAACATCGACCTTCATGCCTAAACCTGTGGCTGGAGACAATGGTTCAGGTATGCATACTCACCAATCAATCTGGAAATCTGGAAAACCGTTATTTGCTGGTAAAGAATATGCGGACTTATCGGAATCTGCATTATATTATATTGGAGGTATAATTAAACATGCAAAATCTCTGAACGCGTTTACAAATCCTTCAACAAATAGCTACAAAAGATTAGTTCCTGGTTTTGAAGCCCCAGTATTGCTTGCTTATTCTTCACGAAATAGATCAGCATCTTGCAGAATTCCCTTCACTGACAGCCCTAATGGAAAAAGGGTTGAAATAAGGTTTCCAGATGCTATGGCAAATCCTTATCTTGCCTTTGCAGCTATGCTAATGGCTGGACTCGATGGTATTAAAAATAAAATCCACCCTGGGGAATCTATGGATAAAGATTTATATGATTTACCACCTGAAGAATTATCTGAAGTTCCAACAGTTTGTGGATCTTTACGTGAGGCTTTAGATTCATTAAAGGAAGATCATGATTATTTAACATCAGGAGATGTCTTTACTGTCGACCAAATAAATGCTTACATTGACCTTAAAATGGAAGAAGTTATTAACTTTGAGCATGCCCCTCATCCTATCGAATTTAAAATGTATTACTCATCCTAAAAAAGTTAAAAAAAGAATAAAATTAAAAAAGACTGGAAACAGTCTTTTTTTTTTACTAATACTATATTTATTTAAGCAAATAAATATTTTTACTATATATTGATTTAAACTATTAATGTCAGATTTATTTTCTCAAAATAAAAAAGTAATAAATTACAGTTCAGAAGATATAATTGTTTTAGAAGGTCTTGAACCTGTTCGGAAAAGACCAGGCATGTATATTGGTGGAACTGATGAAAAAGCACTTCATCATTTAGTTATAGAAGTATTAGATAATGCTATTGATGAGGCTGTAGCTGGATATGCAAATTTGATTGAAATTGAGCAAATTTCGTATAACACTATAAAGATTTCAGATAATGGAAGGGGAATTCCAGTGGACCCTCATCCAAAGTATCCCAATAAATCAGCACTTGAAGTTATAATGACAACTTTACATTCTGGTGGAAAATTTACTGATAAAAATTATAAAACTTCCGGCGGACTGCACGGAGTTGGTGTTTCTGTTGTAAATGCTCTGTCTAATGAATTAATAGTGGAAGTTTCAAGAGACAGAAAACTTTATAGTCAAACTTATAGTAAAGGAATAGCTCAGAATACTCTCTCAAGTGATGGCAAAATATATAAAAAAACTGGAACTAGTATACAATTCACACCAGATTATTCAATTTTTCCTAAAGATAGCTCTTTCAAACCAGAAATAGTTATCGAAATGGCTAAGACTAAAGCGTATTTAACAAAAGGTATAGAAATTAGATGGAAATGTAATACTGAACTGTCAAAACAACTTAGTACAGAAGAAGCCTTAACTTTTAAATTCCCAAATGGGATTTTAGATTATCTTAATGACATTACTAACAATAAATCTATCCTTACTTCAGAACCTTTTTTTGGTTCTGTAAAGTTCGAAGATAATTCAATTGAATGGATAATAAATTGGCTTGCTCCAGGTGAAGATAGCATTTTAAAAAGTCACTGTAATACTATTAGCACCCCCCTAGGTGGTACACATGAAAATGGTTTTAAAAATGCTATTATCAAAGGCTTTAAAAATTGGGGCGAGTTATCAGGAAATAAGAAAGCTCGTGAATTAATAGTTGACGATATATTTTCAGAGACTGCATCAATAATATCCATATTTTTAAAAGACCCTCAATTTCAAGGCCAAACAAAGGAGAAACTTGTTAACAATGAAATAAATAAGGAATTGATAACTGTTATAAGAGACCCTTTTGATTATTGGTTATCATCTAATCCATTAAGAGCAAATGATTTGCTCGAATTAGCAATTAGCAAAATGGAAGAGAGGAAAAGAAGAAAGAAAGAAAAAGATATAGATCGAAAATCTGCTACGAAAAAGTTTAGATTGCCCGGCAAATTAACTGATTGCACTTCTACAAATTTTGATGATACTGAAATCTTTATAGTTGAAGGTGACAGTGCTGGCGGAAGTGCTAAGCAAGCAAGAGATAGGAATACTCAGGCTATATTACCATTAAGGGGGAAGATACTTAATGTAGCTAGTGCTTCAAAAGAAAAATTAAGTAATAACCAGGAAATTTCAGATCTTAAACTTGCTTTGGGTTATAAAGCTAATAATAATATTAATTTAAGATATGGAAAAATAATAATTATGACAGATGCAGATGTTGATGGAGCTCATATTGCTGCATTGTTGATGACTTTTTTTTATACCGAAATGCCCTCAATTATTGAAAACGGGAATTTATTTTTAGCTCAGCCCCCTCTTTATAGATTAACTTTGGGAGACGTAAGTGAATATGCTTCAGATGATGCTCAAAAAGAACTTTTAATAAAAAATAAATTTAAAAATTCAAAAAATATTGAAGTTAGTCGTTTCAAAGGATTAGGTGAAATGCCTCCTAAGCAACTAAGAGAGACAACAATGTCTAAACTTAATAGAAAATTGATAAAAATTGAGCTACCTAAAAGGAATTTAGAAGAAGCAGATAAAAGAAGGTCCGTAGATAGATTAGTTGACACATTAATGGGAAGAAAAGCTGATCTTAGATTTGATTATATTCAAAATAATGCTATTTCAATATTAGATGATATTGACGTTTAGTAAATACACATATACTTGAGTTAATAATACTCATAATTCAAGAATTTTTTAATAACCCTTTAGGTATTAAGATTGCCAACAAATAAATTAGATAAATTTGAAAATTTAGGTTTATCAAAAAATCTAACTTCGTCTCTAAATTTTTTAGGATATAAAGAACCCACTCCAATACAAATTAAATCTATACCTCTTGCTCTAATGGGTAGAGATATTCTAGGTTGTGCCCAAACAGGCACAGGCAAAACAGCTTCTTTCGTATTCCCAATAATTGATATTTTAAATTCTCAAAAAGGAAAAGCCAGAATGCCTCGTGCTTTAATTTTGTCTCCAACAAGAGAATTAGCAGATCAAATTTCTGAATATTTTAAAAAGCTCTATAGTTATCATAAATTATCTGTCAGTTTATTAATTGGCGGCATTCCTTTAAACGAGCAAGACAAAGAATTAAACAAAGGGGTAGATATTTTAATTGCCACTCCGGGAAGACTCATCGATCATATTAATAGAGGAAATATTTTATTTAATGACCTTAAAATATTAGTTATTGATGAAGCTGACAGAATGCTTGATATGGGTTTTATACCTGATATAGAGTTAATATCAGATAAAATCCCTAAAATTAGACAAACATTATTTTTTTCAGCTACATTATCAAAAGAGATATTAAAAATTGGAAAAAAATTTGTAATTAATCCAAAATTAATTGAAGTTTCTCCACCTTCTTCAGCATCAGTTTCTATAGATCAAAGCATAGTAAAATGTAAAAGTAGTATTAAACTTTCGGTCCTTGAAAAGGTATTAGTTTCATTAGATATAAATAATACTGTTATATTTTGTAACAGAAAAAAGGACATTGACATTTTGTCTAGATATCTAACAAACAAGAATTTTCAAACTATAAGCTTTCATGGAGATCTTGTTCAAACAAAAAGAAATCAAGCCTTAAATAATTTTAAAAATGGCTTTAAAAAAATTATGATTGCGTCTGATGTTGCTGGTAGAGGTCTAGACGTTGAAAATATCTCACATGTAATAAACTATGATGTACCAAACAACCCAGAAGATTATGTTCATAGAATAGGTAGAACTGGGCGTGCAGGAAAAAAAGGTGTAGCAGTAACTTTAGTAACTAAAGAAGATTTTAAGTCTATCAGTGAAATAGAAAGTTTAATAAAGCAAAAAATAAAAACTTTAACTTTAAGTTTGATTACACCAACCTTAGATGATTATAACTATGATACATTAAATAGTAGCGATCATATTCCAAATTTCTTAAAAAGGTAATTTAATCTTTATTATTATAAGCCAGAGCACAATGCTTTAAACAATATGGTTTTCCTGATAAAACTGCATCACCGCAAAATTTAAAATCTATACTTTTTGGGTCTCCAGAAGGCCATAAACATTTACTTCTCGACCATTCTAGATCCCTTAATATAACTCTTAGTGGCTTGGGACCAAGTTCTTCTTCATTCCATGCTGAACTTGTCTCTTTTGATTTAATTCTTGGCTTTATTGGCGACTGTCTTTTTTCTAGGCCTAGTCGATGTGCTTTTCCAGCAATAGCATTTCTAGAAACTCCCAATGCTTCGCCTATCTTCGAAATTGATAATTTTTCATCCCAAAGTTCACGTAATTTTGCCAATCTACTTTCTGTCCAAACACTTTGTGTTTTATTCATAAATTTCCCACTAATGCACTTTTGTTAAAAATTATGATCTTAAACATCATAAAATTTGTTTGGTCAAGATATTTTCCATTAAATCTGCTTGATAATTAAGCATATGCTTTCCAAGATGAATTTCGTGCTTTAGTGATTTAGCCTCTCTCAATAATTTAGTAATTTCTGGTTCCATAATTATATCAACAATTAAAGCTTTATTAGATGCGTTTTTAATTTCAATAGAAATTTTATCATTTTTGTTTAATCCAAGAGATGATGTATTAATTAAAACATCACATTTAGTTATATCATCAGATAATTTTATTGATAAATTTGGATACCATTTCTGAATTAGGCTTGATAAATCTTTGGCTTTTTTAAATGTTCTGTTTGATAAAGTTAGTGATGCAACATTATTCTTGGCTAATGCAAAAGAAATACTCCTAGCAGCACCTCCAGCTCCATAAATAAAAATATTTTTATTTTTTACTGAGTGACCTTTAGCATTTAATCCAGCTATAAAACCCTCGCCATCAAAATTATCACCTATTAATTCACGTTTTTTATTAAAGTAAGCTACATTAACTGCACCAATCATTTGAGCATTAGGATTTAAAATATCACATAATTTTGCTACTTCTACTTTATGTGGAATTGTTACGCAAAACCCATAAAAATTGGGAATAGATTTAAAACTTCTTATTACTCTGGATAGATTCTCTCTTTGCACGTGAACTGGTATCATTAAATAATTTTTATTTTCATTAATCCATTTGTTATTATAAATTGAAGGTGCTTTTACATGCTCAATAGGATCAGCTATAACACCAAAGATTTTTGTTTTACCATTAACCCCTATTCATGGTTTTATTATTTTTGTTTCTTGATAAAATTTAGAGAAATAGAATTAATACAGTACCTAAGACCACTTTCACTTGGGCCATCAGGAAAAACATGGCCTAAATGTGAATCACATTTACTGCACCGCACTTCTGTTCTTGTCATGAAATGTGAATTATCAGTCAAAGACTTTATAGCTTTGTTGTCATATGGATCAGTAAAACTAGGCCACCCTGAATGACTATTGAATTTTGTATTACCCCTATCGAAAAGTTTAGCCCCACAGCATATACATGAATAAATTCCATCTTCTTTATTTTCTAGATAATGGCCAGTAAAAGGTCTTTCTGTTCCACCTCTTCTAGTAATCTCAAACTGTTGTGGTGTTAATTTCTTTTTCCATAAGTTATCATCATCAAATTTTGTTTTCATATTATTAACCTAAATTTACCTTAAAATATTATAACCATAATATATTCTCTCAATAGTACCCATTATACATAATATAGAAAAAATTATTGCTATAAAGTTAAAATAATTTGGAAAAATTAACATTAAAGATAAAAAAACAATAGTGATAAACCCTCCTATAAGACCTCCAACATGATAAAAGCTTTTATTATATTGCTCTGTTATTACTCTATTTTTTTCAAAAATTGCGATTGCAAGAAAAGTACTTCCTGTTCCAAAAAATGTAGATAAAAGTATTGAGCCAAAAAAAGAATTTGATTCATTGCTTAAGATAAAACCCAATGGAATTATAGAGTAAGCTATAAAATCGCATACAATATCTAAGAAACCTCCAAAATCTGAGTTAGTGGTCTTATTAGCTAGACTTCCATCTATACCATCCATCAATCTCCCTGCAATAAAAAAAAATAATGCAAATTTATAATTAAAGTTCATTATTAAGAAAAAAGAAATGAAGGATAAGAACAACCCAAATAAAGTAACTATATTCGGACCAACTTTCATTTTATAAAGAAATGTTGCAAGAATATTTAGTAAAGGCTTTAAAAATTTTATTAAGTAATTGTCAATCATTAATTTTTTTGGGTATAGAAAAAACTTGCCCTGGAAAAATTAAATCAGGATTTGAAATTTGATCTCTATTTTCTTTATAAATTTCTATATATTTTAATGGGTTACCGTAAATTTTATAGGATATAGTCCACAACATATCACCTGGTTTTATTAAAACATAATTATCAGGAAGTGCACCTGATGGCATTTCAGACCTCATAAAGGGTAATGTAATGCTATCAAGAATAATATTTTCTTGTGACTTTAAATTAGCTACAAGTTTATGCATTCCATAGCCAAGTTTATAGGAAGAATTAAAAATCCATTCGGGCTTATTTTTTAAAAAAATACTAGATAAATTTTTATTTACTAAAATTTCAATATTTGAACCATAATTTGCTATACCCTGAATTGAAAGGTATCCATCTTGACTAAAAGAAACACCCTGAATTTTAAAAACATTTTTTTTATTAATGTGCTTTTCTGAGAGGGCTAAATCATTCTCAACATTACTTTCAAGTTTTTTTATTGATGGACTTTGAATAATTGATAATTTGCCTCCATCATCATTTACTATTTCAATTACTAGAGGTTTAGTTTCGTTTTCTTTATCAATTTTTGTAACATAAATTTCTTTTGATTGAGTTGATGTACCATCTATATTGTCTTGATTAATTATTAACAAGTTATCTCCAGATTCTAAATTATCTTGTGATACAATAACCCAACTACCACTTTCATCAGTATCAACACTTTTAATTTTATTTCCCTTTTCAAGCAAAGAAATTATAGAATTTGGTTTGCCTTTTCCAGCTATTATGTAACTTCCATCAGGGCCTACTTTTAAAATATCAACTGTTGGAATAATTATTTCATTGGATGAATTATTTTTTTCAATTGAATTAATAGCAATAGTTTCATTATCCTTGTTATGTTCATAGACATCATTTTTATTAACTATATTTGAAGATAACGTTTTAACATTTTCATCAGTATTTGTTTGATTAAAAGATGAATAAAATGTATAGGTAAAGTAAGTACCAGCTACAAAAATTAAAGAACTAATTAAGTAAGGTAATAGTTTCATTTTCAAAGTTATATCTATTAAACATAGTTAGATTTTTAAAAAGTATTTATTACTTATATTACAATAATTATTTTTTTTATATGAAAACAAACGAAAAAAAAATTATCTATTTATCTATATATTTATTTCAATAGTTTTATTTTTAAAGGCCTGAAAATGAGAAAAATACACGTAAAAAACCCAATAGTTGAAATTGATGGGGATGAGATGACAAGAATAATTTGGAAAATGATCAAGGATAAGTTTATTTTTCCTTATTTAGATGTTGACCTAAAATATCATGACCTAGGAATTGAATATCGTGATAAAACGTTTGATAAAATTACAGTTGATGCTGCCAATGCGATAAAAGAATTTGGCGTTGGAGTGAAGTGCGCGACCATAACTCCAGATGAAGATAGGGTAAATGAATTTAATTTAAATGAAATGTATAGATCGCCTAATGGAACAATTCGAAATATTCTTGGAGGTACAGTATTTAGACAACCTATTATTGCGAAGAATGTTCCTAGACTAGTTCCTGGATGGACAAAGCCTATTGTTATAGGTCGTCATGCTTTTGGAGATCAATATAGGGCAACAGATACAATTATTCCATCAGCAGGCAAATTAAGCATGACATTTGAACCTTCAGATGGATCAGAAAAAATTCATAAAGAAATATTTGATTTTCCTGGGTCTGGAATAGCTATGACAATGTATAATCTTGATGAATCAATAAAAGGTTTTGCAAGAGCTTGTTTTAATTATGGATTAGATCTTGGATGGCCAGTTTATTTGTCTACAAAAAATACGATACTTAAGGTTTATGATGGTAGATTTAAGGATATATTTTATGACATTTATGAGAACGAATTTAAAACCAAATTTGAAAGTAAAAAAATAACATATGAACACCGATTAATTGATGATATGGTTGCGTGTGCTCTTAAATGGGACGGCGGATTTGTATGGGCATGTAAAAATTATGATGGAGATGTTCAATCTGACACAGTTGCTCAAGGTTTTGGTTCTTTAGGCCTGATGACATCAGTTCTTTTAACACCAGATGGGAAAACGGTTGAAGCAGAAGCTGCACATGGAACAGTAACAAGACACTTCCGGCAACATCAAGCAGGCAATCAAACATCAACAAATCCAATAGCATCAATCTTTGCTTGGACTAGAGGTTTATCATATAGAGCAAAATTCGATAATACACCCGATGTAGATACTTTTGCAAAAACACTTGAAAATGTTTGCATTGAAACTGTTGAGAGTGGTTATATGACTAAAGATTTGGCTTTATTAGTAAGTAAAGATCAAAAATGGCTTACTACAACTGAATTTTTAAATAAAATTGATCAGAACTTCAAGAGAGTCATGAGCGTTTAGTCTAAATTTTTAATATAACCAACCAAACCATCAATTGTTTTTTGAGTTGCATTTATATCACTACCTCCAGATTGAGCCATTGTAGGTCTTCCACCTCCACCCTTTCCTCCAAATATGGATGATCCTATTTTAACTAAATCTATTGCATTAATTTTATGACTTAAATCATTAGTTACACCAACAACTAAAGAAATTTTTTTACCATCAACTGACAAAAGTGCAGTTACACAATTAGTCTCTTTTAATAAATAATTATCAACTATTCCTTTTAAATTATTTGGCGGAATATTATTTAGAACTTTACTGATAAACTTTATATTACGTATTTTTATTATATTTTCAGATTGATCAACAGAGGATAGATTTTTATTTTTAAGGTTATTAAGCTCTTTCTCGACTTTCTTTTTATCATTATTTAAGGAGTTAATTTTTTCTAAAATACTGTTTTCATTAGTTTTCAATAATTGAGAAATACTATTTATAATTTTATATTTATCATTTATCAACTTTACAGCTGCATCACCAGTAATGGCCTCTATTCTTCTTATTCCTGAAGAAACAGAGTTCTCATTAATAATTTTTAAAAACCCAATATCACCAGTTTTATTAACATGGGTTCCACCGCATAATTCAATTGACCAAAAAGATTTTTTTTCATTTAATTTATCACCCATAGAGACAACTCTAACTAAATTACCGTATTTTTCACCAAATAGTGCAGTTGCTCCTTCTTTCTTAGAATCATCTATATTCATTTCGCGTATCAAAACTTCTGTATTATCACGAATTTTATTATTAATAATAGTTTCTATTTTAAAAAGATCATCGTCACTTATTGAGCTTGTATGACTGAAATCAAACCTTAGTTTCTGTGAATTAACTAATGATCCTTTTTGAGAAATATGATTACCAAGAACATCTTTTAAAGCTTGATGTAAAATATGAGTTGATGAATGATTACATGCTGTTAAGCTTCTATTTAATTGATTTACAGAAGCATTAACTTTATCACCAATTTTTAATGAACCTGAATTAACAATAATTTCATGAAGATAAATTCCACTTGTAGTTTTAGTACAGTTTAAAACTTGAGATTTTAATTTATCATTTTCAATAGAGCCAATGTCACATATTTGGCCACCCGAAGTAGCATAGAATGGAGTGGTGTCCAATAAAATAGTAACTTTACAACCTTCTGAAACTTCGTCTACAAATTTATTATTATCTATAATACAGATTACATCTGAGTAACAATTTAGATTTTTATAACCTATAAAAATTGTTGGTTCATATAAATTTTCTAGCTCTAAATAAAACTTATAATCAGAACTTTCACCTAAACCTTTCCATGAAGAACGTGCAATAAGTTTTTGTTTTTCCATTTCTTTATCAAATTCCTCAGCATTAACGTCAATATTCTTAGACTTTAAAATATCTTGAGTAAGATCTAAAGGAAATCCGTAAGTATCATAAAGCTTAAATGCAACTTTGCCATCTAAGGGTTGATTTTCAGTTAGACGATCAGTCTCCTGATCAAGAATTTTCATACCACGATCCAAAGTTTCTTTGAATTTAATTTCTTCATTCTCTAAAGTATTAGTAATAAGATCTTTTGCATATATTAGCTCAGGAAATGCATCCCCCATAGTTTCTATAAGGGAAGGAACTAATTTATAAATTAATGGATCTTTACACCCTATAATATGAGCATGCCTCATACCTCTTCTCATTATTCTTCTTAAAACATAACCTCTTCCATCATTTGATGGCAAAACTCCATCAGCAATAAGAAAACTTGATGATCTAAGATGATCTATAATAACTCTATGAGAAATATTGAATTTGCCATTAATGTCTGTTGAAGAGTTTTCTGCTGATGAAACAATTAATTTTTGAAGTAAATCAATATCATAATTATCATGCTTGCCCTGCAAAATAGCTGCAAGCCTCTCTAATCCCATTCCAGTATCTATAGATGGTTTTGGAAGCTTTATTTTTTCATTATTACTAATTTGCTCATATTGCATAAAGACCAAATTCCAGATTTCAATAAATCTGTCTCCATCTTCATCTTTACTTCCTGGTGGCCCCCCAAAAATACTATCACCATGATCGTAAAAAATCTCTGAGCACGGGCCACAAGGACCTTTGTCACCCATAGACCAAAAATTGTCATTTGTATTAATAGGAATAATTTTGCTATCGTCCAAACCAGATATTTTTTTCCAAAGAATTTTAGCTTCATCATCTTCATGATAAAATGTCACCAATAACTTATCCTTTGGAAATCCAAATTCATTAGTTAAAAGATCCCATGCATAAAAAATAGCTTTTTCTTTAAAGTAATCGCCAAATGAAAAATTACCTAACATTTCGAAAAATGTATGGTGCCTAGCTGTATGACCCACGTTTTCTAAATCATTATGCTTGCCACCGGCTCTTACACATTTTTGACTTGTTACAGCTTTATTGTAATCTCTAACTTCATTTCCAGTAAAAATATTTTTAAACTGGACCATCCCTGAGTTCACAAACATTAATGAAGGGTCATTATAAGGAACTAAGCTGCTAGAATTTATAATTTTATGATCATTTCTATCGAAATAACTTAGAAAAGTTTTTCGGATATCAGACACACTAATCATATTATAAAAAACCTAGAAGATATTAATTTAAATTATTTATACTAATATTTTAAAATATATCAATTTTAAGTTTATAAATTATTTATCAGTCTTTATCAGGATCAGATTTCTCATCTAACATTTTTTCATTAACAATCCCTGAATTTTGTCTAATCAAATCTTCAATTTCATTAGCAATATCTGGATTGTCTTTTAAGAAAGTTTTAGCATTTTCTCTTCCTTGACCAATTCTTTCTGTTTTATAAGAATACCATGAACCAGATTTTTCTATAATTTCTGAATCTACTCCTAAATCAACTAATTCTCCAGTTTTTGAAATACCTTCACCATACATTATGTCAAATTCAACTGTTCTAAACGGAGCAGAAACTTTATTTTTCACAACTTTAACTCTTGTTTGATTTCCTATTATATCGTCCCTATCTTTAATAGCTCCTATTCTTCTTATATCTATTCTAACTGAAGAATAAAATTTTAGAGCATTGCCTCCTGTTGTGGTTTCAGGATTCCCAAACATCACTCCTATTTTCAACCTTATTTGATTTATAAAAATTACCAGGCAATTTGACTTTGAAATTGATCCAGTTAACTTTCTTAATGCTTGGCTCATAAGCCTTGCATGCAAACCTACATGATGATCACCCATTTCACCTTCTAATTCAGCTCTTGGAGTAAGAGCTGCGACTGAGTCAACAACTAATACGTCAACTGCACCAGATCTTACGAGAGTATCAGTTATTTCTAAAGCTTGTTCACCAGCATCAGGTTGAGAAATCACAAGTTCATCAACATTAACACCTAGTTTTTTTGCATATACAGTATCTAAGGCATGCTCAGCATCTATAAATGCACAAGTCCCACCAGTTTTTTGAGCCTCTGCCAAAACATGTAAGGCTAAAGTTGTTTTGCCTGAAGATTCTGGACCATAAATTTCAACAATTCTACCTTTAGGAAAGCCACCAATCCCTAAGGCAACATCTAGGCTTAATGAACCTGAGGATATTGAACCAATATCTACAACCGAATCACTTTGGCCTAACTTCATTACAGAACCCTTTCCAAAGGATTTTTCTATTTGTCCAATAGCAACTTCTAAAGCTTTTATTTTATCTTCTGAATTTTTTTTCAATTTAACGACCTCAGCAACCATAATTTACTCCTATTTCGCATACATTTGATATTAGTTCAATATAACTAAAATAATAAATATTATATATGTACTTGTTTTGTTCTTTTGTAAAGAACAAATTCATGTTTTGTTCTTAAGGCCTTTAATCTTCTCTATGAACTTTTTCCATTCTTTCGTGTTTTTCTTGAGCATCTAAAGATAATGCAGCAATAGGACGAGCTTCAAGCCTTTTTAGATTGATAGGCTCATCAGTATCCTGGCAATATCCATATGAACCATCTTCAATTCTCCTTAAAGCAGATTCTATTTTAGATATTAGTTTACGCTCTCTATCTCTAGCTCTTAAAACAATAGATGCATCTGCCTCTAATTGAGCTCTATCAGCAGCATCGGGTTTTTGTAAAGTTTCTTCAGAAAGTCCTAAAATGGTGTCAGAAGCTCCACTCACAAGCTCACTTTTCCAATCTAATAATTTTTTTCTAAAATATGCTAATTGCATTGGATTCATAAATTCTTCATCTTCAGAAGGTTTATAATCATTAGGTAATTTAATTTCGTTTAAAGGTATTTCAGAGCTTGTCATAGTCAATTCTCTAGATATATTTATACTAAAGTATTCAATATAACTAAAATTTTTTTTTTCAATATCTGATAAAAAAAATATGGATATTAATTTTAATTATTTGATTGTTTATATGCTTTTTTTAATATAACAAGTGAATAATATTTGAGGATAAGGTAAGATAGATTAGTGCTTAAAAAAAAGAAGAAATTAGGGAATTTTAAGCCTAAAGGCAGACAAGTTAAATCAAGCTCTGTTGATAAATTAAGAGATATCATTGGTCTCGAAGATCTCAAAAGAGATATGCTTATAGAATATCTCCATTTGATTCAAGATAAATTAGGATATATAAGAAGTGAATATTTAGAGGCTTTATCTCATGAAATGAAATTACCTTTAGTTGAGGTATGGGAAGTAGCGAGCTTTTATGATCACTTTGATTTAATAAAAGATAACGAAACCCCTCCACCAAAAACAACTATAAGAGTTTGTAATTCACTTTCGTGTTTTTTAAATGGATCAAATGATCTTATTAAAGAATTAAAAGATAATACTGATAACAATGTTCGAATTTTAGAAGCCCCATGCCTAGGTGCATGCGATATGGCTCCATCAGCAGCTAAGGGTCATAAATTAATACCAAAAGCTAACAAAGAAAAAATTCTTCAAATTTTAAAAGGCACACAACTTATTGATCCTACTGAAAATTCTATAAACTTTGAACAATACATTAAAAATGATGGCTACAGAACCTTATCTAAAATTATTGAAGGAAAAATTACAAAAGAAGCGGTTTTAGAAGAAATTAAAAAATCAGGATTAAGGGGTCTTGGAGGTGCAGGGTTTCCTACATCTCAAAAATGGACTATTGTTAAATCTGAAAGTGGAACTAAATATGTTGCAGTTAATGGTGACGAAGGTGAGCCAGGAACATTTAAAGATAGATTTTACTTAGAAAATAATCCCCATAAAGTTTTAGAAGGCATGCTTATTGCTGCTATAGTAATTGGAGCGAAAGATTGTTATTTTTATATAAGAGATGAATATCCAGAAATTAGGCTTTTTTTAAATAAAGAAATTAAAAAAGTTAAACTCTACATAAAATCCGATATAACCATCCATCTCAGGAGAGGAGCTGGGGCTTATATATGTGGAGAAGAATCTGCAATGATTGAATCCATAGAAGGTAAAAGAGGACTCCCCAGACATAGACCACCTTATGTTGCTCAAAGAGGTATTTTTAACAAACCTACTTTAGTAAACAATATTGAAACATTATTTTGGATTAGAGATATTATAGAAAAAGGAGGACAAAATTTTGCAAACAAAGGGTCTGAAAGTAATCCTGGCCCTAGAAGTTATTCTGTTTCTGGAAGAATTAAATTTCCAGGAGTTATAATCTCACATGCTGGCTCAACTGCTAATGAACTTATAGAAAAATGTGGAGGTTTGCTTGATGGACATAAATTTAAAGCGTATCTTCCAGGAGGTGCTTCAGGTGGGATTTTACCATCGTCAAAAGCAGATATACCTCTTGATTTTGGTGGTGAGCTATCTAAACATGGCTGTTTTGTTGGTTCTCATGCTGTAGTAATTTTATCAGATAAGGATAATATTGCTGATGTTGCTTTAAATCTAGTATCTTTTTTTAAACATGAAAGTTGTGGTCAATGCACACCATGTAGAAATGGAACTGAAAAAATTATAAACATAATTAATAAAAGTGTTTCCTGGGATAAAGAATTATTAAATGATATATCAGAAGTAATGGCAAATGCCTCTATTTGTGGATTAGGTCAAGCTGCACCCAACCCAATTTTATCGGTTATGAAGTTTTTTCCAAAAGATGTAGGGATTTGATAAAAAATATTCAAATGAGCAATGATAAAATAAATTTTGAACTTAATGGTAAGAAGGTTTCAGCTTTCTCAGACGAAACCATATGGGAGGTTTCTGAAAGACTTGGTGAAACAATACCTCATTTGTGTTTTTCACCAAACGAAAGCTATAGACCTGATGGAAATTGTAGGGCTTGCATGGTTGAAATTGAAGGTGAAAGAGTTCTTGCTGCAAGTTGTATTAGAAAGCCATCTGAAAATATGAAAGTTTTTTCAGACTCTACAAAAGCTTCAAAATCACGAGCTTTAGTTCTTGAATTGTTAGATTCAGATCAACCAAAAGATGTTATTCATGACCCTAAAAGTCATTTTATTAATATCAACCATAAAACAAAAACTAACGAAACAAGATTCCTTAGCAAATCAAGACCAGAACCTGATAGTAGCCATCCAGCCATTGCAGTAAACTTAGATGCTTGTATTCAATGTGGACTTTGTGTAAGAGCATGCAGGGAAGTTCAAGTCAATGATGTAATCGGGTTCTCAGGAAGGGGTAGCGAAACAAAAATTGTTTTTGATTTTGATGATAATTTAGGTGAGAGCACATGTGTTGGATGTGGTGAATGTGTGCAAGCTTGCCCTACTGGTGCATTAATGCCAAAAACCGTTTTAGATGAAAATCAAAATTTTAAATTTGAAGCTGATAGAAAAGTGGACTCAATATGCCCTTATTGTGGCGTTGGTTGCCAATTAACCTACAATATAAAAAATGATAAGATTATATCAGTTTCAGGAAGACCTGGGCCAGCAAACAAGAGCAGATTATGTGTAAAAGGTCGTTATGGTTTTGATTATATTTCGAGTTCAGAAAGACTAACTAAACCTCTTATTAGATTGGATAATACTGAAAAAAATAATAATAAATTCGATGCTGATTACATTGTTTCAAATTTTAGAGAAGCTTCATGGGATGAAGCACTAAATCATGTGGGTAAAAAACTTAATGAATTAAAAAATACATTTGGTCCAAATTCTCTAGCAGGTTTTGGATCTGCAAAAGGAAGCAACGAAGAAGCATATATATTTCAAAAACTAATTAGAACCGCTTTTAAAACTAATAATGTTGATCATTGCACTAGGCTTTGTCATGCATCATCAGTAGCAGCATTACTTGAAAACATTGGTTCAGGAGCAGTAACAGCTCCCTTTTCAGAAGCTAAAAATGCTGAAGTTATATGGGTTATTGGAGCAAATCCAACTGTAAATCATCCAGTAGCTGCTACTTTTATTAAAAACGCTGCAAAAAATGGATCAAAACTTTTTGTTTTAGACCCTAGGGGACAAGCTTTAGACAGATATTCTGAAGATAGTATTAATTTCCTTCCAGGCTCTGATGTTTCATTACTAAATGGTGTCATTCATACAATTATTAATGAAAAATTATATAATAAGAAATATGTTGAAACACAAACTATTGGTTTTGAAGATTTAAAAAAATCTACAATTAATTTTAGTCCTGAAAAAATGGAAAAAATATGTGGTATCTCTGCAGATAGAATGAGAAACCTTGCTAGAGAGTATGCAAAATCAAAATCTATTATTTTTTGGGGTATGGGAATTAGTCAGCATACGCATGGAACAGATAATGCCAGATGTTTGATTTCTCTTGCACTTTTAACAGGCAATATTGGCTTACCTGGAACAGGTTTACACCCTTTGAGGGGGCAAAATAATGTTCAAGGAGCTTCAGATGCAGGTCTTATTCCAATGTTTTTCCCAGACTATAAAAGTGTTGAAGGAGAACATGGATCTAAAATGAGCGACTTTTGGCACACTGAACTAGACACTAAAAAGGGATTAACAGTTGTAGAAATTATAAACTCTGCTTATGAAGGAAAACTGAAAGGCTTATATATTATGGGTGAAAACCCTGCAATGTCTGACCCCGACCAAAATCATGCAAGAGCTGCTCTAGCCAATTTAGATTTTTTAGTAGTTCAAGATATTTTTCCAACAGAAACATCTGCTTTTGCAGATGTAATTTTACCTGCCTCAGCATGGCCCGAAAAAGATGGCACTGTAACTAATACTGATAGAAAAGTCCAAATAGGAAGAAAAGCTGTACCTTTACCTGGTGATGCTAAACAAGACTGGTGGATTATTAAAGAAATTGGTATCAAAATGGGTCTTAATTGGAATTATGATAGTCCAAAAGAAATTTTTAATGAAATGAAGGATGTCATGCCTTCTTTAAATGGTATCACTTGGGAAAGGTTACAAAAAGAAAATGCTGTAACATACCCTTGTAAAGATGAGTATAGTGAAGGTTCTGAACTTTTATTTAAAGATGGATTTCCAACTCCTAATGGTAAGGGCAAAATGACAAGCACATCAATTTTACCACCTGATGAGACTGTTAGTGACGAATTCCCTCTTGTTCTCACTACAGGTAGACTTTTAGAGCATTGGCACACAGGCTCTATGACAAGACGAAGTAAAGTTTTAGATGAAATAGAACCGATCCCAGAAGTTCATATGAGTTCATCTCAAATTAAAAGTGCAGGTGTTAAGCCTGGAGAGGTAGTTTACGTCAAAACAAGAAGGGGACAAATTAAACTCTCTGTAAGGGTCGACAATGCTTTGCAAAAAGATGTAATTTTTATTCCTTTTTGTTTTAATGAAGCATCTGCAAATATACTTACAAATTCAGCTTTAGACCCTTATGGAAAAATACCTGAACTAAAGTACTGTGCAGCTAGAATTGAATCTATTTCTTAAATAAATGATTAATAAGCCAGAAGATCACCCAGAAATAAAAGCTAATAAAATTGGAATACTATTAGTAAATTTAGGAACTCCAGAAAGTACTGATACAAAGTCTATTAGAAAATACTTAAAAGAGTTTTTATCTGATAGAAGAGTAATAGATGTTCCAAGAGTATTATGGTGGATAATTTTAAATTTTATAATTCTTAATACACGCCCAAAAAAAACTGGTGCTGCATATAAAAAAATTTGGATAAATAATGATATAGACGGAAGTCCTCTTAGAAAAATTACAAGACTTCAATCTGAAAAATTATCTAAAATGTTTAAAAATGAAAATATAATTGTTGATTACGCCATGCGTTATGGAAATCCAGCAATCCATTCTAAATTAAATCAATTTAAACAAAAAGGGTGTGACAGAATTATAATTTTTAGTTTATATCCACAATACTCTGGGCCAACTACTGCAACAGTAAATGATGAAGTGTGCAAATGGATGGTCAAACAAAAATGGCAACCTTCAATAAGAATTATTCCACCTTACTTTGATAACCCTGAATATATTTCCTCAATTTCAAAAAGTATTTTGAAGTCATTTAAAGAAAATGGGAAACCTGATTTATTGCTTTTGTCATTTCATGGAGCCCCAAAAAGGTACCTTATTGAGGGTGATCCATATCATTGTCAATGTGTTAAAAGTGGGCGACTAATTAAGGAATATTTAAAGCTTAATAATGAAGATTTTATGATGAGTTTTCAATCAAGATTCGGAAGCGAACCGTGGCTCCAACCATATACAGATGAAACTCTTGAAAAGTTAGGCAACAGAAAAATTAAACATCTAGCAGTTGCTACTCCAGGTTTTTCTGCTGATAACATTGAAACACTTGAAGAAATTAATATTGAAGGTAGAGAAGAGTTCATGAATTCTGGCGGAGAGAAATTTACTTTCATTCCCTGCTTAAATGATTCAGAGGAAGGAATGAAACTATTGTATAATTTAGCTGTTAAAGAGTTGGGTGGGTGGATATAAGTTGTAAGAAAAAAAGATCTAGCTTTTATAATGAAATTTTTATAAAAGTTTATATATTGCGGCCGTGGTGTAGTGGTAGCACAAAAGCCTTCCAAGCTTTTAGGGCGAGTTCGAGTCTCGTCGGCCGCTCCATATAATTAAATTGGAGTGCACTGTATACCATCTATCTGTTTCAATTGTTCTTTATGGTTTGCATCTAATGCATAACCTTTAGGAATATTAATTTCACACTTCTTTTGATTGATATTTAAAAAAAGTTTTATTTTTGAATTTCCATTAGGTATATCATCTAAAAAAAATTTTAAATTTTCTAAACTATCAAGGTCTTTAACATCATAAGTTAAAATTTCAGATGTATTCATAGATACTTCTTCAAGATCCTGAACATCTAATCCACTTAATCTTAAACCAGAAGATTCATCTTTTTTTGCCTCAACATCGACAAGAATAGGTTTATTTTTTTCTAAAAAATTTTTTATGTCAACTGAGATTTCATCAAAGGCTAGAAAATCAAACGGACCATAATTGTCTGTCATATATACGATATAAAATTTATTTCCTCTTTTAGTAGTTCTCATTTGTAATTTACTTATTATACCAGATAATTTAAATCGACAACCTGAACCCCTGGAAGTAACTTCCTCTTCAATTTTATCTGATTGAATAATTTCCATTTTTTTAATAATGTCAGAATATGGTTCTAATGGGTGAGAAGATAAATACAGACCTAAAGCAGAAAATTCATTTTCTAATTTTTCTGAAAAAGAAAATAGTGGAAAATTATTAAGCTTAACTTTTAGGTTATTTTCTTCATCATGGGCAAACAAAATATTTTGATTAGATGTTTTCTCTCTTTTAATAAGATCACAAAAAGAAATTATTGAGTCTATATTTTTTAGCAATTGATTTCTATTCTGAAACAAACTATCCAAGGCTCCACATTTAATTAAACTCTCAATCATTCTTTTATTAACGCTTGAATTTGGTATTCGTCTTAAAAAATTCTCAAGAGAAAAAAATTTTCCATTAGCCATTCTTTCTTCAACTAATTCTTGCATAGCTAATTGTCCAACATTTTTGATTGCACTTAATCCATACTCAATAAATTGATTGTTTGTTTCATTATCATATATAGTTTTAAATTCTTCAAAAGATGAGTTTATATCAGGACTATTTATTTTTATTGATTGAGATTTTGCTTCAATAATAAATTCAGCTAATTTATCTGTATCATTTTTTTCCAAAGACATTGAAGCTGAAAAAAACTCGTATGGATAATGCGTTCTAAGCCAAGCTGTTTGATAAGTAATCATAGCATATGCAGCAGCATGGCTTTTATTAAAACCATAACCTGCAAAAGCACTTATTTGATCAAAAATTTTATTAGATAATTTTAGGGATATAGAATTTTTTTCAGAACCAGTTACAAATTTTTCTCTTTGGGCATCCATTTCTGATTTAATCTTCTTTCCCATAGCCCTTCTCAAAATATCAGCTGACCCAAGACTATAACCAGCTAAAATTTGTGCTGCCTGCTGAACTTGTTCCTGATATATCATTATTCCATATGTTTCTTTTAAAATAACCTCTAAATCAGGGTGCATATACTCGACTTCTTGATTGCCATGTTTTCTAGCAATATATGTTGGAATATTCTCCATTGGACCTGGTCTATAAAGAGCTACAATAGCAATAATATCTTCAAACCTATCAGGTTTTAAGCCTTTTAGAACTTCTTTCATTCCTCCAGATTCAAGTTGGAAAATTCCCAATGATTTTCCTTCAGATAATGTTTGAAAAGTTTTTT
Source organism: Puniceispirillales bacterium (SeqCode) (assembly GCA_045565515.1). GTDB lineage: Bacteria > Pseudomonadota > Alphaproteobacteria > Puniceispirillales. The sequence continues at coordinate 33,717 of JBJLFF010000012.1, forward strand.
GATCTGTTAAAGGAATATTATTAAAATCAATGTAAATATTTTTGTCTTTTAACATATCAATAGTTTTTTTTATCATAGTAAGGGTTTGCAAGCCTAAAAAATCGAATTTCACAAGCCCTGCTTTTTCAACCCATTTCATGTTGAATTGAGTAGCAGGCATTTCTGATTTAGGGTCCCTATATAAAGGTACAATATCAGATATTTTTCTGTGACCAATAACCACTCCAGCTGCATGAGTTGAAGCATGCCTATATAAACCCTCTAGTTTTTGAGAAAGTGTTATTAATTCACGAACTTGGTCATCATTATCAATTGCGTTTCTTAAATCATCAACTTCATCAATTGCTTGAGAAATTGTTAGAGGACGAGTAGGATTATTTGGAATCAATTTTGCTATTTTATCAACTTGACTATAAGGCATTTCTAAAACTCTTCCAGTATCTCTTAAAACAGCCCTAGATTTTAATTCTCCAAAGGTAATTATTTGTGCAACTTTTTCTTTACCGTACCTACTTTGAACATATTCAATAACTTCATCTCTTCTAGATTTACAAAAATCTATATCAAAGTCTGGCATTGATATTCTGTCAGGATTTAAGAATCTCTCAAAAAGAAGCCCCCACCTAATAGGATCTAAATCTGTGATTTTTAGACACCAAGCAACGATTGAACCTGCTCCAGACCCCCTTCCAGGACCAACAGGAATGTTATTGTTTTTTGCCCAATTAATAACATCCGAAACTATCAAATAATATCCTGCAAAACCCATATCACAAATTATTTCTAATTCCATGGATAATCTTTCATGATAAGATTTTATTTTATTAATATTTGAATTTTCTATACCTTCTAATCTAATTTCAAGACCTTGCTTTGATAGAATTTTTAATTCTTCTTTTTCAGTCTTTCCTGTTGAAGATATAAACTGAGGCAGCATTGGCTTAGAAGTTTTAGTTCTAACATGACACCTCTTAGAAATACTTATTGTGTTACTAATAGCTTCTGGAATGTCATGGAATAATTTCCTCATTTCACTCATTGACTTAAAATAGTGATTATTGGTCATTGAGGGTTTGTCAGGATTTGAAATAGTTTTTCCTGCATCAATACACATTAATACATCATGTGCAGTTTTCATTTCCGGTTCTAAAAAACATACGTCATTGGTAGCTACAAGTGGAATATTATTATCAAAAGCCAAACTAATAAGTTTTTGTTCAATAAATTCTTGATCATCCAAACCATGTCTTTGAAGCTCAATATAAAAATTTTCATAAAAATAACTTTTAAAGTAATCTATTCTTTCATTTATTTTAAAGTCATTTTTAGCTTTTAATAGTTGAGGAATAAATCCATTATATGTTCCACCTGATAAGATGATTAAGCCTTCATTTCTTAGTTTTAAATCTTCTAAATTAATTGATGGGCCTTTAATTTCATTTGAAGATAAATGTGCATCACTTATCAAATTAATTAAATTTAAATAACCAACATCATTTTTGGAAATAATTACTACTTCACCTTCACCATATTGGTCAATGAGGTTAATTTGGCATCCTAAAATAGGCTGCAAACCTAATGAAACAGCTTTCTCTGAAAACTCCAATGCACCAAACATATTATTATTATCAGCAATACATAATGCAGGTTGATTATCGTTTTTAGCTAGTTCAATTATTTTATCTATTTGCAGGGCACCGAAAGAAAGTGAGTAAGATGAATGAACTCTAAGATGAATAAACAAATCGCTAGATTTCAAATTATTACTCAATTATACTCCTTTGATCTAATTTCAATTTTCTATCCATTAAATTAGCTATTTCAATATTATGAGTAACAATTAAACAAGTTAACTTAGTTTGAGAAACAATTTTTCGAAGCTGGTTTATTACAACTAAAGCTGTTTGTGAATCAAGGTTTCCTGTAGGTTCGTCAGCAAGCAAAATACTAGGTGCATTAGCAAGGCTTCTTGCAATTGCAACACGTTGTTGTTCTCCACCTGAAAGCTCACCTGGTCTATTATTTTTTCTATTTATCAAATCCATCATTTCCAAAAGTTCATCAGATCTTTTTAATGCCAAATTTTTTGTTAATCCAGTCATCATTTGAGGTATAGCAATATTTTCTCTAGCAGAAAATTCTGGTAATAGTCTATGAAATTGGAAAACAAAACCAATTCTATTCAATCTAATATTATTTCTAATTAATTTTGATGTTGGGTTAATTAATTCTTTATTTAAAAAAATCTTACCTAGTTTTAATTGTTCCAATAGTCCAATTAAATTTAATAACGTGGACTTACCTGAACCACTAGGTCCAACTAGAGCAACCATCTCCCCTTTTTTAATTTCAAAAGATATGTTGTTTAGTACTTGGGTTGTATTTTTTCCTTTTTCATATGAATAAGATAAATTTTTTATCTTTAGGTATTGATTGTCAATGTTTAAATTACTCATATCTTAAAACTTCAGCAGGAGAAATTTTTGTAGCTTTCCATGCAGGGAAAACAGATGCTGCAAATGAAAGAAATAAAGCTAGGAAAATTATTTGTGCCACTTCAATAGGATCAGTTAGAGTTGGCATTTTAGTTAAAAAGTATATTTCTGCGGCAAATAGCTCATTATCGGTAAATCTTTCAAGAAATTGTCTAATATTATCTATATTTTGACAAAAAAGTAATCCAATCACTGTTCCAAAAAAAGTTCCAATTACCCCAATTGACATTCCTGTTAAGAAAAAGATTTTCATAATGGTTTTTTGGGAGGCTCCCATCGCCCTTAAAACCGCAATGTCAGATGTTTTGCTATTTACAAGCATAATCATCGATGAAATAATATTAAAAGCTGCTACAGTAATAATTAATGCTAGAATAATAAACATAACATTTCTTTCAACGTTTAAGGCGTTAATAAAAGAAGAGTTTCGCTCAACCCAATCTGTAATATTTAGCTTGTTATTAGAAATTGAATCTATTCTTTCTTTAATCTTATTAATATTTTCCGAAGATTTTAAATAAATTTCTAGATTACTTATTGTATTATTTTTATCATATCCAAACAAAGATTGTGCATTTGATAATGAGATAAAAACAAATCCACTATCATACTCAAACATTCCAACATCAAAAGTTTGTATTACTTTAAAAAGTTTTTGTTTAGGTATAGATCCAAAAGCAGTTACTCTCATTTGAGGAGTTAAAAGCGATACTTCATCATTCACTTTAATATTAAATTTTTTTGCAAGCCTATGTCCAATAATGATTCCATTATCATCAAAATCACCGGTTTCTTTATTCTTTAATGACTGCCATAATTGTTTCCGAGCAGGAATATCAGACCATCTAATTCCCCTTACAACAACCCCTGAGGACATTGTATTTCTAACAAGTAAACCTTGGCCTTCAATTTGTGGGGTTACCGCTATTACACCAGGTATTTCTGCAATGGCTACAGAGTCTTCATCAAAGTTCTGAAAGGAATTTTGATTTTCATAAACTCCTATATGACCATTAAGACCCAAGATTCTTCCTATAAGCTCTGCTCGAAAGCCATTCATTACAGACATCACAATTATTAAAGTTGCAACACCCAAAATAATTCCTACTAATGAAAAACCTGCAATTACAGATATAAAACCTTCTGACCTTTTAGACCTTAAATATCTAAATGAAATTAGTAATTCTAATTGAGTGAACATATTATCTATTTAATAAATTCAAATATTCTATCAAAAGAAACAATGTTTTTTTCATTTGAAAGTCTATTTTTAATTTCAAATTTATCATCTTTTGCAAGCCTAGGACCTATAATAATTTGATATGGTATTCCAATAAGGTCCATACTTGCCAGTTTACTCCCTGCACTTTCTTTACTATCATCATACAGTATATCTTTACCATTTATTTTGAGCATATTATATACTCTACTTGACATTTCATCACATTTATCATTACCCACTGATAAATTTATTACAACAACATCGAATGGAGCAACTGGTTTCGGCCATTTAATTCCATCTTGATCGTGACTTGACTCTATTATTGCTCCAACAAGTCGAGAGACGCCGATTCCGTAGGAACCCATATAAACAGGAGTTAAATTTCCATCTGACATTACTACTTTTGCTCCCATTACATTAGAATATTTTGTACCAAAATGAAAAATATGGCCAACTTCAATGCCCCTAGTTTCAAGTAAATCACTTTTTTTGATTAATAAAGGGTCATGTTTTTCATCTGTAGCAGCATATAAAGAGGTAAATTTATCAACTATAGGTTGAAGGTTTTCTTCGTAAGAGATTTTGTCTATTTTTATATTTAAATTTTGCCATTTCTTATCACAAAATACTTTGGATTCCCCTGTATCCGCTAGAATAATAAACTCATGACTCTTATCACCACCAATTGGTCCTGTGTCCGCATGCATTGGTATTGCAGTAAGACCAATTTTTTTGAAAATTTTAAGATACGAAATAAACATTTTATTATAAGAATTAAATGATTTTTCTTTATCAAGATCAAAAGAATATGCATCTTTCATTAAAAATTCTCTACCTCTCATTACACCAAATCTTGGCCTAATTTCATCTCTAAATTTCCATTGAATTTGATATAAGTTTAGAGGGAGACTCCTATATGATTTTATAGATGATCTAAATATATCTGTTATCATTTCTTCATTAGTAGGCCCATATAAAATATCTCTTTCATGTCGATCTTTTATTCTAAGCATCTCTAAACCATAATCGTCATATCTACCTGATTCTTTCCATAAATCTGCAGATTGAATTGTTGGCATTAATATTTCATGAGCCCCTGCATTATTTTGTTCTTCTGTTATTATAGAAGAAATTTTTTTTAGAACTTTTAGTCCCAAAGGCAGCCAAGAATATATTCCAGCTGCATCTTGCTTTATCATACCTGATCTTAACATTAGACGATGAGAAATAATTTGAGCATCCTTAGGAGTGTCTTTTACAATTGGCAAAAAGTATTTTGAAAGAAACATTTAAAATTTTCCTAAATAAAATTATACATTAGATTATTAAGGTCTGATTAAAATAAACCCAAACTTTTTTTATAATTATTTTTAGTTTTATTTTATTTATATTAAAAATAAAAATTTATAATTTGAATTATGTGTTTTTTTATACTAATTCTGAGAAATGATTGGTAGCACAAAAGATATTAATTCTGGTTTTCCTTTAATAAGAATGCGAAGGAACAGAATGAAAGATTTTTCCAGAAAAATGATTTCTGAAAATAATCTTTTTGTAAATGATTTAATACAGCCACTATTTGTTACACAAGGAAAACTAGAAAACTCAAATATTGCCTCCATGCCAGGAATTAAAAGACACTCTATAGATTCTATCGTGAGTGAAACAAGAGAAATTTACAAATTAGGAATCCCTGCCATTGCTTTGTTTCCATATATAGAAATAGAAAAAAAAGATGAAAAAGGATCAGAGGCATTAAATAGTAATAATATTATTTGCCAAGCAATAAAAGCAATTAAAGAACATACTCCTGAATTAGGTATAATTTGTGATGTTGCTCTCGACCCATATACCAATCATGGTCACGATGGAATAATTATAAATGGCCAAGTTGATAATGATTTTACTTTAGAAATATTATGCAATCAGGCAATCAATCAAGTTAAAGCTGGATGCGATATAATTGCCCCTAGTGACATGATGGATGGAAGAGTTAAATCAATTAGATCATCTCTTGATAAGAATAATTTTATAAATACACCAATCTTATCTTATTCAGCTAAGTATTCATCTTCTTTTTATGGGCCGTTTAGAGACGCATTAGGATCAAAATTAGATAAAAATAAAATAGATGGAAAACAAACATATCAAATGGACCCTTCTAATTCTCGTGAAGCTTTAAGAGAAATTGAACTAGATATTAGTGAAGGCGCTGACATGATAATGATTAAACCTGCAATAAGTTATTTAGATATAATTAGAAGTGCTTCCGTTACTTTCAATATTCCAATTTTTGCTTATCAAGTGTCAGGTGAATATTCAATGATCAAAGCTGCTTCTGAAAAAGGATGGATAGATGAAAAAAAAATCGTTTATGAAACACTAATAAGCATTAAACGATCAGGTGCCTCCTGTATTTTAACTTATTTTGCAAAAGATATTGCAATAAATATGAATACAATTAAAAAAAAATAACTGTATGTCTGTAAACTTTGAAAATATTATTGATGCAACTAAAAAATTAAGTGGAAATATTAAAAAAACACCTATAGTAAATGCATCTAAGCTAAGTGATAAGTTAGGTTGTGATTTATACTTAAAACTAGAAAGTTTACAATTAACATCATCTTTTAAAACAAGGGGCTCATTCATAGCAATAAAAAAAATTTGTGAAAAAAACCCTGGTAAAGGTGTTGTTGCTATGTCTGCCGGCAATCATGCACAAGCTGTAGCATATCATGCAAAAAATCTAAACGTGCCTGCCACTATTATTATGCCAGAACAAGCACCTTTTTCAAAAGTTGCACGAACAAAAGAACTCGGTGCAGAAGTTATTCTTAAAGGCCGCACTATAAATGAGACAAGCCAGTATGTTAGTGAATTAGCTAAAGTTAAAAATTTAAGTTTAATTCATCCTTATAATAACGAGGACGTCATTAATGGCCAAGGAAGTATAGGTATTGAGTTTTTTGATGAAATAAAGGATTTAGATTATTTTTTGGTTCCTATTGGTGGTGGAGGTCTAATTTCTGGTATATCAACAGCTTTGAAAAAATTACAACCTAAAATCAAAATATTTGGTGTTGAAAGTAATCTTTATCCTTCAACATTTAATAAGTTTAATAGTCAAAAACTTCCATGTTTAGGTGATACTATTGCTGACGGTATAGCTGTTAAAAGTCCAGGTGATCTTACTTATCCAATTATAAAGAAACTTGTAGATGATATTTTTTTAGTAGATGAAATTTCCATAGAACATTCTATAAGCTCATTATTTGAGGAAGAGAGAATAATTTCAGAGGGAGCTGGTGCAGCAGGCATTGCAGCAATATTAAGCAATAAAGATTTTTTTAAACATAAAAAAGTAGGTACAGTAATTTGTGGAGGTAACATTGATAGTAGAATTTTTGCAGAGATATTAAACAAACAATTATCTCGCGATGGAAAATTAGCGAGGATAAGAATTGGAATAACTGATGAACCTGGAATGTTGGCTAAAATTTCTGATGCTATAGCTAAAAATGGCGGAAATATAATTGAAATTTATCATCAAAGAATGTTTCATGATGTTCCTGTAAAAAAAGCTAAAATTGATGCGGTTATTGAGGCACAAAATACAACAAATATAAATGAAATTATTAATACTCTGAAATGTGATAATTTCGAAGTTACTATTGTAAATGAAAACTCAAGTTAAAAAAAATAAATGACTATTCAAAAATCAATTTTAGATCTTTCATATATTCCTATTCAAATAAGCAATAGTTCAAATTGCCCATATATTGATAATAAAATTGAAACAAGAGCATTCATAAATCTTTCTGATTATCCAGAGTCTCACGATCAACTCGCTGAAATTGGTTTTAGAAGGGTGGAAAATTGGGCCTATAAACCAATATGCCATGATTGCAATCAGTGTATTCCTCTCAGAATAAGTTGTAAAAAATTTAAACCTAATCAAAATCAGCGTAGATGTATTAGTAAAAAATTAATAAGAAATATACTTCCGTGTTTAGCTAAAAAAGAACATTTTCAACTGTTTAAAAAGTATCAAAAAGAGCGACATAAAAATGGCTTAATGTCAAAAATGAATTGGGATAATTACTCTAATATGATAAATCTTACCCCAATTAATTCAATGGTATTCGAATATAAGAATTCTGAAAATAAATTACTTGGAGTAATTTTAATAGACATTCAAAGAGACGGCTTATCAGCTGTATACTCTTTCTATGAAAGCACATACAAAAAAGTAAGCATTGGAAAATATATGATTATTGATTTAATAAATTTTGTTAAAGATAATAAATTAAATTATCTTTATTTAGGTTATTTTATAAAAAATAATGATAAAATGAATTATAAGAACCAATTTCAACCAAACGAAATTTTTATGAATGGAGAATGGTCAGAATTCAAATCTATTTAAATTTTGGCGGCTTAGGAAAGCCTCTTGGAGGCATTTTACCCGTTCCACCTCTTCTTCCAATCCAAGTAGTTAAATCTTTTTCGGTCCTTGTTCTATCATTACCCTGACTCCAAGTAAGTCCATTATAAGATTGTATTATTTTTGCATCAGAACATTTACCAGTTTTATATCTTTGAAGAATTACACCCTGCCCTTTACTTAACTCTGGTATCTCATCTAAACTTAAAATTAGTATTTTTCTGTTTTCACCCACAATAGCTAACAAATCGCCATTTAAAGGCAAGCAAGCAATTGCACGATTATTATTTTTTAAATTAAGTACCTGTTTTCCCAATTTCCTTTTTGAAATTGTTTCTTTAGAGTCAACAATGAAGCCTCTACCATCTGATGAAATTAAAAGAAGCTTTTGATTTTCTGTAAAACTTAAAAATATTATATTAGAATTTGATATGTCCTCAAAAATTATTGATATTGGTTCTCCAAAACCCCTACCTGTAGGAAGTCTATGAACTAATATATTATAGAATCTTCCATTATCTGCAAACATCGAAAGATTATCTGTACTACTCAGGCAAATAAACAATTTTAACTCATCACCCTCTTTAAACTTTATATTTTCAAATTCTGAAATATGTCCCTTTATAGTTTTAATCCAACCTTTTTTTGAAACAATTACTGTTATTGGCTCTTTTTCAATTTCTAATGAGATATCATTACTATATTCTATACTTCTATTTTCAATAGATGTTTTCCTAGAAATTTCATTTTTAAAAATATCTTTAATGTTGTTTATTTGTTTAGTTATTTCTTTCCATTGACGAGTTGGGCTTTTTAAAAGTTTATCCAAATGATTTTTTTCTTCTAAAAGTTTATTTTTCTCTATTAAAATTTCTTGTTCTTCAAGCTTCCTAAGATTTCTTAACTTCATATCTAAAATAGCTAATGCCTGAATTTCGGATAAATTAAATTTCTCAATTAATGAATTTTTAGGGTTGTCATCCTCTCTAATGATAGAAATAATTTTATCTAAGTTAATAAAGACTATAAGATAACTCTCTAAGACTTCTAACCGATGATGAATTTTATTTAATGTAAATGCTTTTATTCTAATCAAAACATTTCTTCTATGGTCAACCCACGATACAATTGCATTTTTAATAGACATGACATGAGGAGTGCCATTTTCATCTAAAACATTTAGATTTAAGTGAACCCTAATTTCTAAATCAGTTAATCTAAATAAAATCTCCATCAAATCATCAGGGTTTATATTTCTAGTTTTTGGTTCTATTATAATTCTAATATCATCAGATGATTCATCTCTAACATCAGAAACCATAATTAATTTTTTATCAGAAATAAGTTCAGCAATCTTTTCAATAATTTTAGATTTTTGAATTTGATAAGGTATTTCATGAATACAAATTTGCCAAGTTCCTGAAGATTTTTTCTCAACAAACCAATTTGATCTAAGACGAAATGACCCTTTACCATTTTTATATGCTTGTAGAATATTACTTTGAGGTTCTAAAATAGTTCCACCGGTTGGAAAATCTGGTCCCTTAATTACATCGAGTATTTTTTCATCAGATATATCTTTATTTTCTATTAGAAGTTTAGCAGCTTCACAAATTTCATTTAGGTTATGGGAAGGTATCGAACATGCCATACCTACTGCTATACCTTGAGCTCCATTAACTAATAGGTTAGGAAAACCTGATGGTAACAAAACCGGTTCTTTACCTGAACCATCATATGTCTCTCTAAAATCAACAGCATTCTCATTGATACCTTCAAGCATTAATTTTGAAACTTCGCTTAATCTAGCTTCAGTGTATCGCATTGCTGCTGCATTATCTCCATCAATATTGCCAAAATTTCCTTGTCCTTCTACCAAAGTAAAATTCATTGAAAAATTTTGGGCCATTCTAACCATTGACTCATATAATTGCAGCATCACCATGAGGATGGTATTTGCCCATAACGTCACCAACTACTCTAGCAGACTTTTTAAACCCTTTATTTGGAAGTAGATTCAAAAGGTCCATTGCATAGAGCAATCTTCTATGCACAGGCTTCAATCCATCTCTCACATCCGGAAGAGATCTTGATGTTATTGTTGAAAGTGCATACTGTAAAAATCTTTTACTTAACTCATCTGAAAATTTTGAACTTTCTTCATTAATAGTTTTTATATTTTTATCCATAAATTATAAAATCCTTAAAAACTCTTTTTCTAATTGATTTTCAAATCGAATTCTTGAAGCAGGTAACTTAATATTTTTAAAAAAATTTAAATTAATAAAATATTTTGTTAGAAACAATCCATTTAATAAATCTTTATTTAAATTTTCTTTATAATAGTTTCCACCTAAAAAATTTGGAAGGACAAATAATTTATTTTTATAGGGAAAACCAACATCGTAGCTTACTGCTCTACCTGTTTTAGGGCTTACAAATGCCAAATTAGTACTATCAGCATTAACTGCACACTGGTCTAATTTAAGAGAAAAACCAAGCTCAGATAACAAGCCTAATTCCCAGTTTATATAACCTTTTACCCAAGAAAAATTAAAGTTATCAGATAAATGAAGTACATCAAATAATTTAATAGTGGCATCATATAAGTTTTCATTAGGTTCTCTCTCGGGTAGAATATATTCAGAAATTTCACAAACTGATAATAAGGCAGATAATTGAATAGGACTATTCATAATATTTGGAGCAATTGACTTTAATAATTCTAATTTAATAGAACCCATTTGTTCGGGCATTCTTGATTTCCAATGGGCACTACATAAGTTTCCTTTCTGAAAAGTCGACCTTTTTTTTTGGCTATTACCTCCATAAACAAAAGCTTTATAACGCCCATTATACTTACTAAATACTGAAGTAAGCATTCCAGTTTCACCATGGGGTTTAGAAGACAATAGAATTACGTTATCATTCCATTCAGGCACTAGTGTCAAGTCCTGATGATTCTAAAAGTTTTAAGTCTGTCAAACAATTATCTTTAATTTTTACTCTTATATATAAGTGTATTTTTTTTCTAAAAAGAGTTTCCATCTCTTTTCTTGCTATAATCCCTATACGTTTAATATTATTACCTGAATGCCCTATAATCATAGCTTTATGTGAGTTTTTTGTGACATATATATTTTGATGTATTTCAATACTATTATTTTTCTTTTCATTCCATATTTCATTATCTACAACTAAATTGTACGGGATTTCATCATGAAGATTAAGAAAAAGTTTTTCTCTTAAAATCTCTGAAGCTATCTGTCTTTGAGGAGTATCAGTTATATAATCTGAATCATATAAAAATGGGCATTCAGGCATTTCATTAATTAAATAGTCTACTAGCGCAACAATACCACTTCCATTTAACGCTGAAAGCATAAATACTTCTTTGAAAGAAAATAGATCTTTAAACTTTGAAATCAAAGGAAGAAGTTCTTTTTTACTAATCAAATCAACTTTATTAAATATTAAAATAACAGATGCTTTTTGAGCTTTAAGAATTTCTAAAATTTTAATAGTTTCTTGGCTTATTTTAGATTTAGAAGCGTCATATAAGAGACAAATTAAATTAGATTCACAGGAATATTTCCAAGCTGTCTTTACCATCAGTTTATCAATAAATCTATTTGCTTCAAAAATACCAGGTGTATCTAAAAATATAATTTGAGTTTGTTCTTTTACAAAAATTCCCTTTAATACTGATCTAGTGGTTTGTCTTTTGTGGGTAACAATAGAAACTTTTTCACCAATAATATTGTTTATCAAAGTTGATTTTCCAACATTTGGAGAACCAACTAAAGATACAAAACCGGTAAATTGTATTTCTTTATTTGAAATTTTTTGAATCCTTATTAATTATGTTTAATAATTTTTTTGCTGCAGATAATTCTGCTAGTTTCATTGTCTTACCTCTTCCTGTAGATCTTAAATTTAATGCCTCTACTCTTACAACAAAATGAGGCTCATGATCAGGTCCACCTTTTTCTAATAATATATATTTTGGTAGATTAAATTTATATTCTAAAACCATCTCTTGAAGAGCAGATTTAGGATTAGTATTTGGCAATTTATCATTTATTGAAAAATAATTTTCAATAAACAATTGTGCATTTTTAAGGCCACCATCAAGAAAAATGCCACCTATAATAGCCTCTAATACATCAGCAAGTATTGAATCATTGTTTTTAAATTTTTCACTATCTTTTCCTCCTTGTACTAAAATAAATTTATTAATATTAATTTTTCTAGCTACTTTAGATAAGTAAATTTCATTAGTTAATGATTCAAATTTTAAATGTGTATTTAAAACATTTTGATCTTGTATTAAGGTATTCAATTTATGAGCAATTACCAAGCCTAAAACTCTATCACCTAAAAATTCAAGTTTATCATAATTATATTCTAAACCAGTACTTTTATGGGTTATAGCTTCTATCAAATATTTTTTTTCCTTGAATTTATAGGAGATTATATTTTCTAATTCAGTAATTGACAAAAAATTTCTCTAATTAATTTTTGTAAAAATTCTACTATATCTTATATTAGAAGGCCATCGCCAAAATTCCCAAAATCTAGTATCTCCACTTATAGAAAAAAAGATGAAATTACCTTTTCCAACAAAGTTTTCTAAAGGTACAAACCAACCACCATTAGCTCTACTATCAAGCGAATTATCTCTATTATCACCCATAACAAAGTATTTATTTTTTGGCACAATAAATTCTTCAGTATTATCTAATGTTTGGGTATCATTGATATTTAAAACAGAATAATGCTTTCCATTTTCCAACATCTCTTTGTATTTATCAAAATTTTGTTCAAATCTTCTATTGTAAATATGTTTATAACTCCCATCTTCTTGCTGAGTAACCAAAATTTGGTTAATAAAAAGTTTACCTTTTATCATTTGAATTGAATCGCCAGGCAATCCAATAACACGCTTAATATAATTAATATTTGTATTTGAAGGTAGTTTAAAAACTGCCACATCACCTCTTTTAGGTTTAGCAGAAAAAACCCTACTTTCAGGAAGTGGAACTATTCCAAAAGGAAAAGAATACCTTGAATATCCATAACTAAACTTTGAAACAAACAAGTAATCTCCAATTAAAAGATTAGGTAACATTGAGCCAGAAGGAATATTATAAGGCTCAAACAATAAAGATCTAAAAATAATTGCTATAAATACTGCATAAAAAATTGTCTTAAAGAATTCAAGAAAGCCACCATCTTTATTGTTCTTCAATTTCTTTTTATACATTGCTTAAACTTTCTATTAAAACAGTTGAGAATGAATAATGTTTATCGTCTGTTAAACTTATATGAATATTATAACTACATCCCTTTGGAATTAACTCCAAACACAATTTTTTAGCTATGTTGTAAATTTCTATTTTTGGTTTTCCCCCATCATAATTTAAAATCTCAACATCTTTAAAACTAGGTGAAGCAGACAACTTATTATGGTTCAAAGCTTTATAAAAAGCTTCTTTAGCAGCAAACCTATTAGATACTCTTTGAATAAATTTATTTCTATTTTGTAAAAAAAGATTAATTTCTTTTTCTGTATATATTTTATTTAAAAAATTATCCCCAAATTTATTATAAATGGAACGAATTCTATTTATTTCAACTAAGTCATTCCCAATTCCAATAATCATTCCAATTTACTCTTCTCTTGATTTGTCAATTATACTTCTCATCTTTTTTATAGCACCTTCAATACCCAAAAAAATCGCCTCACTAATAATAAAATGTCCAATATTGAGTTCTGTTATTTCTCTAATTTTTGAAATTTCTATAACATTTGTAAAATTAAGACCATGACCCGCATGGACCTCTAAACCGATCGATTTAGCAAATTTTGCAGCTATTTTAATTTTTTCTAATTGATCTTGGATTTTATTATTTTTTGCATCACAATATGCACCTGTATGAATTTCAATTGCATTAACACCTAATTCAGATGCTAGTTTAATTTGTTTAATATCAGGGTCTAAAAATACCGAACAATAGATACCAACTTTTTTAAGTTTTAAAATACTTTGAGAAATTGATTTATTACCAATTAAATTTAACCCCCCCTCAGTAGTAATTTCTTCTCTTTTTTCTGGGACTATACAACAAGCATAAGGTAGGTTTTCAATTGCAAAACTTACCATTTCTTCAGTATCTGCCATTTCAAAATTAAGCGGGATTTTTAATTCATCTAAAAGATTCCTAATATCTTTGTCTTTTATATGCCTTCTATCTTCTCTTAAATGAGCAGTTATATTATCAACATTATTTTTTTCCGCTATTTTTGCAATTTCTACAGGGTTTGGGTGCTCTCCTCCCCTTGCATTTCGAATTGTAGCCACATGATCTATATTTATTCCAAGACACATTCTATCCACTTGCTTTATCCCTTCTTAGCTTTCTTTTTTTCTGCCAATATTTTACAAAAAATTTTATAGGAAAATAAGAAATAAAAATAATTACTGGAAATAAAATTAAACTTCCAACTAACATTTCTGTAAAATACTCTGCAATATTTTCAACTATCGTATCATTTTCTAAGAATAATGAATTATCATAATTATTAAATATTAAATTTGCACCAGCAAACCAGCTTAAAAACCAAAAAATTGGAAAAATAAATGGTAAGCCAGTTAAAATTGTACCAATAACTGATGCCAAAACATTTACTCTGAAAATAAATGCTAAGCTCATAGCTATTAATAAATTAATACCAAAAAAAGGATTAAAATTAGTCCATACTCCAAAAGCAAATCCTAATGCTATTTCATGTGGAGAAGCTTTAAGATGTTTTAATCTTTTTATTTGAAAATTAAGATATCTAAATAAATTTATAAAAAGTTTCATTTAAAAAAATTAACCACGATATCTATCAACAGTTTCAACATATATATTTGAACGCAATTCAACTATTATATTAGTTATATGACTTAAATCTTTAACCTCAACGTCAACTAAAAACCTAAAAAAATCAACTTCACGGTTTATTAATTGTAAATTACTAATGTTTCCACCATATTTATATATATGGTTAGTTACAGAAGCTAAACTTCCAGGTTCATTTGTCATTACTATATTTACTCTACCCACATGATATGCTGAACCATCTTTGTCCCAATTAATATCTAACCATCTTTCAGGTATGTCATAAAATTTTTCTAAAGTATTACAGTCTATAGTATGAACTGTTATTCCTTTACCTGTTGTAACTATGCCTACTATATTTTCACCAGGTAATGGAGTACAACATTTTGCAAAATGTACTGCCATCCCTGGTATCAATCCATTGATCTGAAGAATATTATCTTTTTTAATTGAGGAAAAATTATTACGATCATTTGCTGTTAAATTTTTTTGAAAAGATTTATAGTTTAATTTAGGATATAAAAAATTGATAATATTTAGAGGTTCAATTGAACCATCTCCAATACCTACAAAAATATCTAGTGGCTTTAAAAATTCTTTATCTCCAAATTTTTCAAGCTTTTTACTTACTTTATTAAAATCAAATTTTTTATTAATTTGCCGAAAATGTTTTTGAAGGATCGCTTTTCCAACATTTGAAAACTCTTCTTGCACTTTTTGCCTAATAAACTTTTTTATTCCAGCTCTAGCCCTTCCTGTTTTCACAAAAGTTTCCCACTCAGGTTTTGGAGTTGCGTTTTTGGATCTTAAAATTTCAACTTGGTCACCATTTTCAAGTATGGTTTTTAATTGACGAGATTTTCCATTTATTTTAACACCAACACAGGTATGGCCAATATCAGAATGGACAGCATAAGCAAAGTCTATCGATGTAGCACCTCTAGGCAACGCTATTAAATCCCCTTTTGGAGTAAAACAAAAAACTTGGTCTATATACATTTCAAGTTTTGTATTCTCTAGAAACTCTTCTGGACCATGATCTTGATCTAAAATAGAAACAAGATCTTCGACCCAACTATTATTAATTTTTTCAGAAGTTTTTAGATTTTGCTTGTAAAGAGAGTGGGCTGCAATCCCTGTTTCAGCAATTTTATGCATCTCTAGAGTTTTAATTTGAATTTCAGTTTTTTGTTTGAAAGGACCAATAATATCTGTGTGGAGAGATTGATAACCATTTCTTTTTTTAGTGCTTATATAATCTTTAAATCTTCCCATAATGTTTGGATATTTTGTATGAATTAAACCTAAAGACTTATAACATTCTTCTTTAGTATCAACTAATATCCTGAAAGCCATAATATCTGAAAGTTGATCCATCTGCACGTTTCTTCTTTGCATTTTTTGCCATATAGAAAAAGCAGTTTTCACTCTCCCAGAAATTTCAATAACATTTATACCACCTTTTTTTAAAGTATCTCTCATTTCCTCAATAATTAATGGAGCAATGTTTTTAGACTCATTCTCTAAAAAACTAAGCCTATTCATTATAGAAGTTCTCATTTGAGGTTGAACCACCGAAAATGCAAGATCTTCCATTTCGTTTTTTAGTGAAATTAGCCCAACTCTTTCAGAAAGGGGAGCAAATATTTCTAAAGTTTCTTGAGCAATCCTTTGCCTTTTATCAATATTTTTAACTCCACCTATAGTTCTCATATTATGAGTTCTATCAGCTAATTTTACTAATAAAACTCTAATATCATTACTTGTAGCCAAAAAGAATTTTCTAAAATTTTCAGCTTGTTTGGATCTGTCAGATTGTAATTCAATTTTTGAAAGTTTTGTAACACCATTAACTAATTTGGCAACTTCATCACCAAAATTATCTGATATTTGGGCAATTGAAATATTACAATCTTCAACTACATCATGCAAAAGGCCTGTTACAATTGTATTTGTATCCAAATTTAACTCTGATAAAATGAAAGAAACTGCAACGGGATGAGTAAAATAGTTTTCGCCAGAGTCTCTCTTTTGTCCTTTATGTGCATTTTCCGCAAAAGTCCATGCTTGCTCAATAATTTTGTTATTATTGGAGTAATCTGTTTCTCTAACATTTTTAATTAGCTTATAAAGATCCATATATCTTTATATTCTAACATATAAGAAACTATATAAAAATTATAAATCTTCAGATTTTATTAAATCTTCATCAACATCCTGAAAACCAGTTTTCAAATTTTCACTAGTGTCACTGCTTAAAGGAGTATTTTTAAATTCTGTTAATTCATCTTCAATTGTATATTTATCTTCAGTAGATTCTTCTAAAAGTTCTTCATCGTTTTCTGAAATTACTGGATTACTTAATTTTTGGAGACCTTTAATAATTTCATCTCTTAAAAAATCAGGATCAATAGTTTCTAAAGAAATTTCTCTCAGAGCAACAACTGGATTTTTATCATTATCTCTATCAATAGTAAGGGGGTTTCCAGTTGAAATATTTCTAGCCCTTTGTGCAGATGCTAAAACTAAATCGAATCTATTTGGAATCTTGTCAATACAATCTTCTACCGTAACTCTTGCCATAATAAATCCTAAAAAGATGAATCATATTCCAAATAATTATAAAAATCAACTAAAATTATAATTAATAGATTAAAATTATAACTTTCTAATTTTTTGATTAGAAGTATAATTAATTAATAATTCTTTTATTGACTGTTTTAAAACTGGATGAACCCAGTTAGGTTCTATTTCTTGCAAAGGTAAAAGTACAAAAAGTCTTAAATGCATTCTTGGATGAGGCAGGATTAAACTATCATTTTTAATCAATCCTTGAAAATCAATTAAATCTAAATCAATTGTTCTAGACGCATTTAAGATAGATCTTTTTCTGCCAAATAAGTTTTCAATTTCATGTAATTTATATAATAAATCTTCAGGAGATTTATTTGTTGAAACTTTCACAACAGCATTAATAAACCATGGTTGATTTGATAAAGGCAAAGGTTCACTTTCGTACCAATTTGATATTTTTTTGACAAATATACTATTTTCAGGAAAAGTCTTTAGAAAGATTTCAAAATTTTCTTTAAGAGAAAGTTCATTATCTCTTTTTAAATTTGAACCTAAAGAAATGAAAGCCGTATTAATCATCACAAATAAAATAACGTTTGGTTTTGAAAATGTATAAAATAAAAAATTACCAACCTCCACAAAATTGTAATAAATGTGACAGATTATATAAATTTCGAAAGTTAATTAAAAATGACAATCCAAATTGGCACAATAATCCTGTTAATTCATTTGGGTCAATTAATTCAAAAATTTTGATAGTTGGATTAGCTCCTGGTAAAAAAGGTGCAAATAGAACTGGCAGGCCTTTTACAGGTGATGGAGCTGGAAATACATTATTTCAAGCCTTGCTAAAATATAAACTTGCATTTGGATACTATGAGATGAATGGGCATGATAATTTGAAATTAAATGATTGTAGAATCACAAATATTGTAAAGTGTGTTCCCCCTAAAAATAGACCAACAAAAGATGAGATTGAAAATTGTAAAGAATTTTTGAAAAATGAATTATTAATAATGCCTAATTTAAAAAAATTTTAGCCCTTGGAAGGGATGCATTTAATTCTATATTAAGTCATTATAACTTACAAATAAGTAAACATAAGTTTAAACATCAAATATCTTTATTACTCCCAGATAATAAAATTTTATTGGGCTCTTATCATTGCTCCAGGTATAATATTAATACAAAAAGGCTAACTATAAACATGTTTGATAAAATTATTAATGAATTAGTTATTAAAAATTAATTAATTA
>JBJLFF010000013.1:0-49536 GCA_045565515.1 Puniceispirillales bacterium (SeqCode)
TTAAGTGATTGGTTAATTAATCATGATCTAAACCCTAGTCCTGGAAAAGTGCGTTGCAATTTGGAAAAACCTGAAATTTTTGAAAAATTGAAAGACTTCCCCTTTGACGCTGATTATTGTGGGAGTAATCGATGGCGAGTTGGCTTGGGTGCTGTCTATCTAGGATAGAGAACAGGGAACCAAAAACTGTTTACGGCTGGGAACCGACACATTGAAATCAATTTAGCGACCATTGATAAAGACGGTATTTTCCCATCCTGGGCTATGAAAGGTGCGCTTGCTTTAAGCTATCAAAGACAGCTACCCGAAGTACTTACTTTGCTTGCGGTTGCATATGAAACCATCGGTTATGATTTTTACGAACATCAATTGCCTCATGGTAAGAAGATACATCAGGTATATGAAGCATTGTTTGATTTTATTTATCATCCTGAAAAACTCAATAAATATGCATTTGCACGTCCAAATTATAATGGTGAGGATGTTTACGCGTTTGACAAGTTGCCATTGTCTGAAAAATGGAAACGCGAAATAATCGATCTAGAAGTACTTGCAACACAATCAAAAGGCTACGTTTTGAGATATCGTCCTGATCTTGAAGATAAGATTAATTATACAGAAAGATGGGATCAGAGATTTGGAACATGGAAAGATCATATAGCTGTTTTTGTTTCAATTAGTGGAGTTGCTATTTATGAGGCTGCTAATCAAAATGTATCTAAGATTATTATTGAAGAGACTATAAAAAAAATTAAACTTGAAAATCTTAAGAAAAAATTGGCAGCAAAAGAAGCAGAGGAAAAAGCAGCAAGAGAGGCAGAGGAAAAAGCAGCAAGAGAGGCAGAGGAAAAGGCGGCAAGAGAGGCAGAGGAAAAAAAATCAGCAGAAAGAATAAAGGCCATTATAAAAAAAGAAAAAGAGAAGAAAATAGTTCGTGAAAAAGCATGTGAAGAAAGTATTTATAATGGTGAGTATACAGTTGAATGGTTTTTTGGAAATGTTAACAATAATCAAAAATTAGAATATCAAGGCTCTGAAGCCTTGGTCTTGGCTAAATGTACTGGTAAATTTGATGGTGAAAAAGACTTTCAACCAACAAAGGAACTTAGAAAAAAAATAAAAGTTAATTTTCAACCTAATGGAACTATTCATGTTGCTGGTAGATTAGATCTATTTGATAAAGGGGACATTGAAAGAATTGAACTAAAAGGAGACATTAACATCGGAGAAGCATTGGGTAAAACGAGAGCTGGTGATCTCATTAAGATTGTCATTGTTAAAAAAGCACAGCGAAGTACTCTTTTTGATGGTCAATATAAGTTCAATTTATTTCGTTCTTCTGATCAAGAAAGTATGAAAATTGGGAGTGGTTATATTACAATCAATGATGGAGAAATAATCATTAACAATCAGGAACGTTTTCTTAATACAGGGTCAAAAAACTTATACGATAGTTTAGATGCACAAGTTGATGGAAATGGTATTGTAACTGGCTACATTGAAATGGATATTCTGGGATCAAAAGAACGTACTGAATACTACGATTTTAAAGGTGAAATTAATAAAAAAATATGGGGGACATCCCCAGATGAAGAATATTTTAAAATATACATGAAGTTTGAATAAGAATTCTTTTAAAGTAAGTTAAAATATTTTTTCGTGTTGGATTACGATTTTAAAATTGGCATGAAAATAAATTGAATCTTAGCATTTCAGTTTATAGTTTTATATTTTTTATTGATACATTTTTCGGCTAGCATATGTGCTTTTTCAATTTTGGACATAATCTTATCATCAACAAACATTTGTTAAGTTTCATATGCCTCTTTTAATCCTTTAATATTAGCGATTTCCCACCACATAAAAGCATAGACAAAATCTTGATCAAGACCATCTCCATTGTAATACATTCTACCCAAATCAAACTGAGCGTAAGTATACCCCTGTTCCGCAGAAAGCTTTAAATATTGAACTGCTTTTGTGTAGTCTTTCTTAACCCCTAGTCCATATATGTAAGACTGTCCCAGATAATATTGCGCTGAGGCATCACCAAGTTCAGAAAGTTTTTTGAATTCATTGATTGATGATGCAAATTCTCCATTTTGGGCATTTTCTAAACTTTTCTGAAGATCTGCTGAAGAGGTTTGTATACTAAAAAGGGTTATAAAAAGTAAATTTTGGATAAAAAAAGAATAATTCATTAATTAAAGCTAATCAAAATTATTTAAAAGGTAAAGTCATAATTTAACTAAGCTTTAAACAAATAATTAGATCATTTTATTGCCTTTTAGTCTTAATATTTCAAATTATTCACTAAAAAAAAATCTAATAAAATTCAAATTCTAAAACTTTGATAAACTAATTCCTTGTGTTTTAACTGTTTCCAGTCCTAAGGTTAATAATACTAAAATATAAAAAGTATGATTAATATGAATATTTCTAATGATAATCAGTACACACTTTATGGAATTCCTTATTTAGGCTCTATGGTTATTCAATTTTTAATGGAAGAATTGAATATAAAATATAAAATAATTTTTCCTTCTCAAGAGGAAAGAAATTCTACTGAATTCAAAAAAATATCGCCGAGGGGTTTGGTTCCAGCTTTAATTACACCTACAGGCCACTCAATATTTGAAGTATTAGCTATAATTAATTTTTTATTAGAAACACATGAAAATAAACTAATAGCGCCTATTGGAGACCCAGATAGATCTTTTTGCTTTCAATGGCTCTCTTTTCTTTCAACAGCATTAGGTAATGCTAATAATCGGTTTTTCTTTCCTGATCGATATGGTTCAACAGATCAAATTATTAAAACACAAGCTGAGCTAGATAGAAAATCTTGCTATGATATATTAGAAAGAAATATAAATACTTTTCTTTCTGGAAAAAATTTTGGTATTGCAGATTTTTATTTTTATATGTTCATGCAGTGGGATGAAAACAAAACATTAGAATTATCAAAAAGACCTAAAATAAATGCAATTTATAATCATATAGATAAAAAAACTTCAATTCAAAAAGTTATGAATAATCAAAATGCTTAATCATAACTAATAATTAGTTATTTTTTTAGAAAAGATTTTTTATGAAATGGGGGCCAGGGAAATTATTATTCATTCATATTGCTGATTCAGCATCAGAAAATATGGAAGAAATACTAGAAGCTGAATTAATTAAAAATAAAGGTATTAAAGGTGATAGATACTATAAAGGTTCAGGAAAATACTCTGCCATTACTGATATTAGGGATGTAACAATAATTGAAAAAGAGGTATTAGATGCTTTGAAAAAAAATCAACCTCCTATTCAAGAAAAAAGCATAGATCTAAAGCCACATGAACATAGAAGAAATTTAACATCGGAGGGTGTTCCATTAAATTACCTTGTAGGAAAAAGATTTAAAATTGGTGAGGTTGTATTAGAAGGTGGGAGATTAAATTTTCCATGTAAATATCTTGCAGATCTTTTAAAAAAACCAGTTATGTTGCCATTATACAATCGATCTGGATTAAACTGTAAAATTATAAAAAGTGGAATAATTAGAAAAAATGATATTATAAAATCAATTTAAGGTAACTATAACTTATAATATGGATAATTTAATTTTATTACCGGCTATATTATTTCCAGCTATACCATTGATGATGGTAAATTTTGGCAATAGATATAATTCTCTTTCTACACTTATAAGAAAAATTCATGATGAATTGATTAATAAAAAAATTTCAAAAAAAGATAAATCTGCAATGCGATACCTAGCTCAAATAAAAATTTTGCAGCAAAGATTAATTTTAAATAGATTAATTCAGACTATAGCAGCAATTAGTTTTCTTGTTAATTTAATTTCTATCGTTTTTGGGTTTAAATACCAGGCATATTTTATCAATACTTTTTTATTAGCGGTTTTATTATTTTCTATTTCAATCATTCTTTATATTTATGAATTACAAATATCCGCTCAAGCATTAGACAAACATTTAGAAGATTTAGAGGAACTATAATTTAATTTTTAAAGCTTTTATTAAGAATAATTTCATTCATTCTTCTTATGCCATGAAATTTTGGTTCATTATAGTCCTGTGAAGTAAAAAGACCCCACGCAACGTTTTTATGCAGAGTACTTATGCATTCGATTTGGCCTAGCCACCAAAGTGGGTGCCTTAATGTAATATGTGCATTTTCTCCATTTGGAAGAAGTGCAGCAGCCTCATAGCAAGCAACATTTATTAGGACACATTTATTTGCTTTACTGAAAATATCGTTAATGACCCAAGGTAAATCAGCAATAAAAATATGTTCCAAAACATCAAAAGACAAAACCATATCAAACTTACCCTTTTTCTTTAGGTCTCTTGCTGGCTCAAATTGATATATTTTTTTTAATCCAACATAATCCCTAAATGAGACTCCTTCAGAGATTTCCTCGGTATTTAAGTCAGAACCACCTGACCCATAATCTAGAGCAGTTTTAGATTTAAAATGGTTGGCAATAGTTTTAATTTCTTCCTTGAATTTTAAAGGTTCTGCAGTGCCATAAGTTTTATTTACAAATAATCCATCATTACGATGATAGCCATTACAAGCCATATCCCTGTAGTGATTTATTAATTCATAGTATTTATCGGTAAGTTGAAACATTATCTGCCCTCCATTAACAATTACGAGCAAAATATATACCAATTAAGTATAGTTAAATTGATCTATTAATATTAATTTATTTCTTATTAAAGATTTACAAAATTTATCACTATGCTAATTAAAGTTAATGATCGATAATTTTAATAATATTTTTTATTTAATTCTTTTCATCGTTTACCTATGTTTGATTGGTTTTTATGTATATAGGTGCTTATTCGATCCTATTGGGCTCACAAAGGAATTTAATACAGGTAAAGAAAGTGTTTACTTAGTTAGAGTAATTGGAACGTTTGTTTTATCTCTTTTTTTAATGGGAATTTATATTTTATTCAGACCTTCAGGTCCATCAGGCACTTGGATTTATTTTAATTTAGCTTTTTTACTTGGTTTATTCCAAGCTTCTTATGATACTGCATTTTATTTTAAATTGATAGACACCGAAACTGGTGCAAAAAATAGCTTGGTAGATGTGATTGTAGGCGCTTTCTTTTTATTAACTTCAATTATTTTGATTTTGGGCCTTTCAGATAAAATTTATGCTTTTTCTGCCCTATAAATATAAATAAATGGGTATCTACATAGTAATCGATGTTGAATTCGATGGTCCTTTGGTAGGTGTTAACTCAATGATAAGTCTCGGTGCTGTTGCTATAAATAAATCTGATATACTTGGAGAATTTGAAGTTAATTTACTGCCTTTAGAAGGCTCTCAACCGGATCCAGTAACAATGAATTGGTTTGAAACTGAAGCTTCTGAAGCACTTGAGTATTGCAGACAAAATCAATTTTTACCAAGTGAGGCAATGAACAAGTTTGGTGATTGGCTCTTAGAACTTCCTAAGCCAAGGATTATGGCCGCTCATCCAGCACCCATAGATTTTGCATGGGTCAATTGGTACATTTTGAAATTTCTTCGTAATCGATTAGATAAATACCCTTATCATCAACCTTTCTTTCATCATATGCCAGCATTTGATATTAAATCTTATGCATCGGCAGTCCTTAAAAAAGACTACGCTGAAACCATTAGAGATAATTATCCCAGGGAACTGCATGATAATAATAATCACACCCACAAAGCTATTGATGATGCTAGAGAATATGCCAAACTTCTTTTAAAACTTTTTAATAATAAATAAATAATAAAAATGAGAAAAAAATATGAAAAATAAAAGTTATTTTTCTTCTGCAATTGTAACTTTTCCTAGTGAAATAGATTATAAAATGTGGGCTGAAAAAATTGCAATTTTTAACTCTGATAAAGCTAAAGAATTTTTGGTTCAATCTGGGCAACTTAGTTTCAGTTGTGTTCGTATTACTGATGAAAATATTATTCGAGTTATGATCCTTTGGGAATATCGGGATGAAGAGGCGTTTAAAAAATGCCAAAAGCTATGGTCTAAATGGGGTGACATTGCTAATAATTTTACATCTAAAATAGTTTTTAATAGGGGAAAAAAATTTTATGGATGGTAAAAAATATATTTATCAAAAAATATAAAAATATGAATGTATTTCATAAAGATAATTTGTCAATTTTAGGAGTAATTAAATGTATGTTAGAATAAATCAGGTTAAATTTCCAAATAAAATGGCTAAACAAGCAGTTCAAAAACATGCTCAATCCACTTTAACTAAATTTGGTGAAAATGGCCGATTAATGAGGTTAACAGTAGATGTTTCAGAAATTAGTCATTCAGTAATATCTATATGGGAAGACAAGGAAACTTATAAAAAATTTGGATTTGATGAAATGAATAAGTTCAATCAGATGGAAAAAGAAATGGGTGCTGTTGTTAGTTATTCTGAAGGTGAGGCATCTGGAGAAATATCTAAAATATTTGATAAATCTATATTTGAAGAAAAATAGTTAAACTATTATTTGAGTAAAATTTTATATTTTAATTAATAAAATAATATAGATGGACAAGAAAAAAATTTGTTTTGATTGCAATCATGAATTTAGTGAAAGTAATGGCAAAATGCTAATTATAGAAAGTAATAATAAACTTGTATGGAACTTCTATTGTTTATCATGTCTGGAGGCATGGAGAAAGAGAGGTCTTAAAAGTCATGGGTATTCAGATAATGAAATAGAAGATTTATTGAAAAGGGAATACCCTGAAAGGAAGATACAGAAATTAAATTTATAAATTATATGATTAATCATAAGCCCCCAGTATTTCTTTGAGAGGAAATGATAGATCTGGAGACTTATGATTAATCATATAATTTAACATATGAAAATTGCATCTCACTAATAAATTGCTTAAATTTAATGTTTCGTATTCAAAACATGCATATTAGTTTTTAAATCCACCTTCTTACTTTATCTAAATACAAGTCGTATTCAGGCCCAAAAAGATCTTTCAATGCATTTTCTTCAGGTATTATTTGAAAATAATTTATATATAAAATAAACGCTGGTATTAATAAAAAACCTAAAAAATTCTGAAATAATATTATTGTACTTAAATAAATAATCAAAAGACCAAAATACATAGGATTCCTTGTATATTGATAAATATCATTAGAAACAAAAAAAGTGCTTTTGTATGGTTCTAATGGGCTAATGATAGTTTTACTCCTGGCAAATAAAATGCCTGCCCTAATAATAATCAACAAACCTGCTATTAACAAAAATAAACTCACAAAATTACCTAAAGGAATTTCCAATGGTGCATCCAAATATGTTAAGGCGTAGTTAATAAAAATGAACATTAAAGTAATTATTGGAGGTGGAACTTTAGTTTTTAATCTTTCTAGAATTTTAAATTTTTTATTCAAATTCCAAATTTGATATTTTTTCATAGAAAATCTTTGCTCTGTAATCTGTCCATAAACAACCAAATGTTTGTATTTTATCTATAATTTTACCAATACCTTCGCCAATATATTTTTTTCTCTTTAGCAATTTGAAACACTAGTTCTGAATGGCACTCTAAAATAAGTGCCACTCTTAGCTTTCAGCTCATATTAAAAATATTTCCAACAACGAAACTTGAAGCACCATATTCTATGGCAATTTTTATAATTCCATCAATAATTGAGTTTAGTTTTCTTTATCTTATTTAGAAATAACTTAACAACTGAATAAAAGATTATAGGCTAATACTTCTCAGATTATTAATAAAAGTTCAAAATTATGCATCAATCGTTTTAATATTAACTGCAGACATTCTACCTTTATTTTTTGCTTCATTGTAGCTGACTTTTTGACCTTCAATTAACATTCTGATGTTAGACTTTTCTAATGTACTAGAATGCACAAAAATATCTTTTGATTGATCTTCTGGTGTAATAAATCCATAACCTTTGTTTGGATTATACCATTTAACTGTTCCTATATTTGACATAATTAACCCCTTTAAACAATCTATAACATAAAAAATGCTTTTGTAATTTCAAAATTTACAATTATTTAAAATTTATTGATAATAAATAGTAAAATAAATATTTATCATTACCATTAATATATATAACTAAATGAATGCTGAAATAAAAAAAATTGAATTAATTAAAGATCAACTAATTAATAATAATAAATCATTGATGATTTCTGTAAGTTATGATGGCATTTCTGATATAGGCTATGCACCATATTTTTTTCAAAATAATATCTTTTATATATATTCAAGTGAACTTTCCAGTCATATTAAATTACTTCTTTTAAAAAAAACTGGAACATTTATGATTATTAAAGATGAAAATGATTCTCAAAATATTTGGGCAAGACTAAGATTAAAATTTGATGCAAAAATTTCTACAATTGTTAGAGATAGTAAAGAATTCCATGATATTTCTGACGGCATTAGTGCAAAACTCGGTCAAACAATGAATTTAATAAAACAGTTTAATGATTTTCATTTAATAAAAATAGTACCTTCTAAAGGAACTATAATTTCTGGTTTTGGAAGTGCTTTTAACTTAAAGGGTGCTTCTTTAAAAGTCGTTAATAAAATTAAGCCTTAGTTTTGATATTGGATAAAATTATATCAAAAAATAAAATAGCCTAATATTAAACCTAATAATATTCCTTCAGCATAACTTATCCAAAGAATAGAATAATTAGAGAGATTAAATTGTTTTTGAAATTTGTTTAATAAACTCAAATGAAAATTTTTTAGCATATTTATACAGAACTTTATATTTTTAATTAATAATTTTAAAACAACATGAGATAAAATTTTGTTTTTTGTTTGTTGGTGTTAAGTGATCATGATAACTAAATTTCAAAATTTTAAAATTTCCACCTAATTCTGATGATAAACTATTTTCATCATACTGTTTTACAGGCAGTGAACTGCATGTTTTAGGCCCCTCATATGAGAAAACTGATATAATTACATAACCATCCTCTCTGGTACTTTTTAATATTTGATTAATATAATTAACTCTATCAGATCTCTCTGTAAGAAAATGGAAAACTGCCCTGTCATGCCAAACATTGAAATAATTTTTAGGCAGATCAATTTTAGTGATATCACCCTCAATCCAATTAAACTTATTTAAACTATGAAGCCTCGATATCTCTATGGACTCAGATGAAATGTCATTAATAGTTATATTTTTATAACCATCTTCAATGAGTTTACTTGCTAAATATGATGTTCCAGCTCCAACATCAAAAATTTTTGCATCTTTATTTAATTTTAAACTATTAATTAACTTAATTGAGTTAGGTTTTTCCTGATACCAACTAAAATTTTTAAAGTTATTTTTTTTATAAATATTTTTCCAGTGGTCTTTATGGTTTATCATAAATTTTAAAAATATTTGATTTAAATAATTATATTCATCATATTAGCCCAATAATTAATAATGTACAAATTGTGTGAATGAGAAATTTAACTGGAACAAGCTTTCAAATAAGCGTTTGGGAAGAAATAAAAAAAATACCTTTAGGTGAAACTAGAACATATAAAGATATCGCTAAGGCACTTAACAAACCAACTTCTTCAAGAGCTGTTGCGAACGCATGTGGTAAAAACCCATTTTTAATAGAAATACCATGCCATAGAGTAATTAGATCTGATGGAAAATTAGGTGGATACAGTGGAAAGGGTGGTACTAAAGAAAAATTAGATTTGTTAATTAAAGAAAAAGCTTTAAAAATTTAGTTACCTCTTTATCAAAATCTTGAGCAATTAGTACACCAGTAATAACAATTAAAAATGATAAAATGGTCGTTAAACTTAGATCTTCATTTAAAAAAATCACACCTAATGAACAAGTTACTAAAGGAACTAAATAACCATTAATAGATGTAAAAACTGCCCCAGCTCTTCGAATTAGCAAGACCCTGCAAAAACCTCCAAAAAATGTGCTTACGATACCTACGAAAATTATCCCAATAATAGGTTTAGTTGATGGAATAGAATAAGGACTAGATAATATAAAAATTGGAATAGCTGCTAACGATGCTATAAGGAATGAGCCTGTACTGAATGATATAGGATTATTCTTAGGCATATTTTGTAGCAAAATACCTCCAGATGCTAAGCAAATACTTATAACGATACAAAGAATTGAAGCTAATAGTTCATTAGAGTTTTCAATATTAAAGTTTTGGGGTTCTGATAAAATTATTAATCCTATAATCCCAATAAAAAATCCTAACCATTTTTTAAATGTAATTTTTTCTTTCAAAAAAATTCTTGCGAGAACTAAAACAAATAAAGGTATTGAAGATAAAAAAATTGCAAGTTCACTTGTACTGATAAATGTCAAAGAGTAAGGAACTAATAAAAAGGGGATTGCCAAAGTTATTAGCCCAAAAAACATACAATATATCCATATAATTCTTTCATTAGGAACCCTATTGCCAGTCAGATAACAAAAAAATACTGAAGCTATACCAGCAATAATTATTCTTCCTGAGCCTGATGACATAGCTGAAAATTCTGAAAGTGACCAGATTATAAACATAGGTCCAGATCCAAAACTAAACATAATGCATGCTAAGAGAAATAAATTTATAAATGGAAAATGTTTTATTGAATATATCCTATTTAATATGATAATTGAGTATAAAAATTATAATAAACTAAAGCTATATAATTATGAGAAAAATAACTTTTAAATATTTGCTAATAACAATATGTTTTTTCTTAACACCAAATTTTGCATTTTCTCACGATTACTATTTAGGACAATTAACAATTGATCATCCATATTTGATTTTACCTATGCCTGGAATGAAGTCAGCATCAGGTTATTTAATAATAAAAAATAAGGGTAATAAAAGTGATTTTTTATATGAAATAGAAACTCTTTTTTCTGAAAAAGTTGAACTTCACGAAATGTCAATGGATGGCAATATTATGAAGATGAAAAAAATAAATGATGGTATAGAGATTCCTCCCGGGAAGGAAGTTATTTTAAAACCTGGCGGACTACACATTATGTTTAAAAATCTTAATAAAAACCTTGTAGTTGGTGAAAAAGAAAAAGCTATTCTAAAATTTAAAAAAACAGGAAAAATAATCGTTAATTTTGAAATTCAACAAAAGAAACATTCACATTAAAACTAATTTGATTTTTTAAATTTAATTTGTTGGATTTCACTTTCAACTAAATAATTAATATTCCAAACTTTATTTTCACACCAAATTTTAAAGTCTTCCTTATCTTTATTTTCTTTTTTAATAACTTTAATTATTTCAGCACGTTCTTTTTTTTCATATATAAGATTTAGAACTCTATTCTTTAAATTCTCTAAATCTTTATTATTTTGATCAGTTTTGTCTAAAATATGCTCTTTATTTTGGGCTTCATTAACATTTTTAATTTTGTTTTCAATGTCTTCTTGTAATTCTTTTATGGGTCGTTTTTGTAAATACTTACAAATATTTTCATATTGCCCAGAATTATTAAAAACTTTGTCTATGTCTTCGTGTTTTTCAGATAAACTTATTCCTTCATCTGAAAAAATATCTAAATTATGAATTTTATATTCTTCTTCTAGAGTGCTGAGAATTTCTTTTAGCCATTTTTGATGATTAGAATATTCTTTAAGACTTGTTGCAATATTAATTGTTTCTTCTGAAACTGGCGCATCCAATCTAAGAGATAAGTAATGTTCATACTGTTTGTTTTTAAGTTCTTTTTCTCCTGAAATCTTCCACTGCTTTTTTTCAGATCGTTTTATATAAATAAAAATACCAATTCCAAAAATTAAGCATATAAAAAAAATTAATGTACCCATATTTTTTAAAATATTGATTGTAAATTTGAAATCAATAACTTTTCGTAAATAAAATACAAATTTGCTTTGATTAATTAATCAAAAAACTTCATTATTTTAAGATTGTATATTTTAATGTAGAAATTTGAATTGGTTTAAATGATTATAAAATTATTACTATTTATTACCTTACTTATTTTTCCTCTTGTAAGTTATGCATATGACGAAAAACAATTAATCAGATTTAAAGTAATTAAAATTTGTAAAAATTGTAATCTAACGGATTCAAATCTTTATAAAGAAGACTTAAATGATTCAATTGTTTCAAATACTGACTTTTCAAATTCAAATCTTAAAAAAGTTAACTTTGAAAAATCACATTTGAAAAACATAAACTTCAACAAAGGTGATTTAAAAAATATTCGTTTTTTTAAAAGTAATATGATCAACCTAGATTTTAGTAATGCTGATCTAAGCAAAGGAAATATTGAACAAATTTTAGGTGATAATATTACGTTTTCAAAATCTATTTTATTAAAAGCTAATTTATCAGGTTCAACTTTTGAAAATAGTAAATTTATAAATATTAACTTAACAAGTGCGAATTTGAACAACGTAATTTTTAGAAAATCACTATTAAAGAATACTGTATTGAAGGATCAAGTAATCGAAAATATTATGTTTTCTAATGCTGATATGGAACTCATTAATTTTGAATTTACAAACCTTAATAATGCAATCATTGAAAAATCTTCATTGAAAGGCTCTAATTTTAAATCCTCAAAATTATTTGAGGTATCTATAACTAATTCAAATATGGAAGGTGTTGTTTTAACAAACTCACAAATAGAAAATTCTATTTTAAGTAATGTTAATTTTAAAGGTGCAAATCTTGAGAATGCAAACTTTAAAAATGTAGATTTAACTGATTCAATTTTAGAAGATGTTAACATAATTAATACAACATTTGAGCGCGTAAAATTTTGTAATACTACAATGCCATCTGGAATTCGTAACGATAACTGCTAGTAAATTTATGAACAAATATGATGCTAATATCAAACATGTAATTGATTTTTGGTTTCAAGAATGTAAACCTAAAGATTGGTTTAAAAAGGACAAAAAATTTGATCTACTGATTGAACAAAGATTTTTAAAGCTTGTTGAAAATGCTTTGCAAAATAAATTAAAATTTTGGAAAAAATCTATAGATGGTTCTATAGCCCTAATTTTATTGCTCGATCAATTTACTAGAAATATTTTTAGAGATAATGCCAAGTCTTTTTCAGGAGACCAAATCGCACTTGCAATTACATTTAATTGTATAGATGCAGGTCACCTTGAAGTGGTTAATGAACCAAAACGTCAATTTATTTTAGTTCCTATGATGCATAGTGAGATATTAGATATTCAAGAAAAATCCTTGCCGCTATTTAAAAAATATACAAATCAAAGAGTTTATCAATTTGCCCTTAGACACAGAAATGTTATTAAACGTTTTGGACGTTTTCCTCATCGAAATAAAATCTTAAATAGACTTTCCTCTCAACAAGAAATTAAATTTTTAGAAGAACCCGGGTCTTCTTTTTAAGGAATTAAATAATGAAAAATAGTTTTCCAAAATTTTCTGATCAAAGGCTTGAGGCAATATTAAAAAAAATGCAAACATTGTGTGACCAAGGTTTTTACAGAGACTTGGCATGGGAAGTAGGTACAAATATAAAAGGTGAAAAGAAATCTATTTTCACAGGATTTGCTGGAAAATCTGAAATTAGAGCAAATAAAAACTCTCTTTGGAGAATATTTTCTATGACTAAGCCTCTTGTGAGTATAGTTGCATTAAAACTTATTGAAGAGGGCAAGCTGAGGTTATTTGATCATGTTGGAAGATTTTTACCAGATCTAAAGAACCCAAAAATATTAAAAATAATTGATAATAAAGAGCAATATATTTCAAGTAATACTCCGATGACTATTTTTAATCTGCTTACACATACTTCAGGATTGAGCTATGGGTTTCTACCAGACCCTGTTGCTGGGATATATAGAAAAGAGAAAGTATTATTGGATGCATCAATTTCTTTAGAGGAAGAGGCTAAAAAAATTGCAAGTTTTCCTCTACTTTTTGACCCTGGTAGCAGTTGGTACTATTCAGTTTCAACAGATATTTTAGCATATATTATTGAATGCACTGCTGAAATCTCATTAGGAGAGGTTTTGAATAATTATATTTTTAAAGAGTTAGGAATTAATGATACATCTTTTATAGTTAAAAATAATAACATAGGAAACCTTCTACCATGCTATGGTAGAGTAGATATTTTTAGCAAGGAATTAGCTTTAAGAAACATAGATATTTTTTCAAGTTTGCCTTCATTGGAAGAAGTCAATTTCTTCAATACTTACCCTGCTGATAACAAAGAGTTTAGAAGAGGTGGTCACGGTCTATTTTCTACATTAGAAGATTACTCAATTTTTGCTTCAAGTTTACTTCATAAAAATGAATTAATTCTATCTCGTAAATCATATGAATTGATGTTAACTGACCACACATCTGAAGCAATGAAACCTTTGGGTATAAATAATATTTTTAAACCAAGCCCAGGTCTTCACGGAGATGGCTTTGGTTTGGGGTTTAGAGTTAGGGGAAATGGCTCAACATCACACTTACCTGGATCAAAAGGTGAATTTGGTTGGGCTGGTGCTGCTGAAACAATGTTTTTTGTTGATCCTGTAGAAAATTTTTATGCTGTTTTCATGGCTCAAAACTTAGATATGCCAGGGGCATCTGCGTTATTTAAACAGATGTTATATTCAGCATTGAAATAAGAATATTTTTTACTTTTATTTAATTTTTTTTATATATAAATAAAAGATAAATATTTATTTATAGTTAATGAAAAATAATCCTTACATTAATAATTTAG
Organism: Puniceispirillales bacterium (SeqCode); assembly: GCA_045565515.1. Lineage (GTDB taxonomy): Bacteria > Pseudomonadota > Alphaproteobacteria > Puniceispirillales. Next base: position 14,758 of record JBJLFF010000013.1, read on the forward strand.
CATGTTTTAGTGCTATGTTTTTATGGGCGATTGGTTTCCCTGCAGCCGAAATTCTTCTAGATTCTTGGGGAGCGCTTACCTTAGTGTTTTTCAGATTTTTTATAACTGTAATTTTACTAATTCCATTTTGGATTTTTTTAGAGGGGTTAGATACTTTTTTAAATTCTCCTATTATAAAAGGTCTTAGAATAGGTTTCATTGGATGGGGATTAGGAGCAATTTTACTTTTAGTTGGTCAAAAATTATCTGATCCTGTGACTCCTACAATTTGTGCGGCAATGATGCCAATTTTTGGAGCAATTGTTGAGGTTGCTTTTGATAATCGTAAAATGAAATTAAATCTCATCATAGGTATCTGCTTAGCAATTTTTGGTGGTTATTTGGCAACTGGAGTAAATTTATCAGAGGGTACTTTTAATCTAGGTACCATTATATGTTTAATTTCAGTTATGTTATTTGCGTGGTGTACAAGGTCCTCAACTAAAGAACTAAAAAATATTTCAGTCTTGGGACAGACATCATTAACAATGGCGGGAGGAATGATAGCAGCATTGTTTTTTTTAATATTGTCACTTTTATTTAATCTGGGGAAATACGAATAGGTAACATTGATTCTTTTCATTTAATTTTATTATTTATTTTTATTTTTATTTCTCAAACTGTATCACAAACAATTTGGATGTGGGGGGCTAAAGGCCTTGGTGTTTTGTTTGCATCTTTTCACTCGAATGCTGTGCCTTTCTACGTTATGATAATAATGGTATTTTTATTTGGAGATATTTGGAATTGGGTTCAAGCTTCAGGTGCATTTGTTGTTGCATTAGGTGTAATAATTGCTCAAAATAATAAATGGGACTATTTTATAAATAATAGAAATTAAAGCGTATTTTATATTTAAATATGATTGATCAGAAGCAAATAGACTATTTTGAAAAACATGGAGTGATTTGTTTACGTGGGTATTTTAATAATTGGGTTGATGTTCTTAGAGAGGGTATTGAAAAATTAATACGTAACCCTAGTCCAAGAGAAAGGTCTTACGTACCAGAAGATGGATCTGCACCATTTTTTCAGGATTTATGTAATTGGCAAAGAATTCAAGAGTTTGAAGATTTCATATTTAATTCAAATGCTGGTGAAATTGCTTCAAAATTAATGAAATCAAAGACGTCTAGATTTTTCCATGATCATGTTTTGGTAAAAGAGCCTGGTTCTTCTATTGTTACTCCTTGGCACCAAGATCAATCCTATTACTGCACTTCTGGTTTTCAAACGATTAGTTTTTGGATTCCTCTCGATACAGTTACTGAAGAAACAACTCTGAATTGTATTTCTGGATCTCATATGTGGAATAAACTTCATAAACCTAAAAGGTTTGATGGAACTGATTTATTTGAAAATGACAATTCTGAAGATGTCCCAGATATTGATAACAATGCTGATGATTATAATATTCTATCCTGGCCGTTGCATCCAGGTGACGCTGTTGGATTTAATTTTAGGACTTTACACGGTGCTCCTGCAAATAAAGGAACTGTTTCCAGGCGTCGAGTATTTTCTGCAAGATGGGTAGGAGATGACGCAGTTTTCGTTGATAAAAAAGGAAAAGGTTCTCCTCCATTTGATCACTTAACTCTAAAAGATGGAGATAAATTATCTGGGAATGATTTTCCTTTAATTTATAAATCATAATAAATTTACCTTTTAAAACTATCAATTAAGTGATTATTTTATTATAATTATAATGACTGGGAATAATAAAATGAAATTTAAGGATTGGTACGATCGATCTTCTGCCTCTGAAAATGGAGGATTAGATAAAGATGGATTTATAAGAACTTCAGATAGATTTGTGACTTTGGCAAACACATTAAATAGGAAAATCATAGCACAAGACATCCAGTATACTCTTTTATTTGCCGCTGCCAGATATTCTTCTCATGTAGGTAAAAATGTTATGGAAGTCGAAAATCAAGAAGAATATATAAATCATTTAACAAATCAGTATAGGGATATGTTACGTGAAAATTTTGCTGATCCTGCTGTTTAGAGAGGTTAGTTTATTATTATAAAATATATATTATTTATTTTCGCTTTTTTATTGCACTTTAATATTCAAAGTTTTGCAAATGAAAGTAATCTTACTGAAAGTGCTTTAAGGGGACTTGAGATTTCACAGCAACACTGTAGCAGGTGCCATATAGTGAGCGATAAAAATAGATATAGTAGCATAGAAACAACACCTTCTTTTTTTGGATTGAGGGCTATGAAGGATTGGAAATTAAGATTTAGTGAATTTTTTGTAAGACCCCCACATCCAGCTTTAGTAAATATTGCTGATGTAACTGAAAGATCAAAAAAGCTTCCAGCTTTTGTAACCGAAATAGATTTAACCCTTGAACAAATTGATGATTTAGTTGCCTATGTGGAACAATTAGAAAGAAAATAATTAAACAAAATAAGGATATTAAATATGTCAAATGAGGAATTTACTACAAGTATCAGAAAATTTTTAAAACATCTCGGGGTTACTGGGCATCAGATCATTGAAGATGAAGTTCGCAATGCAGTTAACAAGGGAAATATTAAATCTGGGGAAGAAATTACAGTATCTGCAGAAATCAAAATTGAGGGTCTTAATATTACTCACAAACTTGATGGTAAGCTTGTAGCTCCAGACTAAAATGGAAGAAATTTCAAAAAATCAAATCATCGAAGTACTTTCCAAAATTATGGATTTATCGAGAGGTAAGGATATTTATAATTCCGGAAATGTTGCTGATATAGCAATCAAAGACAATAATGTCCAAGTAACCTTAGAGGTTGAAAGTCATAGAGCTAAAGCATTTGAAGTTATAAGAAAAGAAGTAGAAAAAGCTATAAACAAAATTCCAAAAGTTACAAATGGAATAGTCATTTTAACCTCTCATTCAGCCAAGTCTTCGTCAAAAAGTACAAATGAAACTGTTGATAAAAAAGATAAGAAAAGATCTATAGTTGTAGAAAGTAATATAAAAACCTTCATAGCTTTAGGCTCTGGCAAAGGAGGTGTAGGTAAGTCAACAACAGCAGCTAATATTGCTGTTGGACTAAGTTTAGAGGGTTTTAGTGTTGGTTTGTTAGATGCTGATATATATGGCCCTTCACAGCCACGAATGTTGGGTATATCTGGAAGGCCGCGAGCTGTTCACGGAGATATGATTACACCTATGAAAAACCATGGGATATCAATGATGTCTATGGGATTACTAGTCCCTGATGAAACAGCAATGATTTGGCGTGGTCCTATGGTCCAGTCTGCATTAAATCAAATGTTGAATAATGTTCTATGGGGAGATTTAGATGTTATGATAGTAGATTTACCTCCTGGTACAGGCGATATTCAAATTTCTCTCGCACAGCAAGTTAAATTATCAGGTGCAGTCATAGTTTCCACTCCCCAAGATATTGCTCTTTTGGATGTCGTAAAGGCAATGAGTATGTTTGAAAAAGCAGGTGTTAGAGTTGCTGGCATGATAGAGAATATGTCTTATTGGAAGTGTCCAGATTGCGGACGAGTAGATCATATATTTGGTCAAGAAGGAGTTTCATTGGAAGCATCAAAAAGAAAGCTTCCTTTACTTGGGGAAATACCTCTAAATATAGATATAAGGCAAGCATCTGATGCAGGAACGCCTGTTGTGATCTCTAGCCCGATGTCAATACAAGCGCAATCTTATAGAGATATTTCAAAAAAACTAATTGAATTTTTTAATATAAAAAAAGAGAAATAATTTATAAAACTGAGAGTAAATATAATGTCAGATAATTTTGAATATTATGAACTAGACCCTCCAAAAAAAGGGGATCTTCCACAACTTCCACCGTTATTTAAAGCACAAGAAGTTTTGAGAAAACAAAATACTTTTCATAAAGCTATCTCATCAGCAAGTTCTGGTGATGTTGGAACTGTATTTTATTCAGAAAATAAAGGAATTTTAAATATTGCTTTTACATTAGGCCCTGAAGTAATAAAATCAAAAGCTCTACAAGTCCATTATTTAATGACATTAGGACTAAGTGATGCTCTTGCTGCACTTGCGCCTCCAGAAATCGAAATTTCACATCTTTGGCCTAATTTTATGTTTATGAATAGAGGTTTAATGGGAAAAATTTTATTATTTGATTCTGGTGAGGACAGAAATAAAGTTCCCTCTTGGATAGTATCAGGTGTTCAAATTAGAAGGAAAGTAGAGTGTGAAAAATTTCATAAAACTATTGAAGCTACTTCACTAGAGGACGAAGGAGCAGCATTTCTATCTAACGTTAGAATTATTGAGGCTATTACAAGGCATTTCTTGGTTTGGTTAAATGCTTGGCAAGAAGATGGATTTAATCCAGTTCATGAAACTTGGCTGGAGAGATTAGTACCTAATTTTTCAGTTAATGATATTTCAAATGAATTTAAAGGTGAATGGATTGGACTTGATGAAGATGGACTAGCTTTATTTAAAAAAGACAAAAATCATTTTTCCTTATCATTAGAAGATGTTAATTTAAAATAATGAAATTTGCTAAGACAATAAGATTTGATAAATCTGATTTAAATGTTTTTGAAAATGCCTCTGAAGAAGCTGAATGGGCAATATCTGGGGCTTTTGAATTTTCAAATGATTTAAATGAAAATTTGACAGGGAAAAGAAAACAAAGTTTTGCTAATGGTTTTTTAGGCTTGGATACTTTTGGAAGGTCAACTTTAGTAAGTATAGTTTCTATTGATGAAAGTAAAAAAAATTTAATATTAGATAAACTTGCTAATTATTTTATTGAAAAATATGGAGCCCCAAATCTTAATGAGGCAAAGAAAGTTGCTAAGGAAGAAATTAATTTTATGATTGATATATGTGAAAATCATGAAATAGGATCTTTGATGGCTGTTTCAAGAACACTTGAAGATGATGGCATTCACGAAAAATTCAGACACATACCAAAGGGAGATGCTTGTTCAAACCAAAAAATTTGGGCAACAGTTTCCGAAGAATAATTTAATTTAACTTTATTAGGATTATTAATGGTTTTACTTGGTCAAGATTTTTGGAAATCCTCAGGATGGCATTTATTAGATAAAGACAAAGATGGTTACTTGAAAGTAACAGAAGATTTTTTAGCAGCTTATTTTGAAAGGCCTGAACTTGTTCCTATAGAAGAATCTTGTAGCTTTGAGAGAGAGTTACATAAAAAACTAATTTTAGATCCTAAAATGAAAATTAAACAAAAAGACCTAGATAAATTTAAAGATAAAGATTCAGCTTTCAATTACAATGTAGTTTTAAATTTTAGAGACTTTATTCTTAGTTATGATAGTTTAGAACATGCGTTTATAGATATTTCAAAAGGAGTTAAAATTAATTTTCCTCCTTTATTTGTAAGTCATATAGTTCACGTGATTGTTAGATCAATTGTAGACGGGTGGGTAGATCCAATTCATTTAAGGGCATCAGAAATTTTATTTCGTGAGCAATCAGTTACTTTAGATAATGGTAAAATAATGGTTGCTGATAGAGCTACAGTTCAATTTCAAGCACAGCAAAATTCTTCTGTTAAGAATGTGAAAAATGCTGACATGATCCAAATTGATGTTTTAACAGAAGATTCTTCAAATGAATATTGGGCTCGTTCAGACCAATTTGATACAGCTATAGACATTGCATTTACACAGCCAGCACTTGATGGGTTATGTAGAGTTTTAGAATCCTGGGTAGCACATTTTTTAAAATTTACTTCGCAAATTAGGTCAATGTCCAAAATAGAAGATGATAAATGGAAATGGCATGTAGGTTTGGATGCTTCATCAAACTCCATCTTAAATGACCTTTATAATGGAGTGGAAGTAAAGGAACAAAGATTACGTCAAATTTTAGCTTTATTTTCTTTATCTCCAGATAATGCAAATTTATTTGATAAAAGCATGAGAAATCATCCTGTATATCTTGGTTTATCTATGAATGAATATGGAGTTATAAATTGTAAGCCACAAAACTTACTAGCTAATTTACCAATTTCTAAATAATTTAGTTATAGTCATCTGTAGTCCTAGGCTTTGGCCTGTCTTCAACATCAATAACTTTGTCATCTTGTTTAAATTGATCTTCAACTCTGCAATCCTCACACATCAAAATCAAATCTAAACGTCCATCTGTTGAAAACATTGAATGACTTGATAAGCGGTGTTTAATTGATTCTATGGATTTTTTAGTCCCAAAAATTTTTCCACAGATTTTACATGGAAATGGTTCATCTTCCACTCTTAGTTCATTTGAAAGAGCGTTATCTGATAAATTAAATTGAGGTAGGAGTGAAATTACCTTTTCAGGACATGTTTTAACGCAAATTCCACATTGAATACATGCATCTTCTCTAAAAAGCAATTGCGGTGTTTCTGGATTATCTTGAAGTGCACCTGCAGGGCAAGCGCTTACGCATGACAAACACAGAGTACACCCTTCGCTATCAATTTTAACACTTCCGTATGGCGAACCTAACGGCAAATCTATAACTTCTTCTTTAAAATTATTTTCTTTTGCAAGTCCTTTCATTGCAGTCCTGATAATACTTTTATTTGATCCAGTAGCAATAAAAGGAGATGGTGAAAATTCTTTTGGTGATTGAAATGTAGATAATTTATTGCTTAAAACTTCTGGATCATTTGTCTCTAAAATTATAAATTTTTCATCTTGTTTTATAACATCTTTAACTAGGGCATTTGCAATTTTAACCTGATCATAAAGTATTAAATTTTCAGAGCTATTGTCTGGATTTGATAAAATAAATATTTCAGAAAACCCTAATGTAGTGGCACCAACTAACAAATCATGACCAGCTCGTCCAATAGAGTGCACCTCAATAGGAATAACGTCATGAGGTAATCCGTCATATACTCTAGAAAGATAGGATAAAATACCATTGCCATGTTTCTCATCATGAATTAACAGTTTTGGCATTTTGTTCTCAATGCTTTTATAATCATTTGAAATATAGGACAATCTGTTGAGTAAATTATCCATAGATGGCCAAACCACCTGAGCAGCTCCAGATGGGCATACTGCGCCACACATTCCACATCCACCGCAAATTGCTGTATCTATCGAAACAGTGTCACCATTAGGTTGAATTGCATTTGCAGGACAAACCTCTAAGCACTTCGAACATCCCACAATTTTATTTCTTGAATGTGCACATAAGTTTTCATCAAAATTCACGTAAATTGGTTTTTCAAATTCACCTATCTTGGATTGAGCATCATTTATTGTTTTATAAAGAGCTATTTTATCATTTGGATCTACTTTGTAATATCCATCTCTTTTTTCATGAGACTGAATTAATGGTTCATTACCTGATAAATCAATAAAAATATCGCACTCAGAAGAAATATCTTGGCTTGTTTGCCCAAAAACTATTTCTTCCTTACTATGAGGTAAAGCTTCACTGAAGTTATTAATTTTAACTTCAAAATTACAAAAATAACCATTTAGGTTAACAATTTCTCCTGACAAAATATTAAAGTTACTATTTTTTGGGGGAATTATATCATCAGTATCTATAATCAATGCGCTCACACCTAAAAATTCTGATAATCCTTCGGCAACTTCCAAAACTGCTTCACTTTTTCCATAAACTAGGCATCTACCAGCTGAATTAAATGATAAACTTTTAGAAGTTTGATTTGAATTGGCCATTCTTGAGGCATCTAAAATTAGAGATGATATTTTAGCAGATGCTTTTTGAGAGGTTTTAGACCAACCGGCAGTTTCTCTAATATTAAAAAAATATGGCGATTCTTGATTATTTTCTTCAGCAATGTCAGCAAAAAGTTTTGCTTGTTGTGTACATGCAATAGAGAGGGTTTTTTTATTGTTTGAAGAAGCTGATAAGGCCTCTTCAAAATAGTTGATTTGATCAGTGCACAGGGCAGTAAATATTTTAGGCTCATCCTCTGAATTACAGCCAGACCCAATTTTTTTTGCATCAAGTGGCATTGTTTTGCCACAGTCACAAATCATTATTTCAGTTTCATTTATATTCATTAATTACCCTATCTACTTGATTATATTGTAAAAAAAATTAATAGTTTCGTAATTTTTTTTTGTACCGCATTATTACAACATAAAAGGGAGGAATTAACTGTCAACGTCCAAATTAAATAAACCTTAAATTAATTTTAACTATAAGATGAATTAAATGACTAAATTAACACCAGAATCAAAACATGTTTTAATGCCAGTTAGAGTTATTTTGAAGCGTCAACTTTCTCAAAATAAATGGGTAAAATATAATTGGTCTGTTTCAGATGTTCTGCCTGGTAGTGGAAATAATGATAGTTCAATAATACCTTTGTTAGATGAGTCCCAAAATCAAGAATATGATTTATTTAAAGTTGAAACTGAAATAGATTTACACCGCGCTGAAGCAGAAGCTTATTTGGAAAATTTAGGTTCAACAGATCCATCTATTTATGTGGTTCTTAGCCCAGATGCCCCTGATGATAAACCATCAAAGTATGGAATATTCCTTGATAGTGTTTGTTTATCTCCTTATAGAATTCAAGATTATGAGGATATTGGTGAGGATATTATTGAAAAATTTAAATTAGATGGACCAATTGCTTATTTTTTGGAAGAGTTTGTTGCGAAACATTTTAAATATGAAAAATTTATTAAAAGAAAAAGAGATAAAAAAGATAAAACTGATTTAGTGGTTGAAGGAAAAGGAGATTCAAGAATTCGACAAAAATCAGATGTTTTTCGGGCACCAAGGAAAAAAAATTAATTTTATAGCTTAGTCATGATGAAAAAAATTAAAGATAAAGAAAATTCAAACAAACCAGATGATCAGAGTAATCGTGAAAGTTTTTTAAAGAGATGGTCTGTAAATAAATCAAAATCTAAGGATACAGACGTTTTAAATCAAGTTTCAGATTTGGAAAGTAGTGAGACTTTAGATCATGAAATAGCAGCAGAAGAAAAACAAATAGAAGAAGAGTTAAAACTTACGGATGATGAGTTAGCGGATAAATATGAAGTCTCTAATCCTGATAAAGTAAATAGCTCTGTAGATTTAAGAGAAATTTTAAATAAAAACATCCCAGATCGTTTAAAGCAATTAGCACTAAAGAGATTATGGAGAATAGTGCCACTCTATGGTGAGGTTTCCGAGCTAGTAGAATATGGAGAAGATTTTACTGACGCAGCAACAGTTATCGATAATTTACAGACTGCATATGTAGTTGGTAAAGGATACCTTGATAAAGTAGTTGAGAAAACAGATAAAATTATTGAAACTGGCGATAAAGTTATTGATCAAGTTGAAAATAAAGAAATATTGGAAAATAAAGAAATATCAAAATCTGAAGAAAATAAGGTTACTGAAATCGAACAAAAAGATGAATTAATAAATCCAAAAGACCAGAAAGAACGAGTTGATGAAGAAAATTCAGATGATTTTGTTCAAGAATCACCTACTGAAAAAGAGTTAAGAGAGGCCAAACCACTCAAGCCTTCAAAAATGGTATTTAAAAAAAACTCTAATTAATTAGAGTTTTAAAGTTATTACACCTTTGCATACCTAAATAATTTTTCTTTTATATTTTATTTATTGTCTGGGTTTAATAAACAGTACATATTTTGTACGTTTTATAATAGTTTTGCCATTAAAAATAAAACATAATTATCTTTAATTTAATTATGCAGTTTTGGAATAAAAAATGCTTGTCAGACATATTTATTTATGATTATAATGAATTTAGAATTAATTTATTTCTTATTTAGAAATAAACAGTACTATTACAGTACTATTTTAAAGTGGTTTTAAATGGCAGCTGAAGTTTTAAAAAAAGATCTTAAAGTTTCTGAAGAAGAGCAGGTTAGATCTGACATGTATAATTTTTTGGCAGGTGTTTTACAATCAGAGCCTAAGGATGAACTGTTAAAGTCATATGTCAACCTTAAGGGTGATGAAACTCCTGTAGGACAAAGCTTTAGTGTTTTATCAGATTTGGCATCTAAGCTTTCTCCAAATGATATTCGATCAGAATATCAAGATTTATTTATAGGTGTGGGACGTGGAGAGCTTTTACCATTTGGCTCATTTTATATCACAGGTTTTCTTCATGATAAACCATTGGCAACTCTTAGAAGAGATTTAAATGCTATGGGAATCCAAAGATCTAGTGAATTTAAAGAACCAGAAGACCACATTGCATGTTTGTGTGAAGTTATGTCGGGGATGATATTAGGTATTTACAACAAAACTTTTTCTGTTGCTGAACAAAGAAGTTTTTACAAAAAGCACATTCAGCCTTGGGCTGAGCATTTTTTTACAGATTTAGAGGGTGCTAAATCAGCAATTTTTTACTCTCCTGTTGGTACAATAGGAAAATTATTCATGAAAATTGAAGATGACGCCTTCGCAATGGATGCATCAAGGTAGCGTAGGCCCTTGATGTTAAGGTTCTTTATGGACCAACTTTAAATATGAGGAGACAAATAAATGTCAAAAAATAAAGAAAAAGTTGATAGAAGAAAATTTCTCAAAATGTCTGCTGTGGGTGCTGCGACTGGCGGTGTTGCCCTTGCTTCAAAATCAGTTTCTGCAGAAACTGCTCCTACAGGCAATTCGACTGGATACAGAGAAACTAAGCTAGTAAAAACTTATTATTTATCAACACGGTTTTAATATTTATACGAAATAAAAAAAGGAGAATAGTATATGTTAAGAAAGAAGACGAATGGGGTGGCGACTGGCCCCCGTACATCATCTTTCATCGGAAAAGCTGCTTCCAAAATTGTAGATAGACGTACATTTTTGAGAAGTTCAGGTCTTGCTGTAGGTGGTATTGCCGCAGTAACTGCTTTATCCGGTAAAATGGTCAAACCAGCGATTGCTGCTGGGGCCGGTGGGAATATATCTGTGAAAAAATCAGTATGTTCACATTGCGCTGTTGGATGTACTGTTATGGCTGAAGTCCAAGACGGTGTTTGGACAGGACAAGAGCCTGGTTGGGATAGTCCAATTAATTTAGGTGCGCATTGCGCAAAGGGAGCATCCGTTAGAGAAACAGCTCAAGGTGAAAGAAGACTTAAGTATCCAATGAAATTAGTCAGCGGTAAGTGGCAAAGAATTTCATGGGATGAAGCAATTAATGAAATTGGCGACAAGATGATAGATATTAGAAAAACATCTGGTCCAGATTCAGTTTATTGGTTGGGTTCTGCAAAGCATGGAAATGAACAGGCTTACTTATTCAGAAAATTATATGCTTATTGGGGATCAAATAACGGAGATCACCAAGCAAGAATTTGTCATTCAACTACAGTAGCAGGAGTTGCAAACACTTGGGGCTACGGAGCTATGACAAACTCATTCAATGACATTCATAATTCTAAAGCAATTTTTGTTATTGGGGGTAATCCTGCAGAAGCTCACCCTGTATCTTTAGTTCATTTAATGAAAGCGAAAGAGCAAAATAATGCTCCTTTAATAGTTGCAGATCCAAGGTTCACAAGAACTGCAGCGCATGCTGACGAATACATAAGGTTTAGGCCAGGTTCTGACGTTGCTTTGATCTGGGGAATTCTTTACCATATTTTTGAAAATGGATGGGAAGACAAAGAATTTATTCGCCAAAGAGTATGGGGAATGGACCAAATCAGAGAAGAAGTCGCAAGATGGACTCCTGAAGAAACTGAAAGAGTTACTGGGGTTCCTGGATCACAATTAAAGCGTGTTGCTAGAGTAATGGCTAACAATAGACCTGGAACATTTATATGGTGTATGGGTGGAACTCAGCATACAACAGGTAATAATAATACTAGAGCATATTGCATTTTCCAGCTAGCGCTTGGAAACATGGGTACTACTGGTGGTGGAACAAATATTTTTAGAGGTCACTGTAATGTTCAGGGAGCAACTGATTTTTGTGTTCTATCTCACTCATTACCAGGTTATTACGGGCTTTCAGGAGGTGCTTGGGCTCACTGGTCTCGAGTATGGGGCGAAGATTTAGATTGGCTTAAAGGTCGTTTTGACAAAATTAAAGGTAAAGACGGCAAGGAAAAATCTTTAATGAATTTAAAAGGTTTTCCTGTATCCAGATGGATTGACGGCGTTCTTGAAGATAAGGAAAATATGGATCAGCCTGATAATTTAAGGGCAATGGTTTTTTGGGGGCATGCTCCTAACTCACAAACTAGACTTCCAGATATGAAAAAGGCAATGGAAAAACTAGATTTGCTTGTTGTTATTGACCCTTATCCTACAATGACTGCTGTTATGTCAGATAGGAAAGATGGTGTATATTTACTTCCAGCTTGTACTCAATTTGAGACATATGGATCAATTACAGCTTCAAATAGAACAATTCAGTGGAGAGAAAAGATTATAGAGCCTTCATTTGATTCGTTACCTGATCATACAATTATATACAAGTTTGCAAAAAAGCTTGGATTTGCTGATCGAATGTTTAGAAACATTAAGGTAAATGACGATGAGCCTTTAATCGAGGATGTTACACGTGAGTGGAATAGTGGAATGTGGACCATTGGTTATACTGGTCAATCACCAGAACGCTTGAAAGCTCATATGAAATATCAGCACACTTTTGATAAGACAACTCTACAAGCTGTTGGTGGACCTTTAGATGGTGAATATTATGGAATGCCTTGGCCATGTTGGGGTACTCCAGAAATGAAACATCCTGGAACACCTAATTTATATGATACATCTAAGCCAGTGGCAGAAGGTGGATTATGTTTTAGAGCTCGTTTCGGTGTCGAAAGAGACGGTGATAATCTTTTAGCTGAAGGGTCTTACCCTGTTGGTTCAGAAATTAAGGATGGTTATCCTCAATTTACTATGGGTATGTTGAAAGATCTTGGTTGGGATAAAGATTTAACTGCTGATGAAAGAAAGCATATTGAAGGTTTAGCTGGAGATAAGACAAACTGGAAAATTGATCTTTCAGGTGGTATCCAAAGGGTAGCAATTAAGCACGGTTGTGCACCATTTGGAAATGCCAAAGCAAGGGCAGTTGTATGGACATTTCCAGATCCAGTTCCAATTCACCGCGAACCACTTTATACAAATAGACGTGATTTAGTTGCTGACTATCCAACTTATGAAGATAGGCATGCTTATAGACTTCCGACTATGTATAAATCAATTCAAGATGTCGATCATTCAACAAATTTTCCTATGATCTTAACTTCAGGAAGATTGGTAGAATATGAAGGTGGTGGTGATGAAACTCGATCTAACCCATGGCTTGCTGAATTACAACAAGACATGTTTGTTGAGATTAATCCAAGAGATGCCAACACCATAGGTATTCGTGATGGTGATATGGTTTGGGTCAGAACACCTGAAGGTGCTAGTATTAAAGTTATGGCAATGATAACTGAAAGAGTAGCATCAGGGGTTGCATTCTTACCATTCCATTTTGGTGGACATTATCAAGGTGAAGATCAAAGACATAAGTATCCAGAAGGTTCGGATCCATATGTTCTTGGTGAAGCCGCTAACACGGCCATGACATATGGCTATGACTCTGTTACTCAGATGCAGGAATCGAAGTGTTCCCTCTGTTTAATTGAACTTGCGTAAGGGAGGTTTATTATGGCACGAATGAAATTTTTATGTGACGCAGAAAGATGCATCGAGTGTAATGCTTGTGTAACAGCCTGTAAAAATGAACATGAAGTACCTTGGGGTGTGAACAGAAGAAGAGTTGTAACTATTCAGGATGGTAAACCTGGAGAGAGATCAATTTCTGTAGCATGTATGCACTGCTCAGATGCACCATGTATGGCAGTTTGTCCTGTAGACTGTTTTTATCAAACAGATCAGGGTGTTGTTCTTCATTCTAAAGATCTATGTATTGGATGCGGTTATTGTTTTTATGCTTGCCCATTTGGAGCACCTCAATTTCCTCAGTCTGGTAATTTTGGCTCCAGAGGAAAAATGGATAAATGTACATTTTGTGCAGGTGGTCCAGAAGACGATATGTCAGATAATGAATTCCAAAAATATGGAAGAAATCGTCTGGCAGAAGGCAAATTACCACTTTGCGCTGAAATGTGTTCAACAAAAGCATTATTAGCAGGTGATGGTGACATTGTTTCTGATATTTTCAGAGAAAGAGTAGTTGCTAGAGGCTTCGGAGCTGGAGCTTGGGGCTGGGGAACAGCATATTCAATAAAAGGCTCTTAAAAATACTTTATTAGTGAGGCTAATTTTTAGCCTCACTATTTTATTTTATAGTTTCTGAGTAAATTAATTCATGAAGACTTATTCTCAAAAAATAATAGTTTTACTGATATTATTTATATCTTTATCATTACAAGCTTGCAAAAAAGAAGAGCAAGGGCGACCACTTTCATATAATAAAGGTGTTTATGAAGGTAACGCAGATAGCAATCTTAGTGGATCCGAGGTTTATAACCTCAGAAAACGTGTTTCAGGACAGTCCTGGTATTAAAATTTCTAATCGGAGTATCCAAATGACTAATTATGTATCAATGAAAAAGACAATTTTGACTTTATTTTTTTCATTTTTTATCATTACTAACTTTAATATTGATTCTTATGCTCAATCATCTGGCCAAGTTCCAGGAGCATCATCTGGTCTTAATTCTGATGCAGATTTATGGAGATACATTAGGGAAGGTAACAAAGGAAATACACAGCTAGGCAATGAATTATCAGCGGTAATGATACAATCTGAGGGTGATAACTGGAGATCGATTAGAAATGGACCATTATCTCGTTATGGAGCTTATGCTATTATTGGAATGATAATATTACTAGCATGGTATTATTCATATAAGGGTAGGATAAAAGTTTCAAAAGGTTTTTCAGGTGAAACAATTACGAGATTTAGGGCAATCGAACGCTTTTCTCATTGGTTAATGGCAGGATCATTTGTAATATTAGCTCTTACTGGTTTAAACCTTATATACGGGAAATTTATTTTAATGCCTATATTGGGTCCAGAAATTTTTTCAGTTATTACAACAGGTGGTAAATATGCTCATAACTTTTTATCATTTGCCTTTATGTTAGGTTTAGGAATGTCTTTTGTATGCTGGGTTTCTCATAATATACCTTCAAAACTTGATATTCAGTGGCTTCGTCAAGGTGGTGGTTTATTCGATGATTCCCATCCTCCTGCAAGAAAATTCAATGCAGGACAGAAAATAATATTTTGGGCTGTAATGCTTGGAGGGCTCTCAATTAGCTTATCCGGCTGGGCTCTCATGTTTCCATTTGAAACACATATGATGAGTAAAACATTTGGTATTTTAAATATGATTGGATTTAATTTATCAACTGATATTACACCATTGCAAGAACAACAACTTCAGCAAGTTTGGCATGGTATTGTCGGATTAGTTTTGATAGTAATGATTATTGCTCATATATATATCGGATCTTTAGGAATGCAGGGTGCATTTGATGCTATGAACAGTGGTGAGGTTGACAGAAACTGGGCAAAAGAGCATCATGGTTTATGGGTAGAAGAAGAAGATCAGAAGATAAAAAATGCAGATAAAAAAGGTAGTATTAATCAGCCTGCTGAATAATTTTCTTAACAAATATTTACTTTATTTTAAAGGGAGTTTTTTAAACTCCCTTAAACTATTTAACGTATTTATACTTATAGTATACTTTTGCACATCATCAGTTGCTCAAGAAAAAATAGTTGGACATGGAGGGCCTGTTAAAGGTTTAACTATATCTGAAACTGGTTTTCTAGTTAGTACGAGTTTTGATTATTCATCAATAATTTGGTCAATAGATCAAATGCAAGAAGTTATAACCTTAAATGACCATATAGCAGCAGTAAACGTTGCTGAATTTTCGCCGAATCAGAAAAAATTAGTAACTGCTGGAGATGATATGAGAGTTCTTATTTATGATGTAAAAGAACTTTCAAAAATACCTAAAGCTAGAGAACTTGGATCACATTTAGGTAAAGTCTCAGATTTAACTTTTTCAAATAATGGAAATTTTATGGCTTCTTCCGGTTGGGATGGCTCAATAATAATCTGGGATATGATCAAAGAAAAAAAGTATATAACTACTAGCGCAGGTCATAAAGGGCCTATAAATTCAATTCAATTTTCAAAGGATGGTAAATACTTATTTTCTTCCGGTTATGATGGAACAGTAAGGAAATTTGATATTTTTAATAATGTATCAAAAGGTATAGTTATATCTCATGGTTGGGGAATAAATGTATTCTATATAAATGAAGAAAAAAAATCCATTATATATGGAACAACGGATGGCGCCATAATTTTAAAAGACTTAAATAATAATAAAAATATTTTAAAAATAGGTGACGAAAGAACGCCAGTTCTTACGATGTGCCTAGATAAAAATGAATCAATGATAGCTTTTGGAAATGCCAAAGGAAGAGTAATAATGATAAGTTTAGAAGATTACTCCCTTGTAAGAGATTTTAGAGCTGCTCATGGGCCAGTTTGGGCATTGGCTCTAAACAATGAATCTACTATGCTTTATGTAGGAGGTTTAGATGATTTCATTAATCAATGGGATTTAGTTAGTTATCCTCAGCCAGTTATTATGCCTCCAGGACCAGCTAGAAGATTTAATCCAAGCCAATTGTTATCTAATGGTCAAAAGCAATTTGCTAGAAAATGCAGTGTTTGTCACACTTTAGAGCCTGATGGTAAAAGAAGAGCTGGTCCAACATTGCATAAAGTATTTGGCAGGATAGCTGGCACATTAGATGGTTATAAATATTCAAAAGCCCTTATTGATAGCAAAATTATATGGAACGAAAAAACAATTCATCAACTTTTTACAGAAGGTCCAGACGTTGTTCTGCCTGGTACTAAAATGCCTATACAAAGAATGAAAAGTTCTCAAGATAGAATAGACCTGATTACATTTTTAAAAGAGGCAACAAAATAAATTTATTATTAATTTGATTAGGATAAGCAAAAATACTAAAATTAACTAACTTTAAGGAGTAATATAATGAGAATGATTTTATTAAGTTCATTAGCTGCAATTTGTATAGCAGTTGTATCTTTTTATATTCTTGATGGAATTTCTATTGATACAGCTTCGTCTTTGGCAAGTTCTTCGGTAAGACTATAATCTTATTTAGGCAGGTAATCTTCTTTCCATTTTAACACTACATTAAAAGACACTGATATTCTTTCTGTATGGCACAGATTTGGATGTACTAAATGATGTAAAAAAGCTGGCCAAAGTAAAAGATCACCTGATTTTGGTGTATATCTGTATTCTGGATCGACTTGATTATCATTTCTTATAGCACTCATATTTGCTTGAGGTCTTGGGTCAAAAAAACTTATATCATTTGGATTTAAATCATTTCTACTTCCTATACTTGGATCATCAATTGGTACTGAAACATAATATGTTCCACTTAACCATGAGTGAGGATGATTGTGGAGATTATGATAATCACCAAATCTATTTATATTTGGCCAGCCTTGAACATGGAAATCAATTTCATAATCTATCCCGGCGTTTGTAGCGTAATCTACTGTAGCTCTTTTAAAACAATCGCTCAGCCATTTAACTACAGGATGATCAATTTCAAGAAATTCTTGATTAAGATACTCAGTTGTTAAGTTGCTTCTTTCGTCATCCAACTCATTAATAAATTCAGATAAAACTGGATTTGCCATATCAGATCCAGGAAGTGTCACTGACATTATTGTAGTTGGCCAAAGATTATGAAATACTGGGGTAGCACTCATCTGGTTCTCCTGAAGGAATATATATGAAGAATAACACTTTTATAGAAAATAATAAAATTATTACTATCATTGCATATCTATTATTTTTTTTATCAATCCCTGTTTATGCTGATTTTACCAAAACATGGGAAAATGCCTCTCCTTCTGTTGTATCTGTTCTTCCTACCTGGCCTGGATACGAAAAACCTGGATTTGGAGCTCCTCCTGGAACTGCTCCAGAAGGCTCAGGAGTTATTATTTCAACGGATGGAATAGTAGTAACGGCTTCACATGTTGTGAGCAGTGCAACAGAGGTCATAGTCAGAGATATTAACGGTGTAAAATATGATGCAGAAATTATCTTTAACGATATAGATACTGATTTAGCATTATTGCAAACGAACATAATAAATAAAAATATAATAATAAATGATACCAGGCCAAAAATAGGAAGTAAAACTTGCCTTATAAGTAATTCTTTTGGTCTAGATTTGAATATAACTTGTGGAGTTGTTTCATCTAATAAAAAGTCAAAAATAGGTTTTAATGAAATTGAAGATTTCATACAAATTGATGCTGCGGCAAATCCAGGTTCCTCAGGAGGTGCAGTTGTAAATGCTAAGGGAGAGTTAATCGGTATTATGAGTGGAATTTTTACTAAGCAAAGTGATACTAACGTTGGTGTTAATTTTGCAATATCATCTGATTTACTAAATAGAACAGTCTATCAGATGCTAAATTGAAATGATATTTTTAATAAAACTTTTATTAAGTAGTTTTTTTTTTAATAGGTATTAATTTAAACTCAAATGCTTCTGATTTAAAACTAGATTTTGAAAAAAATACAATAAATGAGCATTGTAAAATAATCTTTGAAAAATCAGATAATCAACTTTTTAAAAATTCATGGAAAATTTCCAAAATAAACAATTATTCTGAAGATTTTTTCCATATAAATAAAAAAATTAGATTAACTATATCAAAATTAAAAAGAGGTTCAAAAATTAATGGTATTCGCTATATTTTTTATACTAAAAATGGTAACCCTCAATTATTAATTAATGTTGATAAATTTTGTTCAGTTAAATTATCAAGATTAATCATTAGAGATAAAAATAATCAAATTTCATCTATAGCAAATCTATCAAATGATTTAACAAATATAAAAAATTTAGATGAATTTAATCCACCTCTTAAAAAAGCCCAACCTTTTCAAGGAATAAAGGTAGCCATTGTAGATACAGGGGTAAATTATAACCTCGATTTTATTTCCAGAAATATTTCTAGAAAAGATAGCCTGACCCTCACAGGCTATGATTTTGAGGATAATGATAACCTACCGTATGATATGGACTTGGGTAGGTCAGCATTTTTCCCAATGCATCATGGAACATCAGTATCAAGTATCATTTTGCGTGAGGCACCGATGTCAGAACTAGTAGTTTATAGGTTTCCAAGATCTGATATGTGCAAATTTGATGAATTAATAAGGCATATAGCTTTAAATAAAATAAAAATTGTTAATTTATCGATGGGATCATCAAATAAAAATGATTGGGACTGTTTCTATGATGCTGCATCAGAATATAAGGATATTTTATTTTTTGTTTCTGCAGGTAATGATGGGAAAAACATAGATGAGAATAAAGTTTTTCCAGCATCTTTTGATTTAGAAAATATTCTTGTCATATCATCATCAGATATTTCTGGAGATTTAGCTCAAGGATCAAACTTTGGAAAAAAATCTGTTGATTTTTTAATCCCTGGTGAGCAAATACCTGTAATTGATCATAGGGGTGTTAAAACAAAAGCATCTGGTTCTAGTTTTGCAGTTCCAAGGATAGTGGCAATGGCTGTAAGGCTTTTATCTTTTAATACGAATGCTACAACCATTGATATCAAATCTGCTTTAATAGATAGAGCATTAAAAAATAAAAACGTTAAATTTGGATGGATACCAGATCCACTAGATAATTATTTATTAAACTAATTAAGAGCATTATCCAAAAAGTCCTTAGCCAATGATACAGCTCCAGGGTTGTGTATCTCCATCAAAGATATAGCAAATTCTCCAAATTCTTTATTTTTTGTATAAGCTGCAGCTTGTACTGCTAGCCTAAGAGCTTGAGGATCTTCGGGTGTAAATTCAAGAAGTTTTTTTAAAACTAAAATTTCTTTTTCATATGATTTATTTATATGAAGCGCTACTGCTAGGGAATGAAGACTTGTTGGACTTTTAGGGTCAAGACTTGTACTTTTTTCTAGAAAATAAATTGCATCTTCAATCATGCCAATTTTTCCTAATGCTTGTCCGGCCATATCTAAAAGAAATTTATTTTTTGATAGCTCACAATTTTTTCTAATTTTTGTTAATAGAAGATTACCAGGATTATTTTGAAATCCTCTTATTTCTTCAAGAGCATCTGCACATAAACGAATAGCTTTACCAGTTTGATAGAAATTAGAATTTTGAACTTCCTTTTTGTTATATATAGATAATAATAATGAGGCAGGCACTGCTTCATTATATTCTCCGCCACCGGAAGCTATTATACCAACTAAATTTCCCTTTGTATCAACTAAAGCGCCACCGCTTGTTCCAGGCAAATTTCGTGTAAATGAGTGTATCCTTGCTTGAGGATTGTTTTTTTCCGGATAAGAAATAATACTTTTTTCTTCAAAGATTCTTATATCATTTCTGCCAATGTCAAAAGCTATCATAATAGCTGTTTTAGGTTTCGTAATTTTAATATCAAATTTAGTATCAGTTACTTCTTCTGTTAAAGATATAAAAGTTATATCTGCTACATGATTATTCGGAATAGAATATCCTTTGACAATTTTCTTATTTGGCAATCTCACTAAAACAGTTCTACTATCTTCAATAACATGCCTGTTAGTAACGATTAGTTTGTCTGATAACATTACCCCACTAGCAACCATTGTTGGGGTTTTAATTGCTACAATTTTCTTCTTCCAGTCACAAACTTCTTCATTTGCAGAGCAACTTTCTTCTTTTCCAAAGGCTTGCTGGAATAAAACAATGCAACTAAAAAAAATTATTATTAATTTGTAATTAAATATTGATGTAAGGTAAAAATTCATGAGTTACAATATATTTAGCTATTTTGATTAGAAGAACATTTTAAATGAAAATACAAAATAATAAAACTAAAAAACCTGGAATTAGATTAAAGGTTTACGTAAGAGAGGATATGATTGGTGGTGGAAAGCTTGAATTATTAAAAATTGTCGGGGAAACAGGTTCAATCTCATCAGCTGCAAAAATTATGAAATTAGATTACAAAAGAGCTTGGTTTCTTCTAGATACATTACAAAGATGTTTTAAAGAGCCTTTGTTTATAACGCACAGAGGAGGTGGTGCTACCAGTGGAACTTCACTTACTGAATTAGGAAATCAACTTATCGACAAATTTAATACTACAGATGTCAATGTTAAAAAGGTTACTTCAAATTTTTTAAACTGGTTAGAAAAAAATCAAAGGGAAAGTTAATTAACCCCCTGTAACATTCATATGCCTTGCTACCGATTTTGTACCTGATCTTCTGTCTATAACAAAATCATGTCCCTTAGGCTTTCTATCAATTGCTTTATAAACAGCTTTTCTTAATGCTTCTTCGCCTTCTTCCCTAAGTATAGTTCTTAAATCTGCATTATCATCTTGTCCTAAGCACATAAAAAGTTCACCAGTGCAAGTCATTCTAACTCTATTGCAAGATTCACAAAAATTATGAGATAATGGGGTTATAAATCCAAGTTTACCTCCTGTTTCAGATACTTTAACGTATCTTGCTGGACCAGAGGTTCTCTCAGGAATGTCTATTAAATCAAATTTCCGAGCAAGATTTGATCGAACCAAAGAAAGAGGCAGGTATTGGTCAAGTCTTCTTTCAGTTCCTATATCCCCCATAGGCATTACTTCAATTATTGTCATGTCAAAGCCTTCTCTACCACACCACCTTATCATGTCTTCTAATTCATCGTCATTAACCCCTTTAAGAGCAACAGCATTAATTTTAATTTTTAAGCCTACTTTTTTAGCTTCTTCTAGTCCCTTTAAGACTTGGTCTAATTTACCCCACCTTGTTATTTCTAAGAATTTTTGCTCATTTAAGGTGTCAAGTGAAATATTAAGCCTTCTAATACCAGCATCATATAATTGGCCAGCCATTTTTGATAATTGACTTCCATTTGTTGTAATAGTTAATTCCTCAAGACCTTTTCCTACTTCACTACCTAAATTATTAATTAATTGCATTATTCCTTTTCTAACTAGAGGCTCTCCCCCTGTAAGTCTAATTTTTGAAACACCCATAGACATGAATGTTTTGCAAACAAGCTCAAGTTCTTCAAGTGATAATAGATCTTTTTTGGGTAAAAAAGTCATATTTTCAGACATGCAATACACACATCTGAAGTCACACCTATCTGTAACTGAAATTCTTAAATAGGTAACAGCACGACCGAATGGATCAATCAGGTTTTTAGAAGCATTTAACATAAAAGTATTCAAAATCTTTATTAATTGTAATATGTTGACTATAACATAAATAAATATATCTACAATTTAATTATAGGAAATGTATGTTAAAAGCTTTTTATTTATTGAATGTAAATATATGCCTATTTACCTTAATTTTCCTATTCCTACTTTTAGGTCCTCCAAAAACATCTTTTTCAAAGGAATTTATAACTCTCCAGTCAACTACCTCAACTCAAAATTCTGGATTATATGATTATATTTTACCTATCTTTTCGGACAAATATAATATTGATGTTCGTGTAGTAGCAGTTGGGACTGGTCAAGCTATTAAGAATGCTCAAAATTGTGATGGAGACGTATTAATTGTTCACTCACAAACATCTGAAGAAAATTTTGTTGAAAGTGGATATGGATTATATAGGCAGAATTTAATGTATAATGATTTTATAATTATAGGACCTTATAATGATCCTGCTGAGATAAATTCTTCACAGAATGCTTTTGAGGTATTTAAGAAAATATATAATGCAAAATCAGTATTCTCATCACGGGGAGATGAAAGTGGAACTCATAAAGCTGAAATTAAAATTTGGAATGAAATTAATCTTGAAACAAACAAATTCAATGGAAACTGGTACAGAGAACTTGGACTGGGTATGGGTGCTACTTTAAATGTAGCAGTTCAAATGGATGCTTATGCTTTAAGTGATAGAGCAACCTGGCTGGCTTTTAATAATAAAAGAGACCATAAGATCTTATTTGAGGGTGATAAAAGTTTGTTCAATCAGTATGGAATAATCCCAGTTAATCCAAAAAAATGCCCTACCGTTAAATTTAACCTTTCTGAAAAGTTCATCTATTGGATGCTTTCAAAAGAAGGCCAAAATAAAATTGCATCATTCAAAGTAAATGGTCATCAACTTTTTTTCCCCAATTAAATTTTTAAAAACATTCATTTTACTTGTTAAATTTAATTGAAAAAATATTAAATTTAATTAAGTTAAGACATAATAAAAATCATAAAAATTTATATCCCAATTATGCTTAATTTAAAAAAACTTTGTGTAGGTATTACTTCATTTGAAATGCTTCAAGAATGGCAAAATAATGAAACTAACAATAAAAGACAATTATTTCATACTACAAGGATTAAGCCCAAAAGATCTGATGAAATTCTTCCAGATGGTTCTTTATACTGGATAAGTAAAAATAAGTTTATTGCTAGACAAAAAATTATAGAATTTAGAGATGTTGTAAGAAAAGATGGTAAAAGTGCATGCAAAATAATTTTTGACAATGAACTCTTCCGTGTTTCCAATATTCCTCATCGACCATTCCAAGGATGGAGGTATTTAACTGAAGACAAGGTTCCTAAAGATATATTTAAAGATTCAAATAATAATGAAATACCATCAGCTATGCTTGCTGAGTTAAATGAATTTGGAATAGTTTAATTTATGCAGCTATTCTATTACTAATGAGAGGATTTTTTTTATTAAATGCATCAAGAAGTTCTTTGATTTTTTGAGAGCATGACCAATTAACAAGTTGCATTTCACCGTTTACATTTTCAACCAAAGCAGTGCATGATTCTACCCAATCCCCACAATTGAGATAATCTACTTTTCCAATTTTTCTTGATTCAGCATGATGCACATGACCACAAATCACACCGTCTAACTTTCTTTTTGAAGCAGCTTCAGATATTCTTTTTTCAAAATCAGATACAAAATTAACTGCTAACTTTATTCTTCTCTTAAGCCATGCAGATAAAGCAAAATATTCATATCCAAAATAATGTCTAACTGAATTAAGATGTCTATTCAGCTTTAGTGTAAAATTATAAAGAACATCACCAATTATTGCTAACCATTTAGCATCATTCACTATAGTGTCGTATTGATCACCGTGAATAACTAGGTACTTCTTTTTTTTAAGTGTCTTATGGGTTATCTCAGAACAGAATTTAATGCCACCCATACTAAAATTACCAATTTTTCTTAAGAAATCATCATGATTACCTGAGACGTAAATTACTTTTTTACCTTCTTCAGATAACTTAATTAATTTATCTAATACTCTACCGTGACTATCTGGCCAGTGCCATTTTTTATTTAATTGCCAGCCATCAATTATATCTCCAACTAGATATATTGCCTCAGCAGTTGATTTATTTAAAAAATCTAAAAGCTTATCAGCTTGTGCACCTTTACTACCTAAATGTGCATCTGAGATAAAAATAGATTTGAATTTTAGTTTATTCACTTAATACCTTTTGAGGAATTATTAATTATTATTGAAATATATATATATTTCTATTTTTATCAATCTAATTAAAAATTATAATAATTTAAATTTTTATTTATTTTGATTATCAGTTTCTATTTCAGGATTTAATGTTACGGAGATAGGAGTATTTTTTATAGGAACTGAAATAAATGGTCCTTGGCCCTCTTGTGGTATTGGTGGCCTTTGTGTCATGCGCCAAAGAGCATATGTTCCTAGTAAAAAATGAACACTTCCTATTATTGGTAAAAACCCTCCTAAACCAAGAGCTTTAATACTCAATGAAGCAATGGGTGGGCCTATAATCATCCCTAGACCAGATGCAAAAATCAATGTTCCGGCTGCAGATGTCATTTGCCTAGGTGATAGAAAATCATTAGCGTAGCTTATGCATAATGAATACATAGGATTGCAAGTTCCACCATATAGTATAATAAAAAAAACAAACCAATAAAAATTATTTGGTGAAATTACACCTGCAATAATTACAAATAAACTGGCCAAAAATGCAGATATAGTTATTATTAATCTTCTATCGAAGATATCAGATAGTTTTCCTATAGGCCATTGAAGTAAAACAGCGCCAAAAGTCCAACACCCAAATAATATTCCAGTTAACTGACTGCTGATACCTGACTGAGTTGTCCAAACAGAGAACATCCCAAAAAACATTGCATTCGATATACCGTAAAGGAAAATTGCAACTACAGCTAGTGGAGAAATAAAGTACATCTTTTTAAGAGACATACTTTCTAAAACTTCAAAATCTGGTACTTTTGCAGCCGTAATTAAAATAGGTGCTGCCGCAACTGAAATAATTATCGAAGTTAATAAAAATAGATCAAATTTCATAGGATTTGAAACACCTAATAGAAGTTGCCCTACAATAAGGCTCCCCATCTGAACAATCATATATACAGACAAAATCTGACCTCGATTTTTATTATCTGAAGCATTATTTAGCCAGCTTTCTGCAACTAAATAAATTCCAGAAAAAGACAAACCGGTCAAAATTCTCATAAAAAACCAAACAATAGGATCTGGGAAAAGAGAGTGCATTAATATAGTTGAACTAGCAATCGCTGAAAAAGCACCAAATACTCTTACATGGCCAACCTGTTGTACTAATCTAGGTCCAACTTGAGAGCCAATTAAAAACCCCCAATAATATCCGGAAATTACAATACCAGTTGTAAAAGTTCCAAAGTCCTCTAAAGATGCTCTGACTCCAAGCAAAGATGCTTGAAGGCCGTTGCCAGATTGAATCAAGGCTATTCCAAGAAACAAAGGCCATATAGCTACAATAGCTCTTAGCACTTTTAATTACCTCTTTAAAATTACTTTTTTTGGTTGTTTATAATTAATTAAATGTAGACTAAACTACTTTTAAATCTTATCTATCTATATAAGCTTTTACTTGAGTAAGCATCAAAAAAATGAATAATAATCAAAATATTTTGAGTGATAAAAAAATCTCTAGAATAGATGAAATTTTATTAAAATCAAAAATAATTCCCATATTAGTTGAAGATGACATTAACAATGCATTTAAAGCAGTTGAAGCTCTTTTAGAGGGAGGTATAACTGTTATTGAAGTTACACTTAGAACTCAAAAAGCCTTTAAAATTTCTGAAAGCATACTAAAAAAATTTCCTAAAATGACAGTCGGCATTGGTACAATCTTAAATAAAGCTCAATTAATTGAAGCATTTTCTATTGGAGCACACTTTGGTGTTTCCCCTGGATTAAGTAAAGATTTAACTGATTTAATTTTAGATGACAATATTGATTTCCCATATATGCCCGGTGTATCTAATCCTTCTGAAATAATGGCTTGTATGAAAGACAATTTTTTAACTTTAAAATGTTTTCCTGCCTCCTCATCAGGTGGAATTGAATTTTTAAAACAGATGAATTCTGTTTTTAGTACAATTAAATTTTGTCCTACTGGAGGTATAAATCAAACCAATGCCCTAGATTATTTATCTTTACAGAATGTTATTTCAGTTGGCGGATCGTTTGTTTTACCAAAAGAATCAATTAATAATAAAGATTGGAATTCTATTACAAGAATAGCCAAATTATTTTCTCAAAAGGAAAATTAATGTTACTTAAAAATAATACCTAAAGGTTCATTTATGTTAAGATCTCTGATTTTAAATATTTCGAAAATTATAGTTGCTTTTGCAATTATTGCTGTTGGTGTAATGGGCTATTTGTGGTTAGAAAATACTAAAGAAACTGTTTTTGTTGAAAAGGTTGAAGAATCTAGCTTTTTTGTTGATACTAAAATCATTGAAATAAAAAATTATAATCCAACAAACGTATCTTTTGGATCAATTTTTTCTTCAAGGCAAGCTAATTTAACTTTTCCTATTGTTGGAGAAGTAGCTGAAATTTCTGAAAAATTTAAATCTGGTGAATTTGTAAAACAAGGTACTATTCTAGCTCAGCTTGATAATTTCAACCAAATAATAAATTTGAATGACCTAAAAGTTCAAATTGCTTTAAATAAATCTCAAAGTGACGAAATTAAATCTGAAATTGAAATGGATAAATTGCATCTCAAGGAGTTAGAAAATCAACTTAATATTAGAAAAAAACAAAAAACTAGAATTATAAGCATGTTAAAAAGCAAGGCTACCACTGACAGTGCTTTAGATGATGTGCAACTGGCAGTTTCAAATGCAAAAAGCAACATTCTATCAAGAAAACAAAATATAAGTCGACTTAATTATAAGTTAGAACAATTAAATCTTTCGGAAAAAAGACTGAATATTTCTATTAAAAAAGTTAAGAAGAGCATTGAAGATGGAACTTTAAAAGCTTCTTTTGATGGATCCTTAAGTAATGTTAATATTGCTTTAGGAGAAAATGTTTCAAATTTAAAAGTAGTCGCAAATTTAAGTGACTTAAATTTTTTAGAAGTTGCATTTAATGTTCCTTCTCAAATCTTTTCTAATTTTCAAGATATTATAGGTAAAGAGGTTTTGGTGTATTGGGAACAGGGTACTAAAGAAGTATCCAAGCTCAAAGGTTATATTTCGAGAAGAGACGCATATGTAAATCCTCAAAGTGGAGGAGGAAAAGTTTTTGCTTCTCTTCCAAAGCCTGATCAAAATTTTTCTAAAATACCTCCAGGTGCATTTGTTAAAGTAAATTATCCTATAGGTAACCTTTTAAATGTAGCTAAATTACCTGAAGAGGCTTTGTATGAAGGTGATACAATTTTTATTATTGATGAAGCGCGGGCAATAAGGAAGACTGTTCAAATTATTCATAAGGAACCAGGCTTTGTATATTTGAAGGGTAATATATCAAATGGTCAAGAAGTTGTAATCTCAAGGTTGGCAGGCATTGGTGAGGGTATTAAGCTTGAGAGTAAATAATGAATAATTTTTCTATTTTAAGTTTTTTTGCAAAGCATAAGACGGCTGCTAATTTATTGATGATATTTCTAGTTGTTTCTGGACTTTTATCCCTTCAAAGACTTAACAGGCAGTTGTTTCCTGATCTTAATGTTGAAATTATAATCGTCTCTGTTTTTTGGCCAGGTGCTTCAGCTGAAGATGTAGACAAAAATATTGTTCAAAAACTTGTACCTGATCTTAGGCCTTTATCAGGTGTAAAAAAAGTTAGATCAACATCATCTGAAAATTTAGTAGTCATGCAAATTGAATATAATTTTGGTAGTGATATGCAGACTGCATTATCTGATGTTGAGGCGATTGTAAATGATACAGAACTTCCTGAAGATGCAGAAAAACCACGTGTTTTTAGAGCTGAATTTAGAGATGAAGTTACTAATATTGTGTTATCAGGGCCCTTTTCAATTAATTCTCTTCGAGCTCAGGCAAAAACAATCAAAGAAGATTTACTGAGCTTAGGTATTGATAAAATTGATATTGGACCTAATCCATCTGAAGAAATACTTATTGAGATTTCAGAAAAAGAATTAACTCGTTTAAATCTTTCAATGAAGGATATTTCAAGAATAATTCAATCATCCTCTATAAATGTACCAGCAGGATCGTTAGCAGATGGAGCTCTTAGAGTGAGATCTTTAGGTTTAAAAGAAATAGCAAATGATTATAGTCAAATTGAAATATTAGTTAAGTTAGATGGTACTAGAATTTTATTAGGTGATATTGCAAAAATTACAGATGCTTTTTCTGAGCCTAGTGTTCAGGCTTTCAGAAATGGACAAAACGCTATTAATATAAAAGTTTTAAGAAGTAAAACGAATGATGCATTAAAAGTAAATCAAACTGTCCAAAATTATTTGAGTGAGAAAAAATTAAGTTTGCCAATTAGCTTAAAACTCGAACAATTTGGAACTGTTGCTAATTTGATATCTGATAGAATAAATCTGCTTACAAGAAATGCAACGAGTGGATTAATTATTGTATTAACTGTCCTTTTTATTTTCTTAACTTCAAGAACGGCATTTTGGGTTGCTTTAGGTATTCCAGTAGCATTTTCAGCTACATTTGCAGTAATGCTTCTAACAGGTCAGTCTATTAATATGATTTCTTTATTTGGTCTAATTATGGCCTTAGGGATAGTTGTTGATGACGCTATTGTTGTTGGCGAACATTCTGAGCACCTTGAGGAAAATAGAGGAATGGACACATCAAATTCATCTATTCTTGCTGCTACAAGGATGTCACCACCAGTAATTTCTGCTATGCTTACAACTGTAGCAGCGTTTCTACCCCTTTTTTTTATTAAAGGGATAATTGGTCAAGTTATATTTGCTATTCCAGCTGTTGTATGCGCAGTTCTAGTTGCAAGTCTTCTAGAGGTTTTTTTAATTATGCCCGCTCATTTGAGGCATGGTGTAAGTCCGGTAATTTCAAATTTATTTTCTCCATTTGTTTGGATTTTGAATAATATTCAAAAACCTTTTAATAAGGGGTTTAATTTTTTTAAGAATATTATTTTTAGAAAGTTAGTAAGCATTTCATATAATTGGCGTTATGCAACGATCTCAACTGCAATAGCATTACTAGTTTTTTCAGTAGGAATGGTCTCTTCTGGAAGGGTTCCATTTTCTTTTTTCAGTGGCCCAGAAGGAGATGTTATCTTTGCTAATGTTTCTATGAGCTCTGGATCTTCAAGATCACAAACATCAAATATGCTCACAGAAATGGAAAGAGCTCTTGAACAAACAGAGATTGAACTTGTTGGTGAGAAGGGAAAGCTTGTTTTAATGTCATTCAATCTTCTGGGATTTGGTACAGCAAATAATACCGAAGAAAATGACGCGTTTGGAGCATCTTATGATAGAGCAAGTATTACTGTTGAATTAATAACGGCTGATCAAAGAGAAGTCAGGGTTGAAGAATTAATTTCAAAATGGAGAGAAAATATAAATCCGTTACCAGGCTTAGAAAAGATAACTATCAGAGCTCCAGTAGGAGGTCCTCCTGGTAGAGATATAGACATAAGAATTATGGGTGATGATTTAAATTTACTTAAATTAGCATCTGACAAAGTATTAGATTTAGTTAAATCACTCCCTGGCTCAAGCGATATTACAAGTAATCTTAATTATGGTGCAGAGGAAATACATATTGCACTAACACCCAAAGGAAAATCAATGGGCTTTAGCACTTTTGAAGTTGGAGATCAGGTAAGGTCTGCGCTTGAAGGTTCAATTGTTAAAAGGTTTGCAAGAGGAGATGAGGAAGTTACTGTAAGAGTCAAATTACCAAGTGACGAAACAAAAGATGATAATTTAGCTCAATTGAACTTAATTTCTCCAAATGGATCTTCAGTAAGATTAGAAGAAGTGGCATCTCTGAATAATAGTTTAGGTTTTTCAGTTATTAGAAGAACAGATGGTTTCAGAGAGGTTAAAATTACTGGTGACTTAGATGAAAAACTTTTAAATACATCTGGAGCAAAAGACAAGCTAGAGGAACTCGGTATAAAAGGAGTTATATCTAATTTAGGATTAGATTACCGTTACTCAGGAAGAGAAGAAGAACAACAAGAGGCCTTTGCTGATATGCAAGTGGGTGGTATAATCGGGCTTTTATCAATATACATTATTTTAGCATGGGTTTTTGCAAGTTGGCTAAGGCCTTTAGCAGTAATGATTATGATACCTTTTGGTTTCATAGGCGCAGTTGCGGGTCACTACTTTCTAGGTCTTACAATGTCAATTTTGTCTATGTTTGCTATTATTGCTTTAGCAGGAATTGTTGTAAATAACTCTATAATTTTGGTTGCTACTATCGAGCGTAGACTTTCTGAAAACCCTGATAATCCTAATGAAGCAATTATTACAGGAGTATGTGATAGATTAAGGCCAGTTCTACTAACTTCATTTACAACAATTGGAGGATTGTCAGCATTGATGTTTGAAACATCACTTCAAGCTCAATATTTAATTCCAATGGCAGCAACAATAACCTTTGGTCTTGGTGTTACAACATTATTGGTTTTATTTGTTATTCCCTCTACCTTAGGAATAGGTAATGATATTTCTAACTTTTTTAGAACTATTTATTTACGAATAACGAAAGTGCAATGAATAAAAAGAAAGTAAATTTACAAAAAAACAAGTTTGTAAGTGCAAGATCTTCTAAACAAACAATTAATAAGAATAAGAGAACAGAGTCTTCAAGGAGATGGTTATCTCGTCAACTGAATGACCCATATGTATCAGAGGCACAGAAAAGAGGATTTAGATCTCGGTCAGCATTTAAGTTGTTACAAATTGATGAAAAGTTTCATTTGTTTAAATCAGGAATGAATATTATTGATTTAGGTTGTGCGCCTGGTGGCTGGCTTCAGGTGATTTCAGAAATAATAAATAAAAATAAAAAAGGGAAAATTATAGGAATTGATCTTCTGGAAACAGATGCTTTACCAAATGTTGAAATATTAGTTGGAGACATTAACGATCAAAAAATTATTGATCAGGTAAATGTATTTTTTAATGGGGAAAAAGTTAATGGTGTAGTGAGTGATATGGCTGCTGATACAACTGGCCATAAGGCAACAGATCATATAAGGACAACAATGCTTTTGGAGGGTGCTATAGATATTGCATTAAATTTTCTGAAAGAGGGAGGTTTTTTTATTGGTAAATGCTTTAAAGGAGGAGCTGAAGCAGGTGTATTAAAAACACTCAACAAATCTTTCAAAGTTGTTAAACATGTTAAGCCTGATGCAAGCAGGAAAGAATCCGTTGAGTCATATGTTCTTGCAATGGATTTCAAGAATTAGTTTAATTAAATTTTGGTAAAAATATTGGAAAAATTATTAATTATTGATTTCGGCAGCCAATTTACTCAGTTAATAGCGAGGAGATTGAGGGAATTGGGTGTTTTTTCTGAAATTATCCCTTTTCAAAAAGTTACCGAGCAAAGTTTAGAAGAATATAATCCAAAAGCAATTATTTTATCAGGTGGTCCAGCAAGTGTTTTAAACGAAAATTGTCCTACTCCTCCATTAAACTTATTTAAAATTAATATTCCCATTCTTGGGATTTGTTATGGTCTTCAAATAATAGTGAAAGTTTTAAATGGAACAGTTGAAAGAGGGGAGGGAACAGCAGAATTTGGGCGATCCTTTCTTAACAAAACAGATATCCAATCTGAATTAGTTGACGGAATGTTTTCTAAAGATAAAGAACAAGTATGGATGTCTCATGGTGATCATGTAAGTAAAATTCCTGAAAATTTTGAAGTTATTGCGTCTACAGAAAACGCACCATATGCAATTATTGGTCATAAGGAGAAGAAGATTTATGGAGTTCAATTTCATCCAGAGGTATATCATACTTTAAATGGTTCAAAGTTTCTTGATAACTTTTTAAGTATATCTGGTTTTAAAAAAAACTGGACAATGGGCTCTTACAAAGAAATAAAAATAGATCAATTGAAATCTATTATTGGAGATCAAAAAGTAATCTGCGCATTATCAGGTGGAGTAGATTCATCTGTAACGGCAGCATTAATTCATGAAGCTATTGGTAGCAATCTTACGTGTGTTTATGTTGATCATGGCATGATGCGTTTAAATGAAAGTAATGAAATTATTCAGATGTTTAAAGAACATTTTAATTTAAATATTATTCATGCTAATGAAACAGAACTTTTTTTAAATGCTTTAAAAGGTATTATAGATCCCGAAGAAAAAAGAAAAATTATTGGGTGGCTTTTTATAGAAGTTTTTTCAAAATATTCAAATGAGATAGGAAATATTAAATTTCTTGCTCAAGGCACTCTTTATCCAGATGTAATAGAAAGTGTAAGTTTTATTGGAGGACCATCAGAAACTATTAAATCACACCATAATGTAGGTGGCCTTCCAAAAAATATGCAACTTAAATTAGTTGAGCCTTTAAGAGAGTTATTTAAAGATGAAGTTAGAAAATTAGGTATAGAGTTGGGTTTACCAAAAAGCTTTATTTCTAGACACCCCTTTCCAGGGCCAGGCCTGGCAATTAGATGTCCTGGAGAAGTTACTATTGAAAAACTAAACATTTTAAAACAAGCAGATTCTATTTTTATAAAACAAATAAAAAAGTATGACCTATATGATAAAATTTGGCAGGCTTTTGTAGTTTTGCTCCCTGTAAAAACAGTTGGAGTAATGGGAGATGGAAGAACTTATGATTTTGTTTGTTCTTTAAGAGCTGTTACTTCAGTTGATGGGATGACAGCTGATTTTTATCCTTTTGATTCAAAATTTTTAAGTGAAACATGTACTAAAATAATTAACGAAGTTAATGGAATTAATAGAGTTACTTATGATATTACTTCTAAACCTCCAGGCACCATTGAGTGGGAGTGATTTAAATTATTGATTTTATTTAATAAAGTACTGTAAATCAAATTAATTTGAAAGGATAAATTGTTATTGGAAAGTTTAGTTAATTCAATTTTTAGGTTCTTTTTACCTTCTGAAATCTCTTTAAAAACTGAAAAAATTTTAAAGAACATTGCTCTAATGCTTGGTATACTGAGTGCTATAGCAATTATTTTTGATTGGTATCCATTAACTATGTTTTTGTCTTTTCCATTTTGTTTAATTTGGATTTACTGTGCCTGGTTACATACTGAACCTCAATTAAAATGGGTTAATTTAATTTTTCTCTTAATTTATAGTTATGGTATCGCACTGTATTTTTTCGGAGTTTGAAATTTAGTGTTTTTCAATAATAATTTGGAGTTTCAAAGTAGTTTCAAAGAAAAAATAAAACATTGATTCTAAATACTTTTTTAGAATATTTTTATTGAGTGGGAATGAAGAGATTGGCTTAAATTATTGAAAATATTATATAAAAATTTATAATTGATGAAATAGTGAAAACTTAAGTCGTTGATAAAACTAGGTTATATTTTTATGGTATAAAGAACCTTACTAACTATAGGAACTATTGCAGAACGTAGTAATGACTAAAAAAAGCTTTTGTTACTATTGGAAAAGAATAAAGTGAAAAGTAGAAATTCTTTATGATGCAAATATTATTATCAATACATATCCTAGCTGGAATATTTGCTCTGCTTAGTTCTGCTTTAGCAGTTTGCTCAGAAAAAGGTAAACGCATTCATGTGCTTTCAGGTAGAACATATTTTTGGAGCATGCTTGTTATCTTCCTAACAGCAATTCCCATGTCGGCTTTCACCAACAATATCTTTTTGTTTCTTATAGCTATCTTTTCTTTTTACCAAGCTTTTGCCGGTATGCGGTTCGCTAGAAATAGAAAAGGCATAGCTACTATTTTAGATTGGGTTGCTGTTTGCTTGATGGGTTTGGCAGGAGTAGGAATGTTGATACTGGCTAGATTTACTTCACAAACGATAACTCGCAATACATAGTGCTTCTGGTTTTTGGGTTTTTAGCAGTTTTCTTAGGTTATAGTGATTATAAAAGTCATAAGAATAAAACTGCAATGGGGGGAAAAAGGATAGCGAAACACCTAACCAATATGATGGGTGGCACGATTGCTGTAATTACGGCTGTTTTAGTGGTTAATGTTGATATTGAGCCTGTATGGATATGGTGGGTGTTGCCAACAGCATTAATAGTCCCATTTATTGTTTGGTGGAATCGGAAAGTTTTGAAATGAAGTTACAAAGCATGTAACTTGCACTTGACTAAGTCATTGTTAGCATTGAAATGCGGTAGTAACAAAAGCAACGCTTAATAGAAGTAAAGTTACATAGATGTCACATAGTCTAAAATTATATTAATGT
>JBJLFF010000014.1:0-49533 GCA_045565515.1 Puniceispirillales bacterium (SeqCode)
CCTCTTGAATACGTTGTGAAGCACCTTCTATTTTTCTAACTTTTACCCACCTTTCAGTATAAAAATCATTCATTGCGTTTCGCCATCTGAAAACATAGTGGGAGGTAAAAAATATTTTAAATGGAACAAATAAAATATATGGCAATACTATAATACAAAACACTAGGAGATGACCGTAAAGATCGGATGCTACTACTTCTCCACCGCCACCAAGTGCCTTTTGAATGTCATCATAAAAAGGGCCATACCAAGCGTTTATTACAACTGATACTTGCACAGTTAAGTATGCCATTAATATAAGAACTGATGAACCTAAAATAGACCAAACTTGCCATTTATGTGGAGAATAATTTGCCCAGAAATAATAAAAAATTAGTGTTGACAAAATATAATATAAGTCAAACCAAAGAAATTCAGGAGTTATAAAGTATCCAAGTCCAATAACTGTTTTTGCATCATCAGTAGAAAAAGTAAAACCAATAAATTCAGCAATCGACTGGCCAATTGAATAATAAATCCCAATCGTAAAAGCTAACCATAATATAAGGGTAACTAAAAAAAGTTTTGGTTTAGGAAAAAAAGATTCAAACATTGTATTACATTACCTCATTTATTAATATAATATAGTATTTCTTATAATTTTCTCCAATATTAAATATTTAATTATGCAGATAAAGAGAATATCAAAACTTAGAAACCAACTTGGAGAAGGGCCATGGTGGAATAATAAAACAAACAATCTACATTGGACAGATATTATTGAAGGAAAGTTATACAGTTATGACCCTGAAACAAAACAAGAGACTTTTAAAAAATTTAATGGTAAATTAGGCTGTTTTGCACCTTGTAAAAACGGAAGTTTTTTAGTTGGTTTAGATTTGAGCTTCTTTATCTATGATCCTAAATCAGACAATATGACAAAATTTCTTGATTTAGAGGGAGAGCCTCCTGAAAATCGAATTAACGATGGAACAACTGATCCTTATGGTAGATTCTGGGTTGGCACTATGACTGCTGAAGGACATTCTAAAAAACAAAATGGGTCACTTTATTGTATTTCACCTAATAAAGGAATAAAGAAACATTTGAACCAAATTTATACCTCTAATGGATTAGCTTTTAATGAGTCAGGGACAAAAATGTATTTTGCAGATACTGGGAAAGATGTACAGACAATCTGGGAATTTGACTATGAATTAGAAAGTGGGGTAGTAAGAAATAAAAAAGTTTTCGCCAAAACTTTTAATTTAAAAGGTAGACCAGATGGAGCCACAGTTGACGTTGATGGATTTTATTGGGTTGCAGGTGTTGAAGGTTCTGAACTTTATAGATTTAATAAAAATGGAGAAATTGATACTGTTATTGATTTGCCAGTTGAAAAACCAACAAAGCCTATATTTGGTGGTAAAAATTTTGACATGATTTATGTTACATCAATAGGAAAAGGGTTTGATAAAGATGATAATTCTAAATTAAATGGATTTACATTTGAAATATCAAATCATAAATTCAAAGGCTTTCCTCTAAAAGAATTTGAGTTATAAATCAAAAACGTTCTCTAACTTCTAATTTATCAAACCTATGTATTGAAGCCGACAATACTATTCCAAATGAAATAAAAATTGTTAACATACTAGATCCCCCATATGATATCAAAGGGAGCGGAGCACCAACTACTGGTAGCATCCCAGAAACCATTCCTATATTTACAAAAACATAGCTAAATAACATAAAAACTATACCACTGCATACTAACCGGCCAAATTGAGATGACTGTAAAAAAGAAATTATATATGTATAGAGTATAAGCAAAACAAATATCATTAAAACAAAAAGTCCCCCAGCAAGACCAAATTCTTCTCCAATCATAGTAAATATAAAATCTGTTTGCTTCTCAGGTAAAAAATCTAAATTACTTTGACTTCCTTGTAAAAAACCTTTTCCGAATAAACCTCCTGATCCAAGAGCGATTTTAGATTGATTTATATGGTAACCTGCACCCAAACTATCTAGAGATGGATCTAGATGAGTTAAAATTCTTTGTTTTTGATAGTTATGCAAATTTATCCAAATGATTGGAAGTGAAGAAATAAAAACACCTAAGGAAAGTATCAAAAACCACACCCTTAAACCTGCCAAAAAAACTAGTGCACCCACTAAAAGTATTTGCATAATAGCTGTACCTAAATCAGGCTGAATTAAAGTTAAAATAATAACTGGTAGAGAAATTATTATTGCTATAATTGAATAAGATATTTTTCCATAATCTCTAATTTGAATGTTATGAAAGAACCGAGCCAAGGCTAAAATTATAGAAATTTTTGCTAATTCAGATGGTTGTATTTTGATTGCGCCTAAGTTAAGCCATCTATTAACATTTCCATCAGAAGTTATATATAGCAATAAAAGAAGTGCAACAGAAACAAATAGAGGTAACCAAGCAAATTTATAAATTATTTTTATATCAATTAAAGCAATTATTAATGCTATAAGAATTCCAATAACACCTCTTTGAAAATGTCTTGTAGCCCATGGGCTCCAGTTTCCATCTGCAGCAGAATATAAAGAGAAACAGCCTATAGTTACTAAAAGAACTAATAATAATACTAGTACCCAATCAATTTTTAAAAGTTTATTAAATAAACTTAAATTCTTCATATATGCAATTCTATACTATAGGTTTTTGTATTGGGTTTTTAGGAATAAATTTTGTAGGGTCATCTTGAATTGTAGCCTCCATTATATCTCTTGCTATTGGACCTGCTTTACTAGAACCACTTCCACCATGCTCTACAATAACTGAAATAGCATATTTTGGTTTTTCCATTGGAGCATAACCAACATATAAAGCATGATCTCTCCACTCCCAAATCCTATCTTCATTTTTGATTACTCCTTCTTCACTCTCTCTTTCTATTGTTGAAATTCTTCGGACTTGAACTGTCCCAGTTTTACCTGCCATTTCAACTCCTTTATTTCCTAACCGGAATGTTCTTCCAGTTCCAAACTCATTTAAAGTGACGTTTTCCATAGCCTTTTTTATAATATTTAGATTATCTTTAGAAATAGCAGCATTAGAAAAATTATTTACTAATTTACCTTCAGACTTTATCAGTGTTGGAATAATTTTTTTTCCTCCATTTGCAATCCTAGCAGTCATCAAAGCTAACTGCATAGGAGTAACTAAAACATAGCCTTGGCCGATACCTGCTATTATAGTTTCACCAGGTCTCCATAATGTTTTCTTTTCTTTTAACTTCCAATCTCTATCTGGAATTAAACCACCTTTTTCACCAGGAAGGTTCAAACCTGTAGGTAAACCTAATCCAAATTCTCTACTAATTTTTGCAATATTGTTAATTCCAGTCTTAAGAGCTATTTCATAAAAAAATACATCACAAGATTGGGCTATAGCATCTATAACATTTACACTTCCATGACCTAATTTTTTCCAACAGTGAAATTTCATATCTCCAACCTCAATATGACCAGAGCAGAATGATTTTGTTTTTGATGTTATAACACCTGCTTCAAGTGCAGCTAAAGCGACCATCATTTTAAAAGTTGACCCTGGGGGATATTGACCTGATATTGCTTTGTTAATTAATGGATTTCTAGGATGATTTGATAACATTTGCCAATCAGATGCTGAAATACCAGGGTCAAATTTGTTTGGATCATAAGTTGGTGCTGATACAGATACTATTACTTCTCCAGTTTCAACATCCATTACCACTACAGACCCTGACTCTGGTAAAACAAAACTACCCTTTTTATTTTTGTTAATATAGTTTCTGTCATCTCTTAATTGCCAAGCAAATGATTTATTTCTATTTAAAATACTTTTCGCTTCAAGAGAATTAATGTTTATAAGATGATCGTTACCAGCTTGCAATCTTCTCAAAGCTTTAGTTTGTAATTCCACATCAAGGCTTAGGTTAACATCTTTACCTTTAATAATTTCTTTTTCAATTGATGACCTAATAACTTTACCTAAAGAATTAACTTCAAGTCTTTTTTCACCAGAAATACCCCTCATCAATTTATCATACTGCAATTCAATACCGGACTTTCCAATTCTAAAACCAGGAAGGAACAGCTCAGGGGAATTTTCTTTTTGCTCTGATTTAGACACTCTTCCTACATAACCTGTAACATGAACAGCTAGACTACCTTGAGGAAATATCCTTCTTTCATTTTTCTGAATGTTTATTCCTGGTAAATGAGGAATGCTTATAGCAATTTTTGATATAGTCTGTCTATCAATATTACTTTTAATGATTATAGGAATGAATGATTTTTGTTTTTTTGATATATTTAATACTGATTTAATTTCATTTTCATTTAAAGGAATAAGTTTGGAAAGATCATATAGAGTTTTTTGTATATCTTTTAACCGTTCTGGAATGATTTCAACATCAAATGTACCTGTATTGGTTGCTAATATCCTTCCCTCTCTATCATAAATACTTCCTCTTGAAGACGGAATTAATGAGAAGTTGAAACGATTACTGTCTGAAAGTAGTGAGTATTTTTTAGCATCGCTTACTTGAATTTTATATAAATGATTTACAACTAACCCTAATATTCCAAGTTGAATACCACCCAATAAAATAGCTCTTCTTGAAAAGGAAATCATTTGCTCTTCAACTAATAATTTATTTTTTATCATTATTGATTTGACACAAAACTAATTAAAATTTTGATAGGCTTAAAACTAAACATTAAAATTGGATAAACTATTATTGTAAAAATAGTTTGAAAAGTTAAATCTATAATATTTGGGAAAGTGAAATACATCAAAAAAAACATCAAAGCCATAATAGTTTGAAATATCAAAATCATAAAAGAAAAAAATAAAATTTTTTTAAAGTAACTTAATGAAATAGCATTTATATTCATAAAGTTTAAAAAACCTAAAGTAATTAAGGTTGAAAGTGTAATAAAACCTAAATTATAACCATTAAGAAAATCAAAAAACAAGCCTATTATAAAGTAAACCCAATATGACAACATACCTAGTTCCACAATCCAAAAGAAAAGAAAAATATTTAGTATTAATGGTGTTGCTTGGTAAAAAAAATTAATTTGACTTAAAGATATTTCAAAAAAAATAATAAAAAAGGCGATGATAAATTTAATTGATATAATTTGATAGGAAATTGGAAAAACTCTTGAGATAATATCTATCATTAATCAATTACACCTCTACTCGTAACACCTTCCAATAAATTTATAGTTTCTTGAGAATTTAATGGTCTAAAATTTCTATAATTTTCATTGTTATTTACTCCATCAGCTCTCCATAATAATACTTGCAAATAATCAATTAAATTTAAATCAATTAAAGGCTTAACATAATTTTTTTCTGAAGAGTGTTTAACTACAGTCCCAATTGGAAGGCCAGCAGGAAGAAGCCCCCCATGACCAGATGTTTGTACAATAGATCCTTGATTTAGTTTTACATTGTTAGGCAAAAATTTTAGCGATGGTAGAATTAAATTTTCACCAATTAAAATAGAAGGGATTCTATTATTTGAAACTACCACTGGTATCATTGAGTTTACATCAGAAATCAATAAGACTCTTGAAGAGTTATTACCAACGCTTACTATTTGACCTATGAACATGCCATTAAACATAACAGCATTTCCTTTTTCAATTCCTACACTTCGACCAGAATTTATTAATAATGAGTGAGCAAAAATATTTCCAGGCGCACTAATTGCTCTTGCTGTAATAAAGTTAGGAATATTCTGAGGAACTAGATTAAGTTGATTTTTAAGAAGTAAGTTTTCACTTTCATACATATTAGATAAAATTTCATATTTTTTTAACTTCATATTCTCTAAGTATAAGTTTTGATTTTCTTCTTTAAGAGAGGCTGTATTACTTAGGTAATTAAAAGAATTACCTATAATTTTAGTTTGATTAGAAAATGAAGATATAATTGGTGATGATAAGTCTGAAATGATTATGTTAATTTTTTTAATAATTGCTAAATCAGCTTTACCAATAAACATTATTAAAAATGTTATTATTATTAGACCAAAATATAGTGACCTCTGTCCTATATTTGTTAAAACAATTAACTTATTATTTTCAAATTTTCTTTGTTGATTCATAATTAGAAAATAAATTTACATAATTAAAATAATTATGCACCAATTAAAACATTTTTCAAAGTATTCATTTCATCTAAACATCTCCCAGTTCCTCTAACAACGCATGTTAAAGGGTCCTCTGGAACAGCCACTGGAAGGCCAGTAGCTTGTTGTAAAATATAGTCCATTTTTTTTAGTAAAGCTCCACCCCCAGTTAACACAATTCCTTTGTCAACTATATCTGCAGCTAACTCAGGAGGAGTTTTTTCCAATGCTACTTTTACTGCTTCTACTATTTGAGAAACTGGTTCAGTTAAAGCCTCTGATATTTGTGCTTGATTGAGAGTAAGTTCTTTTGGAACTCCATTCACTAGATCTCTACCCCTAACTTCCATTGTCTCACCCACTCCATCTTCAGGTGGAAAGGCAATCCCAATTTGTTTTTTTATTCTTTCAGCACTTGTTTCACCAATTAAGAGGTTATGAGCCCTTCTAACAAAACTTATTATAGATTCATCAATCTTATCTCCACCTACTCTTACAGATCGAGCATAAACAATACTTCCTAAAGAAAGAACAGCTACTTCAGTAGTACCTCCCCCAATATCAACTACCATACTTCCTGTGGGTTCAGTAACAGGCAAATCTGCACCTATAGCAGCAGCCATAGGTTCTTCAATTAAAAAAACACGTCTAGCTCCTGCAGCCTCAGCACTTTCTTGAATTGCCCTTCTTTCAACTGCAGTAGCTCCAGAGGGAACACATATCACAACCTGTGGACTTGCAAGACCTGAACCTGAATTAACCTTTTTAATAAAATGCTTAATCATTTCCTCAGCAACTTCAAAATCGGCTATTACACCATCAGACATAGGGCGAATAGCTTTTATGTTACCAGGAGTTTTACCTAGCATTTGCTTAGCGTCATCACCCACTGCTAAAACTTGCATTTTCCCCCTAACTGTTGTCATTGCAACAACTGAAGGTTCATTAACAATAATACCTTTGCCTCTCACATATACTAGAGTGTTAGCCGTGCCCAGATCAATAGCAAGGTCAGATGAAAACATACTAAATAGCCTAGAAAACATTTATTAGAACTCCTAATTATAAAATATCATAATATCCAAAGAAAATGATTTTAAAATATTTAATTTTTACCTTTGTCAACTAATTTATTTGAACCAATCCATGGCATCATTGATCTTAGTTTTTCTCCAACTTCCTCTATAGGGTGACTTGCATTTTTATTTCTTATTGCTTTAAAACTTGTCTGATTAACTTTATTCTCTAACATCCAATCTCTTGTAAATTTTCCAGATTGAATGTCTTCAAGTATATTCTTCATCGTTTCTTTAGTTTCTTTAGTAATTAATCGTGGTCCAGAAACATATTCACCATATTCGGCAGTATTTGAGATAGAATAGTTCATATTAGATATACCACCCTCATAAATAAGATCCACAATTAATTTAACTTCATGTAAACACTCAAAGTAAGCCATTTCAGGTGCATAACCCGCATCAACTAAAGTTTCGTAGCCAGCTTTTATTAGCTCAACTAAACCTCCACATAACACAACTTGTTCACCAAAAAGATCAGTTTCACATTCTTCACGAAAAGTAGTTTCTATGATACCAGATCGACCTCCACCAACAGCACAAGCATAAGAAAGACCGATTTCATGTGCATTACCAGATTTATCTTGATGAACAGCCAATAAACATGGAACACCACCACCTTTTTGGTACTCTGATCGTACAGTGTGACCAGGACCTTTTGGTGCAATCATAAATACATCAATATCATTTCTAGGTTCAATTAAGTTGAAATGAATATTCAATCCATGAGCAAATGCAATTGAAGCTCCAGATTTAATATTATTTTTAATTTCATTATTATATATTTCACCTTGAAGCTCATCAGGTGTTAAAATCATAACAACATCAGCCCATGTAGAGCCTTCTTCAACTGTTTTAACAGTAAAACCCGCTTTTTGCGCTTTGGATACTGAATTAGAATCATTTCTTAGTGCTATGCAAACGTTTTTGACACCGCTGTCTCTGAGATTTGCTGCGTGTGCGTGACCTTGGCTACCATATCCAACAATCAAAACATTTTTGTTTTTAATTAAATTTAAATCAGCATCTTGGTCATAATAAACTCGCATAGCTTTTCCCTTATATTATTTTAGTATTAGTTCGATTATAGATTCAAAATATATTTATTTATGAAATACTTTATATATACAGGGTTATATTACGTAAAGATAAAAATTAGAGCATGTCCTCACGCTGCTTCAAATTGGATACCTTTCCCCTTGACATCGCGCAAGCACCAGATCTTGCTATTTCAACTTCACCTAAATCTTTCATCAAGTTAATAAAAGCGGCAAGTTTTGACGAATTACCAGTAACCTCAAAAACGAATGAATTAATTGTACTGTCAATAGTGTGAGCTCTAAAAGATTGTGCTATCCTAAGAGCTTCAATTCTATCAGATCCTGTATTAACAATTTTAACTAAAGCTAATTCTCTTTCAACGTGAATAGAATTGTCAGATAGGTCATCAACATCATGAACTGGAACTAATCTTCCCAGTTGAGCTTTAATT
The DNA here is from genome assembly GCA_045565515.1 of Puniceispirillales bacterium (SeqCode). Classification (GTDB taxonomy): domain Bacteria; phylum Pseudomonadota; class Alphaproteobacteria; order Puniceispirillales. Next base: position 8,718 of record JBJLFF010000014.1, read on the forward strand.
TGTTCTATAACCATAGGTGTTCCACATGTTACAATTGATATTCTTGATATTGAATCTAAATTATCGATTTCAGCTACTGTTAAGCTTTCAATATTATAACCTCTACCAGAAAATAAGCCAACAACTCTAGCTAAGACGCCAGGCTCATTATCAACTAAAACTGACAGTGTACATCTTATTTCTTCTTTTGAGACCATGAAACACCCTTGTTAAACCAATACCATTCCATCTTTTGAAACTTTGCTACTCTGTTTATCTTCTGGGCCAAGCAACATATCATAATGGGCTGCACCTGATGGAATCATTGGAAAACAATTTTCCTCTTTAGCAACTTGAACATCACAAAGGACTGCAGATTTTGAATCAATCATTTCGTCAATCACATCATCTAATTGATCAACATCTTCAGCTCTTAGACCTTTAAGACCAAATGACTCTGCAAGAGCTTTAAAATCAGGCAGTGATTCAGTATAACTTTCTGAATATCTACCTCCATGTATCAATTGCTGCCATTGCCTTACCATACCCATCCACTGGTTATTAATTATAAATACCTTAACAGGGAGTTTATATTGCTTTAAAGTTGAAAGTTCTTGCATATTCATTAAGAATGAGGCTTCACCAGAAATATCAACAACTAACTTTCCTGGATGAGCTATTTGAACACCCATAGCTGATGGTAGACCGTAACCCATTGTTCCTAACCCACCTGAAGTCATCCACCTATTTGGTTTTGAAAAACCATAATATTGGGCGGCCCACATTTGATGCTGTCCAACTTCAGTAGTAATATAAGTTTCCATTTCCTTAGTTTTTTCATATAGCCTTTGAATTGCATATTGTGGTTTGATGATTTTATCAGTTTGTTTAAAATCTAGGCATTTTCTTTTACGCCATTCATTAATCTGTCTAAGCCAAATACTAATCCTATTTTCAGATTGTTTAAATTTTAATTTCTTAATTTCACTTATAAGTTCTTGTAATGCGGAAGTTGCATCTGCAATTATTGGGATATCAACTGATACTGACTTATTAATAGATGATGGATCAATATCAATATGAATTTTTTTTGAGTTTGGAGAAAATTCTTTAAGGTTTCCTGTTATCCTATCGTCAAACCTAGCACCAATATTTAACATTACATCACAATTATACATTGAGAGGTTCGCCTCATATGTTCCGTGCATACCAAGCATTCCTAAAAACATTTTGTTATCACATGATAAAGCCCCAAGGCCCATTAGTGTTAATGTCGTTGGTATACCTGTAATATTAACTAATTCTGTAAGTAATTTAGAGGCTTCAGGACCAGAATTAATTATACCTCCACCACCATAAATAATTGGTTTTTTTGCTTCAATAATTAGTTTAGCAACTTCAGCTATCTTACTTTTATCTGGGTTGGTTGAAGGCTTATATCGCCTTCCATGCCTATCTTGTCTACTAATATAATAGCATTCAGATAATTGAATATCTTTAGGAAGATCAATAACCACAGGTCCAGGCCTCCCTGTTCGTGCAACGTGAAATGCTTCATGAAGTGTCGAACAAAGCTTATCACTTTCTTTTACTAAATAATTATGTTTTGTGCAAGGACGTGTAATCCCTGTTGTATCAGCCTCTTGAAAAGCATCATTTCCAATTAAGTGAGTCGGAACTTGTCCAGATAAACAAACAATTGGAATTGAATCCATAAGAGCGTCAGTTAGACCAGTAACTGCATTTGTAGCACCTGGCCCTGATGTCACTAAGACAACACCAACTTTTCCAGTTGATCTTGCGTAACCTTCAGCAGCATGAACTGCGGCTTGTTCATGTCTTACTAAGATATGTCTAATACTATTTGATTTAAATAATGCGTCATAAATAGGAAGTATTGCTCCTCCAGGATAACCAAAAATAACTTCGACACCTTGCTCATTTAAAACTTTTAATATTGCATCAGCACCTGTTAATGTTGTTTTTGTATCTGTATTACCATCCATATTATACTCTTTTTAATGTTTTATTAATTATATGCACTCATTTATTAATATTTTCTAACATAAATTAAAGAAAATTAATAACAATGATGAAATTCATAGCAAATTAAGTGCCTTAACAACTTCTAACACAAATTTTTTATCATCTTCAAACAAATTTTTATAAATAGTATCGTAAGAAAATGAATTCCTAAACCAAGTCATTTGTCTTTTTGCATACCTTCTGCTCTCCTGCTGAGTCAGGCTTATGGCATCATGTAAATTTCTTTTTTCACTTAAATACTCAAAAAAAAACTTTACACCTATTGCCTTCATAGATGGCAGTTCTAAAGATAAGTTTTTAGAATAATACTTTTTGACTTCTCGTAATAAACCAATAGCAATCATATTTTTTAATCTTTTATCTATTTGTGGGTATAAATTTTCTTTTTTAGGGAAAATTAAAATTTTATATGAATTTTTTATAATTGGCTGTTTAGTAAGTTTTTTTTGCCACCAGGAAATAGGTTTGCCTGTTTGCAAAAAAACTTCATATGCTCTAATTAGTCTTTGCTTATCATTTTTTTCAATTTTAAATATCGACATATTAGATGATTTTAATTCTTCATAAACAAAATCAATGCCTTTTTGATTAAAAATATTAATTACTTTACTTTTAACTTCATAGCTTATCTTGGGGATGTTTGAGATACCATTTAAAGCAGAATTAATATACATTCCAGAACCACCAACTATAATTGGTACCTTTTTTTTTAAATGAATTTCAAAAATTTTTTCTTCTGTATATTTAAGCCAATCTGCAACTGATATTTTTTTCTCAATGTCAATACTCCCAAAAAGGTGATGAACAACACCATTCATTTCTTTTTTTGATGGCATGGCTTTCAAAATATTAAAGCCACTATATAATTGCATTGCATCAGCGTTGATTATTTCACCATTAATAAGCTTTGCTAATTCTATTGAAAAACATGTTTTGCCACTTGCTGTTGGACCAGCAATGATTATAGTTGGTGTTTTATTAGTATTCATAAAATAGAGTTTAAACGTAAATAGTAAATGCAGTATTCAGAAAAAATTTTAGTCGTTTCTTCTTCTATAAAAAAGAGATTACTAAAAAAAAGCATCACTGACAAATTATCTGAACTAACTTGTAGTAAAAAGAAAGTCTTGTGGGATAATGTTGCTTCAGAGTTTATATTAAATCAAAGTTTTTCTAGCAAAGATCTTAATAAATTAAGATTACAATTTATAGGGTCAAATATTGATCTAAATTTAATTGAAAATAATAGAAATAATAATAGAAGAAAAAAATTATTAGTTGCAGATATGGATAGTACAATTTTAATTTCTGAAACTCTTGATGATCTAGCTAACTTAATTGGTAAAAAGCATGAAATCGAAAAAATAACAAATGATGCAATGCAGGGAAAAATAAACTTTATAAATTCCCTATTTAAAAGAGTTAAAGCTTTAAGCAAAACAAACACAAATTATTTAGATATTATTAACAAATCTTTAATATACAATGATGGAGCAAGGGAATTAGTATCAACTATGAAGAGTAATGGAAGCATTTGTGCTTTATGCACTGGAGGTTTTTACTATATAGCAGATACAGTTAAAAAAACATTAGGTTTTGATCACGTACAAGCCAATACCTTAGAGATAAAAAATGGATTTATTACTGGAAAGCTTTTAGAACCAATTTTCAACGAGAAATCAAAAGTAGAATTTTTAGAAGGATTAATTAATAAATATAAATTAAATGCAGAAAACACCTGTGCAATTGGTGATGGGGCAAATGATATTGAAATAATTAAAAAATCTTCTTTAGGCGTTAGTTTTAAAGGTAAGAAAATATTAAAAGAAAAAGCTAGATATGTACTAGATCATTCAGATTTGACTGGCCTTTTATTTTTACAGGGTTATTCAAAATCAGAAATAAAATAATATTTTATTTACTTATATTAATTGCTACAAATCTTTCTCTTTCACCATCACTCAATAGTAATAGAAGAGCTTTTGAGCCTCTATTTTGAACCGCTTCAAGAGCATTTAAAATATCATTAATATCAGTTACGTCTTGTCTGTCAGCTCGTTTGATTACTGTTCCTGGCATAATATCTTTTAGAAAAGCTGGTCCATTTTCTTCAATATCAATTATAACAACGTTACCTAAGTCCTCACCAATATCAAATTGTGATGATATTTCTGAACTCATTTGTGCAATAGTAATACCTAATTCATTTATTTTTTTTGTTGTATTTGTACTGCCAGAATTTTCTGGTTCGCTATAATTTTCAGCAACTTCAAGCTCACCCAAAATTACTGTTAATTTCTTAAGTGAGCCTTCTCTCCAGACTTCAACTGTAACTTTAGATCCAACTTCAGTTTCAGCAACAATTCTTGGTAATTCTTTCATTTTTCCAATTTTCTTACCGTCAAATGATAAAACTATATCACCTGGCTTTATTTTTCCTTTTTCTGCTGGGCTTCCTGGTCTAACAGAACTTACAAGGGCTCCTCTTGTTTCGTTGAAATCTAAGGAACTAGCTATCTCTTCTGTAACATCTTGTATATATACACCAAGCCAACCCCGTCTTGTCCTTCCAAATTCAACTAATTGATTTACAACTGTGTTGGCTAAATTCGATGATATAGCAAAACCTATTCCGACTGATCCTCCGGACTGTGAAAAAATTGCGGTGTTAACTCCTATAACCTTCCCAGACATATTGAATAAAGGCCCACCAGAGTTACCTCTATTAATAGAAGCATCTGTTTGAATAAAATCGTCATATTGTCCTTGTCCAATTTCTCTGCCCCTAGCTGAAACGATACCAGCAGTAACTGTACCACCTAACCCAAAAGGATTACCAACTGCTAGAACCCAATCACCAACCCTAAGAACATCTGAATCTCCAAATACAACAAACGGTAATTTTTCTCCTTTAGTATCAACCTTTAAAACAGCTAAGTCCGTTTTAGTATCTCTTCCAATAATTTCTGCAACAAATTCTTGTTCATCTGGTAAAAAGACGGTTATTTCTTCCGCACCTTCTATCACGTGATTATTAGTAACTATTAAACCATCGCTGCTTATAATAAAACCAGATCCAAGTGCAGTAGAAGGCCTTCTTGAAGGGCTCCCATCATTAAAATCTTTAAAAAATTCTTCAAAAGGGGATCCTGGAGGAAAATTTGGTATATCACGAGGTGGACTATCTTTAACTGCTACACTCGTAGCAATGTTTACAACAGCGGGTGAAACAGCATCAGATAAATCAGCAAAACTTTCAGGTGGAGCTTTTGAAAAAGCACTAATTGAAAACAAACATAAAAACAAAATTCCAATATATGCATTTATATTTAAAATATTATATTTAAAGTTATAATTTTGTTTTTGTATTACTGATAACATTTTGCACTCATAATTTTCTAATCTTAAAAATTAATTAACTAACCATATTCAATTTGGCATCATTTAGATGGCAATTCGAAAAATTTAAAAAAGTCTCCCGTAGGATTAATAACCATTGTGTCATCTTGACCAAATGACTTTTTATAAGCTTCCATAGATCTGTAAAATCTGAAAAATTCGGCATCTTGTCCAAATGCTTCAGCATAAATTCGGATTGCTTCTGCATCCCCTAATCCTCTTATTTCTTGAGATGTTCTTGCTCCTTCAGCTACAGTGACAACTCTCTGTTTTTCTGCTGATGCTCTAATTTTTTGAGCCTCCTCTTCACCGGTTGCCCTAAATTCTCTTGCTATTCTTTCACGCTCAGAAATCATTCTCGCAAAAATTGCTTGACTAGTAACTTCAGGATAATCTGCTCTACGGATCTGAATATCAATAATTTCCATACCTAATGTTCTTGCTTTTATATTAACTTGATCTCTAATATTTTTTGTAACATCATTTCTTTTTTCAGAAAGTATGTCATTAAAAGCACGTGAACCTAATTCCTCTCTTAAAGCTGAATCTATTATAGTATCAAGTTGTTTTCTTGCTTCAACTTCATTTCTAACTGACTGAAAAAACCTTAAGGGATCTGTAATTTGAAAACGAGCATAAGTGTCAACCTTTAGACGTTTTTGATCTTTTAGAATAGCTTCTTCACCCTCATCAGGGATAAAACTTAAAACTCTTTTTTCAAAAAATATTACATCCTGAATAAAGGGCAACTTAAACTTTAAACCTGGTTCACTTACAGTTCTTTTTGGTTCACCAAATTGAACAACTAAAGCTTGCTGTGTTTCATTGACTATATATAACGCACTTGATGCTGTTCCAATTATAGCAACAAAAAGAACTATCAAAATAATATTTAATCTACTCATTGATTTCCTCCACTTCTAATAGTGCGGTTCTTATTATTTAATTCAGGAAGAGGAAGAAAAGGCAATACACCTGATTGACTTACCTCGGTATCAATAATTACTTTATTTACATTGCTCAGTATCTCTTCAAATGTTTCCAAGTATATTCTCTCAACTGTAACATCTTTTGACATTAAATAACTTTTATAAATATCATTAAATCTTGATGCATCACCTTTGGCTCGGTTTACAATTTCAGCAGAATAGGCCTCAGCCTGAGCAACTAATTGAGCTGATTCTCCTCTAGCTCTTGGAACTACGTCATTAAAGAAAGCTTCAGCTTCATTTATTAATTTATCTCTTTCTTGACGGGCTCTTTGCACATCATTAAAGGCGTCAATAACATCTTCACTTGGTGGGTTAACACTCAATAATTGAACATCTCTTATTTCTATCCCAGCTCCATAATCATCTACAAGTAATTGTAGTTTTGTTTTTGCTTCGGATTGAATAGATTCTTTTGCATCAGTTAATGCATTTTCAATTTTTGTTTGGCCTATAATGCCCCTCATAACTGATTCTGCAGCAACTTTTACAGTTTCCTCTGGATCCTGAAGGTTGAATAAAAAGTCTTCTGCAAGTGAGATTTTCCACATAACTCTAAAGTCAATGTCTACAATATTCTCATCGCCAGTAATCATCTTTGACTCGCTTGAAACATCTCTTCTAGCATTAGAATTACCATCTAATGTTCTAAATCCAATATCAATTCTATTAACACTCGTAACTTGAGGTAATAGAACACTCTCTATAGGACTGGGTAAATGGTAATGAAGACCTGGTTGGGTTGTTCTCAAATAGTCACCAAACCTTAAAACAACACCTTGTTGCTGTGTACCAACACTGTAAAAACCAGATAACAGCCAGATAACGAAAATAATAAATACAATTAAAAGTAAAAATCTATTCCCATTAGGACCTGAAGGATAAAATCTTTTAAATCTTTCTCTGATAGTTTTAAGTATATCATCTAAATCAGGATTATTATTTTGGTTGCTTCCTCCACCCCAAGGATTATTTCCACCAGATCCGCCATTATTTTGACTTGATCCACTTCCCCAGGGACCACCAGATTTATCATTAAAAGCCATTTAATTTTCCTTTGTACAAAAGTAGTGTTATACAATTAATAATTGTAAAAATTTTAACTTATATTAATTATTAGTAAGATATGGACTAAATAATAATTTTCAAGGGTGTAAAAGTTTAAATTTATGGATGAAAATTTAAAAGAAAAAATTTTTTTAACTTTAGAAAAAATAAAAATTGAAGATTTAGAAAACTTTAAATTAGATAGAAATAAAATTTCTGGAATAAATTTTAATAATGGAAATATTCAATTTTCACTAGAAATCGAGGATGTATTTAAAAAATACGCTGATAGAATATCAAAAATAGCTGAGGAAACCGTTTTAAAATTGCCAGATATAAATTCTGTAGCTGTTATTCTTACTTCTCACAAAAATTTACCTAAAAGAAACCCAGAAGAAAATAATGAGAATGAAAAATCAATTCCGGGTATAGATAAAATAATAGCAGTTGCAAGTGGTAAAGGAGGTGTGGGGAAATCTACAACATCTATTAATTTAGCTATTAGCATAAAAAATTTAGGATTTAATGTAGGAATTTTAGATGCTGATATATATGGGCCATCAATTCCTAAATTAGTAGGTTCTACTCAAAAACCACAAAGCGACGGGAAAATGTTAATACCAATTGAAGCTTTTGGTCTTCAAGTTATGTCAATAGGTTTTTTAGTCGCAGAAGAAAGCCCAACTATTTGGCGAGGACCAATGGTAATAAGTGCTTTTACTCAATTGCTAACTCAAGTAGCATGGAAAGATTTAGACTATTTAATTATTGATTTGCCACCAGGTACTGGGGATATTCAGCTTTCTCTTTCTCAGAAAGCGAACGTGAATGGTTCTGTTATTGTGTCAACACCCCAAGATTTAGCTCTAATTGATGCAAGAAAAGGACTAAACATGTTTCGCAAAGTAGACATTCCTGTTCTTGGAATAATAGAAAATATGAGCTACTTTATATGTCCGTCTTGCAATGAACAAACAAATATCTTTGGAAATGGCGGCGCACAAAAAGAAGCTGTAAGGTTGGGAGTTGATTTCTTGGGAGCTATTCCACTTGATACTGAGATTAGGCTAACTAGTGATCAAGGAAAACCAATTACGGAAACAAATAGTAATACTCCTCAGTCAGAGCAATATAAGTTGATTGCAAAAAATATTGTCTCAAAAGTTTCAAACATAAAAACTTCTGGGCCTAAAATTATTTTTGATTGATTTTTTTATAAGTAAGATATCTAAATTTTAATTTTTCTATATTTTCCTGTTGTTCTGACTCAAAAATTAGTTCCCATTTTTTATGATCAATTTTAGGAAATTTGTAATTGCTCTTTGGGCGCAAATCTACCTCAGTTAAATAAATATAATTACAGTATTCCAAACCAAGTTTATAGATTTCCATTCCACCAAAAATAAATATTTCTTTTTTACTTGATCCATTTCTTACTAACCAGTTTTTAGCAATTTCAATGGCTTCATCTATTGATTTAGCTTTGATCGCAGCTTCTTTGTGCCAATTTATATTTCTAGTCAAAACAATATTAGCTCTGCCGGGAAGTGGTTTTCCTATACTATCCCAAGTCTTTCTACCCATAATCAGTGGGCAACCCATCGTTAGTTTTTTTAATCTTTTAAAATCTTCTGAGATTTTCCAAAGTAAATTTTCACCATCTCCAATTACTCTATTTTTAGCCGAAGCTACAATTGCACTAATTTTCAGTTCTGAACTCACTAAACTGCAACTTTTCCGGGTATATGAGGATCAGGGTTATAATCTAGGATTTCAAAATCTTCGTATAGGTAATCTTCTAAGTTTTTACCTTTTTTAATTTTTAATAAAGGAAGACTTTTAGGGTTTCTTTTAATCTGTAAATTCGCTTGATCAATATGATTACTATACAAATGAGCATCTCCTAAAGTTATAATAAAATCTCCCACCTTAAGATCACATGTCTTTGCAATCATTTCAGTCAAAAGTGCATATGATGGGATATTAAAAGGAACTCCTAAAAAAATATCAGCACTTCTTTGATAAAGCTGACAGGATAGTTTTCCATTTGCTACATAGAACTGAAACAAACAATGGCATGGTGGTAAAGCCATTTGAGATACATATTCTGGGTTCCATGCGGATACAATCATCCTTCGAGAATTAGGGTTGGTTTTTATTTGTTCTATAACATTCATTAATTGATCAATTGAACCACCACCACCAGTAGGCCAGGATCTCCATTGTTGACCATATACTGGACCTAAGTCTCCATTCTGATCTGCCCACTCATCCCAAATACTTATACCATGCCTATTTAGGTATTGTATATTTGTATCGCCTTTTATAAACCATAGTAACTCATATGCAATAGATTTAAAATGAAGTTTTTTAGTAGTTAATAATGGGAAACCTTTTGATAGATCAAAACGCATTTGCCATCCAAAAATAGACCTAGTCCCAGTTCCAGTGCGGTCGTGTTTTTCAATACCATTATTTATAACATTCGTGAGTAAGTCTAGGTATACCTGCAATCAATAACTCCATATCAAGATTTCAATTAATTCATGATAAAATATTAAGTGTCTTTGTTATTGCAGTAAACTAATAATTTGTTTTATATTATTATTGTTGATTACAACTATAGCGATAAACGAATTGTGAAATAGGCATTATGGACCCGGGGGCGGTACCCGGCGCCTCCACCAAAAAAAATATGGGGGCGAAATAGGATCGACGTGTGTAATAAAGACAAAACTTTCGCTCGGTATTGTACCACCGTTATCGGACTAACTTAGTAGTTGCAAATGACAACTATGCTCCGGTTGCAGTTGCTGCCTAAGCAGTAACTAGACCAAAATAAAGTCCAAATTGATTGAGCTCAATTTGGCGGGGTTTGGAATGCACCTGGCAACAGAAGCATTCCACTAAAAGCAGAAAAATATTGCTAAAACTATAAAAATATTTTTTAAAATAATAATTTAATAAAACTAAAATTGAGACATTTAAAGTGACTAATAATAAATTAATAAACTATGACCAACTTGTGGATGATGCTCTTAGGAGTGTTGTGAAAATAGTTCTGAATACATTAGAGAAAAATGAACCTATTGGTGACCATCATTTTTTTATAACATTCCTAACGAAACATAAAAATGTGATAATTCCAAATAGCTTTATGGAAAATCACCCCAACACAATGACAATAGTATTACAACATCAATATTGGGATTTAGAAGTTGGGGAAAATAAATTTTCTGTGAAGCTCTCTTTTAATGGAAAACAAGAGAAACTATCTATAGGATATGACTCTATTACTCAATTCACCGATCCTTCTACTGATTTTTCACTTCAGTTCACTTCGCAAGATGAGATACAAAATGATGTAAATTTAAGTGTAAACCAATCAGATGCAAAACTTCCCAAAGAAACTAAAGATACAAAAGATAAAAATGAAAATAAAATTTCAGATAGTTCTATTGAGCCTGATAGTAAAAAAACTGGTGAAGTCATATCTTTTGATCAATTTAAAAAGAAAAAATAAATATGAGCGATTTCAAATATAGCTCACTTTTTCAATTTGGTATTGATGATACAGATTATGAGTTTATTTCAAGTGAGGGAATAACTCAAAAAAAGTTTAATAATAAAAAAATTTTATTTATTGAGCCCTCAGTAATTAGTAATCTTACTGAAAGAGCATTTGCTGACGTTTCTCACTTATTAAGACCATCTCACCTTAAACAACTTAATAATATTCTAATTGACAAAGAGGCATCTGAAAATGACAAGTTTGTTGCGCTTGAAATGATTAAAAATGCTAACATATCTGCAGCTGGGGTCCTTCCAATGTGCCAAGACACAGGAACAGCAATCGTTTTAGGATACAAAGGTGAAAATATTTTTACAGGCCAAGATGACGCTAAACTTATTTCAAAAGGTATTTATAATACTTACCAAAACAAGAATTTAAGATATAGCCAAGTGGCTCCAATTGATATGTTCAACGAAGTTAACACAAACAATAATTTACCAGCTCAAATAGAAATATATTCCTCGACAGGGAGTGAATATAAATTTGCATTTGTTCAAAAGGGTGGTGGGTCTGCTAATAAATCATTTTTATATCAAAAAACAAAATCTGTTTTAAACCGTGATGCTCTTAAAAGCTTTCTTCATGAGGCAATAATAAATATTGGTACGTCTGCATGCCCACCTTATCATTTAGCAATTGTTATTGGAGGGATGTCAGCAGAATTTACAATGAAAACTCTCAAATTAGCTTCGATTAGATACTTAGATACATTGCCTTCTAAAGGAAATGAAAGTGGTCAAGCACTGAGAGACCTTGAGTGGGAAAATATTATTCTTAAAATGACACAAGAAATGGGTATTGGAGCTCAGTTTGGCGGAAAATATTTTTGTCATGATGTTAGAGTAATCCGTTTGCCAAGACATGGTGCTTCATGTCCAATAGGCATAGGGGTATCGTGTTCTGCAGATAGACAAATTTTAGCTAAAATTAATACTGAAGGTATTTTTATTGAAAAATTAGAAAAAAATCCTGCAAAGTTTTTACCAGATATTAAGTCATCAACTCTAACAGATACAAATATAAAAATAAATTTAGATCTTCCTATGAAAGATACTTTAAAAAAATTATCCAATTTTCCAATCAAAACTAAGGTTTCATTATCAGGAAAATTAATAGTTGCCCGCGATTCAGCTCACGCAAAATTATTGGAAATGTTGGATAATGGTAAAGGACTTCCAGAATATTTTAAAGAAAATGCAATTTATTATGCTGGTCCTGCAAAAACGCCTAAAGGATATGCATCAGGGTCATTCGGCCCAACTACTGCAGGAAGAATGGATAATTACGTTGAAAGATTTCAAAAAGAAGGTGGTTCCATGATAATGCTAGCAAAGGGAAATCGATCAAAGCAGGTGCGTGATTCATGTAAGAAATACGGTGGTTTTTATTTAGGAAGCATTGGTGGAGCTGCCGCAAAACTTGCTCTTGATTCTATAAAAAAAATTAAAGTAATAGAATTTCCCGAACTAGGAATGGAGGCCGTTTGGGAAATTGAAGTTGAAAATTTCCCTGCTTTTATTATAATTGATGATAAAGGAAATGATTTCTACAAATTGTAGTTTTAATTTTCAAAAATTATTTTTTGAACTTTAGGCCTGTTTGTTAAGGTTTGATTTTGCATAGCAATATCACCATTTATGATAGTCATAACTGGCCAACCTTTTAATAATTTATCAGTAAAAGGTGACCAAGCACATCGACTTTTAATATCATTCTTCTTTAAGGATTTGATTAAATTCAAATCTATTACAGTCAATGAAGCTAAATAACCTTCTTCAATTTTGCCTCTATTTTTCATTTTATAAATTTCAGCGGGTCTAGTGCAAAGAAGTGAGACTAGCTTAGAAAGTTTAATTTTATTTTTTGATACTTCATTTAACATTAATGGCAACATCGTTTGCACTCCAGGCATACCACTTGGACTATTGGGATAGTCTTTTTGCTTTTCCTCAATCGTATGAGGAGCATGATCGGAACCAATTACGTCTACCGTTCCATTTTTAATACCTTTCCACAACTCTTTTTGATGGTACTTTGACCTAATGGGTGGGTTCATTTGGGCAAAGGTTCCAAGTTTATTGTAACATTCTGGACTATTAAGAGTTAAATGTTGGGGTGTAACTTCGACAGAGATTAGCCTACTTTTCCTTTGTAGAAGTTTCATTTCCAGAGCTGATGAAATATGTAATATGTGTAATGGTCTATCAGCTTTGTTAGCTATATCCATTATTCTCTTGGTTGCTAACAGTGCAGATTTTGGATCCCTCCAAATAGGATGATACCTTGCATCATTATATTTATTATAAAATTTAAACCTAACTTTCAGTCTTTCCTCATCTTCAGCATGAACTGCAACACGCCTTGAACCATGTTCCATAATTTTTAATAACGTTTCATCATCGTGAACTAATAGCTCCCCAGTACTAGAACCCATAAAGATTTTTACTCCAGCACATCCAGGTAGTTTTTCATATAAATCTAAGTTAGGAATATTTTTTGAAGTAGCGCCTACAAAAAAAGCATAGTCACACCAAGATACTTTTTCAGATTTTTTGATTTTTTTGCTAAGCGCAAATTCTGATGTGGTTAGTGGATTTGTATTTGGCATTTCACAAAATGCTGTTATACCGCCCAAAACAGCAGACCTGCTTCCAGTTTCTATATCTTCTTTATGTGTTAATCCAGGTTCTCTAAAGTGAACTTGTGTATCGATTACACCTGGCAAAATTACTAAATTAGAACAGTTAACTGTTTTAAGTGATAACTCATTTTTTAATTTACCTACTGATATAATTTTACCGTCTTTAATTCCAATATCCATTAAAGTTGGGATATCATTGGATCCAGTCATTACATGCCCATCGATTAAAATAAGATCAAAAGACATAAATTAATTTCTCTTATAATAATTTAATGGAATTTTTAATACTTTTATTTATCATATCTTCATATAGATAATCTAGTGAAAGTATAAAAATTAACCTTGTCGAGCTTTGAATCTAGGGTTCTTTTTATTTATTACGTAAACTCTTCCACGTCTTCTCACAAGTTGACAGTTTCTTTCACGGTTCTTAAGAGTTTTTAATGAATTTGCAACTTTCATATTATCATCTTTCAATTAATCCTCGAATAATAGTTATTCTATTAGGCTTGGTCAAGAAATAAACTTAATTATAAGCATTTAATTCCAGTTCCTTGAATTCCACAATACCCATTGGGATTTTTAGATAGGTATTGCTGGTGGTAACTTTCTGCTAAATAATAGTGATCAAATGATTTTATTTCTGTTGTTACACAATTAAAACCTTTGGACGTCAGATTAGTATTATAACTATCTTTCAATCCAAGAGCAGTTTTATATTGATTTTCATCTTTATAAATAATTGCTGATCTGTATTGTGTGCCTCTGTCATTACCTTGTCTCATTCCTTGGGTTGGATCATGGGATTCAAAAAAAACTTTTAATAAGCTTTTGTATGAACAGTCATTTTGACTAAAGACTATTTGAACGACCTCAGCGTGTCCTGTTTGTCCAGAACAAACTTCTTCATATGTAGGATTAGGAGTGAAACCACCTGCGTAACCAACAGATGTAACATAGACGCCATCTATGTCCCAAAAAAGTCTTTCAGCTCCCCAAAAGCAGCCCATTCCAAAAATTGCAAAATCATAATTATCTGGCCATGGTCCATTTAACGGTCTGCCATTAATGAAACTCTTTTCTGAGCCTGTAATAGATGACGCTCTCCCCTTTAGTGCTTCATCTGGTTGGATAATCTCTATTTCTTTTAAAAAATTAAACATTTCTAATTAAACCTCAAATAAATTTACGATCTCTATAATATTCAGATAGTATAACACCAAACAAAATCAAAGAGCATCCCAAAATAGATTTTGTATTCAAAATTTGCCCCAGTAATATTAAGGCAGCTATTGATGCAAAAACACTCTCCAAAGACAGTATTATTGCAACATTTGTGGGAGGGAAATTTTTTTGTGCAATAGTTTGTAAAGTAAAACCTAATCCTATCGAAAATACACCTGTATATATTAACTCAAAAGCACCCGAACCCACATCAACATAATTAGGTTTTTCTAATGAAAAGGCAAGTATTAGGCAGAGCAAACCAGCAAAGAATATGTGGAAAGCTGCTGTAACAACTGGCTCTAATTTCATTTGGGTTGACTTTGATATGAGAATGATATGTAAAGACCAGAAAAAAGCGCCTATTATTGATAAAACATCACCATAATTGCCAAATTCTAAGTCATTTTCAGAAAGAAACCATACTCCTAAAACACATAGAGAGGCTGCAATAATAATACTTTTTGAAACTGGTTTTTTTAAATATAAAAAATATATTAATGGGACGATAGGAACATATAAAGCAGTTAGAAATGCAACATTAGCTACATTTGTATAAAGCAATGCTACCTGTTGAAAGAGTGCCCCAACTAATAAAGCTAGGCTCATAAAAATTATCAAAATAATCGATTTTAGTTCAAAATGATTACTTTTCCTTAAATAGAAACAACTAAAAGGGAGAATAACAATTCCACCTATGAGAAGTCTAAAAGCAGTAAATGTAAAGGGGCCCATTGACTTCATGCCTGAAGTTTGAGCTACAAAAGCTGTCCCCCATATAAAGGCTACAATTATCAGTAAAAAACTAGATAATTTATTTCCCATAAATTATTTTTTTTCAGCTAGCCATTTTTCAGCATCTAGGGCTGCCATGCAGCCCATTCCTGCAGCAGTAACAGCTTGTCGATAAATTTTATCCACGCAATCTCCAGCAGCAAATATACCAGGCACTGAAGTATTTGTTCCACCTTTATCAGTAATGACGTAATTGTCTTTATCTAGTTTAATTTTATCTTTAAATACAGCTGTTGAGGGATCATGTCCAATAGCAACAAAAACACCATCAACTTCAATTTCTGATGAGGAGGTGTCTTTGGTTGAACTTAACTTTAAACCATTAACGCCTAATCCATCTCCTAAAAACTCTTCAACTTTTTTTTCCCACAAAATTTCAACATTTGACTTATTAATCAATCTTGACTGTAAAATTTTTTCAGCCCGTAATTCATTTCTTCTATGAATTAAAGTTACTTTTTTACAAAGATTAGATAAATATAGGGCCTCTTCAACAGCAGTATTACCACCACCTATAACAGCAACGTTTTTGTTTTTAAAAAAGAAACCATCACAAGTTGCACAAGCTGATACACCCTTTCCATTATATTTTTCTTCACTTTCAAGACCAAGCCATCTTGCTTGAGCTCCTGTAGCTATAATTATTGTTTCAGCTATTATTTCCTTACCAGAATCAGTTGTTATATTAAAGGGCCAGTTTTCAGTATCAATGTTTGTCATTAAATCAAACTCAATCCTAGCACCAACATTTTCTGCTTGTTTTTGCATTTGCTCCATTAGCCAAGGGCCTTGAATAACATCCTCATAGCCAGGATAATTTTCAACATCAGTTGTTATTGTTAATTGCCCACCTGGTTGAATACCAGTTAATACTAAAGGCTTGAAACCTGCTCTTGATGCGTAAATAGCTGCAGTTAAACCTGCTGATCCTGAACCAATGATCAGAATATTTTCTTTGTTAGCACTCATAAATATTTTTATAATTGATTGTTGAGATTAGATAAATATAAAATTTAGTTTTCTAGAAAATAAAAAGCTTAAGCAAAATATTATAAGTTAAACTGAGGCATATAAAGAGCAAAAAACTAATAAAAATAAAATTTCAGAAATTTGTTCATTTGCTCCAAGGACACCTCCTGTAACTCCTCCAATTTTTCTATTTGTATAAGCCATAATTAGATAGGATTGAATTATACAAACTGTATAACCTACAATAGCAACCCAAAAAGGTGAAAAAATAATCGTAATTAAAAATGAAATTCCTAGTGAAGACCATAATACACTCGCATCATTTTGTGTTTCATCACTATCCTTAAAATTCTTTGAAATTTGACTGGAAATTGATCTTAAAAAAACAAGCATTGACCTACCAATAGTAGAAGATACAATTATAGCTGAAAAAACATACCAATGGCTTGCAATTCCTAATGATACTAGTGAACTTATTTTCAGAATAACTAAAATAACTAAAAATAAAGAACCATAAATATTGGTATTAGGGTTTTTCAATAACTCTAAAATTTGCTTTTTGTCTTTGCCTGATTTAAAAGCCTGCACTGTTGCAGCAAAGCCTTCTTCGTGGAGGCCACCTGTAATAATCATTCCTGCCATTACAGCTAAGGGTACTGATATAATTATCGGTAAATTTAAGTAATATGAAATTAAAAAAATGATACCAGAAATAAAACCCAGTATAAATCCTACAATTGGAAAAGCCCAGAAAGACCTTTCAAACTCTGGAGGTGTTTCACTTACTTTATCCCAAGCAATTGGAATAACAGACAAAACCATCAAAGCCGAAAGTATATCTTTTAATAAATCTAGTATGTCAGGGCTTTCATTCTTCATGCATAACTCTTAATTTTTTATATCCATTATCTTTAAACATTCTATACTTTAATTCAACGCAATAAATTTTGAATAAAGTTTAATAATAATTAAAAACTAACTATTTTATTTTGATTTTAAAAAAAAAACTAATAAGAATAATATATGATTTTTTCAATTATCAAATTTTAATTTTTAATATGTATGGGTAAACTATTAAAAAAATGTCAAGAGAGAGGCTTGAAGTTGACTGCTCAAAGAGAAGCAGTAATTTCAATTCTTGAGAAATCTGAAGACCATCCTGATGTTGATGAACTATATAGAAGAGCATTAGAAATTGACGAATCTGTCTCGATAGCAACGGTCTATAGGACTGTTAAACTTTTAGAAGATGCCAATTTTATTGAAAAACATGAATTTGGTGATGGAAGAGCAAGATACGAAGAATCAGGCAAACATCATGAGCATCTAATAGATGTAGAAACTGGTGAAGTAATAGAATTTATTGATGATGAACTAGAACAACTCAAAGAAAGAATAGCCATTAAAATGGGATATGAGCTTGTTGATCATAGATTGGAATTATTTGGTAAAAAATTAAAAATTAATTAGCCTAATTTAATTTTTCTTGCATTCAGCATTTTTCTGTCATCTTTATGATGACTTACAATCATCAATGTTAGATTATGTTTAATGGAAGTATTTTTAATAACATTTAAAGTTTCTTCCCGTGTATTCTGATCTAATGAGCTCACTGGTTCATCTAGTAAAAGAATAGGTTTATTTGTCAATAATGCTCTAACTATTGAAACTCTTGCCTCTTGGCCTCCAGAAATTTCTCTAGGCATTCTGTCTTTAATTTTATAAATTCCTAACTCATTAAATAAATAATCTATAGTTGTACCATTTTCCAAAGAAATTTTTCCATTTGGCGAAACACCTAAACAGACATTCTCGTAGCATGATAAATGTTCAAAGAGATTATCATTTTGAAAAATAGTTGAAGTTGGTCTTTTATATGGTTCCAAGATATCAATTCTTTCATCACACCAAAATATTTTACCACTCTCAGGTTTCAAAAAACCAGCAATTAAGTTAATAAGAGTGCTTTTACCTATCCACTTGGGCCTTCAATAGTTACAGCTTCTCCCTTTTGAACATTTAAATCAAATTCAAACTTTTCATCATCTGACCAACTGAATTTAATATTTTTAATATTAAGCATCTTTTCCCCCAACATACCTTGAGAAGAAATAAAAAATTATAAAGCATAGCGCTATTAGTAGGGTTGAAACTGAAGAAGCTTCATCAATTTTATAAGAGGACATATATTGAAATATTAACCATGGAATAGTTTGAAAATTTTCACTTCCAAATAATGCTATAACGCTCAAATCACCTAAAGATAAACAAGCTGAAATACCCAATGAAAACCCAAAAACATGCCGCAATGAAGGAAAATCAATGTTCAAAAATCTATTAATGCCGTCAATTCCAAGAGACGCGCATAATAGATCATGCTTTCTCCTTAAAAAAATAGATTTTGATTGAATTATATTAACAGTAAATGGCAAACACAACATCACATTAGAGAAAATTAAAATAATTATTGGGAAATAATTATAGCTAACCATCCCTTTTAAAATAATAAATAAACCTGTTCCCATAACTATAGAAGGTACAGCTAAATACATTAAAATACTTAAGTTAAAAAATTTTAGTATTACTAACTTATTATAACCTAATTCACTTTTAATAATTAAATTGGTTCTTGCTTCACAAATAGACCAAGATACCAAAACGGTAATAAATGAGGATACCAAAGCTATAGCCATGCTGTTTGTAAAAACTTCTAATGTCCTAGGGCTTTTTAAAATATTAACTATCTCAAGATTTATTCCAGAAATAATAAGTAAAATTAGTGGTGATAAAACTAATATAAAATAAACTAAGAGAAAAATTACATTAAAAAATTTCTCTAAAAAATTTTTACTTGATCTGTTCGTATAATTTTTAGAAATTATTTCAATTTGTATATTTGATATTTTATTTTTTTGAAAATTGTCTAAAATAATTAATATAACAAGACAGATAAATAATTGGAAAATTGCTAGTATTGCTGCTGACTGTAAATCAAAGTCGTATCTTACAGCTGTATAAATTGCAACTTCAAGAGTGCTGGATGACGGCCCACCTCCCAGCATTAGGATAAGAGAGAATGATGTAAAGCATTGTAAAAAAACGATACCAGTTAACAATGGTAAAACTGGTTTTATAAATGGCCATTCAATTACTTTAAAATAATTTAAGCCGTTTAAATTTAATTGCGTAGAGTTTTTCAGATAATTTTCTGGAATAGAATCTAGGCAACTATAAAAAACTCTTAAAAACAAAGGTGCATTAAAAAAGATATGTGCTAATAAAATTCCAAATAATCCAAATAGAAATAATTCATTATCATTAAACCCAAAGAAAAACTCAATTAAACCCAATAATCCGTTTCCTCCCCATACTTTTATTATTCCTATACCTGCAACTACAGTTGGTATCACAAAAGCTACAGAACTTAATGAAAGTAAAACAGTTTTAATGAAGCTAGACTTAATTTTTATCAAAATCTTAGCAACATATATCCCCAGTAACAATGAAGATAAAACAGAAAGAAATGATTGAAGAAATGTGAATTTTAAAATTTCTAAAATATCATGAATAGTTAAATAACTATCATCACTTTTAAAGCCACTTATAAGAAGAGATAGTATTGAACAAATAATTACCAATAGTAATAGTAGAGTTACAGATAAGCCAATGTTATCTATAACTCTATTGTTATATTTATATGTTATTTCACTAAAGCTCTGCGCCACTCACTTATCCATTTTTTCCTATTATTTTCAATATCATCAGAATTCATCAGAAGAGCCTTGCTTGGTTTATTTAAATTTTCAAAGGTTTCAGGAAGTTTAATATTTGTTACTGGAAACATCCAATTTGTAGTTGGTATTACACTTTGAAATTTTTCACTTAAAATGAAATTCATAAAATCAAAGGATAGTTTTGATTTTGACCCTTTTTTGGTAATTGCTGCCACTTCAACTTGGAGGTAATGGCCATCATCAAAAATAGCAGCTTTATACTTTTTTTCATCCTCAGCCATTATGTGGTACGCAGGTGAAGTTGTATATGATAATACCATATCAGCTTCTCCTTCTAAAAATAAACCGTACGCTTCAGACCATCCTTTTGTTACAGTTACTATTTTTGGTGAAAGTTTCTCCCAAATTCCTTTTGCCTCCTCATTGAAAATTGATTTCACCCATAAAACTAGACCAAGGCCTGGCGTTGATGTTCTAGGGTCTTGAATAATTATCTTCAGAGAATTTTCTTCACTTGCAAGTTCATCAAAACTTTTTGGAGGTTCTTTTAAACTTTCTGAATTATATACAAAAGAAAAATGCCCCCAATCAAAAGGAATAAAAAATTCATCACTCCAACTAATTGGTAGATTTAAGTCTGATATTTGTACTTTATGTTTTTCTAATAAATTAGTATTTTTTGCTGCAGTTAGGAGGTTTGTATCTAAACCTAAAATTATATCAGCATTTGTTTCATCACCCTCAAGTTTTATTCGACCTAAAATACCAATAGATGAATCTATACCAATAAATTCTAAATCACAGTTACAAACATTTTCAAATTCTTCTTCAATTTTAGGACCAGGTCCCCAATCTGAGACAAAACTCTCATAGGTATAAACTACAAGTTTTTTTTGATTTGCCACTGCAAATTGAGTAAAAATAAAATTTGATAAAATTAAAATTACAGATAAGAAAATATTTTTCATTTGATGCTCCAAAAATTTTTTGGTTAGCAACTAGAAAAGGATAATGGAATTAATAGAATTACTATTCCTCTTTCCTACGCCAGTTCTAACTAGTTCAGGTTCAATGGGTTTTTCTCAGCTTTATAAGCACCCCAAGAGTTAAAAAAATATAACTATAAAAAATTATATATGGCAAGTATAATTTAGTATGAAAAATTTTATTTATAATGAAACTGTTATTTTAGTCGGTGGCAGTAAAGTATCTTTAAAATTATTAAAACCTATTTCACACTTACATCCTATTTTTGCTGCAGATAGCGGCGCTAATATTTTAGTAAGTGAAAAAATCGATTTTAAAGCTGTAATTGGGGATATGGATTCAATTGATGAACGAATATTAAAAAACCCAGATATTGAGAGCATTCCTATTTCTGATCAAAATTCCACGGATTTAGAAAAATGTTTTTCTCAAGTTAGCGCTGAGGTTTTCATAGGCTTTGGATTTTTAGATTTAAGACTAGACCATTCACTTGCATCATTAACAGCTATTTGCAAGAATAATTCAGCTAATGCAATAATTTTAGTTGGTGAACTTGATACCGTTATTTGGGTAAAAGGAGAGTGGTCTTGTAATATGCCAGTTGGCACAAGATTATCCATCTGGCCTCTTTCAAATCAAATATTTTTAGATAGCTCCGGACTTAAATACTCTTTAAAAAACCTTAAAATGGACCCAATAAGTTTAATAGGAACATCAAATGAAACAAATAAAAATAGTTTTTCAATAATACCTAATTGCGATCATCCTTCTAAATACGTTACCATTATACCAACTAGATACTTTATGAATGTTTATAACAAATTTACTATGAAAAAATTATAAGTGTTTTGAAATCTCAACAGCGGTATCAGCCATTCTGTTCGAAAAACCCCATTCATTATCATACCATGATAAAATTCTAACCAATTTGCTACCCGTTACAAATGTCTGGTCAGTATGAAATATTGAAGAATGCGGGTTATGAAAAAAATCGGTAGAAACTAATTTTTCATCTGTGTAACTTAAGACGTTTTTTAATTTAATATTATTTACAGCTTGTCTTACAGCTTCGTTAACTTCATCTGAGTTAGTGTGTCTTTTTGAAGTAAACGTGAGGTCAATCATAGAAACATTTGATGTTGGAACACGTACTGCTACTCCACTGAGTTTCCCACTTAATTCAGGAAGAACTTTACCAACTGCTTCAGCTGCTCCAGTTGAAGTTGGTATCATATTTACAGCTGCAGCTCTGGCTCGGTATACATCTTTATGGTCCCTATCAATTGTAGGCTGATCTCCGGTGTAACTATGAACGGTTGTCATGAAGCCTTCCTCAATTCCAAAATTATCATTTAAAACTTTAGCAATAGGCGCCAAGCAGTTGGTAGTGCATGATGCATTGGATATTATATTATGACTAGAGTTTATTTTCTCGTCATTCACGCCATAAACAACAGTCAAATCCGCGTCTTTAGCTGGTGCTGAAATCAACACTTTGCTTGCACCTCCATTAATATGCTTTTGGCATTCTTCAGCGTTATTAAACTTTCCTGTGCATTCCATAACTAAATCCACATTACTTTTATCCCAACGAATTCCATCAATGGTAGTCTCGTTTGAAACAAAAATCTTTTTATTTCCAACGTGAAGATTATTTTCGCTTGTATTGATTTCATAAGGGAAGGTTCCGTGTACAGAGTCATATTTTAATAGATGAGCACATACTTCCAAAGAAGATCTATTATTAATGGCCACGACTTCAATGTCTTTTCTTTTTGATTCAACAATTGCTCTTAGAACATTCCTGCCTATTCGCCCAAAACCATTTATTCCAACTCTTAATGACATAATTTTATACTTTATAATCAGGATTTATTTGTAGATATTAGATATTTAGATCTAATACAAGATAATTAAAATTAAAAAAAAAATTACTAACTAATTTATAAATTTTTAATTTTAATTTATGGCTTTAAAATTTTTTCTATAGTAAAAAATACACATATTTTTTATTTGTCTAATAACCAATTTTATAAGTCCTTATTTATGGAAACAAAAAGTTCAATTTTTACACCTGTAGTTATTGGCGGTAGTTTAATTTTACTCATAAGTTTTGCTATTAGATCATCCTTTGGGTTATTTCAAATACCAATTGCAGATGAGTTTTTATGGCCTAGGGCAGAGTTTTCTATGGCTATTGCTATTCAAAATTTGGCATGGGGTATCGCAACTCCATTTTTTGGTGCTCTTGCTGAAAAATTTGGAGATAGAAAGGCTATACTATTAGGTATTTTATTATATACAATTGGTTTGCTGATTAGCAGTAACGCAGTAACTCCTGAAGCACATCAAATGCTAAATATAATAATAGGCTGTGGAATTGCTGGAACTGGTTTTGGACCTATACTTGCTGTGGTGGGTAGATCTGTTTCTCCAGAAAAAAGATCTCTGGTACTTGGAATTACAACAGCTGCAGGTTCTGCAGGTCAAGTTGTGGGACCACCTCTTACAAGTGCACTTTTAACTACAATGACTTGGTCTTCAGTAATGGTTGTTTTGGCTATAATTATATTTGCAACAATATTATGTCTTTTAGCAATTCAACCAAAAGAGAAAACAACTAATTTAGATATAAAAGAGAACCTGTCAGACGTCTTATATAAAGCTATAAAAGACCCAACTTTTTCTATGCTATTTTTAGGTTTCTTTTCATGTGGATTTCAACTTGGTTTTATAACTGCGCATTTCCCAGCTTTCATTACGGAAACCTGTGCGACAATACCGCCCAATAGCATAGTGAGATCTCTTGGAGTAAGTTCAACTTCCTCTTTGGGAGCTTTTTCAATAGCTGTTATAGGACTGTTTAATATTATTGGAGCTATTACTGCGGGATATTTAGGAAAAAATTTTACTAAAAAATATTTATTGTCAATAATTTATCTTGGGCGGACACTTGCTTCCATTGCTTTCATTATGTTTCCAATGACAGTTGAAAGTGTAATAGTCTTTTCAATAGTAATGGGTGGATTGTGGTTAGCGACTGTACCCTTAACTTCAGGAGTGATTGGCTATATATATGGGATGCAGTATATGGGAACACTGTATGGAATAATTTTTCTTTCACATCAGATTGGTTCATTTGTTGGTATCTGGCTTGGTGGAACTCTCTATGATTCATTTGGAAATTATAACTTGGTTTGGTGGATTGGTATTGGAGTAGGAGCTTTCTCAGCAATCATACACTTACCAGTAAAGGAAGTACCTCTTTCCTCAAGGCTAGAAACAAAGGCGGTATAATTAAATCATTACCGAAACTATTTATTTTAAAATTGATAAGATTTCACTAATATCTTTTTTCATTTTGGCAACCTTAGGTATCGTTGCTTCATCTGAGGCATGACCAACAGTCAATATCATAACTGGTTTATTACTTTTAGGCCTGCCACAAAGATTATTTAAAAAGGTCATTGGATTAGGTGTGTGAGTTAAAACTGATAGGCCTGCTTTATGAAGCGCTGTGATTAAAAAGCCTGTTGCAATTCCAACACTTTCTGGAACATAGTAATTTTTATATTTACTTCCATCATCGAAAGTTCCGAACCTTTCTGCAAAAATGATTATTAGCCAAGGTGCAATTTCTAAATGCGGTTTATTTGCATTTGTTCCAATCGGCTCGAGAGCTTTAATCCATTCATCACTTGCTCCTCCAGAATAAAACTTTTCTTCCTCAATTTCTGCAGCTCTTCTAATTTTCTTCTTAACATCCGGGTTTGATATCGCTGTAAAATGCCATGGTTGATGATTAGCGCCACTCGGTGCCGAGCCAGCTATTTGAATTGCTTTTTTAATAATATCAAAATCAACTTCTCTATTTGAAAAGTCACGTACAGTATGCCTTTTAAGCATATATTCTTTAAACTTATCTATCGAAGTATCCATTTCCTTATCAGACAAAGAAATTTTATCAGGAAGTGATATTTTTTCATATTTAAGGTTTTTTTTAATAAACATAATAAATTGTCTTCTAAGTCACAGTTTTTCTATTTGAATTTTTAAATTTTTTCCAAAGACCTTGAGTTGATACTTCTTCAATTATTTTAATAGCTTTCATAATGTCTGCCTCATCTAAGTATAGAGGTGAAATACCAAATCGTATTAGATTAGGAGCTCTGAAATCACCTATCAATTTTTTTTCTATGAGGGCTTGCATAAGTTCATAACCATTTTCAACTCTAAAGGAAACTTGACTTCCTCTTAATTGAGGATCTCTAGGGCAAGCTAAAGTAAAATTTAGAGATAATTTTTCTATTTCAGAGATAAATAACTCAGATAGTTCTATAGAACGAAGTCGTAATTCCTGTAAATCGATATCATCCCAAATATCAAGTGCATGCTTTAATGAAGCAAAGGAAATAATTGAGGGAGAGCCAATTCTCATTTTATCAATATCTTTAGAGGCTTCATAATCTAAACTGAAATCAAACGGTGCTATATGACCATGCCATCCAAATAGAGCTGGTTCAATTGAGTTTAAATGATTTGGTGAAACATATATAAAAGCAGGCGAACCAGGTCCACCATTTAAATATTTATAAGTACAGCCAACAGCAAAATCAGCTTTTGCATTTTCTAAATTGATAGGCACAGCGCCAGCACTGTGAGCTAAATCCCATACTGTTAAGGCACCATTATTGTGAGCAATCTCAGTTATTTTTTTCATGTCATGAAGCCTACTCGTTCTGTAGTCTGCTTCTGTTAGCATAACAACAGCAACCTCTTCATCAATAGCCTCTATTATATTTTCAGGATCAACTATTTTAATTTCATATTTACCATCAAAAATTTTTAGAAGACCCTGAGCAATGTAAATATCAGCAGGAAAATTGCCACTATCAGTTAATATATATTTTCGATTACTATTTAGTTTCAAAGCACATGTTAACGCTTGAAAAACTTGCGTTGAGAGAGTGTCTCCTACAATAATTGTATCTTCTTGAGCCCCTAAAATTGTTGATAATTGATTGCCAATAGATTTAGCTTGAGAAAACCAGCCTTTGGAATTCCAACCTTTGACAAGTTCTTGCCCCCATTCATCTTCTAGAAATTTATTTACAGCATTTCCCATTGACTTTAATGGTGGGCCTAATGAGTTACCACATAAGTAAATAGTTTCATTAGGTATTGAAAATAAATTTTTAAAATTAGAAAAATTACTCATAGTTTTTTCCATTTATAAATCATTTCTTAATTCCCATAATTCTGGAAAAAAATGATGCTTTGTTACTTTTTCTAACCACTCTACACCAGAGGACCCTCCAGTTCCTGATTTATAACCGATTATTTTTTTTACTAATGTAAAATGTCTCCAACGATAAATTGAAAATTGCTCATCAAAAGATATTAATGTTTCAGCTAATTTATATTGAACATTATCACTTGATGCAGTTTTATAAATCGATAGCCATGCGTCTTTAACAGAATTTTCACTTTTATAAGTTTGTGTCCAATCTCTTTCTAAAGCTTGTTTAGATAATTTAAATCCTTGTCTATCAAGGTGAAAAATTATTTCGTCGTAAAGACTTGGGGTTTCAAGAGATTTTTTAATTTCAGGCCATACGTGTGGTACATTTTTATGAGCTAATGCCATCTTAAGACTTTTATTACCTAATATAAATTCAACGTGACGGTACATGAATGATAATTGGCCAGATGCGGTACCTAAAAAATCTCTAAATTCATTAAACCCTTCAGGTTTTATAGTTGATAACACATTCCAAGTATCCGCAATATATTTTACAAAGCAAATAGCTCGTTCAAGTATAACAATAGCGTTGTCAATATTATTTTCTTTTATTTGTTCCCTTGCATTAAATAACTCAAAGTGAAGCCCTTTGTACAATACTTCTTTAACCTGGCCTATTATATAAAAACACATTTCATCATAGCCGTCAGATCTTGGGTGTTGGAGAGACAGAAGTAGGTCTACACTTTGATAATCTATATATGGGTTTGATTCCCCTTGATAGTCAGTAAGAGGATTACCATAAGTCTGTTTAGACGTATTGTAACGACTTTGATCTGTGGATACATCCATTTTTCTTGGATAAGGAGACGCATTTACTTTTTGAATATCAACAATTTTAGGAAATTTTGGTTTATATTTAGGCATAGTTTGAACTTTATTTGTCTAATAACATTTTTAATTCACAGCCAAGTTCTTTGCTTAAATCAGCTAAATCTAAAATGACATCAAAATGATTTTTATCTTTTATCTCCATTGATCTAACAGGAACACCTTCATCAATCAATTTATTAACAAGTATTTTACTTTGTTTTTTAAATTGTTCTGTTTCATTTTCTCCCCAGGTAACAATAGTTGGGGGAAAATTTTCCAAACTAAAATTAATAGGACTATTTTCATATGCTTGACTGTTAGTTAAAGAAAGAGCTTCATCTATTGAAGTCCCAATTAACGGCTCAATATTATATATACCCGATACTAAAACTGCTCCTTTGGGACTGAATTTATTTATTTTAAGTAGACACATTGCAACAAGATGCGCACCTGCAGAACTTCCAGATAAAATAATTTTTTTATGGTCATAACCTAAATCAGCCGCGTTTGTAAAAATCCAATCAATTGCATCTTTACACTCATCAACTATTTCACTAACAGAAACATTGGGAGCAAGTGAATACTCAATTGCAGCATAACCAATATCATTTTTGACAGCTTCAATTGATGGGGAAAAGGACTCTTTAATCGAGAGCTCCTGCCAATAACCCCCATGAATAAATACTAAAAGTGGTTTTAATTCATTATCTGATTTTTCAAAGGTAGTTATTTCAATAACTTGATTTGTTTTATTGCCGTATTGATGAATTTTCGATTGAACAACAGTCCGCGCAACCTCACTCTCACTTGCATATTTCTTAATGAAAGGTTGATAATTTCCATCAATTACTGAACTTGGAGAGTATTCTGTATCTCTTTCAGATAAGGAAAATTTCTTCCAGTTTAGCTCACCAACATCAAAATATTTATTTTGACCCCAATTTTTATTTTTAAAGGACACTAAAAATACTTTTCATTTTATTAATCCGCTTGCTTCAAAGGCTTTATTAATTTTTTTCTTCTCATCATTTGTCAATTCAAGGTTAGGAAACCTCGTTCTTCCACCAACTTGACCAAGAAGTTCCTGCCAGTATTTCTGATGAGCGTGAGGTTTGCCTTGAGGTTTTGAAGAATGAAATGCTTGTCGAACAGTATCTAAACTATCGCAGACAAGTTTTGAATTCTCAAAATCTTTTCTAAATGCTAAATCTGTATATTTTTTCATCCTTTTGTCATTCTTAGTTTGAAGTAAAAAAGGAGGAGAAGAGCAAAGATAAAGTTTCCAATTTAATTCTTGTATGTTTTGGTGCCAATCATTTTCTGATGCAGTACTCACAATAATTCTATCATTTGCTAATTGCGTTAGACGTTTATACATTTCTCTTGGAACAGAGTATTTGATGGCTACTATATTTTCTAGATTTGCAATTTCATTACATAACTCTGGTTCCATAAGGTAACCTGAATCTTGATGGCTCCACATCGCAATACCAATATTTAGCCTAGAAGAAAGCTCTGAGTAATAGTTTTTCAAAACTTCCTTTCTATCAGAAACAAAATTTAATATCGGCGCGTGTACGACTATATAATCTGCACCAATATTTTCAGCATATTTTGCTAATTCCATTACAGTATCAAAATTTTGGTCAGAGCAAGATACAATAGTCTGAGCTTTTCCATCACACTCCTCAACTGCTATTAAAAAGCTTTTTTTTCTTTCTTCCAAAGACATTGAGAAAAATTCCCCCTGCTTTCCTGAAATAAAAAAGCCATCTATTTCTAAGTCATCTATCCAATGCCTAAAATTAGATCTTAAACCCTTTTCATCTAATGAAAAATCATTACTAAAAGGATTGAGAGCTGCTGCCCAAATACCTTTCATATTCTGAAAAGCATATTCCTTAGCATCTTTTTTTTTATATTTCATAAAATCAATTAAGTTGAACCCAATCAGGTGGTGGCTCTTTTCCAGGATGCACCTCACCACAACACTTACAGGTTCTCAATTCCAGAGAATCATAAAATTTTTGATATATTGGCGGAAAATCGTCAACTATTGAAACTAAGTCTATTTCATCTCTGAAAACTAAATTACCACACTTAAAGCAATACCACTCAAGTGCATCTAACAACCCTTCTGGTCTTGCTGGTTCAATCACTAAGCCTATTGAGCCTTCCTGTGGACGCTGTGGCGAATGTCTTACATGAGCTGGTAACAAAAATATATCACCCTCTCTGATTGGAACATCGTAGAATTCTTTACCATCATATAATTTGAGTAAAATATCTCCCTTTAATTGATAAAAAAACTCTTCAACTGGATCATCATGATAGTCTGTTCTTTTATTAGGACCTCCAACAACTGTCACCATCAAATCAGCCTCCTTAAAGACTTTTTGATTACCAACTGGAGGCTTTAAATACTGTTGATTTTCATCAATCCATTTTTGAAAATTAAAAGATTGTAATCTAGCCATGTATTCCTCCCAAAATAGTAGTATTTCACACTTTTGAGTTGAGAGTTATTTTAGAGACAAGTCAAATGAATTATTTATTCACAACTTATAAAGGTAGTGATTATAATTTTTTTGAGATTGGAATTACGTTTTCTGTTTTATTTTCTTCAATATCTGAATTATTTATTAATTTGTCTATCTCTCTTTTTACAAGTGCCTTGTATATAAAATCTCTGAAGCCGTTATATTGATTTTTAAACTTTTTAGGCAATTTTGAGATCTTAGCTGGCAGATTCGTCAAATCATTTTTTAAAACGGCTAAATCTGATATGGTAGGACCAATAATCACATCAATCTCCGAAAGTTCGTTCGTCAATTGACCTAAATGGACTTGGTTATGAGGAACTTTATTTGGTATTATAACTAAATGAGGGGAGCTTGCTCCACCTTGAAGATTTTTTAAGCCATCAAGTGTTTTTATAAATTCAATAGTAGCCCTGATCTCAATTTCACTTAAATTACAAGGTATGAGTATAGCATTACATTGCATAATACAATTTACAAGCTGTCTTGGAGGATGAGCCATAGTGTCAACTAAAATAATTTCCTCATCTTTAGTGAATGCCTTTAATTTTTGATCAAGAAGACTGACACCTAAGTTTGGAGACGTGTGGTTGAATGGAATGTAATCTAGTTCAATCTTGGAGGTTATTTCATTTAAAAGAGAAACTGAACTTTTTTGACTATCAGTATCAATCAATTTAATTTTGCCTGAAAATCTTGTTTGCGATAATCCTAATGCAGATAAAATACACAGGGTTGATTTTCCAACTCCACCCTTTGAGTTAAGGAAAGCAATTTTATAGCTTTTCATATTTTGTGTCCTCACTTATAATTTTGGATACTAAATTTGCAGATTGGTCATAGATTTCATTAATGGATTCTAAATGAGCAATTTTGTCCTCATAAATCTTTTTGTCTTTATAAATTTTTTCTTGTAACTGAATAAGCGAGTTATCAACTTCTTGTAATTTATCCTTAATCTTTGATCTTTTTTCAGTTAAAATTCTCAATTCACTAATAAAATTTAAAAGTTTATCTGGAGAAGTTTCCTCTAGATCATTTCCAGGTTGATCAGTTTTAGATACTTTAATACCGGCTAAGTCTTCAATTTGCTCAAGGCTTGACTTTGCTTCATTTAAAAAACCCAAATTTTTACTGTCGTATTCGTTTAAGTTTTCTACTGAAACACTCTTTGCTGTATCAATTGAATTTTGTTTTTGATTACCTAAAATATGTGAAAAATTATTATGTAGTTTTAATTTAAGGTTTGAGATAGCTTCGTCTCTTAAATTATTTTCTTCCTGTCTAATTTCATCTTTTGGTGACATCTGATTATCAATTACTTTATCATTATCATCATTTTGGAGATTTTGAAGGTCAAGCTTTTGAAACTTCATTTTCCGTTTGACTGAATTTACATAAAAATTTGACATGTCATTATAACTTTATAAAAAATATAATAATAACAGATAATTATATAATTTACATCACCTACATATTGAAAAGTTTACTGTATGTTATCATACATGTTGTGTTTTATAATTTTTATGATATTTTTAAAATTAATTCATTTTTGATCAAAATTTATGTTTTTTCTTCCATTATATGACGAAAATCCCTCCAAGAGGCCGCCAATTATTACATGGGCATTTATGTTTATATGTTTCATGGTTTTTATTTACCAATTTAATCTACCACAAAGATTAGAAATAGGCTTTATTTATAAATATGCTTTTATTCCTGACTACCTTAGTAATTATTATATTGTCAGTAATTTAGCTCCTATAAACCCTTTAATCACACTTATTACATCGGCATTTCTCCATGCAGGATGGATGCATATTTTGGGAAATATGCTTTATTTGTGGATATTTGGAGATAACGTTGAAGACAGTATGGGAAAATTTAAATTTTTCATATTTTACATACTTTGTGCGATTTCTGGAAGTCTCTTGCAATATTATTCAAATCCTAGTTCAGATATTCCTATTGTTGGCGCTTCTGGTGCAATTGCAGGTGTCTTAGGCAGTTACCTTATTCTATACCCCAAAGCTAATATTAAAGTTTTTATGTGGGTAATAATTATATTTAGAACTATCAATATTCCTGCATGGATTGTGTTGGGTATTTGGATCTTAGGCCAATTTTTTTCTTTATCTAGTAGTCCTTCTTCTGGTGGAGGTGTAGCTTACTTTGCTCATATTGGAGGCTTTATTGCTGGAATGGCCCTTACGCCACTGTTAAAAAATAAGGATAAACCAATATTTAATGATAGGGTAAGTTCACCTTGGGTGGTTAAAAAAACCCAAACCTCTGATATCAGCAAAACCTTTACGCATGGCAGAAAATCCTCGTTACCTGTTTTTAAAAAATCTAAAGGATCCTTGCCTAGGTTTAGGAGATGACTTTAAAAGCTATTTTATAATTTTGGGTGTTTCACCAAAGGTTTTTATAAAGTCCTTAACCTTATTAGCAGCTCTACTGCAGCTTTCTTTATTTAAGGATCTTATAACGACGTTTGTTCCAATTACACCTGATTTAAACCATGGGTAGCACCCTATTTCTATATCATTTTCAGAAGTTTCAATCTTTTGAAGCTCCAGTGCTAGGTTACCTTCCCCAATTTTACATCCGATTGAAATTGATACTATTCTTGAGCCACCTTTAATGTTTGTTAGTATTCCATCTAGCATTGCCTGCATAATTTTAGGTACTCCTGCCATGACAAATACATTATTTATATTGTAACCTGGAGCAGCACTAACTGGGTTGTCTATCAGTTTTGCGCCTTTGGGAATGTCAGCCATTTTAAGTCTAGCAGCATTTAACTCTATGCCTGTTCCCTTGTAATGCTCTTTCAGCCTTCTCAGCGCTTCTTGATTTTGGATTACTGGAACATCAAATGCCTTTGCAATTGATTTAGTTGTAATATCGTCATGTGTTGGACCTATTCCTCCAGAAGTAAATACGTATTCTACTTTTTCTGACAAGTCCCTTACTGTTGAAGCAATTACTCCTTCATCGTCGCTTATAATTCTAGCTTCAAGAAGTTTAATACCATTTTCCGAGAGCTTCTCCGCAACCCAACCTATATTCTTGTCTTGTGTTCTTCCAGATAAAACTTCATTGCCTATGACTATCATAATTGCAGTTGGTTGAGTGTTGATTGTCACCTGTTTCTCCTTTAAGTATTATTTGAAAGTCATGGATTTTGATAAATGCAACTACCACAATCTTTAAAATCAGGAAAGCTTATTAAAAGATACAAGAGATTTTTTGCAGATCTTGAGTATAATAATGACCCAATTACAGCTCACTGCCCTAACCCCGGCGCTATGACTGGTGTAAATCAACCCGGTCAGGAGGTTTTATTTTCAACAACTGACAATCCCAAAAGAAAATTAAAGTACACACTTGAATTTGTCCGTCAGCAGGAGAGTTGGGTTGGCGTTAACACACAATACCCAAACAAAATTGCTGCTGAAGCAATACAAAATAAACTTATACCAAATCTCAGCTACTATTCTAAACACAAAGCAGAATTTAAATTTGACGAAGGCATCAGGTATGATTTCTTATTGACTGATAAAAATCAAAAGCCATGTATAGTTGAAGTTAAAAACGTTCAGTTAAGGCGAAATATTGATAGCGAGATTGGTCTTGCTGAATTTCCAGACTCTGTAACTGAGAGAGGATCAAAGCACTTAAAGAATTTTAGTCTGGCAATGAAGGAAGGTTACAGGTGCGTAATGCTTTATGTTGTTCAAAGAATGGACTGTAAAGAATTTTCTATTGCAGGAGATATAGACCCCAATTATCAAGACAATTTTAGAAATGCAATAAAAAATGGAGTTGAAATTGAAGTATGGGGTTGTGATATTTCGCGTAAGGAAATAAAACTATCAAAGAAATTAAAGCTAATATAAAAATATTCAATTAACTATTTATGAACAATCATTCAATTACACTTCACAGTCCCTCTGACTTTGAAAGCATGAAAAAAGCAGGTCAATTAGCATCTGATGTTTTAGACTATTTAACGCCTTTTGTTGAACCAAAAGTAACGACAGGATTTTTAAATGATCTCGCTCATGAGTATATTGTTAGCAAAGGCGCAATTCCTGCACCCTTAAATTATAAGGGCTTTCCAAAGTCAACTTGCATCTCTGTAAACCACGTTGTATGTCACGGCATTCCTGGAGATAAAAAGTTAAATTCAGGTGATATTTTAAATATTGACGTTACCGTAATTCTTGATGGTTGGTATGGGGATACGAGTAGAATGTTTTTTGCTGGTAAGCCACCAATTAAAGCTAAGAGATTATGTGACATTACATACCAGTGCCTAATGGTTGGCATAGAAGCCTCAAAACCTGGTGCAACACTGGGTGATGTAGGTTTCGCAATTCAGTCTCTTGCTGAAAAAGAGAGGTTTTCAGTTGTTCGAGATTTTACTGGGCACGGACTGGGGCAAGTGTTTCATTGCCCACCATCTGTACTTCACTTTGGGAAACCCGGGGAAGGTATAACCTTGGAACCTGGAATGATTTTTACAATTGAACCGATGATTAATGCAGGAGGCTATGCGACAAAAATACTTTCTGATGGCTGGACGGCTGTAACAAGGGACAGATCTCTGTCAGCTCAATTTGAACATTCAATCGGAATAACCGAAGATGGAGCAGAAATATTTACTTTGTCTAAAAAGAACTACAACTACCCTCCATACGAATAATTACCTCCAAAGTTTAATTAATTATTTTGGATCCATTTTTTTCTTTATTGACCCAACAAAGGCACCCATAAATTTAGAAATATTCTCTTTTGGTGGTGACTTTTGTGCAGCCTCATTTGCGGCTTCCTTTAAATTTTCATTTGCTTTTTTAATAAAGGGTTTCGCTTTAGTATACGATTTTTCAGCTGCCTTTAAGGCTTCGTTGCGGAGTTTCGGATTTGAGGCGACCATTCTTGCCGCCATAAATAATAATCGAGATAAAGCCATATTCTCTTATAAATCAATTGCAAATTTAATCTAACTCTTGCATAAAATACTTCAATATTAAAGTATAAATTCTCATAATAATTTTTAAAGGATTATAATGATACCTAGATACTCACGTCCTATAATGAGTCAAATTTGGGATGACGAAAACAGGTTTAAGATTTGGTTTGAAATTGAAGCTCACGCTGCAGATGGAATGGCAAATGAAGGCACTATTCCGAAAGAAGCTGCAAGAAAGATTTGGGAACTTGGGCAATTTGAGATCAATAGAATTAATGAAATTGAGAAAGAAACAAAACACGACGTCATCGCATTTCTTACAAATTTAAGTGAGCATATTGGACCTGAGGCACGCTTCTTACATCAAGGGATGACTTCTTCAGACGTTTTAGATACTGCTCTTTCAGTTCAAATGAAGCAGTCTACAGATTTACTACTTGAAGGAATTAATAAATTGCTTGAATCACTTAAAAAGAGAGCTTATGAGCATAAAGGCTCCATATGCATTGGAAGAAGCCACGGCATTCATGCTGAGCCAACGACATTTGGATTAAAACTGGCTGGCTTCTATGCTGAATTTGAACGTGCATACAAAAGATTGCAAACTGCAAAAGATGAAATATCTGTATGCGCTATTTCAGGGGCTGTGGGAACATTTGCTAATATTAGTCCCAATGTCGAGAAATACGTGGCAAAGAAAATGGGGCTTAGTGCAGAGACTATTTCAACTCAAGTTATTCCTAGAGACAGACACGCTGCATGGTTTTCCTGTTTATCATTAATTGCTTCATCAATAGAGAGATTTGCAACTGAAATTAGAGGGCTTCAACGAACTGAAGTACGTGAAGTAGAGGAATACTTTTCATCTGGGCAAAAGGGATCATCTGCCATGCCTCACAAACGAAACCCTGTTCTCACTGAAAATTTGACTGGAATAGCGAGAATTGTTAGGGCGAGCCTTGTCCCAGCAATGGAAAACGTTGCACTTTGGCATGAAAGAGATATTTCTCATTCTTCTGTAGAGAGAGTGTTCGCTCCAGATGCAACAATTGCTTTAGACTTTGCAATTACGAGAATGACTAATGTCGTTGACAATCTATTAGTCTATCCTGACAGAATGAGAGAGAATATGAATAAACTAAAGGGATTGGTTAATTCACAGCAAGTCCTTTTAAAACTCACTCAATCTGGTATTAGCAGAGAGGATGCATACTCTATAGTTCAGGATATTGCCATGCAAGTATGGAATGAAAAAGGTTCATTTTTATCACTTTTGAAAAGTAATGATTTGATAAAAAATAAACTCAATGAAAAAGAAATAAACGAACTTTTTGAAGAAGACTACCACACTAAAAATGTAGATTATATTTTCAATCGAGTATTTGGAAATGAATAAAACAAAACGAAAAGATTTAATTTATGACGGCAAGGCAAAGAAGATTTTTTCATGCCAAGACGATAACCTTGTTATTCAGTATTTCAAAGATGACACAACAGCTAATAACGCACAAAAACACTCTATCATATCAGGTAAAGGTGTCATCAATAACAGAATAAGCGAATACCTGATGCAAAGCATCGAAAAAATAGGAATACCAACTCATTTTGTAGAAAGACTGAATATGAGGGAGCAACTTGTCAAAAAAGTTGAAATTATACCTATTGAGTTTGTTGTAAGAAATATATCTGCTGGGAGCATTTCAAAGAAATTTAATATTCCTGAGGGTAAAGTGTTTAACCAACCCATAATTGAATACTATTTGAAAAATGATGACCTTGGTGATCCAATGATGTGTGAAAGTCATTTAATTAGGTTGGGCTATATAAAGTCTGATGAGCTTGATGAAATTATTGATTTCTCTTTTAGAATTAATGATTTTCTTCAAGGTCTCTTTTTAGGGATTGGGATAAGATTAGTAGATTTTAAATTAGAATTTGGACGGCATAGGAAAAATGAAAGCTTTGATATAATTTTAGCAGATGAAATAAGCCCAGATAATTGCAGACTTTGGAATAAAGAGGACAACAAGAAATTAGATAAGGATCGTTTTAGACAGGATCTCGGAGAGATTAAAGAAGTTTATCAGGAAGTTGCGAAAAGGCTTGGCGTTCTAAATGAAGAGAAACAGTAAGAAGGCATTTTAACAAAACTTCAATTACACTTAAAAGGTTAAAATATGGAATTCAAAATCAATATCTCTCTTAAAAGTGGAGTTCTTGATCCTGAGGGAAAAGCAATTGAAAATGCTCTCATCAGAAAAGGATACCAAGAAGTAAAGAATGTAAAAGTAGGAAGACTGATTACCTTAAACATTGAAGGCAGTGACAAAAGTAGCGCTTACGAAAGGGTCAGTCAAATGTGTGAGGATATGCTCGCAAATAATGTCATTGAAAACTTTGAAATTGTATCAAGCGATTCAAATCAATGAGAGTAGCTGTTGTTACCTTTCCTGGATCAAATTGTGATAGAGATGTTTCAGTTGCGGTAACTAAAATTACAGGTAAAAAACCTCTAAGCATTTGGCATCAAGACCATGAAATTCCTAATTGTGATTTGATAATAATTCCTGGAGGTTTTTCCTATGGAGATTACTTACGATGTGGAGCAGTTGCAGCTAACTCGCCAATAATGCGTGAAGTGAAAAACCATGCTTCGAGAGGCGGAGCTGTTCTTGGTATTTGCAATGGCTTTCAAATTTTATTAGAAGCCAAGTTGTTAAATGGAGCACTGATTAGGAATTCAAAATTAAAGTTTGCTTGCAAGGAAGTAGACTTAAAAGTTTCAACCAATATCAATTCCCCTTTCTTGGATAAAGTTAATAGAGAAGATACAATTAAATTACCCATAGCACATAATGAAGGTAATTTTTTTGCAGATGAAAAAACTCTTGAACGAA
The DNA here is from genome assembly GCA_045565515.1 of Puniceispirillales bacterium (SeqCode). GTDB lineage: Bacteria > Pseudomonadota > Alphaproteobacteria > Puniceispirillales. The sequence goes on from JBJLFF010000014.1 coordinate 46,635, forward strand.
TTGAAGGGGAAGGATTAGTTGCGTTGAGATACTATAATGCTGATAGTAATAGTGATTACAATCCTAATGGCTCAATCAACGATATAGCAGGCATTCTATCTGAAAACGGAAAAATATTGGGTATGATGCCTCACCCCGAAAGATATATCGAGGAAGAATTAGGCGGCGTAGATGGCTACAAATTTCTTAAAAACTCTATTGAGAATTTGTCATGAGTGAGACTAAAGAACAAAAGTCACCTCTAGAAATTGCAAAAAAATTTGGTCTTAGCACAGAGGAATTCGATACGATTTGTAGACTGTTAAAAAGAGTTCCAAATGTAAACGAGATTTCTATATTTTCAGCAATGTGGTCTGAACACTGCTCGTATAAATCTTCTAAAAAATGGCTTAAGATTTTACCTTCTGAAGGAGAGGTTGTCGTTCACGGTCCTGGAGAGAACGCTGGCGTGATTGACATTGGTGATAATAAAGTAGCCATCTTTAAGATTGAATCTCATAATCATCCTTCATTCATAGAACCTTATCAAGGAGCCGCCACTGGTGTTGGCGGTATTTTAAGAGATGTATTTACTATGGGTGCAAGACCAGTGGCACTTCTAAATGCTCTTAGATTTGGTTCAACAACACACAGCAAAACAAAGTACCTCTTAGATGGGGTTGTCTCAGGCATTGGCGGATACGGAAATTGTATTGGCATTCCAACAATTGGAGGAGAGACTAATTTTGATGAAAGCTATAATGGTAATATTTTGGTCAATGCAATGGCTATTGGAATTGCAAGTAAAGATCAGGTATTTTTATCGGCTGCAAAGGACATTGGCTACCCTCTTGTTTACGTAGGCGCTAAAACAGGAAGAGATGGTATTCACGGAGCTTCAATGGCTTCAGCAGAATTTGATGAAAATACCGATGAAAAAAAACCTACGGTTCAAGTTGGTGATCCTTTTACAGGTAAGTTGTTGATGGAAGCATGTCTTGAACTTATGAAAACAGACAGTGTTGTATCAATTCAGGATATGGGTGCGGCAGGCCTTACATCAAGTTCAATTGAGATGGCCTCAAAAGGGAATTTAGGGATAAAACTTCAGATGGCAGATATCCCAATAAGGGAAGAAAAAATGTCAACTTCTGAAATCATGTTGTCCGAATCACAAGAGAGAATGCTAATGGTTATCAAACCAGAAAAAACAGAACAAGCAAAAAGTATCTTCAAAAAGTGGGATTTAGACTTTGCTGTAATAGGAGAAATAACTGATACGAAAGATATTGAAATCTTTAATAAAGATAAATTAGATGCAAAAATTCCAATAACTTTCTTAGTAAATGATGCACCTCAATACAATAGAGAGTGGATTGAACCCAAAAAAAGAGAAGTTTTAAAGAAAGATTTTATATCTAGCAACAGTATTTCTAAAACAGTTCTTAATCTAATGAACACCTCTGATTTATGCAGTAAAAGCTGGATTTGGGAGCAGTATGATACATCAGTAATGGGTGATACTATTTTCCCACCAGGGCAAAATGCTGGAATGGTAAGAATACATAATACTGATAAGAAATTATGTGCAAGTGTTGATTGCACTCCAAGATACGTTGTCAGTGACCCTTATGAGGGCTCTATTCAAGCTGTTTGTGAGGCATTTAGGAACCTCATAGCCGTAGGCAGTAAACCACTTGCTATAACGAATAACTTAAATTTTGGAAACCCTGAAAAAAGAGAAATTATGGGTCAAATTGTAGCATCAATAAAAGGAATAAAAGAGGCATCATTGAAGTTAAACATGCCAGTAGTTTCTGGGAATGTTTCTTTGTATAATGAAACTAATGGTAATGCTATTCTTCCTACTCCTGTAATTGGCGCTGTTGGTATTATAGACAAGAATGAAAATACTGCCTCGATGTATGATGCTAATATAGGAGATGGTATATATATTATTGGTCAAAATGAAAACCAAGAAAAAGGCTGGATTGGCCAGTCTCTTTATTCAAAACATATTTTAAAAATTAGTGAGTTATACTCTCCACCTCCAGTTAACCTCAAATTTGAATTGAGGAATGGTAACTTCATAACAAAAGCTATAGGCCAAAATATAACAAACTGTGTTAACGATATTTCGGATGGAGGTTTAGCTATTTCACTAGCAGAGATACTTCTAAACTCTAAGATACCCAATACTGGAGCAATTATAGATAAAAGTTTTATAAAAAAGTGTGAGAGTTTTTGGTTTGGCGAGGACCAAGGAAGGTATTTAATTTGTTCTTCAAAGCATCATGAATTGAACAATTTAGCTAAAAGTGAAAGAGTCAGAGTTTCAAAAATTGGATCAATAAATTCAAGTTCAAGATTGACCTTTTCAAAAGATGATTACATATGTATAAATGAACTATTCAATCTAAGTAAGAACTGGCTTAAAGAATTCATGGCTTAGATAAATAAAAGAGGATGTAGAAATGGCGATGGAAGCGTCTGAAATTGAGAAGTTAATTAAAGAAAGTTTACCTGACGCAATAGTAACTATAGAAGATCTGCGTGGAGATGGAGATCATTATTCATGTAATGTCATTTCAAAAGAATTTATAGGACAATCACGCGTAAAGCAGCATCAAATGGTATATGATTCACTCAAAGGGCGAATGGGCAATGAGCTGCATGCTTTAGCTTTACAAACATCAACACCAAAGTAAAGGTAACATTATGAACGAAAACACCAAAAGTGAAATAGAAAATGAAATTCAAGCTAACGACATTGTTCTTTATATGAAAGGCACTCCTGTATTCCCTCAATGTGGTTTTTCAGCTTCAACCGTTGGTTTGCTTAATCACTTAGGTGTGAAATTTAGCAGTGTCAATGTCCTTGAGAATGACGATATAAGACAGGGTATAAAAGACTACTCAA
>JBJLFF010000015.1:0-49474 GCA_045565515.1 Puniceispirillales bacterium (SeqCode)
GCAAACATGTTCCAAAGGATATACGGTCACATTACAAGCGTGACAGGATAGTGATATGCCTGAAGACAAAATCACAGTTTGCAGCATCACGTGCATGTAGAAGTCTGATACAAAGGCTTGAAGATTACTGGATGTCATTGAGATTATCCACTTTTAATATCCCAGCTAAACATCTTCTTAAAAGCAGTTTAAGTACATCCAACTCCCCTACTCTAACAGTTGCTCTTGATACATATTTCAAGATGAAAGGAAATGGCAAAAGCAGGGTATTTTACAGAGCAGGACAACGTAATATTAATACTGTGATTAGTCTATTAGGTGACAGACCGGTTGATGAATACTCAACATCAGATGCTTCAGCATTACGTGACCATCTCATAGAGAAAGGATTGAAAGTAGCATCCATTACAAGGATTTTCTCAACAATCAAAAGTGTCATTAATCTTACCATCCGTGAAGAAGGATTAAAGTGCAACAATGCGTTTTCAAGAACCTACATGCCTGACTTGGATGATAGTAATCAAAGACAACCAATCACCAATGAAGACATCAAAACCATCCAGAATGAATGTAAGAAAATAGATGATGAGAAGAGATGGTTAATAGCTTTAATCTCCGATACAGGTATGCGTTTATCTGAAGCTGTAGGGTTGTTAAAAGAGGATTTAAAGGTCAATGAATCTATACCTTACGTAGATATAAAACCTCATCCATGGCGTTCTCTGAAGACCAAAAGCAGTATCAGAAAAATACCTTTAGTTGGAGCATCTTTGTGGTCAGCAAGAAGAATATTAGAAAGTCATAATGATGGCCCTTTTGCTTTTCCACTCTATACAAATGAAAAGAAATGTAACTCTAACTCTGCAAGTGCAGCGCTTAATAAATGGTTAAGAAACAGATTGGGTGAAGGTAATGTCATCCATGGTTTTAGACATAGTATGAGAGATAGATTAAGGGCAGTAGAATGTCCATCAGACTTAATAGATCAGATAGGTGGATGGACTAGAGGGAGTGTTGGTGAAGGGTATGGAAAAGGTTATGGTTTGGAGATTAAGAATGCTTGGTTAAAGAAATTATAATTAATTAAATTTATTAATATAACTACCTTATTATATCACCATTTTTTATTACATCATAAACAAGCGCTTTCCAATCGTAATCATTATGAATTGTATTGACTACAACAATTCTTGAGTTATCAAAGTCTATTAAAATGCTTTGTCCACCATATCCGTCCATGCCAAGTATTTTTCTATTCTTCATTTTGAAATAATCAAAGTGAAACTGACCACCGTAACTAGATGGATAAAATTGTCTTTTTTTAGGATTTGATGTCAAGGAAGAAGGTAATTTTTTTGAAATTCTATTTTTATAAACTGTTTTTAAATACTGCCCTACGCAATTATCTTCATTCCAGTCATCCAACATAGATTTTGCTACTCTTAAAAAATCATAGCGAGTTGCATAAAACATATACCAAGCAGTACCCATTTCAGGTGTTAATTCTAATGATGAGTTCCTAATAATTTTGCCATCATCTTTTCTAGGGTATTTTTGATAAAAAACTTTTATAGAATTTTTTATTTTAACTTTTTCTTGAAACACTCTATTTAATAATTCTTCAAATTTGTAATCTGTTTTATGCACAATATAATTCATAATAATATTTGTTAAAAAACCATTATAATTATATTTTCTATTAAAATTACTTGATTGTTTTGAGCCTTTTAGTTCTCTTTCAGCAAAACTTTTGATGCTATGAATGTTGTACCAACGACCAGATGACTTCATGCCCTTCATATCATCTACATAATTATCATCGTTTGCAGCCATATTTATCAAATTTAGCAAAGATTGATTATAATAAAGTGTATCCTTAATCAATGGCCAATCATTAACTTTTGTGTTAATTCCTGCTATTTTTCCTTCACAGATTGCATGACCTAAAATATATGAAACAAAACTTTTACCAATAGAATTAGAGAGGTATGGAGTAGAATTATTGTATATAAATCCAATTCTGTTTTTAGGGGAAATATAATCATATCTTATATTTCCTTTCTCATAAAATAAATAACTGAGAAGACCTGAGTTATTCATTTCTTTTGATATGAAATCATTTTTCTCTAATTGTTTTGAAAATTCTTCTGAATTATTTAAAGGCTTAATTGTATATTTACCAATTCCATTTTCATTAAGTAGATTATAATTTTTAAAGAAATAATGTTTTAATGTAACAAGGTTTGGATTAGGCTTAACATATTCTGGTATATCCCAATTATCATAGTAAGTTACGTTATTTGCTTGTAAACTCACAGTTGGGAAAATCAAAAAATAAACTAAATTTAATAAAATTATTTTCTTAAATTTCATCTGGTTTACCTTTCCAATCTATAATAAGGAAATAACATATTGTCTACCCACATAAGCCGAGTTAAGATTTATGCTGATAATTCAATGTGTTACATTTAATCTGATGGCATGAACAGACTTAGTCCTGGGGAGCCACTCTTCTAAAATTATACTAAATTTTACTTAAATTTATTTCTAGGATTAAATTGAGTTTTTTCTGTAATTCTTGGGTTACTAATCCAAATTTTTCTATCAGGGTGCATTCCAGCTCCAAATATTGCAGAAACTGCAGACGATCTCATCCTATTTAAAAGCCTTGTATCTGCTTCACCAACTGAAGGATGAACCCCTTTATTCTTAGTTACTCTTTCTTCCCAATTATCTTTTCTCAACTTGTATGTGTCCTCATTTAACAATTGTGTACAATTTATCTCATTTTTATTCAAATCTACAATTATATCGTCACCCTCTTCTATTAAAGCAATTGGGCCTCCTATTGCTGCTTCTGGTCCAACATGACCAATAACTAAACCCACTGAACCTCCTGAAAATCTTCCATCTGTCATTAGACCTACTATAATGTTTTTCTCTCTGCAAAGTGAGGTTAGTCTTGATGTTGAATCTAACATTTCTGGCATACCTGGACCACCGACAGGACCTTCATATCTTACTATGACCATATCTAAATTTTTAAATTTATCAGGACTTTCTTCTAGTGATCTTAGCAAGGATTGTTCACCGTCAAATATTTTTGCAATTCCATTAAATATATTGTTTTCAAGTCCACCTTCTACACCTGCTAGTTTCAAAACAGCGCTATACTCTGGTGAAAGGTTGCCTCCCAATACTCTTAACCCCCCTGTAGGTTTAAATGGTGTTTTTACAGAATAAATAACTTCCCCATCAGGTGAATTTGGAGCAAGAGAAACTAGTTGCTCACTTAATGTTTCCCCAGTACAAGTCAATGTATCGCCATTTAATAATCCAGCTTCTAAAAGATCTTTAACAAATACCTGAATTCCTCCTTTTTCATCAATATCGACCATAGAATAATCACCAAATGGCCTTGCATTAATTACAACTGGAACAACATTTTTCGATAAATGATTAAATTCATCAGGGCTCATAATATCATTCGTGAAACTTGTATACCCAGCAGCTCTCGCTAATTCTGGTGCGTGAAGCATTACATTTGTTGAACCACCTACAGCCATTGAAACAATAATTGCATTCCTTATTGATTCCCTTGTTACTATATCCCTAGGCTTTATGTCTTTTTTAATTAAATTATCTAAATGATCAATTAATTCATCAGGAAAGTCATTAGTCCTTCTAGGGTCTTCTGAAGCAGGTGAAACCATATGGAGTGGTTGCATTCCTACAACCCCTATGAATGTTTGCATTGTATTGTATGTAAACATACCTCCACAACTTCCATATCCTGGGCATGCTTCACAGGCTATTCTTTTTTTCAACTCCTCATCATCGCTTCCCGCTATTTGGTAGCTTGTAACAATATCAATGGGTTGAAGGGTTTTTGAGTCTTTGCCTGGCCTTATTGAGCCATCAGACATAATAATTGCAGGTCTATTATGCTCTAATATAGCAGCGAGGGTTCCAACTGGCGGTTTATCGCAAGCAACCACAGCAATTGTACCCTCTAATCCACTAGCAGAAAGGTGCTCACAAATTGAGTCATTTGTAACCTCTCTACCTATCAAAGAGTATCTCATTTCTTTTGTGCCATTTCTAATTCCATCTGAAGTAGCAACAGTAAATTCTGGTTGAACCAGCCTCATTTGAAGTTGGTCGTTATTCTTACCTACCCGGTTTCTCAGCGCTTCATGAATGACTGATACTTTTTTCTCAACTCCAATATAACATTGAGAATCCCCTTTATTTCCAACAACACCAACTGAAGGCTCATGAATTAGGTCAAGGTCAGTATTTAATTCTCTTGCTATCCCATATGTTTGGGCATTTCGCCCAGGATTTTTATCTATTAAAACTGTTTTAGAATTTTTCATTATGCCTCCAAAAAACTTCGTCTAGGTTTAAACTAATAAATAGTAATTAACAATTTATATAGTTTAATTATCATTATTTAAAATATTTGCTATATTTGCAAAAAATAAATCAAGAGTGAAATAAAATTTAATGATATTTTTTATACAAGCTTTTATTCTTGGACTTTTATTTAATGCTGCTCCCGGCGTTGTGTTTACTGAAACTATTAAGAGAGGTATTAATGGTGGGTTCTTTCCTGCTCTTTATGTCCAAATTGGATCTTTAGCGGGAGATGCATTATGGGCTATACTAGGGCTATTAGGTATAGGGATATTGCTAAACATTGATATTTTAAAATATCCACTTTCTATCATTGGAATTATTTACTTAATTTATTTAGCATATGATTCCTTTATTTCTTCAAACATTAAATATGAAAAAATAGTAGTATCAAAATCCATTAAAAATAATGCTCTAAAATCTGGTATTTTTTTATCAATTACTAACCCACAAAATATTGCATATTGGGCTGCATTAGGGAGTTCTTTTGGTGCCCTAGGAATAGCTGAACCTCAAACATCTCATTATTTTATATTCTTTTTTGGATTTATTTCTTCTTCAATATTATGGTGTTTTGTATGCGCTTTAGCTGTAGAGAAAATATTTAAATATACAAATAGTGTAATTAAAAAATATATTTTTAGAATTTGCACTATTGTTTTCTTATACTTAGCGGTTGGGACTTTTTATAACTTAATTTAAAAATTATTAAATAATAATATTAAGAATTCCTAATATTCCTCCACCAAAAATAGAAAATAGAATTACTACAAATAAATTTTCACCAAACGCTATTTTCAGTGAAGGTACATTGAATAAATTTGAACAAGTAATAACAGTTAATGATGCAACGGAACTCAAAGTTCCTGTACACCAACCAATTAAATGAGCTTGCATTAATAAAGCATGATTAATTTCAAAAATATCACTACTAAAAACAGTCAATAAAAGTGTACTGCTAATAACTGGGTGAATGCAAATTATAGAAAACAAACACATTACTAAAGGAATAATTATAAAAATTAAAAATTCAGGGGTATTCTGAATATTAAATATTTCAAAAGAAAAATTATTATTATCAGAATTAGTAATAAGAAAACCTATCATCATTGCTAAACTTATAATTACAATGTCATCAATATTTTTTCTCATTGTAAAAATTGTATTTGTAAAAATGAACTTTAATTCTTTTGGATTTGGAACAAAATAAAGAACTATTAAGATTGGCATTATTAGAATTACAGCTGATAAAGCTGTTAAATTAAAAATTAAAGCGCAAAAAATAATTATGGACATAATTACTAGAAGATATAAAAAAATAGGCTTCAAGCAATTTAAAGAGGATTTAAATAAATTATAATTTAAATCTCTATTTAATAAAAAAACTGAAACTAATGAAAATAAAGATCCTATAAAAAGACCTACTGCAAGTCCCATCCAAGAGCTAAAATTATCTATATAAACTTGTCCAACTGCAAATGCTACAAAAAATGGTGACCATACAACAGAAGATGCCATACCTCGAATTGAGGCTTCCGCAACTTTTTTTCTGTAATCTAAATTACTGCTTGTAGGCATTGAAGCAGCAAGCATGGGAAAGACACCAGTATTCATTATTGATCCAGATAAGTGCCCTGTAATCTGAAATCCTGATGAAGAATTCTTACTTGAAAGTAATGAGAGTAATTTCTGAGTTTCTTTAATTGGGTTGAGTTTTAATGCAGCAGATTTAACAAGGTTCATTGTTGGTATTAAACCAGCAAAAATTAAAACAAATCTACCAGCCTCAAAAAATTCATTAAATGACGGAAGGCTATGAAAAAGAAAAAAAGATAATATAATTAAAATAAAAATTATAAAATAACTTTGAAAAGTTAAAAAAAATAAGTTTAAAAATATAAATAAACCAAAACATATCACTCCAAAATCAACTAAAATATTCTGATCATTTATTATTGATAAAAAAGCACAGACCCATGAAATTAGGAAAATACTTAATCTGAAATTATGTAATAAATTCAACAATGAATTCTTTCTAATAGAAATACTTGGCTAAACCCAATCTAAATTGATATTTTTAATTTTCAATTTTTTTATTCTTAACTTTAGTTTAGCTGTTTCAACACCAAGTGAATGGGAAAACCTTTCATGCGTTTCAACAAATATATATTTAATTTTCTTATGAAGATCCAAATCAATTATTCTATTTAAAATATCTATTTCACTTCCTTCAATATCAATTTTAAGTAAAGCAATATTATCCGTTAACTTTTCTAAGTATTCTATAAAATCTATAACTTCAATTTCTATGAAGGGTTTATTTTTTCCACTTCTATAATCTAATAATGAAGATCCTTGAGTAGAATAAGGATTACTTTCATCAAACTTTCTATACCTATAAAGTTTATGAAATTCGTTTTTTAATCCAACTGCAACCTCATGTAATGTAAGCTGCTTAGACATTTCACATTTCTTTTTTAATTCCTCAAGAGCAATTGTATCTGGTTCAAATGCATGAACTTTAAACCCACTATCTAAGAATAACCTTGTGAACTCTCCAACATTTGCCCCTGCATCAATTACAAGGGAACCCTTTTTTAGAGATCCAAGAGCGTTATTAAAATCAGATAATGCTTTAATTTTTCTTGGTTTTCTTCCAACTTTAAGTCTTCCAAAGAAATACCATTTAAGAATAAATAGAAAATCGTTCATATCTAATAATTATAATAAATTAAACTCTATTGAAATCATCTTCATAACGAATAATATCATCCTCACCTAAATATTCTCCAAATTGAATTTCAATGATTATAAGCTTAGAATTTGATTCATTAGATAACCTATGAATTGAGCCTAATGGAATATCAATACTTTGAGAAATTTTTAGTTTTGAAGCATTACCATCTATTTCAACTAGTGCTTCACCCAACGCTACTGTCCAATGCTCTTTCCTATGCTTGTGGCTTTGAAGAGATAACCTTTTCCCAGGCATCACAGTTATTCTTTTCACTTTAAAATTTGAACCAATATCAATTACTTCAAAGTTACCCCACGGCCTAGTATCAAAATTGTTATCTGAATTTTCCATTGTATATAGCTTATTTTAACGAGTGGATTTTATTTAGCAATTCAGGGTTTACTTCTACCTCTTTTATATTTCTTCGGTTATCGTGCCTTCTTTTTCCAGGAATTCTCACACCACCAAAAGATGAAAGCTTTTCAATAAAAGGCTCAGCATTTTTATCCCAATCATTTAAGTCAGAAATAATTTCGGGTGAAAGAGCCATTATAAACTGTCCTCCCAATGGAGGTCCTCCGTCATTTATATTGTTTTCCTTGGTGATAAAGCTTGTTGTCTCTCCAACGAGAGGACCAGCCAAAAACTCTATCATCATAGCAAAATGAGAGCCTTTATATCCTCCAAAAGGTAGAAGCATTCCCTCTAATATTTTCTTTGGGTCTGTGGTGCCATTACCTTCTTTATCTATACCAGTCCCAATTGGTAAATCGTGACCATCTCTTGCAGCTATTTGAACGTCCCCAAGAGCTAATGATGATGTTGCCATATCAAAAACAATTGGATTTGCATTTTTTCTTGGCCAAGAAAAAGATATAGGATTTGTTCCATATAATTTTTCATGAGCACCAAATGGAGCTACAGCTGGCATATATGAAGTACAAGCAATACCAACCAAACCATTTTCTGCTAATATTTCAGTTTCGGGCCATAAAGAGGCAAAATGAGCAACTCTGTTAATAGATAAAATGCCAACACCTATATCTTTTGTTATTTCAACTAGATTATTAAGATACTTTTTATGAATTAGTGGAGCATATGATCTATCGCCATCACATTTCAGCACAGCTTTAGTGGTTTGTGTAAGTTTAGGGCTTGGATTTTGATTAACTTTCCCACTTTTTAGAGAAGCATAGTAACCAGGGAGTCTGAAAAGACCATGGGATACAGAACCGTCTCTCTCAGCTCTAGATATGGTTTCAGCAACCGCCTCTGACTGATCATCTGATGACCCAGCATTGTTGAGGGTGTCTCTAACTAGGTTAAAGATTTCCTCTATTGATAGAGTATTACTCAATTAATTTACTTTTAGTCTAAGTTTTTAAGAATACTAGAAACTGTATCAAAAATTTGATCAATTTCTGATTTCTCTATAATTAAAGGCGGTGATAAAGCTATTATATCTCCAGTAGTCCTTATTAAAAGGCCCTTTTCAAAAGCTGTTTGCATAGCATTCATTGCTCTTTTTGTTGGTTCCCCAGGAATACCTTGAAGTTCAATAGCACCCACTAAACCAATGTTTCTAATATCTATTACGTGAGGAAGCCCCTTCAAACTATGAATAGAATTTTCCCAATAATCAGCTAATTCTGAAGCTCTAGTTAAAAGCCCCTCTTCCTCATAAGTGTCAAGTGTACCAAGTGCGGCAGCACATGCCATTGGATGACCTGAATACGTATAACCATGAAAAAATTCAATTAAATGCTCTGGGCCGTGCATGAAAGCATCATGAATATGTTTTTTGACATATACTGCACCCATAGGAAGGACGCCATTTGTTAAACCTTTAGCTGAAACAATCATATCAGGGATAACATCAAAGTATTGAGCGGCAAACGGCTCACCAAGTCTACCGTACCCAGTAATAACTTCATCAAATATTAATAATATATTATGCTTGTCACAAATTTCTCTTAACTTTTTAAGGTAACCTTTAGGTGGAACCAAGACACCTGTTGAACCTGATACTGGCTCAACAATAACAGCTGCAACAGTCGACGGATCGTGAAGAGCTAAAATTCTTTCAAGATCATCAGCGAATTCCGCTCCATGCTCTGGTTGCCCTTTGCTAAATGCATTTCTTTCAGGGTCATGCGTATGCCTCATATGATCAACTCCCGCTAACATAGTCCCAAACATTTTCCTATTTGCTACTATCCCACCGACTGATATGCCTCCAAAATTTACACCGTGGTATCCACGTTCTCTACCTATTAACCTAAAACGCTGCCCCTCACCTTTTGCTCTGTGGTAAGCAATTGCAGTTTTTAAAGCTGTTTCAACGGACTCCGAACCTGAGTTGGTAAACATCACATGGTCAAGACCATCAGGCGCTAAATTACTAAGTCTATTAGCTAATTCGAAAGCTTTAGGATGCCCCATATTAAAAGTAGGTGCGAAATCCAATTCTTCAGCTTGACGCTGAATAGCCTGAACAATTTTAGGCCTCTTGTGACCAGCATTTACACACCAAAGACCAGCTGTACCATCAAGTATTTCTCTTCCTTCTGGTGTTTTATAGTGCATTCTATCAGCTGATGCTAATAACCTAGGGTTTTTCTTAAAACTCCTATTTGCGGTAAAAGGCATCCAAAAAGAACTTAAATCATTAGGTACTATTGTTGAATCTGGCATAATATTTGTCCTTAATAAATTTGTTAATAATTACTCTGCGGCATTTGGAATCTTTGAAGGATTATTAGGGTGTGTTGTCCAATTCTCATAACCACCTATTTTTTTCTTTGTCCTTGGATCAACTCCTTTATCCATATGTTCCATTGTTATGCAATCTTGGACCGGGCATACACTCACACAAAGATTACACCCAACACATTCATCATCTATTACTTCAAAATGACGCTTACCGTCAACCATACTTGTTATAGCCTGATGAGAAGTATCTTCGCATACAATATGACATCGACCACACTGAATACATGAATCTTGGTTAATTTTTGCTTTAACTACATAATTCAAATTTAAATATTGCCAATCAGTAACATTTGGAACAGCTTTACCAATTATCTGGTCAACAGATGTATAACCTTTACTGTCCATCCATTCTGATAATCCAGATATCATTTCCTTTACAATACCAAACCCATATGCCATTGCAGCAGTACAAACTTGAACGTTTCCTGCTCCAAGAGCCATAAATTCAGCAGCATCTTTCCAAACAGTTACACCTCCAATACCTGAAATAGGTAAATTCTTCATTTCTGGGTCTCTAGCTAGTTGAGCAACCATATTTAACGCAATAGGCTTAACTGCAGGACCACAATAACCACCACTTGTTCCTTTTCCATCAGTATGAGGTGTGGGACTCATTGCATCTAAATCAACACCAACTATTGAGCTAATAGTATTTATTAGAGAAACAGCATCAGCACCACCGTTTAGTGCTGCTCTTGCAGGTTGTCTAATATCAGATATATTTGGTGTTAATTTTACAATAACAGGCATATTAGTATTTTGTTTACACCATCTTGCTACCATCTCAACGTAATCTGGGACTTGACCAACAGCTGAACCCATTCCTCTTTCAGACATTCCGTGAGGACAACCAAAATTTAATTCAATTCCATCTGCATCTGTTTCCTCAACCCTTTTAAGAATATTAATCCAACTTTGTTCTTCACATGGAACCATTAATGAAACTACCATTGCCCTGTCAGGCCACTTTTTCTTTACTTCTTTAATTTCCTGTAAATTTATTTCCAATGGTCTATCAGTAATTAATTCAATATTATTTAAACCTAACAATCTTCTGTCATTTGAGTGAATAGCTCCATAACGAGGCCCTTGAACATTAACAATCGGTGGCCCTTCTTCACCTAATGTTTTCCAAACAACACCTCCCCAACCAGCTTTAAAAGCTCTTTCAACATTGTATTTTTTATCCGTTGGCGGCGCTGAAGCAAGCCAGAATGGATTCGTTGATTTAATTCCCAAAAAAGTACTCGATAAATTAGCCATATATTATCCCCTAATATAATTATGAAACTAGTTCATTATGAATTGAATTTGCTGCAATTTTACCAGCCTCAACTGCTGAAACTGTTAAGTCTTCACCATCTTTAACACAATCTCCACCTGCCCAAATACCAGAAACAGTAGTTTTATAGTTATTATCAACTAAAATTCTACCATTCTCAAGCTTAGGTAGGTTATCTATTGAGCTTTCAAATGTTTGCCCGATAGCTCTAAATACCATATCAGCTTTAATGGAAAACTTCTCTCCAGTAGAAACTAATTTCCCATTTTTATTTTCAGTATATTCAAATTCTACACCATTAACTGTTTTTTCATTGATAAGAAGTTTTGAAGGCTTAGACCAATGTCTAATCAAAACACCATTATTTTGAGCATTTTGCTGTTCTTCAATAGATGCAGACATATCTTTCTGACCTCGGCGGTAAACAATTGTCACCTCTTCAGAACCTAATTTTTTAATTTGAACTGCCATATCAATTGCAGTCATTCCTCCACCAATTACAACTACTTTACGGCCAACAGGTAAATCAGCTAAGTTTTGAGATTGTCTTAAATCTTCAATATAGTTAACAGCATCGTCAATTGCTTCACTATTTTCTCCTTCTAGCCTTAGATGATTCACTCCTGATAATCCAAGTCCTAAAAAAACTGCATCAATAATCATTTTGAAGCTCTTCCAATGTAATATCTTTCCCAAGGGTTGAATTTAATTTGTGTTCAATTCCACCTATTGATAAGACAAATTTTGTTTCTCTTTCAGCAAAATTTTCTAGGCTTTTATATGCTGCAATACCATACTCATTAAGCCCACCAAGTTTTTTCTTGGAGTCAAATATTGTAATTGAGTAACCCTTCATTGCAAGCCTATGAGCACATGATAGACCAGCTGGTCCTCCTCCAACTATAGCAATTCTCTTTCCATTGGTTTTTTCTCTTTTATAAGGATGTTCTTTTGCTTCCATTAAAGTATCTGTAGCGTATCTTTGGAGCAAACCTATTTTAACAGGACGGTCTTCACCAGTATTTCTAACACAGGCTTCTTGACATAATGTTTCTGTTGGACAAACTCTTGCACTCATACCCCCTAAAATATTTTCATCAAAAATAGTCTTAGCAGCTCCCTCAGGGTTACCAGAAGTTATTTGCCTAATAAAAAGTGGAATATTTATTCCTGTAGGGCATGCATCTATACAAGGTGCATCATAGCAATAGTAGCATCTATCTCCTTCAACCAATGCCTCGTGTTTATTAAATGGAGGATGAATTTCTCCGAAGTTTTCAGAGTATTCTTTTTCACTCAATCTATTTTTTTTTATATCATTTCTTATCTCAGTCATATTTACCCTTAAAACAGTAAAATTTAAATATAACCTAAAATTTACAAAATTTAAACAAAATTAAAATTTTGAAAGTTTTAATATAAGAAATAAAAATTAGGCGCTGTCTATTTATTACAGCGCCTAATAAAAAATTACTCAATTAATTAAGAGCAATGTCTGTGATTGCGTGTGTCCATGCACCGTCAGGCTTTTTTGTTATCACTGGATCAGACTCACCAGCAAGAAGACTGTTCACTGTTCTATCAAAATCTGCTGGATCAAGTGTACCATTTGAACCTGCTGTTAATTTTGCAACCTCTCCCATCATTCTTTTTTGATGCCTAAGATCAGTACCGCCTGTCATCTCGTTGTCCATAACAATCTGAGCTGCTTTATCTGGGTTTTGCTCTGCCCACTTCCAACCCTTCATAGATGCTTTTACAAAACGAGCCATCTTATCTTTAAAAGCTGGGTCATCTAAATTCTTTTGAAGAACATACATGCCATCTTCAAGTGATGCCACACCTTCATCTTCATATTTAAAGTTGACTAAATCATCTGCTGTTAAACCCGCATCAAGCACTAGGAAATACTCATTGTATGTCATTGTAGAAATACAATCAGCCTGCTTTTGAATTAATGGATCAACATTCCATCCTTGCCTGAGGACAGTAACTCCGTCAGAACCACCATCTGTTGGAATTCCAAGTTTGGACATCCATGAAAGAAATGGATACTCATTTCCAAAAAACCAAACAGCAATTGTTTTGCCTCTAAAATCCTGAGGTGTTTTAATACCTGTTTCTTTTCTACAGGTTAATTGTAGTCCTGATGACTTAAATGGTTGCGCGATATTTACTAATGGAACACCATTTTCTCTCGCAGAAAGAGCAGAAGGCATCCAATTCAACATGACATCAGCACCGCCAGCTGCCATTACTTGTGGTGGTGAAATATCAACTCCACCAGGTTTAATAGTTACATCGAGATTTTCGTCAGAATAATAACCGTTATCAAGTGCAACGTAATATCCTGCAAATTGAGCTTGTGTAAACCACTGTAGTTGAAGTGTCACTTTATCAGCTGCTGACGCCACAACACCTGTGGATACAAAGATAAAAAAGCTCAAAATACTTATTAAATATTTTTTCATTAATTTTCTCCTTTAGTTTTCTAATTTTCTTCTATTTGAAGGATGCCAGAATGTTAACTTTTTTTCAATAAAACTTATAACACCATAGCTTGCAGAGCCAACAAGAGCGGCTACAGCAATTTCTGCCCACACCATATCAAGGTTTAATCTTCCAACTTCTACAGATATCCTGAAACCTAATCCAACTGTGGGGGAACCAAAAAATTCAGCTATAATTGCACCTATGAGAGCTAATGTAGAATTTATTTTTAAGGCATTAAAAATAAATGGTGCGGCAGCTGGTAATCGCATTAATATTAAAGATTGAGTATATGAAGAGGCGTATGTCTTTAGTAAATCTCTCTCTATTGGATTCGTAACTGAGAGACCAGTAACTGTATTAACAAGCATCGGGAAAAAAGTCATAATTACTACGACTGCTGCTTTTGAATGCCAGTCAAAACCAAACCACATAATCATAATAGGAGCAATACCGACAATTGGTATAGCTGAAATAAAATTTCCGATAGGCAATAAACCTCTTCTTAAGAAAAGAGATTTGTCTATCATTATAGCAACAATAAAAGCGCTTCCACATCCAATCAAATATCCAGACAATGCGGCTTTTACAAATGTTTGAACAAAATCAGCCCATAATGTATCTAAAGAATCAACAAATTTTAGTGAGATCAGACTAGGAGATGGAAGAATAACCATAGGAACATTAAGACCAGTAGTAATTACTTCCCAAGTAAATAAAATCCATGCTCCAAAGAAAACCGGAACTACTATAAAAAATATTTTTTTAAAAAACGGGCTCATGTTCTCTTCATGTGTTATTTTTTCAACAGCCATCCAACCATAAAGCCAAACAGATATCAAAAGTGGCCAAAATCCATAGGATGGTGACCCATAAACATAGATGGTCAAAAGAACCATACCAATAATACTAAATAAAAAATCAAACACACCATGGCTTAAATAGTCATAAAAAATACGAACTACGCCCAAGAGTGCTATTAAAGTTAAAATAAAAATAAATGAGTTGCTAAACTCATAAAAAATAAAGCTATAAAGAGCAAATAGAGCCATCAAAGAAGCAATAATCTGTTGCGCTTTTTGAAATGTATTCATTCCTGAATGCCCATTCTCATTAAGGTTTTTTTAGAAATAAAATTTATTATAAATATCAAAGTACTTGCCAGTATTGCAGCCATGACAAGTGCAGACCAAATTTGAATAGTAAGTCCAAAATAAGATCCTGTTAAAAGTCTTGCCCCAAGTCCAGCAATAGCGCCTGTGGGAAGTTCACCAACAATGGCTCCAACTAATGAAATTGCTATTGCAACCTTCATTGAAGCAAAAAGATAGGGCACTGACGATGGTAATCTAAGTTTCCAGAAAATATTCAACCTGGAACTGTTATAAGTTCGCATTAGGTCTAAATAGCTTAATTCAGGGCTTCTTAATCCCTTAACCATGCCAACAGCTATTGGAAAAAAACTCAAGTAAGTTGAAATAAGAGCTTTAGGCAGTAAACCTGACAAACCAAAAGCATTTAAAATAATAATTATCATAGGTGCAATAGCCAATATTGGAATAGTTTGACTAGCAATTATCCATGGCATTAACGATGCATCCATTGCTTTATTTTCAACTATACTAACTGCTAAAATTATCCCTAGCATAGTTCCGATTGCAAATCCTAATAGAGTAGATGAAAGTGTAATATAACTATGATAAATTAAAGATTTTTTGGAAGTAATTTTAATCATGAATATAGTTTTCCACATCTCTGATACTATTTGATGAGGAGCGGGTAATAGTGGTTTTTTTTGTGACATAGTATCACGAACTAAATCACTAAATTCCCAATCCACTTTTTGTCTTTCATAAGCATCAATTTGAATGGAAGAATTTAAATATACTGTAAAAATATACCAGACAGCAAAAATAAGTGTAACAATAGATAAAATAGGAAGCATCTTATTCTTAAAATAATTTGCGAAGGAATTTTCACTCATAACTATGTCCTGATCGAAGACCCTCTCTAACTCTTTGAGAAACAGAAATAAATTCTTCACTATCTCTGATTTCTAAAGGCCTTTTTGAAGGTAGAGTGTTTTCAATTACATCAATAATGCGTCCTGGCCTTGGGGACATAACAACTATTTTTGTTGATAAATAAACAGCTTCAGGAATTGAGTGGGTTACAAAACAAATTGTTTTGTTTGTAGTTTTCCAAAGTTTCAAAAGCTGTTCGTTTAAATGATCTCGAACAATTTCATCTAACGCACCAAATGGTTCATCCATTAACAAGATGTCTGCATCAAAAGAAAGTGCTCTAGCTATAGAAGCCCTTTGCTGCATTCCACCTGACAATTGCCAAGGAAATTTTTTTTCAAATCCTGTTAAATCTACAAGTTTTAATACTTTTTCAACAATCCCAGGTATCTCATTTTTTTTATATCCCATTATTTCTAGTGGAAGACTTACGTTTTTATAAATATTTCTCCAGGGGTATAAACCAGCAGCTTGAAAAACATAGCCATACGACCTACTTTTTCTCGCCTCCTCTGGTGACATTCCATTTACCGTCAGATTTCCACTGGTGGGATGTTCTAAAGAAGCTATTGCTCTTAAAAATGTAGTCTTTCCACAACCAGATGGGCCGATAAAAGAAACAAACTCACCTTTATTAATATCCAAAGAGACATCTTTTAAAGCAATTACGTCATCATCAGCAGTTTCAAAAACTAGATTTAATTTTTCTGCAGAAATTATAGCATTTGACATGAAAACCTAAACACCAGCTGGCATATTTTCAGCTTTTCTTTCAACTTTTCTTGGAGATGTTAACTCTTTCCATTTAGATAATGATTTATTAACTTCAGAAAATGGCTCTCTTGAGACAAAGTCACCATCTCCAGGGCTAGCTAAAACTTTACCCTCTTGAGCAGCTACCCTGCCTCTTGATAAAGTGAACCTTGGCAATCCTTTTACATTAATTCCTTCAAAGACATTGTAATCTATAACTGATTGCTGTGTTTCACTTTTTATAGTTTTTTCAGCAGAAGGGTCCCAGATAATGATATCTGCATCAGATCCTTCTCGAATGGCTCCTTTTTTTGGATAAACATTTAAAATTTTTGCAATATTAGTTGAGGTTACAGAAACAAACTCATTCATTGTAAGCCTTCCAGTTCCAACACCGTATGTCCACAAGACAGGCATTCTATCCTCTAATCCACCAGTACCATTTGGGATCTTGGTAAAATCACCCAATCCCATTCTTTTTTGTTTGGTAGTAAATGCGCAATGATCTGTTGCAACAACTTGCAGACTTCCGGCAGCAAGTCCATTCCATAGTGAATCTTGGTGAAGTTTATTTCTAAAAGGTGGAGACATAACTCTTCTGGCTGCATGATCCCAATCTGAATTTTGATATTCTCCTTCATCCAAAACTAAATGCTGAATCAACGGTTCACCAAAAACTCTTTTACCATTTTGCCTAGCTCTTCTTATTGATTCATGAGCTTGCTCGCAAGAGACGTGTACAATGTAAAGAGGAACGCCAGCCATATCTGCCAACATGATTGCTCTGTTACAAGCTTCACCTTCAACATCAGGTGGCCTAGAATAAGCGTGACCTTCTGGGCCATTATTACCTTCAGCTAGTAACTTGGCTTGAAGGGCAGCTACTACATCACCATTTTCAGCATGAACTAAAGGCATAGCACCTAATTCAGCGCATCTCTGAAAAGAAGCAAACATTTCATCATCGTCAACCATTAATGCGCCTTTATAAGCCATAAAATGCTTAAAAGTATTAATACCTTTGTTTTTAACAACTTCTTCCATATCGTTAAAAATCTCTTCTCGCCATGAGGTAATTGCCATGTGATATGAATAATCGCAAACAGCTTTAGTAGATTTATTATGCCAACCATCCAAAGCACTTAATAAAGACTGGTCAGGTGAAGGTAAACAAAAGTCAACAACCATTGTTGTTCCACCTGAAACAGCTGCTTTAGTTCCAGATTCAAAGTCATCTGCAGAAAAAGTTCCCATAAATGGCATTTCCATATGAGTGTGTGGATCAATACCGCCTGGCATTACATAACAACCGCTAGCATCCAAAGTTTTATCTCCATTAAGGTTTTTACCTATTGAAGATATTTTTCCATTTTCAACTAAAATGTCAGATTTATATGTCAAATCTGAAGTAACAATTGTTCCACCTTTAATAACAGTACTCATTTTTTCCCTCCAATATTTATTAATCAATTATTTCAGCAGTATTTACTACAGCATGAAATAATACATCAGCTCCAGCTGTAGACCAGTCTTTAGTAATTTCCTCAGCTTCATTATGTGACAAACCATCAACGCATGGGCACATTATCATGGCTGTTGGCGCTACCCTGTTAATCCAGCATGCATCATGTCCTGCACCTGAAACAATATTCATATGAGAATAACCTAAAGTTTTTGCCGCACTCCTAACCATTTCAACACAATTAGCATCAAATTCGACAGGATCAAAATTTCCTACTTTTTCGATTTCCATCGTTAATCCAATATCTTCTGCTATTTTAGCTGCTCCACTTCTAAGCCTGTCCTCCATATCCTGAATTACTTCTTTTTTTGGATGACGAAAATCAACAGTGAAAACAACTTTCCCAGGAATTATATTTCTAGAATTAGGATAAACATCAGCATGACCAATTGCGCCGACTGCTAGAGGAGCGTGTGACCAAGCTATTTCATCTACAAGCTGCGTTATTTTTGCCATTCCTAAGCCAGCGTTAACCCTTTTTGGCATAGGCGTAGAGCCTGTATGAGATTCTTTGCCATGAAGAGTTATTTGAAGCCAATTTAATCCTTGTCCATGGGTAACAACACCAATATCAACGTTTTCATCTTCTAATATAGGGCCCTGCTCAATATGGAGTTCATAGAACGCATGCATTTTTCTTTCTCCAACAGGTTCCTCCCCTCTCCAGCCAATTCTTTTTAATTCATCACCAAATTTCTTACCTTCAGCATCTTCTCTATTGTATGCCCAATCCTCTGTATGCATATCAGCAAAAACACCAGATGAAAGCATAGGTGGAGCAAAACGCGTGCCCTCTTCATTGGTCCAATTTACAATTTCAATTGGGTGTTTGGTCTTAATATCAAGGTCATTTAAAGTTCTAATTATTTCTAATCCACCCAAAACTCCTAAAACTCCATCATATTTTCCACCTGTTGGCTGGGTATCTAAATGACTTCCTACCATCACTGGAAGGGCATTAGGATCTGAGCCTTGTCTTCTGGCAAACATGTTACCCATTGTATCCAAGCCCATTTCAAGGCCCTCTTTTTCACACCATTTTTTGAAAAGGTCTCTACCTTTTGCGTCATCATCTGTTAGGGTTTGACGATTATTACCTCCGGCAACACCTGGACCTATTTTGGCCATTTCCATAATAGAATCCCATAACCTATCGCCATTTATTCTTAAATTTTTACCCTCTTGATTCATTTTTAATCCTCACAACAAAATATAGACTTAATACTGCTCAATTTTAACAATAATTGTCAATTTATAAGTTATTTTTAAGAAAATTTATTTATAGTTTAATTCTTTACTAACATTGCCATAAAATCATGCACTGTTGTCTTTTCAAGATTTTCTTGATTAGTCCCAAGTTTGTAAATTGAGTTTGATTTATCTTTATCAAAGCATGTATTTAAATTATTTAAAAATTTTTGCTCTAAAAGAGGTATTCCCTCCGACCTTCTCCTCTTATGACCTATAGGATATTCAACCTCTACATCATCTGTAAAAGAGCCATCTTTAAATATAACTTTCATCGCATTCGCTATTGACCTCTTTTCTGGGTCAAGATAATCATCAGAAAAGCGCTTATCTTCTATAATTTCCATCTTATCTCTAAGGGAATCAATTAATGGATTTTCATTATGGAAATCATCTTCATAAAACTCTGCTTTTAAGTCACCGTAAATGAGGCCTACAGCAGCCATATATTGAATACAATGGTCTCTATCAGCAGCATTAGCAAGATTTCCTACTTTGGATATAATCCTGATAGCAGGCTCTTGAGTTCTAATGACTATTTTTTCAATTTGATCAAACTTTTCTTTAACATCATGGTGTAGTTTAACTGCAGCCTCTACTGCTGTTTGTGCATGAAATTCTGCAGGGTATTGAATCTTAAATAGGATATGCTCCATAACATAGCTACCGTAATCTCTATTAAACTTAAAAATTTGATCTTCTTTATCTTTTAATTTTTGGTCTTTATTAGTTTTGTTAAAGCTAATGTCATAAAATCCCCATTGAGGTGCAGAGAGTACCCCTGGCACTCCCATTTCACCTCTTAAGGCAATGTCAGCTAGTCTCACTCCTCTTGATGAAGCATCACCTGCAGCCCAAGACTTTCTTGAACCAGCATTTGGCGCATGCCTGTAAGTCCTTAATGATGAGCCATCAACCCACGCATGAGATATCGCAGATTTTATCTGTTCCTCATTACCACCCATTATTTTTGCTGAAATTGCTGTGGACGCTACTCTTACTAACAAAACATGATCTAAGCCTACTCTGTTAAATGAGTTCTCAATAGCCAGTACTCCCTGGATCTCGTGTGCCATAACCATAAATTCTAAAATTTCTTTCATGAAGATAGGGTTTTGACCATCTTTAACTCTTTTCTGAGATAAATAGTCACATAGACCAAGAATACTTCCGAGATTATCTGATGGATGACCCCATTCTGCTGCAAGCCATGTATCATTATAATCTAACCAACGTATAATACATCCTATATCCCAAGCTGCTTTCACAGGATCCAATATGAAGTTTGTTCCTGGAACTCTGGAACCATTAGGGACATCAGTACCCTCAACAATAGGCCCCAAATGCTTTACGCATTCTTTGAATTGAAGAGCTAATAAACCACATCCTATACTATCAATAAGACAGTTTCTAGCAGTCTCCATGGCATCTCTGGAAGTAACTTCATAATTAATTACATACTCAGAAATATCCTTAATTACTTTATCGTAATCGGGTCTTAAATTATAATCTACATTTAATGACATATATTACCTTTTAATTATCTATCTTCAATTTTAATAAAAGTTTGATTATCAGGCCCTGTGTAATCTGCAGATGGCCTTATAATTCTATTATTTTTTCTTTGCTCTTTTACATGTGCAGCCCAACCTGAAATTCTTGACATAACAAAAATTGGGGTGAAGAGTTTTGTCGGTATACCCATAAAATGATAAGCAGATGCATGAAAAAAATCTGCATTACAGAATAATTTTTTTTCTCTCCACATTACTTCTTCACATCTTTCAGAGACAGGGTACAAAAGTTTATCATTTACTTCATACGATAATTTTTTTGACCAATTTTTAATTACATTATTTCTGGGGTCACTTTCTTTGTAAACAGCGTGACCAAAACCCATTATTTTCTCTTTTCTTTGAAGCATTCCAAGTAATTCTTTTTCAGCATCATCTGGACTTTTAAATTTTTGAATTAGATCCATAGCAGCTTCATTTGCACCTCCATGAAGTGGTCCCCTTAATGTTCCAATTGCTGCGGTAATGCAACTATGTAAATCTGATAAGGTTGAAGCACACACTCTAGCTGCAAAAGTAGAAGCATTAAATTCATGTTCTGCATATAGTATTAATGATACATTCATCACCTTTGTATAAAGATCAGATGGTTTTTCATCATGCAGTAATCTTAAAAAATGTGCTCCTATTGTATCGTCGTCTGTAACAGTATCAATTCTTACTTTATCATGACTATATCTATACCAATATGAAATTATTGATGGGAATAATGCTAACATTCTATCAATTTTGTCATCTTCTTCTGAAAAACTTTCTTCTGTCTCAAGACACCCTAACATTGAACATCCTGTCCTCATTACATCCATAGGATGACTATTAGAAGGTATTTGCTCTAATACACTTTTAAGCTCTGAAGGAATTTCTCTTAGTTTCATTAACTTTGTCTTATAGCTATTTAGTTCTTGGCTATTAGGCAAATGCCCCTTCAAAAGAAGAAAAGCTATTTCCTCAAATTCTGCATTATTAGCCAAGTCTGTAATTTCATATCCTCTGTAAGTTAATCCAGTTCCCGATTGACCTACAGTACAAAGTTCAGTTTCTCCAGCAACCTGACCTCTTAAACCAGCAGAGTTATTTGAATTTGCTTTCAACCAATCCTCCTCTTATCTAAATTTTTAAATATTAATTTACTATGTTGTGTTCGTTTACAAATAATCTGTCTCTTTTTAAGACATTGCTAATTGAGTCAGCCGCCACTTTTTTACCAATCTCACTAGCATAAGCATTTTCAAAATCTTCTTGAGTATCAAACCATTGCTCTGCAATACCGTCGTAAGCTTTATCACCTTCATTTTCAACAAGATTGAAACATAACTTTCTAATCTTAGGCAGCATAGCAGCCTTCGATGAATGAGAATTAATCCACCAATTTTAAATTCTTCTGATGATACTTCTTCTTTCTTTTTTAAAAGAATAATCGCTTTAAACATTAATCTTCTCCTTTTTAATCAGGTTTTATTCTTTTAAGAGGCCTGCCTCCAATTCCTAAGCATACAGCTATCAAAATCTCATCTGATTGAGGTGCATCAGGTATTGTTATTTCTACGGCATCCATAAAATCAAAATCCCATATATTATCTTTATTTGTCATAGGCATAACAATTACAGATCCAGGGCCTCCAATTTTTTTTGTTGATGGAATGATATCCTTACCTGATCCCACTGCAGACCTAACTGGAGCGCCAAACCTTGGATGCAAAAGAGCTGCAGCATGTTCAATTTCACCATCAACACCTACTATTGCACCTTTTCCATAGCTTTCAATTTCTTCAGGTTTCACTTGAAGTATGTTTACACATCTCTCAGCAAGGTAACCTCCAATTTCAGCACCAATATCATAAAGGGACTCTAGGTTTTCAACATATTTATTGGCAAATTTATTCTTGATTACTGCTGCACCAACAATTTTTTGTGGTGGATTATCAATTATCTTGTCCATTTCTTTATGTGTTTCATCAATTTGAAAAACAACTTTTCTAATATCTGCTAATGACAATGTAATCACCTTCCATAAAAATTAATGTTAGAAAATGTTTAACCTATTTACTTTTTAAAATACAGATAAGTTTATAATTAAAAATTGATTGCAGTTAGTAAATTAAAAAAAAAAGATTCGTAATTTTATGCAAAATTTGCATAGATTACTCTTAGGAAAGACAATTAATAATAAGAGTAAGATTATTTATCTTATAATTTTAATTAAGGGAGAAAAACTATGACTAAGCTTTTTATAAATAGACGAGAGTTTTCGATAGGTGCTACTGCGTTATTAGCTACTTTATCAAACTTTCCTTCATTTGCGGGAAGTAAAATTAAAGTTGCTGGTATTTACACTCAACCTATACAGCAAAAATGGGATGCTAGACTGCATTTAGCTCTTGATGCAGCTCAGAAAAGTGGAGAGATAGATTACGTTTTTTCAGAAAAAGTATCAAATACTGATTACGTTAGAGTTTTAAGAGAATATTGTGAGAGTGGAGTTCAACTGATTGTTGGTGAAGCTTTTGGAATAAGTAAGGAAGCAAGAAAAGTTGCTGATGATTATCCAAATATTGCATTCTTAATGGGGGACCCCTTTAAACCTCATGGTAATAATTTTTCAGTTTTTGATAATTACATTCATGAGCCATGTTATTTAATGGGAATTATAGCTGGTAATATGACAAAAGCTAAAAAAATTGGTATGGTAGGAGGTTACGCTATTGGTGAAGTAAATAGATTGTTTCATGCCTTTATGAATGGAGCAAGATCAGTAAAACCTGACATCCAATTTAAAGTTACTTTTATTGGATCTTGGTATGACCCACCAAAAGCTAAAGAAGCAGCATTCGCTCAAATTGAAGCCGGAGTTGATATTATGTATGCAGAAAGAGCTGGAGTTGTAGATGCATGCAGAGAAAAAGGCATTCTAGCTTTTGGAAATGTTAATGATATGAATAAAGAAGAAAATGGAACTGATGTTGTCGTAACCTCTGCCTTGTGGCATATGGAATCTGCAATCAATCATGCTATCAGCTTAACAAAGGCTGGAAACTTTAAAGCTGAAGAATATCATCATTGGACAATGATGGCTAAAGGTGGGGCCTCTCTTGCGCCTTACTATGAGTTTGAAGACAAGGTTCCTGGCTCAGTTAAATCACAAGTGGCAAGCCTAGCCAGTGATATTACTGCTGGTAAATTTACTGTTGAGATTATTGATTCTGAACCTAAATCTACTTTTTAATTGAACACAGTTTTAGCCACTTTTTAACTAAAGTGGCTAAAAAATATCATGCACCCCATTTTAGAAGTCAAATCTATATCCAAGTCCTTTGGTGAGCTCGTTGCTAATAGTGAAATAAGTTTTGCAGTCAATAAAGGTGAAATCCTTGCTATATTAGGAGAAAATGGAGCAGGTAAAACAACTCTGATGAATATTTTATTTGGCCATTATATGCCAGATAAAGGCAGTATCAATTTTAAAAATAATCCCCTTAAATTTGGCAATACTGGAAATTCTATCTCTTTAGGGATAGGCATGGTTCATCAACATTTTACACTTGCAGACAATCTAACAGTTCTTGAAAATATAATAATTGGCCATAAGTCTTTATTTAGTTTTAGTTTGTCTAAAAAACGTTCTTTGGATAAGTTGAATTCCTTAATTGATAGATTTAATTTACCAATAAATCCTAATGCTATGGTTTCAGATCTCTCAGTGAGTGAAAAACAGCGGTTAGAGATTTTAAAAACATTATACAAAGATTGTGAATTATTAATTCTTGATGAGCCTACTGCTGCGCTTACACCTCAAGAAACTGAAGCACTTTACAAAACTATAAACAATATGGTGAAACAAGGGCTTTCAGTTATTTTAATCTCGCATAAACTCAATGAGGTATTATCAGTGAGTGACAGAATTATCGTTCTTAGAAATGGAAAAATGGTAGGCGATCAAGAAACTAAAAAAGCCGACTATAAGTCAATTGCATCATTAATTGTAGGTAAAGAAATATTTTACCCAAAAAAAACAAAAGCTATTCCTAAGGAACAAGTTCTAAAAGTTGAGAATATTTTTTATGAAACTAAAATTGACCTTGATGTAAAAATTAAGAATTTAAATTTAGAATTGTACGGTGGCGAGATTATTGGTATTGCCGGAGTTGCTGGGAATGGTCAGCAAAATTTTGCTAAACTCTTAAGTGGTCATGCAAAACCATCAAGTGGGAAATTATACATTGAAAATAAAGAAATAAAAACATTTGCACCTCAAAGTTTTATGGAATTAGGAGTTGCATATATTCCTGAGGATAGAAATAAAGATGGGCTTGTTGGAGATATGAGTATTTGGGAAAATGCAATAATGACTGAAACAAGTAATAGTGAAATTGTTTCTAATTTTGGTTTTATAAAAGCTAAAATTAGTAAAGAACAGTCTAATAAATTATGTAGTCTAAATGACGTTAGATACCAATCTATTGATCAACCTGCAAGACTTCTATCAGGGGGTAATGTACAAAAATTATTAATTGGAAAATGGCTACACAGAAAACCAAAAGTTATTATCGCTTGCCAACCTACCAGAGGATTAGACGAAGGAGCTATAGCGGCTGTCCATGAAATGATTCTGTCTGCAAGGCAGCAAGGAAATGGAATCATAATTATTGGCGAAGATTTAGACGAACTAATAACACTGTCTGATAAAATATGTGTAATGTATAATGGTAAACTTTCTAATCCACTTATTTCAAGTGATATTGATAAATTGAAAATAGGTATGATGATGTCTGGTGAAAGTTTTGATAATGATTAATTTCAGACTTGAAGAAAGAGAACATAGAAGTATAAAATTACAAATTCTCTCTCCTTTTATTGCTGTGTTTGTTGCATTAATTATATCATGCTTTTTTATATTCCTTGCAGGGGTAAGTCCACTTACTTCACTCAAAGAACTTTTAATAGGATCATTTGGCTCAAGAAATGCTATTGCTGAAACGCTTTCAAGGGCAACTCCATTAATTCTGACTGGCCTAGCCGCGAGTATCGCTTTTAGAGCAAAATTTTGGAATATTGGGGCTGAAGGGCAACTTTATGCCGGAGCTTTAGCAGTGACTTTTTTTGGAACTGGTCTTATTGAATTACCATCAATATTAATGATACCCTTTTTGTTTTTAGTTGGAGCCATTGCGGGTGGACTTTTATTACTTCCACTTGTTTTATTAAAAAATTACTTCAAGGTTGATGAAGTGGTTACCACACTTTTAACTAACTTTATTGTCATATTACTAGTGAGTTATTTGTTAGAAGGCCCATGGAAGGACCCTATGGCACTTGGCTGGCCACAAGGAGCTTCAGTAATAGATCAAGGCGTTTTGCCACAAATTGTTGCTAGAACAAGATTGCACTTAGGTTTTATATTCTCAATATTTTTTGCCCTACTTATTTGGATAATCCTTTCTAAACATATAATTGGCTATAAAATCAAAGCCGTAGGTTTCAACTCTTCTGCTGCGAGCCATTCTGGCATCCCAGTTTTAAAAACAATTTTTATTGTTGCGTTATTAAGTGGTGGCATGGCTGGTATGGCTGGTGTAACTGAAACTGCTGGTTTAAAGGGATACCTAACATTAGATTTATCACCGGGGTTTGGTTATGCAGGTATTGCAGTTGCTATGCTTGCAGCATTACATCCTCTTGGAGTTATTGCTTCAGGAATTTTTCTGGCTTCAATATATGTTGGGGCCGATGCAATGAGTAGGTCAATGAATGTACCAAGTTACTTAGCTGATGTAATAGTTGCAATTACTGTATTATGCGTTCTTATAAGTTTAATAATGAACCAGTACAAAATTAAATTTTTTGGGCCTAAAAAATGATTTTTGATTTCATGGAAATTTTTTTTACAGCAGGCTTTTGGGCAGCAACAATTAGAATTGCATGCCCTTTGATCTTTGCAACATTAGGTGAGGTAATTTGCGAGAGATCAGGAGTTTTAAATTTAGGCATTGAAGGAATAATGTCAATTGGAGCTATGGTTGGCTGGACTTCAGTTTATCTGGGGGCTGATTTGTATTCTGGAATTCTTTTAGCTGCAATTATTGGTGGTTTATTTGGCTTTTTACATGCAATATTTACTGTTTATTTAGGCGCTTCTCAACATGTCACGGGTATTGGCATTACAATGCTTGCTTCTTCAATAGGTTTTTTTTCTTTCCGACTAATCTTACCTAGTTCAACAACTCCACCTAAAATCATTCCATTTGAAAAAGTTGATATTCCTTATTTATCAGAAATACCATTCTTAGGTGAAGCTCTCTTCCAACATACACCATTTACCTACCTTGCTTTTGGAACAGTAATTTTTATTTTCTGGCTCTTAAATTCTACACCATTTGGTTTATCAATAAAAATGGCTGGAGAGAACCCTATGGCATTAGAAGCTCAAGGTATAGATGTGCTTTTGGTTAGAACTTTATCGGTTATTTTAGGGAGTGCTCTGATGGCTGTTGGTGGGGCGTATTTAACAATGTCAGCATTTGACGCATTCTATTTTGGTATGATTAATGGTAGAGGATGGATTGCAATAGCTTTAGTAATTTTTGCTGCCTGGAAACCAGAAAGAGCGCTGCTTGGTGCACTCTTGTTTGCAGGTTTGGATGCTTACCAAGTAAGAGCTCAGCAATTAGCTGGTGCATTTATTCCCTACCAGTTTTTCTTAATGCTACCATTTATTTTAAGTATAGTGGCAATGGTTATTGCGTCAAAAAGAACACGTTACCCAAAAGCATTGTTGATACCATTTCGAAGGGGTGAAAGACACTAAAGGAGCTGTCATGAAAGACTTAATAATTAGAAACTGTAATTTAGGAAATAATGAAAAAACCAATATCTTAATTAAAAATGGAATTATTGAAGATATTAATGAAAATATACCTCAAATTGGTTGTTCAGAGTTAGATGCTGAAAACTATTTTGTAACTTCTCCATTTATAGATAGTCACTTTCATATGGATGCAACATTAAGCTATGGCCTGCCAAGAGTAAATAAATCTGGCACTCTTTTAGAAGGCATTCAACTATGGGGTGAATTAAAGCCTTCCTTAACAAAAGAATCTATCAAAAATAGGGCAAGAAAACTTTGTGAATGGTCTATTGCAAGAGGCACGCTTAGCATAAGATCACACGTAGACGTATCAGGAGATAATTTGTTAGCGGTTGATGCATTATTAGAAATAAAAGATGAAATGAAAGATTATATTGATCTTCAATTAGTAGCATTTCCTCAAGATGGGCTTTTGAGGTCAAATTGCCTTAATAATTTGATTAAATCCTTAGATATGGGTGTTGATGTAATTGGGGGTATTCCTCATTATGAAAGAACAATGGATAATGGATCTGAGTCGATAAAAATTTTATGTGAATTAGCTGAAAAAAGAGGCCTATTGGTTGATATGCATTGTGATGAGAGCGATGACCCAAATTCTAGACATATAGAAACACTAACTTATCATACAAATAGATTGAAAATGCATGGTAGAGTGGCAGGTTCACATCTTACTTCGATGCATTCTATGGACAATTATTACTTTTCAAAACTTATAGGACTTATGATTGAAGCTGAAATGAATGTAGTTCCAAATCCTCTTATAAATATTACAATTCAAGGTAAACACGATAATTATCCAAAAAGACGTGGTATGACTAGAGTACCTGAGCAAATTAAAGCAGGTCTCAATGTTGCTTTCGGGCATGATTGTGTAATGGATCCATGGTATCCATTAGGATCCCATGACATGCTTGAGGTTGCTCATATGGCACTCCATATTGCTCATATGACAGGAGTAAATGAAATGATTTCATGCTTTGATGCAGTTACAACTTCAGCAGCTAAGGTTTTACATTTAGATAAATACGGCCTTAAAAAAGGCTCTTACGGTGATATTGTGATCCTTCAATGCAAAGATAAGATTGAAGCATTGAGACTAAAACCTAATAGACTATATGTAATTAAAAAGGGTAATATTATTAGCTCAACAAATCCAACTGAGTATAAATTAAATGTTGATGGTAACTCAGAGTATACCGATTTGATATTTTAAAATCTATCAATGGGATTTCAATTAACTTTTGATATTTGGAAGTTTTCATCTTTTAGAAAATTATTTTTTGCTGGTTTCTTAACAAGCATATCTAGATGGTTTGAATTTTTAACATTCTCAATACTGAGTTGGAAATTAACTGGAAATACAGCTATTGTTGGCTACATAATGACAGCTAGATTTTTGTCACTGGCTTTTACTGGTCTATATTTCAGTGCAAATGGATCTCGATTTTCAGGCCAAAACGTCATGGTTTTCTTCACAGGTATTTGTTCGATATTTAGTTTTTTAGTTTTTATTAGCTTCTATAACGATATTCAATACAAATTAATAGGTTTGTTCCTTATTTCAGGTCTAAGTGGTTCATTGTGGAGTGTTGACTTTTCTTTTAGAAGAAGAATGCTCGGAGATTCATTACCTGACTATTTAATTTCTAGTGGTGTGTCCATAGATGTATTATCAACACATGCAACAAGATTGATAGGCCCTTTTGCAGGAGGATTATTTCTCGCTTATTCAAAGCCTGACTTTATTTTTTTATTTTTATCTATTTTATATTTTTTTTCTACTCTGGTTTTATTATTTGAAAAAGATAAGAATATATTATCAAATGAAAAGAAATCTTCTTTAGAGCTATTTTCTAAAGTTATTTTTGAGGTCTCAAAGAGTTCAGCTTTAATAACAGTGATTGTTCTTACTCCATTATTTAATATTTTTGCTCTACCATTTCTTTCTTTGATAGGTATTCTAATAATAGAAAAGTTCTCAATTAATTCATTCTTTACGGGAATAATAGTATCTGTGGAGGGTTTAGGGGCTTTTATTGGTGGAGTTATAATATCTGCTTTTCCTCCTAAAAGTAAAGAAATTTTATTTTGTTTAACTTTACTATTACTTTTTTTATTTATTAGCTTAATCGCAATTTCGAATAATGTTTTATTATTAATCTTTCTTTTATTTTTTGCGGGGATAGTTACGTCATCATATTCAGCACTTCAAAGTAGTATTATTTATTTATATTCAACACCTTCTTTAAGATCTTCAACTTTTAGTTTGTTAACGATTGCTATTGGAAGCGGTTCTATTGGAACATTAAACATCTCGATGATGTCAAATAATTTTTCTACTCAAGAGTTAACTTTGATTATGGGTTTGGAGGGAATAGGTTTTTTTATGATAGTAACATTTTTTCTTATTATAAAGTATAAGATTTTTAGAAAGATTTGATTTTTATTTCTAAAATAATTATCTTTTAAACTAGAATGTATGGAGTTAAAATTGGTTGAGTTTCTAATTATTTGGTTTTTAGGTGGTGATATTATTGATAGCAGTCTCAGGTTTTCAACTGCAGAAGAATGTTACGCTGAGGCTCTTAATATTGGTGGTGAACTAAATTCTATTAATTTATTAACGCCGAAGTTTACATGTATACCGCTTGCAAAAGGAAAAGAATTTAAAATTTACAGAAGTAATTCAAATTCTAGATTTCCATTTTAGTTTATAATAGGAAAAAATATGAAAATACTTAAAATTTTATTTGTTTTAATATCTATTTTTGGCTTCATTTCAAAAATAAAAGCAGAAGATTGTATACTAAATGGAGATAGCGCCACTGAAATTAATAGATATAATCAATGCATGGCCATGCAAATTGATAATTCAAGAAGAAGAAATCAAATGGAAATAAACTTTCTAAAAAATGAACTAAACAAACTGAGAAATGAAAATGAAATTCTCAAACAAAAACTTTCACAAATAAAACTAGTTCTAAAAAATATTTTTTTAGACTTATAAAATTAACTTACCAACATTTAAATTTTGCTGAAGCAAGTCCATTTGAGGATGAAAATGTTATTAACTGAGCTTTATTTCCATTAGTACATTTTTCACTGACTGCTTGTATAATTTCTAATGGCGGTAAGATTAAATTTTGTTTTAAATCAAGTGTCCATCTTGCAACTACAGTTTTCTCATCTATAACTTCAATATCAAGCTTATTTTGAGTTTCCTCATCTGTGTTTTGTTGATCAATTAATTGGCTTGTATTATCAGAGGTAAGAATTTCTTCTTGATTGGATTCTAAAATACTTTCAGCTTTAATTTCTGCATTAATTTGCTCTTCAATAGACATTGTATCTAATTTTAGCGGAGGTCCCACCTTTGCAGAAAGCTTCGATAAAGGATATGGATTATACAGTGGGCCTATACATCCAGATAGCACCAATGTAATAAAAATTAAAAATATTGAATTATTATACTTCATTTCAAGCACTCGTGATTATCTTTTGTTTATATATATATATAAATTAACAAATATTGAAATAAATAATATTCAAAATAAGTTAATAAGCATATAATTAATATAAATATTTTGACATTAATCATTAACAGTACTAACTTAGTACTGATTAAATTTTCTAGATATCATTTTATGGACTTACTATCAAATATTCGTGTTTTTATTGCCATAACTGAGCAAAATTCCCTTGGTAAAGCTGCACATAAACTCAATATTTCTCCATCTTCTGCTTCTAAACAAATATCTTCGCTTGAGGATTATTTGGGAGTAAGACTACTAAATCGAACAACAAGACGAATTTCTTTAACAGATATAGGAGAAGCTTACTTAGACAAAGCAATAGGTATTGTAGATGCATTTGAAGACGGTGAAATATTAGTTAATGCTTCTCAAAATAATCCTAGAGGGCTTCTAAGGATTGCCTCACCTCAAGGATTTGGAACAAGACATATTTCGCCTCATTTACCATATTTTATGAACCAATACCCTGAACTGAAAGTTGAATTAATCACTTATGAAGGCAACATAGACATTATTAAAGAGTCTATAGATGTTGCTATAAAATTTACTGAACTTGAAGATTCAACTTTGATAGGTAAAAAAATAGCTCCTGGAAAAAGAACTATTGTAGCAAGTCCATCATATATAAAAGATAAAGGAGAACCTAAAAATCCTGAAGATTTACTTAATCATCGTTTAATAACTTACAGGGGTAGGAGTATTTATAATGACTGGCATTTTTTAGTTGAAAAACAACCATTTACCATGCGTGTAAATGGTAACCTCAGCATGACAAATGGTGAACATATATTAAGAGCTGCGATAAATGGAGGAGGAATTGCCATGCTTTCAGGATATATTACTGGTCGTCAAATTCGAGATGGTCGGCTTGTTAGTTTGCTTGATGAGTATGTAGTTGAACAAGATCCAATTTATGCAGTTTACCCATCTAAAAAAAATCTATCACCTAAAATCAAAACTTTTATAGATTACTTAATTAAATTATACAGTCCAAACCCATATTGGGATTCAAGTGATAAGGTAAACTTAACTGCAAGAGATAGAAGCTTAATTTAATTTTTCTTTTAAAATTTTGTTTACCATTTGTGGGTTTGCCTTTCCTCCACTATCCTTCATAACTTGCCCTACAAAAAATCCAAAAAGTTTATCTTTACCACTTCTATATTCATCGACTTTATCTTGATTATTTTCCATAACTTTTTCAATCATTAGAATAATATCTTCAGAATTTGAATTTTGTTTGAGCCCTTTTTCTTCTATGATTGTAGAAGCATCTTTTTTACTTGCAAACATTTCAGAAAAAACATCTTTAGCTATTCTTCCTGAAATTATTCCTTCTGATATAAAACCAACTAACTCACCAAGTTGTTTTGGATTAATTGGGCTTTTATCAATAGAAATATTATTTTTATTTAATGAACCAAACAATTCGGTTGTTAACCAATTTGAAACAAGCTTACCATCTTTACCATCAGACGCTGAAAAAAAGAAATCTGATGTATCCTTTTCTTCACTTATAACTGACGCATCATAGGGAGATAAACCATATTCTTCGACTAACTTTTTTCTAATTTCATCTGGCAATGCCGGTAAAGAATTTTTAATATCAGAAATAAATTCATCGGTTAATTCTAGAGGCATTAGATCTGGATCTGGAAAGTACCTGTAATCATGAGCATTTTCCTTACTTCTCATAGATCTTGTTTCTCCTTTAACTGAGTCAAACAACCTTGTTTCCTGTATTATTTCATTGCCATTTTCAATTTCTTCTACTTGCCTTCTGGCTTCAGTAACAATAGATTGCATGACAAATCTTACAGAATTAAGATTTTTAATCTCACATCTTGTTCCTAGTGGATCACCATTTTTTTTAACAGAGACATTTACATCACATCTTAAAGATCCTTGCTCCATATTTCCATCACATGTACCTAGGAATCTAAGAATAGATCTAATTTTTTTAATAAAAGCCCCTGCTTCCTCTGGTGAAGTGATGTGAGGTTTACTTACTATTTCCATCAGTGCAACACCCGACCTGTTTAAATCAATATATGACTTACTAGGGTGTTGATCATGTAGAGATTTACCAGCATCTTGTTCCAAGTGTAGCCTTTCAATACCAATTTTTTTATTACTTCCATCAGGAAAATTAATTTCTACAATACCTTCCCCAACTATAGGATCTGAGTATTGAGAAATCTGATATCCTTGAGGAAGATCAGCATAAAAATAATTTTTTCGATCAAAAATACTAAATTTATTTATTTTAGCTTTTAAACCTAATCCAGATTTCACCGCTTGCGTAATACAATGCTTATTAATAACTGGAAGCATCCCTGGCATTGCAGCATCAACCAAACTTACGTTTTCATTAGGCTGGGACCCAAAATCAGTTGAAGACCCTGAAAATAGCTTTGCGTTAGAATTTACTTGGGCATGTATTTCTAAACCAACAACAATTTCAAAATCATCTTTTTCACCATTAATTAAAAATTTTTCCATAATATATCTCAGTCTACTATTAATTTAGAAAAGGGAATTGTGCTTGATCTTCAACATTAGATGCAATCTTCAGAACACTACTTTCATCAAATTGTTTTCCAATGATTTGTAAACCTAGAGGTAAACCATCTTCAGAAATTCCTGAGGGAACACTCATTGCTGGTAGTCCTGCAAGACTTGCTGGAACAGTAAATACATCATTCATATACATACTTATAGGGTCTAACTGAGAACCAAGCTCAAATGCAGGAGTAGGTGTTGTTGGTGTTAAAAGAACATCAACCTTCTGAAAAGCTTTTTGAAAATCTTGAATAATAAGGTTCCTTACTCTTTGGGCTTTTCTATAATAAGCATCATAATAACCGGCTGAAAGAACGTATGTACCAATTAAAATACGTCTTTTAACTTCACTACCAAATCCCTCACCTCTGGAATGTGCATAAAGTTCATCTAAACTATCTTGTGAATTTCTATAACCGTATCTAATACCATCATAACGAGCAAGATTAGAGGAAGCTTCTGCTGGTGCAATAACGTAATAAGTAGGTAATGCGTATTTCGTATGAGGTAAGGACACTTCAACTATTTCTGCACCTCTATCCTTAAGCCAATCAGAACCTTTCTCCCATAATTTGATAATCTCTGGAGACATACCTGAGATTTGATATTCCTTAGGGATACCTACTTTAACTTTGTTTAATTTAAAATCATTACATGATTTTGTGAAATCAGGTACATCTAAATTTGCTGACGTAGAATCTTTTGGATCATGTCCTGACATAGCATTTAGCATTAAAGCTGAATCTGACACCGTTTTAGTTATAGGTCCAGCTTGATCTAATGAAGAAGCAAACGCGACAATACCCCACCTTGAACATCGTCCGTATGTTGGTTTGATACCAGTAACGCCACAAAAAGCAACGGGTTGCCTTATTGACCCTCCTGTATCTGTACCGGTTGCAGCTAACGCCGCACCTGCAGAGACAACTGACGAGGAACCACCTGAAGAGCCTCCAGGAGACAGTTTTTTTCCATTTTTAATTGACCAGGGATTAATAACATTACCAAAAAAGGATGTTTCATTTGAAGACCCCATTGCAAATTCATCACAACTAACTTTACCTAACATTAAAGCTCCTGAATTCCAAAGTTTCTCTGTAACAGTTGATTCATAATCTGGAACAAAATTACTTAAAATTTTCGAACTAGCTGTTGTTAAAACATCCTTGGTACAGAAAAGATCTTTCACAGCTATTGGGATCCCATCAAGAGTTTTTTCCTCGTCATTATCAATTCTTAATTGAGAATATTTTGATGCTTCTAGAGCTTTTTCAGGTGTAAAAGTATTGTAGACATTTAAATCATTAATTTTTTCAGAAGCTGAAATAAAAGCATTAGTTACTTCTAAAACACTAAACTTTTTATTTTTTAAACCTTCTTTTATTTGAAGTATTGTTAAATTGGTAAGATCGCTCATTCTACTACCTTTGGAACAACAAAAAAACCACTTTCTTTTTCAGGAGCATTTTTAAGTACTTTTTCTGAATATCCTCCATCCGTTACTTTATCCTCTCTTTGAGGAAGTTTTTGACCTGTAACATTCGCAACAGGATCAACTCCATCAGTATTAACTTCGTTAAGAGTGTCAATCCATTCCATTACTGAATCTAACTCACCAGAAACTTTATTAAGCTGTTTCTCATCAATCTTTATTCTTGCTAAATTTGATACTTTTGTAACTGTATCTTTATTAATAGGCATGCTATATTACCACGCAGTTGTTTAAATTAAATTTGTTACCACTTGAAATGTCAATCTGCAATCATGTAAATTTTTTTTTCCGAAATTAATCATAATAAGATTATTTGTTTAGATCTTGGAAATAAAAATATAGGAGTTGGAATAAGTGATCAAGGACTTAAATTTGCAAATCCATTAAAAGTTATAAAAAGAAAAAATTTTAAAACAACTACATTTAAATTAATTTCTACAATAAAAGATGAAAATATTGCTGGAATTGTTCTAGGCTGGCCAATAAACATGGATGGCTCAGAGGGGCCAAGATGTGACTCAACTAGAGATTTTGCGCATGCTTTTTTAAGAATTTACACAATTCCAATTTGTTTTCATGATGAAAGACTTTCAACAATTGCTGCAAATAATATTTTAAGAGATTCTGATATTTCTAGACAAAAAAAATTAGATAGACAGGATGCCATCGCTGCTAGTTGGATCTTACAATCACTTCTAGATATTTATAATAATAATAATTTAGAGAGTTTAAATGGATAATACTGAATATTATTACAATAATATTCATTTACTTGGCATTCAAGGAATGCAAAAAAATACAATTTCATCAATATTAGAGCGAGCTAAATTTTTTAATGATAAAAAAAATAATAAGAAAAACTCTATTTTAAAA
The DNA here is from genome assembly GCA_045565515.1 of Puniceispirillales bacterium (SeqCode). Classification (GTDB taxonomy): domain Bacteria; phylum Pseudomonadota; class Alphaproteobacteria; order Puniceispirillales. Next base: position 36,147 of record JBJLFF010000015.1, read on the forward strand.
GATCATTTAGTTATAAATTTATTTTTTGAAAACTCAACCCGAACGAAGGCATCGTTTGAAATTGCTGCTAAGCTAATGTCAGCAGATATACTAAATATTTCTGTATCAACTTCATCAATTAAAAAGGGCGAAACATTAATTGACACTGCATCAACCCTGAATGCAATGCATCCAGATTTTTTAATTTTAAGACATCCTAATTCAGGAGCTGCCGAAATGCTCTCAAAACATGTTCAGTGTAGTATAATTAATGGTGGTGATGGAAGGCATGAACATCCAACACAAGCTTTATTGGATGCAGCAGTCATAATTGACAAAAATAAAAGTCTTGAAGGTTTAAAAATTGTAATATGTGGTGATATTTCAAATAGTAGAGTAGCAAGATCTAATATTCATTTGTTAACAACAATGGGAGCTGAAGTAAGTGTGGTAGGGCCACCAACTTTAATCCCAAAAAATATCCAGAATATGGGTGTTAAAGTATTTAATAATTTAAATGCAAGCCTCCAGTCTGCAGATATTATTATGATACTTCGTCTACAGGGTGAACGAATTAATGGATCAGAAACTCCGAGCAAGAGAGAGTATTATAATTTCTTTGGAATTAATGAAGAAAATATAAAACTAGCTAAAAACGATGTTTTTGTTATGCACCCAGGACCAATGAATAGAGGTGTAGAAATCGATTCTTTATTAGCTGATAATAATGAAATTAGTCTCATAAGAAATCAAGTTGAGATGGGTGTTTCAGTCAGAATGGCATGTTTTGAAATGCTAAAACTTTCTAGACTTAAGTTAATTAAATGATAACTTTATTTAGAAATATTAGAGTTATAGATAGTTTTTCAAACTTAGATGATTTTAAAGATATTCTTATTGAAAATGGTATCATAAAAGATATTGCAGAACCTAATTCAATAAATAATCCTGATTTCCATATTGTAGAATATTCCAAAAACTCATTACTTATTCCAGGTATAATAGATTTAAGGGTAGAGACTAAAGACCCTGGAGAAACACATACGGATAATTTAGAAACTCTTTTAAAATCTGCTGCAAAGAGTGGTGTTACTACTTTAACTTGTTTGCCAAATACTAGTCCTGTTATTGATGAAGCATCTATGGTTGAGAGTTTATCAAGAAGAGCTGATAGTCTAAATTTATCAAAGCTTCTTATCTATGGAGCTGCAAGTATTGGTTTAGATGATGAGAAAATGTCTGAACTTGGATTGTTAAATAAGGCTGGAGTTGTTGGGTTCACAAACGCTAATAAGCCTATTTATAATCCTCTATTAATGAAAAGAATTTTATCGTATTCAACAATGTTAAATTTACCTATTATTCAACATGCTGACATACCAGAGCTATCGCAGGACACCGAAGCAACTGATAGTGAAATTTCTACAAGATTGGGTTTAAGGGGCGTCCCTTCCATTACAGAAGCCATGTTAATAGAAAGAGATCTTCACTTGGTTAAATTGACTAATAGTAGGTATCATGTCTCGCACATATCAACTAAAGAGGGTATAACTGCAATTGAAAAAGCAAAGAATGATGGTCTTAATGTTACTTGTGATACTTCACCTCCTTATATCCTTTTAAATGATTTATCACTCTCCAACTATGATACCAGGTTTAAACTATCACCTCCATTGAGAACTGAGGAAGATAGATATTTTATTGAGCAATCTTTAAAAACTGGAGTAATTGACGCAATTAGCTCAGATCACTCCCCTCAAAACAGAGACAGTAAACTCCTTCCCTTTGCGCAATCTAAAGCTGGAAGTTTAGGTTTAGAAACACTTTTATCATTAACTCTTTCACTTTATAAATCTGACAAACTTTCACTTTTAAAAACGATTAAACTTCTTACATCTGGTCCAGCTTCAATTCTTGGTATTGATGCTGGTAAAATTTCAAAAGGTTGCCCTGCAGACTTAACTATAATTGATATCGACAAAAGTTGGATTGTAAATGGTGATAAAATGTTGTCACTTTCTTCAAACTCATGCTTTGAAGGTATGCCATTACAAGGTAAAGTTTTGTCTAGTTGGAAAAATGGTAGAAAGATTTACCAATGCATATAACATTTTTCGAAAATCATATTATAATTATAGCATTAACATTATTCTTTATTTCCTATTTAATTGGATCAATTCCATTTGGATTAATTTTAACACATTTATGGGGATATGGAGATATAAGAAGAGTTGGTAGTGGCAATATTGGAGCTACAAATGCTCTAAGGACTGGTAGCAAACTATTGGCTTTTTTGGTTTTATTTTTGGATGCATTTAAAAGCTTTTTTATTATTAAAGTATTTAAATTTTTTGATTACTCAAAAGATTTAGAAATTTTAATTTTCATAATATTGATAGGTTGTATAATAGGACATTGTTATCCAGTATGGTTGAAATTTAAAGGTGGTAAAGGTGTAGCAACAATTCTAGGTGGATTAATTGGTATAAATTTATCTATCGGAATTTTAATTGGCTCAATATGGTTATTTGTAATTTTTACATTTAGAAAATCATCACTATCTTCATTGTTATCCATTTCATGCCTACCAATCGTAATTTTTATATTTTATGGATTTTATGAACTAATATTTTCTATTTTATTATTTGTAATAATATGTTTCAGGCATAAAGATAATATTAAACGACTTTTAAAATCTAAAGAGCCAAATATTTTTGGAAAATAAAATTAAATATAACAATCCTAAGTGTTGACTAAATTAATTGAAAATGTCAATTCTCTCTCAATATATAATTTTGTATCGATGAAAGATTAAAAAAATGAAATTGGTACTTGTTGAGTCACCAGCAAAAGCAAAAACTATTAATAAGTACTTAGGTTCAGACTATGACGTTATGGCAACTATTGGTCATATAAGAAATCTTCCCAATAAAAATGGTGTTGACCCAGAAGAAAATTTTTCTATGCAATGGGAACTCCTGGAAAAAAGCAATAAATTCTTGAAGGAAATAAAACAATCTTTAAAATCTGCAAACAAATTAATTTTAGCTACTGATCCTGACAGGGAGGGAGAAGCAATTTCATGGCATGTACTAGAACTTTTGAATGAAAAAAAAATAAAAATAAATGTTCCAATAGAGCGCGTAGTTTTTCATGAAATAACAAAAATATCAGTGCTAGATGCAATTGACAATCCTCGTGAGCTCGACCAAGAGCTTATAAATGCTAGCCTTGCAAGAAACGCATTAGATTATTTAATTGGATTTAAATTATCCCGTGTGCTTTGGCAAAAATTACCTGGTGCTAAGTCTGCAGGCAGAGTCCAATCAGTTGCATTACGATTAATTTGCGAAAGAGAGTTTGATATTCAATCTTTTATACCACAAGAATATTGGACAATCGAAAGTGAATTACAAAAAGACTCTAAGGAAAAATTCAAAGCAAGGTTAATCATTTGGAAAGGTGATAAATTAGAAAAGCTTAGCCTTAATAATGAACAGTCTGCTAAAGAAGCCATAAAAAGTATTGAGAATTCAGATTTAGAAGTTGTTAAAAATGAAGAGAAAAAGGAATTTAGAAATCCAAGAGCCCCTTTTACAACATCAACACTTCAACAAGAAGCTAGTAGAAAACTAAGCTTTTCGGCTTCAAGAACAATGAGAGCTGCACAAAAATTATATGAAGGCCTAAATATTGGATCTGAAGTAACAGGTCTTATAACTTACATGAGAACAGATAGTGTTCAATTATCCAAAGATAGCATTACTGATCTTCGTAAAATGATAACTAATGAGTATGGTGATAGTTATTGTCCTGAAAAATTAAAAATTTATAAATCGAAAGTAGCAAATGCTCAGGAAGCTCATGAAGCTATTCGCCCTACTGATGTAAAGAGAATGCCAAAAACAGTTAAAGCATATTTAGATGATGATTGTTATAAATTATATGATTTGATTTGGAAAAGAACTGTATCATCTCAAATGGCTTCTGCAATTATAAACAAAACTATTATAGATGTTGAAAGTATCAATAAAACTGATATTCAAAACTTTGTTACTCTAAGAGCAAATGGTTCGGTAATTAAATTTGATGGATTTCTTAAAATTTATAATGAGGGAGTTGATGAAAAAAACTCTTCTGAAATGGATGATAATATAATTCCACAAGTAAATATTAACGAGAAATTAATTGCAGAAAAAAATATACCTGAGCAGCATTTTACACAACCACTACCCAGATACACTGATGCAAGTCTAATAAAAAAATTAGAAGAATTGGGAATTGGCAGACCTTCAACATACGCTAGTATTTTAGAGAAATTGCAGGATAGAGGCTATGTATTCAAAGATGGATCAAGATATGTTGCTGATGACATTGGTAGGATAGTAACAAGTTTCTTAGAAAATTACTTTGAAAAATATGTAGAATACTCATTTACAGCTGATCTTGAAAAGAAATTAGACCTTGTATCAGAAGGAAAGCTTGATTGGAAAATTTTGTTAAAAGAGTTTTGGGAGCAATTTAAAGTTGCAATAGAAAGTACATCTGAAATTCAAAGAACAGATGTTATCCAAAAAATTGATTTAGCATTAGAAAACCACTTTTTTAATCTAAATGATAATGGAAAAGTCGATAGGGTCTGCCCAACTTGTTCAAATGGTTCCTTATCACTTAAAGTAGGAAAATTTGGATCATTTATCGCTTGTTCAAATTATCCAGAATGTAAATATACTAGAAAACTATCTGAAAATGACAGTGATGAATTAAATGGGAGCTCTGGATTTGATGGAGAAAAGTCTTTTGGATTTGACCCAGTTACAAATGATGAAGTATATTTGAAAAAAGGACCTTATGGCATTTATTTGCAACTTGGAAATGAAAAAAAGCCAAAAAGAACAAGCATACCTAAGTTAATAAATATTGAAGATTTAAATTTAGAAATTGCTCTTTCACTTCTCAAATTACCTAGAAATTTAGGAAACCCTCCCGGTGAAGATAAACCAATTTACGCTGGAATTGGGAGATTTGGTCCTTATTTAAGATTTGGAACCACTTATGCTTCGCTTCCTCATGATAATACTGTTATTACAATTGGGCTTAATCACGCAAATGACTTGATACAAGAAAAATTAAGTAAATCACCACCCATAATTAATCTTGGCAACCACCCTGATGGTGGTGAAATTGAAATTAAATCAGGAAGATTTGGATCTTATTTACAATATAAGAAACTAAGAGCTAGCATACCAAAGAAACAAAGCTTAGATGATTTCACTCTTGAAATGGGAGTTACTTTGATTAATGAAAAAGGTAAAGAACCAAAAAAACGAGTGGTAAAATCTAAACCAAAAAAGAAATAAAATAATCTAATAACTTGACTTATGTTAGAATTTATAAGATATAAATCCAATTTGGAGAAATAAATGGCAAAACCCGCAACAATTCAAATAAAGCTTGTATCAACTGCAGATACTGGTTTTTATTACGTGACAAAAAAAAATCCTAGGACAAAACCTGAAAAGTTGGAATTAAAAAAATATGATCCTAAAGCACGTAAACACGTCATTTTTAAAGAAGCTAAAATTAAATAATTAATGAATAAAAATTTTGTCAAACTTGGTATTGATTTAGGTGGTACCAAGATTGAAATTGCTGCCCTCGATACCAACGACAACAAAATAATATATAGAAAAAGAATTAATTCTCCTCAGAATAATTACTTGCATACATTAAATGCAATAAATAGCCTTATTGAAATAGCTGAAAATGATCTAGGTTTTAATTGTCCAGTTGGTATAGGCATACCTGGATCAGTCTCTTATAAAACTGGTAAAGTTAGAAACGCTAACTCAGTATGGCTAAATGATAAATTAATAGTGGATGATCTTTGTCAAAAATTAAAAAGAGATATAAAAATTGAAAACGATGCTAATTGCTTTGCTGTTTCTGAGGCAATGGATGGTGCAGGGTCTCATTATAGTAACGTATTTGGTGTTATCTTGGGTACAGGTGTTGGTAGTGGGATAGTATTAAATAAAAAACTAGTAAAAGGTTCTAATGGTATTTCAGGGGAATGGGGACATAACACTTTGCCCTGGAAAGGTAAGTTAGAATCAAATCAAAGACTTTGCTGGTGTGGAAAATTTGACTGTATTGAAAAATATATTTCTGGACCCTCAGTAGAGAATGAGCATAAAGAAGTTTTTGCTGAGGAACTCTCTATGCAACAGATTGCAAAAAAATATACTAATAAAGATAAAAATTGTAAGATTACTATGGATTTACTTATTAACAGAATAGCAAGATGTCTTGCGTCAATTATTAATATTATTGATCCTGAAGCAATTATTCTTGGTGGAGGATTATCTAATTTAGATATTTTGTATCAAGAAGTTCCTAAAATTTGGAAAAATTGGATTTTTTCTGACACAGTTAATACAAAATTGTTAAAATCACGTCATGGAGATTCTAGTGGAGTTCGCGGAGCTGCTTGGCTTAATTAGTATCAACACAATTACTATCATCAATTTGTTCTATATTATTTAATTTTGAAATAATTGAGAAGTTATCATAAAAAATAATATACTCTATCAAAACACCATTTTTCTGTAATTTAGCTGATATTCTATATTCAGGCTTTTCCGACTCTTGTTCAGGGTTGTAATACGCAAGATTAATTGGCCAATATAATTTTTCATAAAATTTGTTTTTAAGGGTTTTTTCTTTATACTTTTTTTGTTTTCCAATAATTACTGATACAACTCTATGGCCATCCAATAACTCAGACCCCATAAAAATATTTGAGTTATAAATTTTTTTATTATTTTCAGCAGCTAAAATAATGTTTTTGAGTTGAGTTATAGGGAATTCAATCAAAGTTTCCAACGGAACAGTATACTCCTTATCTGAAAAATACTTTGCATTATTATTTTCGCTAGTAATATTTGCAAACCCGAAAAAATTATTGGTTCTTTCATCATTTATTTTATCAATCAAATCAAATTGATAAGCTTCTCCAGAAAAAGTTTCAAATGTTTTCCACTTTGATTCTAATTTACTTTGTCCATTGTTTTTTGTTTTGAAAAAAACTAAAAGTTCTTCAGAAGCATGCCAACCACTACATTCCTTTTTGAGCTTATAAACAGATTTTCCTTCAACTTCATAAATATCTGATCCAACTGTACTTTCATGTAATGAAAGCATATACTCAGCGTAATGCGCTTCTATAGCGTAACTTTTAATCCCAAAAAGCAATAATATAGGTAATAAAATTCTAAACATAATATATAGTTAATATTTATATTAATAATTATTAAAAATACAGTTTAAAAAAAAGTTAAATGGGCGAAATAGTAGAAACAAATATAGCATTAGAAAAAAATTTAAAACTTATTGAAAATGAAGAATACATTTCTATTGATACTGAATTTATCCGTGAAAATACTTACTTTTCTAAGTTATGTTTAATTCAAGTGGCATCTAAAAATCATAGTTTTATAATTGATCCATTAAAAAAAGATATAAATTTAGATCCTTTTCGTAAAATTCTTAAGAAAAACTCAATTATAAAAATATTTCATTCTGGTAGACAAGATTTGGAAATATTTTATCATCTCTTCGGTGAATTACCAAAACCAATATATGACACTCAAATTGCTGCTATGGTTTGTGGATTTGGAGATCAAGTAAGCTACGAAAATTTAGTCAATACTTTACTAAATATAAGAATTGATAAATCCTCACGGGTTTCAAATTGGTCCTTCAGACCTTTAACTGAAAAACAAATTATATATGCATTATCTGATGTTACTCATTTAGTTCGTATTTATGAAAAATTAAAAAATCAAATTTCAGATGGAAATAGATCTTTGTGGATAGAAGATGAAATGAAATCCTTAGCAGAGACAAAAAATTATAAACTAAACCCTAGCGAAGCATGGATGAAAATAAAAATTAAATCTACAAAAAGGGAATACTTAAATAGAGTAAAATTTTTAGCAGAATGGAGAGAGAATGTATCAATTAAAAGTAATGTTCCCAAGAACAGGATAATGAGAGACGATACATTATTAGACCTTGCTTCTATAAATCCAAAATCTAATGAAGATTTCAAAAGGATTAGATACTTTAACATAGAAAGAGATGTAGAGAAGATTAATCAAATAAGTGAAATATTAAACAAGGCTCAAGGTGTACCAGAAAGGCTATGGCCTGAAAATAAAAATATAAAAAAAAATAAAGTTAAATCACTTGCGATTTTAGAATTATTAAAAGTTTTGATCAAACACGTTTGTGAAGAACAAAAAGTTGCACAAAAGCTTATTGCAAAACAAGATGAATTAGAATTAATAGCAGAAGGAAAATTTGATCGTTTAAAAGTTTTAGATGGATGGAGATATAAAATTTTCGGCAAATTAGCTTTAGAACTTATAGAAGGAAAAGTATCATTAAAAATTAAAAATAAAAAAATTTTTATATTACATGAAGATTAATTATTATTATCAGAAATAATAATAGCTTCTTTAACTAAACTATAATTGACAGGCTGTTTATATTGTAAGGTTAATGTATCAATAATATCAACAATTTTATTAATTGCTAAATATGACCTTTCTATCCTCATGGAAATATAATCTATATACTGTTTATCAAGTGAAAGCTGCCTATCAGCAAAACATTTAATTAATACTTTTTTTATTAAATCGTCATTAGGCAATTTGATTTCTATATTAGTAAAGGATGAAAATCTTGAAATTATATCTTTAAGCTTCCAATTTAATTTTAATGGATTTTTAGAACATGTTATTAATAAATAATTACCTGAAGACCTAACATCGTTTATAAATTCAAACAGTAGATTCTCTGGCCAATTATTATTATTTGAGAGATTTTCAAATATAATAGGTTTGTTAATAGAATAAATATTGTCTAGAGATAAGTGGTTAATTTCATTATATGTTATAGCTTTCGACTTTTGCATCCATATGTTAGATAAATGAGTCTTACCTGATCCAGCAGGACCATAAATACATATTATTCTGTTATCAGATGGCCAATCTGGCCATTTTTCTATCATTTCAATTGCAATTTCATTACAAGAGTTTTTGAATATATCTTTGTAAAGATAGTTTTTTTTATAGCTAAAATTTAAAACTTTTTGATTATAATTATTTTTATTTTTCATAACTTACTAGTTTCAAATATTAAATTTTTCTTTGAACCGGAAAATGGTAATTTATTTTCGAGTATAATTGATACAAGTCTATCAACACCTCCTTCAACTAATAAACTTACATAAGCACCTTTTTTCTCTAATTTTATAGTTCTTACACTTTTTATACCAGGTAAAGATTTTAAAATTTTATTACTTTTTATCCAATCCTTAAGATTTTGAACAGATACAAAAATTTCTACCTCATTTAAGTTATATCCTATAAAAACATTGGCAAGCTTCCATTTTTCTTCTAATGAAACCACTATATCATCTATAGATTGAGCAATAATTTTATCAACCATATCAATATTAAAGTAACTATTCTTTTGATATAATAAGCCTTGTTTTTTTCCGCTATTATTATGCAAGAATGCGTTTACCTTCATTTTAAAAATTTTATCCCTACTGACTTGATTTAAATTTAAATCTTCAAAATTAATAACTTCATCAAATTTAATTTTCTGAATTTCAAAATGTAAATTAAGTGCTCTAGAAGCGCCAGATCTCTCTATCGCTCTAGCTATAGATTTTTCGTCACCATCAAAAGCTAGTTTTGCATCAATACTTCTCAAAACTCCAATTTTATTTTTTGGGGAAGATTAATTTGGTTAAACCTATATGATTATTAATTTTTTTATCTAACACTAATTTTATAGGGTTTGGATCTTTCCAAAGTCTTAAAACAAAATTAGTTTTCCATACTGGAAAAACAATTATTGGTCTCGAATAAAGTTCTGACCATTGCACTTGATTCCGAAAAAAAAGTTTTGTTACTTTTTCATTTAAAAAACAAAAATCAAAAGAACCTATATATCGATTAACAAGTATTTTTTCATCTTTGATAAGCCTGTAATCAATTAAACTATCTATTTCATCATCACTTAAATTATTAAAAAAATCATTTCTAACAATTGATGAATTAACTACTATTTTACTAATTAATTTCTGTAAAGCTAATCGAGAGACTTTTTTTTCGGCATTTTGTTTTGCTAAAGATGGGTTTTCATTAGTCTCATTAATTTGTAAACTCTCTATCAACCAAATATCTTCACAATCACTTGCTTGCACATTTGAAACAAAAAAACTTAAAATTAGAAAAAAAGCACTTGCAGAAATTACTATTTGCACGGCATAAACATCCAAATATATTAATTTTAAAACTAGTCATTAAATGTCTACTATAAAACAAAATAAAACTACAACATATATTGATGCAGGTGTTAATATAGATGTTGGTGACCAATTCATTAATGATATCAAACCAATGGTAAAAAAAACAAATACTTTGGGCGCAGATACTTCTTTAAATGGATTTGGAGCAGTTTATGATTTATCAGAATTAAAGTATAAAAAACCAGTTTTAATATCATCAACAGATGGGGTTGGAACAAAACTAGAAATTGCAATTAAAATGAAAATGCATTCAACTATTGGTATAGATTTGGTTGCAATGTGCGTTAATGATATACTTGCTCAAGGTGCTCTACCACTATACTTTCTTGATTACTATGCCACAGGAAAACTTAATAAAAAAATTGCAAAAGATGTATTAGAGGGAATCGTTAAAGGCTGCTTGCAAGCAAATATAGCTTTAATAGGTGGTGAAACAGCAGAAATGCCAGGAATTTATGATGATAATAAATATGATTTAGCTGGTTTTTCAGTTGGTATCATTGAAAAAGATGACTTAAACATAAAAAATAGAGTGAAAGAAGGTAATATAGCATTAGCACTTTCCTCAAGTGGACTTCACTCAAATGGCTTTTCAATGGTAAGATATATACTAAATCAAAACAAAATTGATTTATTAAAAGAAGACCCTTTTGATTTATCAGTACCTTTAGGAAAAACTCTTCTAACACCAACAAAAATTTATACTAAAAGTTTGAATAAATTACATAAATTGAATAAATTAAATGGCTTAGCAAACATCACAGGGGGCGGGTTAATTACTAACCCACAAAGAATTTTGCCTAATAATTTATCTTTAAAGCTACACCTTAAAAATTGGAAATTACCAAATATTTTTAAGTGGATGAAGCAAATTGGAGGTTTAGAAATTCAAGAACTTTTGAAAGTATTTAACTGTGGGATTGGAATGCTATTATACGTTGATAAAAATGATGTTGAAGAAGTAATAAGCTATGCAAAGAAACAAGGCGAAGAGTGTTTTATTGTGGGTGAGATAATTAAAAACTCACCAAAACAGGTTTTTTTTGAAGGGAACCTCGAAAAATGGTCAAAAATGGATTAGTCATATTTATATCAGGAAGAGGGTCAAATCTTGAAGCGATTATTAGTGCATCAAAAATGGGGGTTATTCCGTCAAAGATATCTGTAGTAATAGCTGATAGGAACTGCAAAGGAATTGATATTGCAAAAAAAAATAAACTCCCTTCTATAGTTATTAACAAAAAAAATTATGAAACAAAGTTAGAATTTGAAAAAAAACTTATTGATGAAACAAAAAAATTTGAACCTAAACTAATAGTCCTTGCTGGTTTTTTGCATATTCTTTCAAAGAAATTTTTAAAATACTTTCCATCAAAAATCATAAATATTCACCCTAGCCTTTTACCATCATTTAAAGGCCTGGATACACATAAAAGAGCTAAAGATGCAGGCGTTTTGATACATGGATGCACAGTACACTATGTTTCAGAAAAAGTTGATGACGGAAAAATTATAGCCCAAGGTGCTACAAATATTTTGAAAGATTATAGCATAGATGAAATTGCAAAAAGAATATTAAAGATAGAACACAATTTGTACCCAACAGCTATAGCAAAGCTGCTTAAAAAAAATATAAAAAATAATGAAAAAAATTTAATCTTAAGTTATTATATATAATATAGAGTGAGGTTTGTATGAACAATAAGACATTAAATAAACAGGAAAAAATCCATTATTCAGCCTATACAGGGTTCGTAAAATTTATTCAAATTTCATCTGCGGCTGTAATTATTATTTTAATTTTAATGGCAATTTTTCTTTTATAAAATATATTATTAAATTATTTCAATCTGTGAGAAAAAAAATGATATTTCGATATTTGCATTTTCGATAGAATCTGATCCATGAACTGAATTAGCTTCTAAACTTTCAGCAAACTCTTTTCTTATAGTTCCATCTTTTGCATCTGCAGGATTGGTTGCTCCCATAACGTTTCGATTTTTAGCAACAGCATCATCACCTTCTAGTACTTGAACAACTACAGGTCCGGAAATCATAAATTTTACCAAATCATCATAGAAGGGTTTTTCTTTGTGTACTTTATAAAATTCTTTTGCTTGATATTCTGTCAATTGAATTTTTTTTTGAGCAATAATTTTTAAACCTGAACTCTCTAATTTTGAAAGTATTTTGCCTATTATATTTCTTTTTGTTGCATCTGGTTTAATTATTGAAAGTGTTTGTTGAATATTCATTAATAATTTTCCTTTATTTTAATTTTTTAAATATCAGAAATTATATACTTTGAAAATAAATAAAATTAAAAAAATTAGAATTAAAATTTATTTTTTTTTGCAATTTCAAATAAAAGTTTTACACCCCAACCTGTTGCACCTCCAGAGTGCTTTTCTGTATTACTATTTAGCCAAACTACACCAGCAACATCCAAGTGAGCCCAAGGAGTTTTACCCACAAAGTTCTCTAAAAAAGCAGAAGCTTGTATTGCAGAACCTTCAGCTGATCCAATATTTTTTAGGTCAGCTATTTTGCTTAACATTTTCTTTCCAAAGTTAGGGTCTAAGGGCATTTTCCAAACCAAATCACCTATCTCCTCACCAACATTAAAAATATAGTTAGAAAGCTTTTCATTATTTGAAAATAAACCTGCTCTTTCATTGCCTAAAGCAGATATTATTGCCCCAGTTAAAGTTGCTAGATCTATTATAAATCTAGGCTTATATATTTTGTTTGTATAATATAGTGCATCTGCTAATACTAATCTTCCTTCAGCATCAGTATTTAATATTTCAATTGTCTTTCCTGACATAGACTTAACAACATCGCCTGGCCTTTGAGCATTTGCATCAGGCATATTCTCAACTAGACCAACTACACCAATTACATTTGTTTTAATTTTCTGCATGGCAATAGCTTTCATAGCTCCAACTACTATACCTGCTCC
>JBJLFF010000016.1:0-180943 GCA_045565515.1 Puniceispirillales bacterium (SeqCode)
TTTTCCTGGTCTGGTTGGCGCATTCCTTCTTGCTGTAAGCAGAGCAATTGGAGAAACCATGATTGTTGTTATGGCTGTTGGTGTTGCTGCTAAACTAACAATTAATCCACTCGATAGTGTTACTACAGTGACAGTCCAAATAGTTATGCTATTAACCGGTGATAATGAATTTGATTCGGTAAAAACCATGTCAGCTTTTGCATTAGGCATAACGCTTTTTGTTATTACACTAATTTTAAATGTTGGTGCTTTAAGTGTTTCTCGAAAAGTTGGAGAAAGATATGAATAGTCAGAACTATGAAAATGCTATAAGAACCAGTTTAAAGAAAAGATATGCAAAAGAAACAAGGTTAAAATTTTATGGAATTATATCAATTTCCTTTGCACTGTCTTTTTTAGCCATTTTTTTATATACAATATTTATTAATGGATATACAGCATTACAACAAACTCAAACTTTAGTTTCTATTCAAATTCCTTCTGATAAGATTATGAATGAAGATGGAAAATTAGATATTAAAAAATCAAGAAATTTCAATTGGGGCGGTTTGGTTAAAGAGGCATTTAGAACATCTTTCCCGGAAGTTAACAAACAGACAGATAAAAGAAATTTGAATAGTTTGGTATCTGAGAATGCTGGATACCAACTAAGGTTAAAAGTTGAAAATGGATCACTTAATATTGGAAATAAAATAGATGTTTGGATAAAAACTTCTGATGATGTCGATATGCTTATGAAAGGTCATATGGATCGGAATGTAGCTGAAAAAAACCGCAGGTTAAGTGATCAACAAATTGAATGGGTGGATAAACTAAAAAAAGAAGGTAAGTTAGATTTATTTTTTAACTCAACATTTTTTACAAAAGCTGATTCCAGAGAGCCAGAAAGTGCTGGCATTCTTGGAGCAGCTGTAGGTTCAACTTTTGCATTATTTATAACTTTAATATTAGCTTTACCTTTAGCTGTTATGTCAGCCATATATTTAGAGTATTTTGCTAAACCTGGAAAAATTACAGATTTTATTGAAGTTAATATAAATAACTTAGCTGCTGTGCCATCAATAGTTTTTGGGCTACTTGGACTAGCTGTATTTTTAGGTTTTTTTGGTATGCCCAGATCAGTGCCTTTAGTAGGAGGTATGGTATTAGCTTTAATGACTTTACCAACTATAATTATTGCAACCAGAGCTTCAATAAGAGCTGTACCCACTTCAATTCGTGATGCAGCACTTGGACTTGGAGCATCTAAAATGCAGGCTGCAACTGATCATGTTTTACCTTTAGCAGCTCCTGGCATTTTAACTGGGACAATTATAGGAATGGCGCAAGCTCTAGGTGAATCAGCACCTCTTCTTATGATTGGAATGGTTGCATTTATTGTTGATGTTCCTAATTCCATAACATCACCAGCAACTGCATTACCAGTTCAAATATTTATGTGGTCTGACAGTGCTGAACGAGCTTTTAGCGAACGAGCTTCTTTAGCAATTATGGTTCTGCTGATTTTTTTAATATCAATGAATATTACAGCCGTATTCTTAAGAAGAAAATATGAAACCAAATGGTAAAGTGAGATAAAGAATGTCAGATAAAAATAATATTAAAATTGATGCTCAAAATGTAAATGTTTTTTATGCAGATAAGCAAGCTATTGATAATGTTTCGTTGAAAGTAGAAAAGTCTAAAATTACAGCTTTAATCGGCCCTTCTGGTTGTGGTAAATCCACTTTTCTAAGATGTATTAATCGTATGAATGACGTAATTCCATCTTGTCGTGTTGAGGGAAAAATATTAGTTGATGAAACCAATGTGAATAATCCTGAACTAGACCCTGTATTTCTTAGGGCAAGAGTTGGAATGGTTTTCCAAAAACCAAACCCATTTCCAAAATCAATATTTGATAACATTGCTTATGGACCAAGGATTCATGGGTTAACCAATAACAAGAGTGAGTTAGATGATATCGTTAAAGAAAGTTTAGTAAGGGCAGGATTATGGGCAGAGGTTTCTGATAGATTGTTTGATCAAGGTACAGGATTATCTGGAGGTCAGCAACAAAGACTTTGTATTGCAAGAGCGATAGCAGTTAATCCTGAAGTAATTCTAATGGATGAACCATGTTCTGCATTGGATCCTATTGCTACAGCAAAAATTGAAGAATTGATGATGAGTTTATCTCAAAATTATACTATAGTAATTGTAACTCATTCGATGCAACAAGCTGCACGAATTTCTCAAAAAACTGCTTTTTTTCATCTTGGTAAATTAATTGAGATGGATACTACAGATAAAATATTTACAAATCCAAATAAATCAAAAACTCAAGATTATATAACTGGTAGATTTGGGTGAAGGAGAACTAATAAATGATGAAACATACTTTAAGTAACTTTGATGATGCACTCACAGAATTAAAATTAAGTGTATCTAGAATGGGTGGGCAAGCTGAAAAATTATGTTCTGACGGCTTGTCAGCTTTTGTAAACTCAAATACCAGTATGATTGTTAATTGTGTAAACCAAGATAAAGTAATTGACGAAGCTGAAAGATCTATTAATGAGCAAACTTTGAAACTTCTAGCTTTGCAAGCACCAATGGCTATAGATTTGCGAACGATAATTTCTTCACTTCAAATCGCAACATGTTTGGAAAGATGCGGTGATTATGGAAGGAATCTGGCTAAACGTTCAGATCTTGGTTTATATAAATTACCAGAATTAATGAGCGGAATGCAAAGACTTGGTGAAACTGCCATATTAAGTTTACATAATTGCCTTGATGCGCATGCTACAGGCAATGTTGAACTTGCAAAACAAATTTGTAATTCAGATACTGAAATAGATAAAATTTATCTTTCAATTTTTAGCAAACTCACCAATGAAATTAAAGATGCTGATGATGAAAAAGCTACAAGAATTGCTCAAATGTTTCTAGCTGCAAAAAATATTGAAAGAATAGGAGATCAGTCTACTAATATTGCTGAACTGATCATTTTTGCTCAGACTGGTGAAGTTATTGAGGACTCTAGAGTTAAAATAGACGAAAGCGCACTTTAATTATCAAATACAATTATGAAAGAAAAAATACTAATTATTGAAGACGATAAAGATTTAATTTCTTTAATTGAATATAATTTAAAATTAGAGGGATTTATAGTATTAAAGTCAAATAACGGGGAAGATGGTTTAATCTTAGCTAAAGAGGAAAAACCTGACCTGATTTTACTAGATTGGATGCTGCCGATATTATCTGGAATAGAAGTACTTCAAAGTATTAAACAAAATAAAGACACAAAATATATTCCTATAATTTTTATTACGGCCAAAGGTGAAGAAAGTGATAGAATTCGAGGCTTAGATACAGGAGCTGATGATTATATTGTAAAGCCTTTTAGTCCTAAAGAGCTTGTTGCAAGAATTAAAGCTAATCTAAGAAGAGGTAAGTTATTACCTGATGAGAAGATTATATGTAGCGATATTGAGATTGATTTGGTTAGTAAAAGGGTAAAAAGAAGAAATAGTATTATTCACCTAGGACCTACAGAATTTAAATTATTACTTTATCTTTCAAAAAACGAAGGAAGAGTTTTTAGTAGGGATCAGCTTTTGGACTCTATTTGGGGGAACGATGTTTACGTTGAACAAAGAACAGTTGATGTGCACATTCGAAGACTCAGAAAAGCCCTCAATAAAGGTGATTTACCTAACTTAATAAGAACAGTTAGATCTGAGGGCTATTCAATAGAAGATCCTGAAAAAGCAAGTTTTTAGTTAGGTGGGTGATTTTCTTTTACAAAGCCTTTTAGAATAGATAATGCTTGATCTGCTTCTTCAAGCAAAATCATATGTCCACAATTTTTTATAACTTCCACTTCGGAATTTTCAATTGAACCTGCAAGTCTCTTACCTTCTTTAAGTGGGCACATTTTATCTTTATCACCTAAAATATTAATTGTTGGGCACTTAACATTTTTAGCAGCTTCGAAACCATTTTTGTAGTTATCACATGCTCTAAAATCAACACCCAAGACCTTTACAGAACCATTTTTAACAATTGTTGCTCCTAAATTCATATGGTGCAAGCCTGGCACTGGGTGACCACCAAAATGACCACCAGGTCCATGCGCCCAATCCATCATAAGTTCAACAGCTTTTGGATTTCCATCTTCTGCAAGATTTAATAATTCAGGGTTCATAGGTATAGCGCCTGCACCACCCATCAAACTAAGTGACTTAATCTTTTCAGGGTATCTTGAAGCACACTCTAAAAGAACTAAGCATCCTTGAGAGTGACCGACTAAAGAAGCCTCTTCGTATCCAACAGATGAAATGACATCTGAAATCCAGTCTGCCATATCTTCAATAGATTTTAGAGGGGGACCCTCTGATGCTCCATGACCTGGAAGATCTATAGCTAAAACGCTGTAACCGTGAAATGCAAAATATCGCGTTTGTAAAACCCATGTTATATGGCTCAGACCACTTCCGTGAACAAAAATTAAAAGTGGCTTCTCTTTATCAAAAGGTTGACCTCCCGTAGAGGCATAAACCTCTTTATCATTTACTTGAAATTTCATTCAGCTGCCTTTAACTGCAATCTTTTTGCAGCCCTAAAGCCATTGTCAAAGTCATTCATTATGTCTTGAACATCTTCAATACCCACTGAAAATCTGATCATATCCTCGGTAAGGCCAGCATGTTTCATAGTTTCACCATCCATCTGAGCATGTGTTGTTGATGCCGGATGAATTACAAGTGTTTTAGAATCTCCTACATTTGCAAGATTAGAAGCAAGTTTAACAGCATTAATAAATGCTTCACCAGCTTTTCTTCCACCTTTTACTCCAAAAGCAATCATCGATCCAGCTCCTTTAGGAAGCATTTTCTTTGCAACTTCATGATCAGGGTGATCAGGAAGATCAGGATGTGAGACCCATTCAACACCGTCATGATTTGAGAGATACTCTAGCATAGTCTTAGCATTTGATAAATGCTTGTCCATTCTCACTGACAAGGTCTCTATTCCCTGTATTATATTAAATGCATTTGTTGGGCTCATACATGGGCCCATATCTCTCATTCCTTCTGCTCTTGCTCTCATCGTAAAAGCTACAGGACCAAATTCCTCAGCAAAAGATAACCCATGATAACCAGGGTAAGGTTCAGTCATCGTTGGAAACTTATCATTTTGTTGCCAATCAAATTGGCCTCCTTCAACAATAATTCCTCCCATTGAAGTACCATGGCCGCACATCCATTTTGTTAAAGAATGGACAACTATATCTGCACCAAAATCAAGCGCTCGACATAAATAAGGAGTATTGAAAGTACAATCCACCATCAATGGAATACCAGCTTTATGAGCGATATCAGCAACCTCAGGAACATCCATTACTTCAAGCCCTGGATTACCAATTATTTCTCCAAAGATCATTTTTGTATTAGGTTTAATTGCTTTCTTAAAACCTTCTGTGTCACCAGGCTTTACAAATGTGGTTGTGATACCAAATCTTGGTAAGGTTAACCTTAATAAATTTACAGTACCTCCATATAACTGTGACGAAGCAACAATATGATCACCGGCATTAGCCAAAGTCATAATTGCTAAAAATACAGCACTTTGACCTGATGCAGTTGCAATAGCAGCAGTACCTCCTTCTAAAGCACAAACTCTTTCCTCTAATACTCCAACTGTTGGATTAGAAATACGGCTGTATATGTGGCCGCCTTGCTCTAGGTTAAATAATGCGGCAGCATGATCTGTATCTTGAAAGACATAAGAAGTGGTTTGATATATTGGTACAGCCCTTGAGCCATAATTTTTATCTGGCTGGTGGCCACCATGTAAACTTAAAGTGTCAAATTTATATGTACTTGGATCCATTAGAGACTCTCCATGAAAATTTTTTGAGGAACGTTTGTGTATAATTTCTACAAACTTGGAAAGCTAAAGTCCATAATAATTATTATAAAATTTATTATTTATTTATTAATCTCCTTATCTTTCGTTTATTGGTTTTTAATTTTGTTCTCTTTGAAGAAATACCCTGCCATGGTTGACCAATTTCACTTGCAATTAACTCATCAAAACTATTCTTGTATTTAAAAAAAATTTCTTCAAAATTTACTTTTTTTTAAAAATTCAGAACTTTGGTTGAGACTATCACTCATGTACTTAATGTGTTCGGGAGTAGTGCCGCAACATCCTCCAACTATGTCAACTCCCAAAAGTTTACACAGTATAGCATATCTAGCCATTATTTGATTATTTCCACTATAAGATATCTCACCTGATTTATACTGAGGTATACCGCAATTACCCTTTGCAACTAATAAAGTTTCATTGTTTAAATAAGTTTTCATCTCATTTATTGAAGAAAGTAATTCTGATGGTCCAACACCACAATTAGCACCAATTGCTAGTGGTTTAACCTTTCTTTTGTATATAAATTTTATAAATTCCTTAGGTGAAACACCCATCATAGTCTTTTTAGCAGTATCGAATGACATCGTTATAACTGAAAAAATATTAGCTTTATCTGCTGCTGATAATGCCGCATCAACCTCCTCCAATGAAGAAAGTGTCTCAATCCACAAAAAATCTACGCCACCTTCTTTTAGACTTATTGCCTGCTTGTAGAATACCTCTAGTGCGTCCTCATACATGAAAAAACCACCATTAGATTTAAAAATCTCACCAGTTGGTCCTATCGATCCAGCAACTAAGATATTTCCAAATTTAGGAGTTGAAGATATAGCTTTTTTTGCAAGTCTTGCTGATACAAAGTTTATTTCTTTAACCAGATTTTCAATATTATGAAATTTTAATCTAGATGAATTTGCACCAAATGAGTTGGTTAAAATTATATTGGCGCCAGCTAAGATAAATTCCTTATGAAGGTTTAAGACATTATTTGATTTTTTTAAATTCCACATTTCTGGAGGATCGCCAGGTTGCAATCCAGAAGAAAAATAATTTGTTCCAGTGGCTCCATCAGCTAATAAGATTTTAGTTTTATTTTTAAACTCCTTAATTAATTTTTTCATTTATTTCTCCGCTTTAGTGCTTTACATAGAAGGGGCGCACAAGTTGTAGTTTAAATGCCCACTATTATTTTAAATATAATAAAAAAACCCAGCTAAAGACTGGGTTACAATTCTTTTAGCTGTATTTTTAAAGCGCCCGCAAGCTGATAATCAAATCGGCGCAAATTTATTTTATCATAGATTTTTTGTGGGATCAATCCCACTATTGATAATTTTACAATATCAAATTTTATGTATAATTTTTTTTACTACAAATAGTAGTTTTAAAAAAAATTAATACTACATATTGTAATATCATTTATATAATAGTACTAATTAATTAACGAATTAAGTTTACGGAGAATTAAGTTGTCTTTAGAAAAGGATTTTGAAAATAAACCTTCTAACATATTACCATTTCAAAGAAAAAAGTTTGAAAAATTTAAAAGATCTGCAATGCTTGTTGCAATAGATTTACAAAGTGGTTCTGAGGGTATTTCTGAGGATTCATTAACAAAACTAATTGAAGAAAAACTTGATGCATCCGTTCTTCATGTTGAATATTTAGATGTTGAATTCCCTGAACAACAGGATGAAATTCTCACTAATTCAGTAAATGATAATAAGCCATTATCTTAAGTCCTAAATTAGTAAAAAAATTGTAATAAATTTTCAACTAAATTGTAACATTTATATTGATAATTAATATTGTGGAGGTATTTATGCTTTTCAATATTATTAATTTTAAAGAAAAATTAAACTTATTTAAATTAAATTTAAAAAATAGATTTTTAATTAAAACTCAAAACCCCAAGAAATTTTTGGCTAAAGAAAGCCTTTTTGATTTTAGTTCATTATACAAAATATAATTAATTTAGAGTCTTTAATTGGAAGTCATAATTGAAAAATTAATTTATGAAAGAGCTCCATGGATATTTTCTAAAAATATTTTTATTAAAGCTTTAAAACCTCTTATTTATAAAATACTTAATTATGAGAAAACTTTAAATATAGCTAATAATATTAAAGATCTTAATTGTGATAAGCTTTTTAATTATTTATGCGATTTACTTGCCAAAAATGTTAAAATAACTGGTTTAAGCAACATCCCAAAAACTGGTTCTGCAATTATTATCTGTAACCATCCAACTGGAATTGCTGATGGAATAATGATTTACCATTCCATAAATAAAATAAGACCTGATTTATTCTTCTATGCAAATGTTGATGCCATTAGAATATTTCCTCAACTGTCAAATATAATAGCTCCAATACAGTGGAGGGCTAGAAAGAGAACCTTAACATCAAGTAGAGAAACTCTTAAATTTACTAAAGAAGCATTTAAAAATCAGAGATTAGCAATTATTTTTCCATCAGGTAGATTAGCTAAAAGGAAAAGGTTATCACTCATAGAGAGAAAATGGATGCCATCTGCCATATCTTTGGCGAGAAAGTATAACCTTCCCATTATTCCTGTTCATATAAATGCTAGAAATTCATTATTATTCTATTTTTTAGATTTAATTAGCCAGTCCTTGAAGGATATTACTCTTTTTTATGAAGTCCTAAATAAGAAAGATTATAATTTTAGAATCAAAATTGGAAGATCGATAAATACTCAAGATTTACCTCAAGAGAATGAAGATGCAACGTTATTTGTTAAAGAGAGAGTTTTATCTTTAGGTAAATTTAAGCGTTTTCACATTCTATCCTCACCATTTATTGACATTCTTAAGCCAATTCTTTTTTCAAAATAAAATTTTATAAATTTTAAGTTTAAAAATTATATATATATAATTTTACCAATAACTAAAAAATCTTTTAAGGAGATCATATGAAAATCGGCTTTATTGGTCTAGGTAACGTAGGAAGTAAAATTGCTAAAAATTTAATTAATAACGGTTTTAAATTAACTGTCTTAGATTTGGATAAGACTTTATCATCTTCATTTGAAGATATGGGAGCTCAATGGGCTGCATCACCAAAAGACCTAGCAGTCAATTCTGAGATGATTATAACTTGTCTTCCGTCACCAAAGGCATGCTCTGATGTCATGGAGGGTGAGGATGGAGTATTAAAAGGTCTTTCAAAAGGGAAAATTTGGGCCGAAATGTCTACAACTGATTTTGAAGAAGTTAAACGAATTGGTAAATTAGTTTCTTCAGCTTCAGGGGAACCGATGGATTGCCCTGTTTCTGGAGGATGCCATAGGGCAGCAACTGGGAATATTTCAATTTTTGCTGGCACTCAAAGAGATACTTTTGAAAAGGCTTTACCAGTATTGAAAACAATGGGAAGAAGAATTCTTCATACAGGTGATCTTGGCAGTGCATCTATCCTCAAAGTTGCTACTAATTACTTAGCAACAACTAACCTTATATCAGTCAGTGAAGCATTAATAACTTGTAAGGCAGCAGGCCTAAACCTAAACACAACTTTTGAAGCTTTTAAAATTTCATCAGGAAATTCATTTGTTCACGAAACAGAAGGACAAGTTATCTTAAATGGGTCTAGAGACATTAATTTTACAATGGACCTAGTTCTAAAGGACATAGGATTATTTGATGAAATTGCTAAGAAAAATAAAATTCCTTTAGAAATATCGCCTTTAATCAATCAAATATTTGAAGATGGCCAATTAAAATATGGGCCCAGAGAGTGGTCACCTAATATCATTAAAAGATTAGAAGACGCTACAGGTATTTCTGTACTGGCTCCGGGGTTTCCTGACGAAATAGTTGATGACGAAGAACCTAAAGAAGGCTATGAAGTTATTCCTACGGGTACATAAAAATAGTTTAAAAAAAGGGTGGAAAAACCACCCTCTTTAAATTTATTGTTTACCGATTAGTTATCAGTTGCATCTTTCAAGATAGCATTTGCTTCATCATTTAACTGGTTAAGAGTAGTCATAATATCTTCACCATTAATGATTGCTGCATAAGCTTTTTCAACTTCGCCTCTAACAGAATAGTACCCAGGAACTGAAGGCTCACCTTTTCCATATTTTACCATTCCCAAAGATTTATCATATTGAGCCATTGCATCTCTTTTTTCTTTGATTAGAGGATGATTGGCAGATGAAGTTCTTACAAAACCATATCCGCTCTCAGTAGACCAAACGGCTGAATTTTCTGAATTGGATATGTATTTCATCCACTGATATGCAGCTACCATTCTATTCGCATCACCAGTATTACCCATGATCAAACCACCACCATATAAATTGAGTACTGGCTCTGAGGTTGAATAAGACATTGGCGCTACATCCCAGTTTCCGTTATACCCCTCTTCAATGGCTTTTTGGAAATATGTAATACCAGAAGTTGATCCTGCAGAGAATAAAACAGAACCTTGGCCAAGATACTGCTGGTCAGTATATTTACCTCTTGCAACGATAGCACACCCTTTTGATGACATACCCTGAATAAACTTCATAGCTTCAACTGACTTAGGTCCATTGAAAATGTATTGACCTTTTTCGTAGTCAAATACGTCACCACCGTGAGCAAAAACCCAGGCTGCAAAATTACTTGCATCGGTATCTATTTCATATCCGTAACTTGGCTCCTCACCCATTTTTCCACTGAAATCTTTATTAGTGGCTGCGCATGCTGCTTTAGCAAAATCTGCAGGAGTTTTTGGCTCATCAAGACCTAATTCATTTAACCAATCTTTATTGTAGTAAAGTATCTCAATTGATTTACCAACTTCGTG
The DNA here is from genome assembly GCA_045565515.1 of Puniceispirillales bacterium (SeqCode). GTDB lineage: Bacteria > Pseudomonadota > Alphaproteobacteria > Puniceispirillales. The sequence goes on from JBJLFF010000016.1 coordinate 10,743, forward strand.
AAGTAGTTTTGGATTGCCTTCGAAATATGGAGAATAACCTACATCCCAATTCGCACCCCAGTCGTCTTTATCAGCCTGAGACACACCCCATTTTTTACTATTAGCTAGAGGTGTCTGGTCCTATCGCAGCTGTTACAATATACATATCAGCAGCAGCATTTCCGTATCCTCTTGCAACGTCAGCTATATCTTTTGTTCCAGCTGATGACATCATTGCTGATTGAACTTTTCCATAGTGACCTTTATATACGACGTTTACTTTAATACCTGTTTCTGCCTCAAATCTTTCAGCTCTAGCTTTCATTGCATCAAGTCTTTCATCAGAATACTGAACCCAGAATTCAACTGTTTGACCAGTTGGGTCTGCGTTTTCAATATCGTCAGCAGTAACAGCAAATGATTGACCAGAAACTATGATTAAAGAAGCAAAAAATAAATTTATTATTATTTTAAAAAGTTTCATAACCTACCCCGTTTTAATTATGTTTAATTTTTGATTCGATATTCTATACAATTTTAAGGTTACATATTTATTAAATAATATGTTTTGCGCTCACTCTTTTATACCAAAATTAGATATGCTTTCAATGAATAATCTTTGAGTGAAAAAATATAAAATAAGTATTGGTGCAATCGCTATTAAACATGCTGCCATAAGCAAATGGAAATTTGGCCCTACCTCTCTTACAAAACTATATATAGACACCGTAACAGGGTACCAATCTTCTTTAGTTAAAATTAAAAGAGGCCAAGCAAAACTGTTCCAGGCAATAATAAAAGTAAATAAAGCTACTGTTACTATTATCGGCATACTCATAGGAACCACGATTCGCGTTAAAAAATAAAAATGTGATGACCCATCAAGACGTGCTGCATCCCACAATTCATTTGGTATTTTTTTAAAGTATTGCCGTAATAAAAATATTACAAAAATGTTTCCCATAAATGGTACTGTTAAGCCCTGTAAGGTATTCATCCATGATGGACCAAAAGGCAAAGGTATTATTTCTCCTCTTATTATAAGCAAATGAGGAAGCAGAGTTATTATTTCAGGAATCATTAATGATAAAAGTAGCAAATAAAAAATTAAATTTTTAAATGGGAAATCTATTCTAGCAAAAGAATATGCAGCTGGAATGCTTGTAATAAGAACCCCGATCACTGTTATAGAACTAATAATTATACTATTAATTGTATACTTTTGAAAATTATTCGAAGTCCATACTTCAATGTAATTATCAATCATTGGTGTTCTTGGGAAAACATATTGATTAATTGCTTCTCCAGCAGTCATTAAAGAAGTCATAATCATGTAAAAGAACGGATAAATAGATATGATAAATACTAGTGAAAGTATTATGTACGGAGCTCTGGTTTCTGAATTAAAGATTTTAGTCATAATTTATTCTTTTTCTAAAAATAACATATTGGGAGATGGCAAGGACGTTTAAAAGAATAAATAAAATTACACCTTCAGCTGCCGCGTATCCGTATTTTACTCTTCCCCAAAAATGATCAAAAATCTCTATGGTTACCACATCCATTGTATCACCAGCGGAAGATGTCTGCATAACAAAAATACTATTAAAAGCTTGGAATGTATTAATAAAGCCAGTCAACATTAAAAAGAATATAATCGGCATCAATAAAGGCACAGTTATTTTAATAAAAGTTTGCCATCTTGATGCACCCTCCACTCTTGCAGCCTCATATAAATCACTTGGAATAATTGATAGACCTGCCAGAAGTATTATCGCGTAATATCCAGTATAAGACCAAATTCCATAAAAAATAGACGACGTTAAAGCCAAGCTAGGCCCTGCAAAAAGGCCATCAATTTTTATACCAAAGAGAACTTCAGTTATCGGCCTTTTATCAAAAAGCCACATCTGTGGTTCAATGCCAAAAAGTCCTATAAATTGATTCAGAAAAGAAGTCTCTGCTTTTCCAAAAATAAGGAAGAATACAGCCGCACCCATAACCGCAGGTGTTATATAAGGGAATAGCAATATCATTTGAAAAAATTGCTTTCCTGCTAATTTTTGATAAAGAGCAAACGCTATAACAAGGCCTAAGCCAACTTCAAAAATTATTGTAAATAATGAATAGTATAAAGTGTATATTAAGGAGTACAAATAGTTATCATCACCTTTGGTTACCATTATACCCCAGCTAATGTTTATCAAGTAAAGACCAATAACTAAGATAATAAGTGAAGAAAAAACAACATACATCTTTTGTTTAAATTTATCTTTAAACTCACTCCAAACCCAATAACTAAAGATCAGAATTAGTAACCCTAAAATAAAAACAAAAAATGCAGGAATGCTGCCTAAAATACGTTCATAATTTTCAAAACCTAAAAACCTTCCTTTAAAGACTTTCCATTTATGGAGGCTCATATACATTCCAAAAAAAACTGGGAAAACTCCAAAAAGACCAATTATAAAAACTGCAGGAGTTATAAAAGAATAGCCGACGACTTTCTCAGAATGTTTTCTAAAAAAATTATTCATATATTTTAGTTTTATAACAAAATAAATTACACCTATTATATCTAAACTTATATGACTGAAATATTAAAGTCATAAAATAATTTTAAATTATCTTATGACTATTTTCTATTTAAATGTTTTTTGAAAACTCAATTAATTTTTGGGTATTTATAACGCATTTTTCGAGATCTTGCCAAAATTCAGGGTTTAACTCTATATTGAATACCACATTAGGATTAAGCTTTGTTTTTGAAACTAATTCCTCCCAAGGAATATCTCCCTCACCAACAGGTAGGTGCAAGTCACCGTCTCCAAGAGCTAAAGCTTCAGACTTAGTAAGATGGGCATTGATAAAGTTCAGTTTACCAAAGCTATCATGAACGTGCCAATGATCTGAGTTTTCTCCAAGATCTATAGCATTGCTAATGAAGTCAGATTTAAATGCAGAACAACATAAATAAGCGTGACTGACATCGAAGCATGCCTTTATATTTTCATGATCAATCATTTTTATTTCATCAGAAAGTTTACTCGGTAAAGCAGTGTGTAATTTTTCAGAGAATGGGAAAATATTTTCTACATAGATAAATTGATTCTTTTTTGCAGCGTAATCGCCTATTCGGCTTAAATAATCGCGCTGCATTAAGTATTTTTTATTTAAAGCTAAATTGTCATCAATATCACAGTAACCTGTATGAATAATTAGTTTTTTAACACTCAATCTATGAGCTAAATCTATATAGGCCTTACAAAGATTTTCATAATGATTTAAATTCTCTTTTTTATCGAGAAAGTTTACTACCATTGGACCGTGGAAACTAATTTCTCCTGAAAAATCATTTAAAATATTTTTAATTTTTTGTAGTCTTTCCTCAACTATCCTTCCATTGACAATCAGGTCTTGTGCAAAGCCCATTAACTCAATACTAAATGGTTTAAATTTAGATACCTCTTCAACTCTCTTCAAAAAGTCATTGGCATCTCTAGATTTACTTCTTAGGGAAATTCCTAATTTTGGTCCTGACATTATTTTATAATCTTATATGATTACTAAATAGCAAATAATTATATTAAATTATATCTTATTGTCTTCACGATATTCATAAGCCAGTTGAGCTATTTGCTCTGATCTTAGACCTGATAAACAATATGCGAATATTGGTTTTTTATCACCGTCTAGTAATCCTGCAAAACTTTTAACATTTTCCATGGAGAGCCTCAAAGGAGCAAAGGGAATATACTCAACATTCATTCCATGGTTTTCTGCCTCTTGTCTTATGGCGTCAATATTTGTTTGGCCCTGGCCTTCATTATCAGGTCTATTGCAAACAATTGTTTTAATTCCATGATCATTAAGTAACTTAACGTCATCAGCACTTATTTGGCCACCGACATATAATTCTTCATTAATTTTTTTCATTTTTTCCTTCTTAAAAATATTTTTTAGAAATGCAAATATACTCATAAATTATTAATAGGTATCTTTAAATATTTAACACCATTTTCTTCTTCATCAGGCAAATCTCCTGCTCTCATATTTACTTGAGTTGCTGGAATAATTAGCTTTGGCATGCTTAATGTTGCATCTCGAGCTTCTCTAATCTCCACATACTTATCTTCAGTCATTCCATCTTTTACATGTATATTATTTTTACGCTGCTCTGAAATTGTAGTCTCCCAAGAAATATCTCTACCACCTGGACCGTAGTCATGGCATATAAACAATCTGGTATCACCTGGCAAATTTAAAACTTTTTTAATAGACCTAAACAATGTTCTTGCATCACCTCCTGGAAAATCTGCTCTTGCGGTTCCACCGTCAGGCATAAAGAGAGTATCGCCAGAAAAGGCTGCATCTTCTATAACGTGAACCATGCAAGCAGGTGTATGGCCTGGGGTATACATAGTTCTGGCATTTAATTTTCCAATTGTGTAGGTGTCATTGTCTTTGAATAACCTATCAAATTGGCTTCCATCTCTTTCAAACTCAGTACCTGCATTAAATATTTTACCGAAAGTATCTTGAACTAACATTATGCCCTCGCCAATACCAATTTTTCCACCGATCTTTTCCTGAATATAAGGCGCCGCAGAAAGATGATCCGCGTGAACATGTGTTTCAATTATCCACTCAATATTTAATTTTGAACTTCTAATGTAATCAATAATTTCATCAGCATTTTTTGTAGAGGTTCTTCCAGAAGCTAAATCAAAGTCTAAAACTGAATCAATAACAGCACAGTTTTTAGTTAATTTATCCTCAACAACATAACTTATAGTTCCTGTGGAACTGTCATGGAAAGCTTTTACTATTGGTGAATTCATATTATTAATCCTATTAATTAATCTTTATTAACAACATAGTTTAGTATATTTATATATTTATAATAATTGAGAATATTTCAATTAAATTGTTATAACAACAATGTTATTTTTTTAAAAATAAGAATAGGGATTTTATTATTTATAAATTACTAAAGGTTTAGGAATTTAATAGTAAAAAAGTTAATGCTTAGGAGGGGAAAATGGTAAATATTGGTCATTACATAAATGGAAGTTTATACGAAGGAAAATCAGGTCAGAGTAAGCCAGTATTCAACCCTGCAACAGGAAGTTCTGAAAAAAATGTCAGCTTGGCAAGTACTGAAGAAGTAAATCTAGCAGTTGAAAATGCAAAATCTGCCTGGAAAGATTGGTCAAATCAGCCTCCTCTAAGAAGAGCAAGAGTATTAGACAAATTTAAGTATATTTTAGATGAAAGAAGAGAAGAGCTTGCTAAAGCGATAAGTAGTGAGCATGGAAAAACGCATGAAGATGCTTTAGGTGAAGTAACAAGAGGACTAGAAGTTGTTGAATTTGCTGTAGGAGCACCACATCTGCTAAAAGGTGATTACACAGAAAATGTAGGTACTGAAGTTGACAGCTTTAATGTCAGACAATCGTTAGGAGTAGTTGCAGGTATTACTCCTTTTAACTTTCCTGGAATGGTACCAATGTGGATGTTTCCAGTCGCTCTTGTTTGTGGGAATTGTTTTATCTTAAAGCCTTCTGAAAGAGACCCATCCCCTTCACTTTTAATCGCAAAATGGCTGACTGAAGCTGGTCTTCCAGATGGCGTTTTTAATGTTGTACAGGGAGATAAAGTTGCGGTAGATGCTTTATTACATAACCCAGACATAAAAGCAGTAAGCTTCGTTGGATCAACTCCTATAGCACAATATATTTATACCACAGGCACATCTACTGGCAAAAGAGTGCAAGCTCTTGGAGGGGCGAAAAATCACATGGTAATTATGCCTGATGCTGATTTAGATATGGCAACTAATGCGTTAATGGGCGCTGCATTTGGGTCTGCTGGCGAGAGATGTATGGCTATTTCAGTTGCTGTTCCTGTTACTGATAAAGTGGCAGATGCCCTTGTTGAGAAACTTAAACCTAAGATTGAAGCTTTGAAAATTGGACCTTCGGTAGATCCAACTGCTGAAATGGGCCCCTTAATAACAAGTGAGCATTTAAATAAAGTTACAGGTTTTATCGATGAGGGTATTAAAGAAGGGGCTAAGCTCGTTGTTGACGGTCGAAATACCAAACCTTCGATGCAAGGATATGAAAATGGTTATTTTATAGGTGGGTCACTTTTTGATAATGTAAGTAAAGATATGTCAATTTATAAAAATGAAATATTTGGACCAGTTTTATCAGTTGTCAGAGCCCCTAATTATAATTCTGCTGTTGATTTAATTCATGGTCATGAATACGCAAACGGTGTTGCAGTGTTTACTCGTGATGGAGATGTTGCACGAGGTTTTTCAAATGAAATTGAAGTTGGGATGGTAGGTATAAATGTTCCTATTCCAGTTCCAATGGCATTTCATAGTTTCGGTGGTTGGAAATCTTCGTTATTTGGTGATCATCATATGCACGGTATGGAAGGTGTCAGATTTTATACGAGGCTAAAGACAACTACCGTAAGATGGCCAAGTGGACAAAGAACCGACCCACAATTTACAATGCCAACATTAGGTTAGTTATTAAAACTCAGGTTTACCAACATATTTTGGATCAAAAGGTGTACGAGAAAAGATCTCATCTATTAGTGGTCTAAAATAATCCAAAGATTTAGTAGGATAACTGGGATCAAAAGACTTTTGGTCCCATTCACCACAAAATTTATCACATGATGCAAACCATTTGTGATCTCTGTATCTCTCTCTTAATGATTTATCTATTCCAATATCCTTACCTTGGTAATCTTCTGATCCGAAATAAAACATTTGAAAGAGACCATGCATAGAGACTATCCATGTTACTTCTTCTCTAACGTAAGGTCTTATAATAGTTGCTGCTAATTGTGAATGGTTTGCTGGAGCCAAGTCGTCCCCTAAATCATGAATTAAAGCTCCAATAATTAACTCTTTATCTGCACCATCAGCTTCTGCTCTTGAAGCAGATTGTAAAGAATGTTGTAATCTTGAAATTTTATATCCTGACAAAGTGTTGTCTAAGTTTTTCAATGCTCCAACAATTCTGCCAGGTAAACTTTTTGTAAATTCAACTTCCCCTTTATGAAGAAATTCATATTCCTCAGGCGTTCCTTCATCCATTCTGTTAAAGCTAACTTTTTCCATATCAAACCTCTTAAATATTTAATCAATATTTATACAAAATAATTTTAAAATCAAAAAAATAATATTTTGTAGTTTTTTTGTGTTTTTGACTTTGAAAATTTATAAAAATGTTCAATATAAAATTAATAGTTAATTTTAGGATAATTTAAATGTCTAATGATCAATCTAAATCAGATATAAAAGATGAAAATAATAAACTTCCTTCACATGCCAGAGTTGTGGTTATTGGGGGTGGTGTTGTTGGATGTTCAATATTGTATCATCTTACATTACATGGTTGGAAAGATGTAGTTCTTCTTGAAAAGAATGAACTCACTTCAGGATCAACTTGGCACGCAGCTGGCAATTGTCCTAATTTTGTAGGTTCTTGGACAATGATGAAAATGCAGTCTTATTCAACAGAACTATACAGAAAATTAGGTGATCTGGTAGACTACCCAATGAATTATCATGTAACAGGTGCTATCAGACTAGCTCATTCAAGACAAAGAATGGAAGAATTTGAGCATGTCTGTGCAATGGGAAAACAAATGGGAGTAGAATTTGAAATGCTCTCAAATAGTCAGATTAAAGAGTTACATCCTTTTATAGAAACTCACGATTTAGATGGTGGACAGTGGGATCCACTTGATGGTGATATTGATCCTGCACAATTAACACAAGCTTTAGCTAGGGGGGCTAAAAATAATGGTGGGAAAATCGTAAGATTCTGTCCAGCAACAAATGTTGAAAGACTAAATGATGAGTGGGTTATAAGCACGCCAAGTGGACAAATTACTTGTGAATATGTAGTTAATGCAGCAGGCTACAGGGCTGCTGAAGTAGGTTCAATGTTTGGGAGAAATGTACCTTGTGTTTCTTTAGCACACCAATATTTAATCACTGAACCTATCCCGGAGCTAGAAGCTTTAAAATATAAAGTTCCTTTAATCAGAGATCCTGACTCATCTTATTATTTAAGACAGGAAAAAGATGGCTTACTTCTTGGCCCTTATGAAAAAAATTGTAAAGCGCATTGGACAACAAAGGATGACCCCATGCCAGATGACTTTTCTTTCCAATTGTATAATGATGATCTGGAAAGACTTGAGTGGTATATTGAAGATGCCTGTAAAAGGGTTCCCTTACTTGGGAGTGTTGGTATTACAAGAGTTGTGAATGGACCTATACCCTATGCTCCTGATGGCCTCCCACTTCTTGGGCAAATGCCTGGAGTAAAAAATGCTTTTGAAGCTTGCGTTTTCACATTTGGCATCGTTCAAGGTGGGGGAGCTGGAAAACTATTAGCTGATTTAATTGTTGAAGGTGAAACAGAAACAGATTCATGGGCTGTTGACCCAAGACGATTTACAAATCATGTTGATCAAGAATATACAAAAGCTAAGGCTATAGAAACATACAGCCATGAATATGCAATGCATTTTCCTCAAATTCAATGGCCTGCTGGAAGACCCGCCAAAGTCTCCCCGATTTACAATGATCTAATTCAAGCTGGGGCAGTTATGGGTTCTTATGGTGGTTGGGAGAGAGCAGATTGGTTTACAAATGATGAAAGCTTAAAGAAACCCGCACTATCTTATGATAGACAACATTGGTTTGATGATGTTGCTAAAGAGTGCAGCAATGTCTCAAATAGTTGTGGAATTATAGATTTAACAGGATTTTCTAGATTTGAAATAAATGGCGAAGGTGCTGCAAAGTGGCTTGAAACTCTCATTACAGGGAACCTGCCAAAGATTGGTAGGGTTGGTTTAGTTTATTTCGCATCTCCTTCCGGAAAAGTTTTAACTGAAATGACAGCTACAAGAATTTCTGAAAATGAAATATGGCTGCTCACGGGAGCTGGAGCCTACTGGCATGATAGAGATTGGTTAACTTTTAATCTTCCCCAAAATAGTACAATTAAGATTATTGATACAACTCACGATATAGGAACCATTCTATTAACTGGACCTAAGTCTGAGTTATTAATTGCAAATTTAACTGATGATAAAACTGATGTTTCAAATTTTCCATGGCTAACTCATAAAGAAATTAACTTATGTAATGAAAAATGTAGAGTGCTCAAAGTTTCTTATGCTGGTGAAAAAGGATTTGAAATTCATATCGCAAACAACAGTATGTCAAAGGTTTATAATGAACTAATTAAGTTTGGTGAAAATTATGACCTAGTCCATTTTGGAATGTTAGCCTTAGATTCAATGCGATTAGAAAAAAATTATCGATCTTGGAAAAGCGATTTAACATCAGACTATTCAATTCTACAAAGTGGTTTGGATAGGTGGATAAATTTTAGTAAAGAATCTTTTATAGGGAAAGAAGCACTAACTAGAGAATCTGAAATTGGAGTAACTAAGAAATTTGTTACACTTGTGGTTGATGACCCTGAAGATAATAAAGCTTTTGGGGAACCAGTTTATTTATCTCCTGTATTTGCAGGTGACAAATATCTGGGTCCTGTTGTTTCCTCTGGATATGGACATAGAGTAAAAAAATCTATTTCAATGGCAATTTTAGATGACAGAAATTTAGATGGACTAAATGATCAACTTCATATTGATGTTTTAGGAAGGAAAAGAAAGGCACATATTGTAAAAGAAGCCTTGTATGATCCTGAGAATAATAGACTAAGGAGTTAGTTTTGAATATCCCACAAGAAGCTGATGTTGTTATCATAGGAGGTGGAGTAATAGGATGCTCTGTTGCTTACCATCTTGGTAAATTAGGTTGGAAGAACATTGTTTTAATCGAAAGAAAAAAACTCACATCAGGCACAACCTGGCACGCTGCTGGCCTTATTGCGCAATTGAGAGCCACACAAAACATGACAAGGCTAGCAAAATACAGTCAGGAACTTTATTGGGATTTAGAAAAAGAAACTGGCGTTGTTACAGGCTTTAAAAGAAATGGGTCTATGACTGTAGCTCTAACTGAAGAAAGATTAGAAGAGCTAAACAGGCAAGCTGACATGGCAAGAGCATACGATGTTGAAATTGAAAACATTGATAATGAAGAGATTAAAAAAAGATACCCACATTTGAATACTGAAGATGTTCTTGGAGGAGTTTGGCTTCCAAAAGATGGGCAGGCTGACCCAGTGAATATCACATTGGCTTTAGCAAAAGGAGCTAAAAATTTTGGTGTAAAAATATTTGAAGACTTAAAAGTGGAAGATATAGAAACTAATAATAATAAAATCACAGGTGTGAAAACTGAGAAAGGTTATATTAGATCAAAGTATGTAGTCAATGCTGGAGGTATGTGGGGAAAAGAAATTGGAAAGATGGCAGGTGCATCAGTTCCACTTCATGCTTGTGAACATTTCTACATTGTAACTGAGCCTATAGATGGTCTTCAATCTGAATTACCAGTTTTACGTGTACCTGATGAATGCGCTTACTATAAGGAGGATGCAGGTAAAATTTTACTGGGTGCTTTTGAACCAAATTCAAAACCTTGGGGTGGGGATGGTATTCCGGAAGACTTTGAATTTGACAGCCTTCCTGAAGATTTTGATCACTTTGAACCTATTCTTGAAAGAGCAATTAATCGATTTCCATTTTTAGGCAAAGCTGGAATTAAAACATTTTTTAATGGCCCAGAAAGTTTCACCGTTGATAATAGATATCTTTTGGGAGAAACTCCTGAAATTAAAAATTTTTTTGTTGCTGCTGGTTTTAATTCTGTAGGAATTCAATCTGCAGGTGGTGCTGGAAAAGTTTTGGCAGATTGGATGAACGACGGAAGACCTAAAATAGATCTCTGGGAAGTTGATATAAGACGGATGATGCCTTTTCAAAAAAATAAACGTTATCTTGCAAAACGTGTATCAGAAACTTTAGGTCTATTATACGCAGATCATTTTCCCTATAGACAATTTGAAACTGGAAGAAATATTAAAAGAAGTCCAGTACATTCATATTTGAAAAATTATGGAGCATGTTTTGGTGAAACTTCAGGGTGGGAAAGGCCAAATTGGTTTCTCAATGAAAAGCAATTAAAAGATAAGGTAAAACCTGAATATGAATACAGTTGGAAAAGACAGAATTGGTTTGATAATAGTTCCCATGAACATATAGCAGTCAGAAAATCTGTAGGATTATTTGATTTATCAAGTTTTGGAAAAATTAGAATTTTAGGTAAAGATTCAGAAGATTTTCTTCAAAAAATATGTGGAAATAATATGGCGGTGGAGCCAGGTAAAATTGTTTATACTCAATTTTTAAATGATGATGGTGGAATTGAAGCTGATGTAACCATTACAAGAATATCATTAGATGAATTTTTAATTGTTACTCCAGCAGCTACTATTCAAAAAGATTTGAATTGGATTAAGGATCATATTCCTGATAAAGCTCATTGCTTTGCATATGATACAACATCATCTGAAGCAGTTTTATCAATAATGGGGCCAGATGCACGTAAATTTCTTCAACCTTTAATTTTAGAGTCACTTGAAAATGACCAATTCCCTTTTGGTCAAGCAAAAGAAATAGAAATTGGGATGAGCATCGCAAGAGCTCATAGAATTAGTTATGTCGGAGAACTTGGATGGGAAATTTATATTTCATCGGATATGGCTGCTCACGTTTTTGAAGAAATCATGCAGAGAAGCAAAGAAATGCCGATTAAACTATGTGGCCTTCATAGTTTAGATAGTTGTAGAATTGAAAAAGCATATAGACATTACGGACATGATATTTCTTCCGAGGATAATATAATTGAAGCTGGTCTTGGATTTGCTGTTAAAACCCAGAAATCAAAAGGTAAGTTTGGTGATTTTATTGGCAAAAATTCTGTTGAAATAAAAAAACAGGAAGGTGTTGAAAAAAGATTAATGCAGTTTGTTTTAAATGACTCTGATCCATTGTTATTTCATAATGAACCAATCATTAAAAACGATAAAATTGTTGGATACCTTACAAGTGGTAATTTTGGTCACCATTTAGGAGCCGCTGTTGGAATGGGTTATGTTGAATGTAATGAAAGAGGAGAGAGCCCTGAAAATCAATTGAAAGGTAATTATATGATCGATGTTGCAGGAAAAAGGCATCAAGCTACTCCATTTTTAAAACCTGCTTACGATCCTTCTAATGGTAATATTAAAATTTAAAATGCTTTAGAGGTGGAATTATATGGATGATATTCAGCTTAAAAGGAATAGAAGGTCAGGTGGCAGGTCAGCAAGAAGAGAAAAAAGAGCCGCACCATTACCAGATAATATAAAGCCTATTGCACCTGGAATGATTGGTGGTACTTACAAACCATTATCAGCTAGTGATATTGCAGCTATTGAACAAACTATTTACCAACTTTTGGATGAAGTTGGATTATCACAAGCTCCTGAATCAGGTGTTATCAAAATGCAGAATTATGGTGCTATTTTAGGTGAAGATAATAGATTAAGGTTTCCTCAAAACATAATAAAAAAAGCACTGAGTGAAACCCAAAAAAATATCACTCTTTTGGGTCAAGATCCGAAATATGATATTCATTTAAAGAAAAACCATGTTCATTATGGTACTGCAGGTGCAGCAGTAAATGTGGTTGACCCTTATAACAAAACTTATAGACCTTCAGAAGCACAGGACATTTATAACGCCGCGTGCATAGCAGAAAAACTAGATAATATTCATTTCTTTCAACGACCAATGGTTGCTACGAATATAGGAGATCCTGAAGAAATGGATTTAAACACATTATATGCCTGTTTATCAGGCACACAGAAACATGTTGGAATTAGTTTTACAGAAGCTGATTTCATCAAGCCTGCTTGCGAAATTCTTCATATGATTGCTGGAGGTGAGGAAAAATGGAGAGAAAGACCATTTATATCTAATTCAAATGCTTTTGTAGTTCCACCAATGAGGTTTGCTACTGAAAGCTGTCTCGTCATGGAAGAATGTATCAAAGCTGGAATTCCAGTATTACTTTTATCAGCTGGTCAAGCAGGTGCAACTGCGCCTGCATCTATTGCTGGTACAATTGCGCAAGCTACTGCTGAAGTTCTAGCTGGACTTGTATATGTTAACTCTATAAAGCCTGGGCATCCTTGTATCGCAGGAACATGGCCATTTGTATCTGATTTAAGAACAGGTGCTATGTCTGGCGGTTCTGGAGAGCAAGGTCTATTATCAGCTGCATGTGCACAAATGCTTGCACACTTTAATTTACCATCTGGTGCAGCAGCAGGAATGTGTGATTCAAAATTACCTGATGCACAATCTGGTTACGAAAAAGGATCTACTGCCGTTATGGCAGGACTTGCAGGTTTAAATCTTGTTTATGAATCAGCGGGGATGCATGCATCACTATTAGGTTTCAGTCTAGAGAGTATGGTCATCGACAATGACATGCTTGGGCAGTGTTTAAGATGCGTAAGAGGAATAGAAGTTAACCCAGAAACCCTATCTTTTGATGCTATAAAAGAAGTGTGCCTTGAAGGGCCAGGTCATTATTTAGGTCATGACAGGACATTAGCAGTTATGGAATCAGAATATGTTTATCCAGATATTTCAGATAGATCCAGCCCCAAAGAGTGGAAAGAAAATGATAACCCAGAAATAATAGATACCGCACATAAAGAGGTAACAAATATTTTGGATAATCAAAAATCTAACCATATCAGTAATGAAATAGACAGAGAAATAAGAAAAAAATTTAAAATTCATTTCACAAATTAATTTTTTGTTATTAAATGTTTACATTAAAAATAAATAGATAATAATAAAGCATATGGTTGAAAAAATAAAACGTGGTAGGCCAAAAAAAGATTCAGTGATGGAAACTATAGCTGTAAGATTGCCATATGAAACTATTTTGGAAATTGATAATTATGTCAATCAAATCAAGAAAAAATTCCAAGGAATGAATGTCACAAGAGCTGACGCTATCAGACAATTGATAAACAATGGCTTAAATATTAAATCAGAAAAAAATGAGACGTCTGACATCGAAGAAGAAAAAAGAAGGTTTTGGGATTAATTTTTCCTTTCAATTTTTAAATCTTCATGTATTTATATAGTAGTCAATTAATTTTAGTGGGAGAGACTAAGTAATTTATACTTAGCGCCGAAGGAGTAATCGCCTCGAAATCTCTCAGGCAAAAGGACCGCTAAAATTTGACACTCTGGAAAGTGGCTATAGCCCACCCAAGGTGAAAGTTAGGAATACTATCCTAATTAATCTCTCAGGTACCAAGACAGAGGAGGCATTCAGTAAAGTAATACTGAATGTATTGTGTTTTGGGTAGAGAGTAAATGATTGATAATAATATTAAAACTTCACCAATTGAAGAACTACATAAATTAAACAATGCTAAACTTGTTGATTTTGCTGGTTGGTCTATGCCTATTCAATATCATTCAGGTATAATTAATGAACATGTATCAACAAGGAATTCATGTGGCTTATTTGATATATCCCATATGGGTCAAATTCTTATTTCAGGTGCAGACAGTAAAGCTCTTTTAGAAAAAATAACGCCTTCAGATATTGGAAAAATAAAGAATGGAAAAGTAAAATATAGTTTTTTACTAAATAATCGTGGTGGGATTATTGATGATCTTATGATTACAAATGAAGGTGATGGATATTTTTTAGTTGTAAATGCAAGCCGAACTAAAGAAGGGCTTGATGAAATAGAAAATGCAGCAAAATCATTTTCAGAGATTAATATCAATCATCTTGAAAAAAATGGGATGATTGCAATACAAGGACCAAAGGCTAAAGATGTTGCCGGTGAATATTTTAAAGAGGTCAATGAAACTATGTATTTTATGGACTTTATAAATACAAAATATAATGGCAATGAAGTAAGAATTTCTAGAATAGGTTATACAGGTGAAGATGGGTTTGAAATTTCATCAAATAGTGAAACTATTTTTGAAATCACTAAAAGTATTTCAAGTGATGAAAGAGTAACCATGTGTGGTTTAGGGGCTAGGGATACACTAAGACTCGAAGCAGGATTACCTTTATACGGTAATGAATTAAATGAGGATATAACTCCTGTTCAAGCTGACTTAAGCTTTGCAATCTCTCCTTCAAGAATTAACGAAAAAAATTTTAGAGGAGCAGAAAGAATAATAAATGAAATTAAAAACGGAAGTGAGTATACAAGGATTGGCCTACTTCCAGAAGGAAGGCGTCCTGTTAGAAAAGGTACTGTAATTATAAAAAATGGAAAGAAAATTGGCGAAATAAGCAGTGGCGGTTATGGCCCTACTATTAAATCACCAATAGCTATGGGAATCATAAAAAGCGAATTCTTAAATCTAAATGAAAACCTTCAAGCTAAATTAGGTGATAGTTTGATAACAATGAAAATTATAGAACTGCCATTTGTTGAGCATAAATATTATAGGAAAGGGAAAAACTAATGAAAAAATTTGCAAAAACCCATGAGTGGATAAATATCGAAAATGGAGAGGTTGGAATTACTGAAAACGCCATTGAGCTTTTAGGTGATATTGTTTTTCTAGAGTTACCTGAAGCAGGTAAAGAAATTTCTAAAGAAAGCCCTATTGCAGTTGTTGAATCTGTCAAAGCAGCAAGTGACATATACGCTCCTGTATCAGGTAAAATAATAGAAAAAAATGAAGATTTAGAAAACTCTCCAGAGGGTTTAAATGAGCAACCAAATTCCTGGTTGTTCAAAATTGAGCCTTCTAATGCAGAAGAGCTAGATCAACTTCTAAGCGAAGATCAGTACAAGGAAGAATTAGATAAATAAAGAGGTTAAGGATATGAGCATAAATAAAGATAAAGAAAAGTTCTCTAAAAGACATATTGGTTTAACTACCGAAGATAAAAACTATCTTTTAAGTAAAATTGGATACAAAAATATGGATGATTTCATTCAAGATGTAGTCCCAAATAATATTAAAAGACAATCTCCAATGAATATTAATATTGAACTCTCCGAACAAGAATTATTATCTAAAATTAAAGATTATGCTTCATTGAATAAAAAAAATATTTCTATGATTGGACAAGGTTTCTATGGAACACATACTCCTTCTGTTATCCTAAGAAATGTTTTAGAGAATCCCTCATGGTATACTGCCTATACACCTTACCAGCCTGAAATAAGTCAAGGAAGGCTTGAAGCTCTTTTAAATTTCCAGACTATGATTTCTGAAATTACATCCCTGCCCATAGCAAATGCTTCTATGCTTGATGAGTCAACTGCAGCAGCAGAAGCAATGACTATGTCTTTCAAGCTTAAAAATAATAAAAATACAGTAATTTTAGATAAGTTTTTGCATCCTCAAACAATCAATGTGATCAAAACTAGAGCTGAACCGTTAGGTATAAATTTGATTATTTCAGAAGAACCTGAAAATGAAGACCTTACAAATTGTTCCTCTGTAATTTTCCAATACCCTAATACTGAAGGTAAAATTAAAAACTTTCAAAATGAAATTAAAAAAATACAAGAAGCTGGTTCTATGGTAATTCTTGTAGCTGATTTACTTTCTCTGGCTTTAATTAAGTCACCTGGTGAGTTAGGAGCAGATATAGCTGTGGGCACAACTCAACGATTTGGAGTTCCAATGGGATTTGGTGGACCTCATGCAGCGTACTTTGCTACTCAAGAAAAGTTTAGTAGAAAATTACCAGGTAGATTAGTTGGAGTTTCTCAAGATAGAACAGGTTTAAAAGCTTACAGGTTGGCACTTCAAACACGCGAGCAACATATAAGAAGAGAGAAGGCAACCTCAAATATATGCACTGCACAAGCATTGTTAGCAATTATGGCAGGTTTTTATGGTATATGGCATGGACCAAATGGTCTCAAAAATATTGCCTCTAGGGTTAATAGCTATGCATCATATTTTGCAAGTTTAGCTATTAAATCAGGATATACGTTAAGACATGAAAATTTCTTTGATACAATAGTATTAGAGACTGGTATTGAAACTGACAGTTTTATTTCAAGTGCTTTAGATGAAGGCATTAATGTTAGGAAACTGGAAAATGCAATTTCACTTAGTTTTGATGAATTATCAGATGATCGAACAATTGAAAAATTAAAAAAAGTTTTCAAGATAAAAGAGTCAAACATCACAGAGGGAAGTTTTACTATCAATTCCTCACTTAAGAGAGAACTTCCACTATTAGAGCATAGTATTTTTTCATCAGTTTCTTCTGAAACAGAAATGCTAAGGTATATACGTCATTTATCTGATAGAGATCTCGCTTTAGACAGAACTATGATACCACTAGGATCTTGCACAATGAAATTAAATGCAACTACAGAAATGATACCTATTACTTGGCCAGAGTTTGCAAATATTCATCCATTTGCTCCTGAAGATCAAACTTTAGGTTACAGAAAAATTATAAGTGAACTTGAGGGATGGTTATGCATGCTTACTGGTTATGATGGAATTTCACTTCAACCAAATGCTGGCTCACAAGGTGAATTTGCTGGCCTCATGGCTGTAAGACAATTTCATAAAGCTAATGGAGAAGAAAATAGAGATATATGCTTAATCCCATCTTCAGCCCATGGAACCAATCCAGCTTCAGCTATAATGGCTGGCATGCAAGTGGTTGTAGTATCTTGTGATAAAAATGGAAATATTGATATTGACGATCTTAAAAATAAAGCACAAGAAAATAAAGAAAACCTTGCAGCAATGATGATCACATACCCATCAACACATGGAGTTTTTGAAAAAGAAATAAAACAAGCATGTGAAATAATTCATAAAAATGGTGGGCAAGTCTATGTAGATGGAGCAAACTTGAATGCTTTAATAGGCCTTGTTTCTCTCACTGAAATTGGAGCAGATGTAAGCCATCTTAACCTGCATAAAACTTTTTGTATTCCCCATGGAGGAGGAGGACCAGGAATTGGTCCAGTAGCAGTAAAGAAACATTTAATTCCATTTTTACCAAATAATACTTTAACTGGAAATAATGCTATTTCTGCTACTACATTTGGAAGTGCAGGAATTCTACCTATCTCATGGTCTTATATTGCTATGATGGGAGAAAGCGGATTAAGAGAGGCTACCAAAACAGCTGTTCTTTCAGCAAATTATATAGCAAAAAAGTTGAAGCCATATTACCCCATTCTCTTTTCTGATGAAAAGGGTTTGGTGGCACATGAATGTATTCTTGATATTAATCAAATTACCTCTGAAACAAATATATCAAATGAAGATATATCTAAAAGATTAATAGATTATGGCTTCCATGCTCCGACAATGTCATGGCCCGTTCCTAATACTCTAATGGTAGAGCCAACAGAATCTGAGCCAATTTTAGAACTTGATAGATTTTGTGATGCAATGATTTCAATTTCAAAAGAAATAGAAGAAGTAAAAAATGGAAATTGGTCTAAAGAAGATAATCCTTTGGTAAATGCACCACACACAGTTGAAACATTAACTCAAGAAAAGTGGGTCCATCCTTATTCTAGACAAATTGCTCTAGCTAATTTATCGGAGAAAACTAATAAGTATTTTCCACCAGTTAGTAGAATAGACAATGTTTATGGTGATAGAAATTTAGTATGCAGTTGTCCACCGATGGAAACATATGAACTTGAAAAGACTTAATTGTGAAGAGATAATTTAAAAACTCTAGATTGATTTATTATAATAAATCTAAAATGGACTTATGAGACAATAAATTTGAACTACCTTTTTGGGAATTTTTTTATATCAAATAGTTTGATTAATAAAAATTATTATCAATGAGTTAAAGAATTGAAAGATTATATAATTTGTTGATTAACCTTTAAAAGACGGTATCTACCTCCACGATGATTATGATGATTTTTGTTAATCACTTCAATTAAGGTACAACTTAAATGTGATATTTCTATTCCAATTGATTTATCTGGCTCAATTTCCAATATATGGGATAGAATAGCTCTAATTGTTCCAGCATGAGTAATTAAAACAACTGAATTTTTATTCTCAAAATTGAAATTATCTATAAAATTAGCAACACGTTTGCACTGATCTAAATAACTATCGCCATTGGGAGGACAAATTTCTGGGCATATAAAGGAGAAAATATGTTGGCTTTTATTATGTTTTAATTCTTCCCAAACATCAGATATTCTTTTTCCTGCCCAATCACCAAAGTTTTGCTCAACCAAATCTTTAGCTTCTGTTATATCTTCAAAATTAACAAATTTTGATAATGCTTTTGCGGTTTGGATTGTTCTTTTTAATGGGCTTACATAACAAGAGCTAGCTTCAGGGATATAATTTGCTAGTTTTTGCATGTGATCTAAGTTTATTAAAGCACTAGGATTATTTTTAGGTATATATCCATCTACTTTTTTAACTGGTGCATGTCTAACTAATATTAATGTTTTATTTTTGTTCAAATTAAACCACTTAAATAAATTACTAAACCAAATAAAAATGCTAATTCTGATAGGAATGCAGTTGCACCTAAAACATCACCTGTAATTCCATCTAATTTTTGTCTAGACATTCTTCCTATAAAAAAAACAACAATTATCATCAAAATAGTCCCCGATAAAATAGCAAGGAATGGTAAATAAGAAAATACTGGAACGAACCAAATTAAACTTGCGAAGAGTATTTTTTTTGTAGAAACAGTCTCTATTATACTTCCAGTTTTTGCTAAACTCGAAGTATAATATAAATTCCTCATAAAGATGATAGCTAATTTTCCTGAAGCAAAACCAATACTTAATATAATTAATAAAGAGTATCCCAAATCAACTAAACAAATCAATAAACCTAAACGTATTAGAAGCCCCAAAGTTAATGCTGCTGTCCCATAAGTTCCAAGTCGACTATCGTGCATAATCTCATTTATCTTTTTTGGAGTTCCACCGGCGCCAAAACCATCGGCCATATCAGCTAGGCCATCTTCATGGAAAGCTCCAGTTATAAGAACGCTAATAGCTATTGCTATTACACAAGATAAATATGTTGGTACGTTAATTAAAATTAAAAGCTCACCTAGAATACCTGACAGAATGCCAATCAAGAACCCTACTAATGGAAAGGACCATGCAGCTCTTGTTAAATTAGGTGCTTTATCTGAAAAAAAAGGCCAATTTATTGGTATCCTTGTAAAAAACATAATAGAAGCGAATACATCTACTAAATACTTATTTTGATAATAGTCTTTCACGAATAATTTTTGTTAGTTACATTGGCATCAGAAAATGTTGACATACCATTGTGCGTTACAAGAGCAGATTTTAAAATAAGAGATGCTATTGCAGCCCCACTACCCTCTCCAAGTCTTAAATTTAAATCTAAGATTGGTTCTTTTTTTAGATACGATAATATCTTTAAATGACCAGGTTCTGTTGATAAATGTGATATTAAACAATGATCTAGAAGATTTTTATCAAAAAGGATTAAAGAAGAAGCTGCAGCTGTACAAATAAAACCATCTAAAAGTACAGGAACAGACTTTAATCTTGCAGAAATTATTGAGCCAGCAATTGCTGCAATTTCTCTACCACCAAAACATGATAGTATTTTCAGAGTGCTTGTGAATTTTGAGCCATGAAGCTTAAGCGCACTTTTAATTAAAGATATTTTGGAAGCTAATTGTTTTTTATTTAAACCAGTACCAATACCTGTCATGCTTTCAACAGGTTCATCAAAGAGAGCACATGATATAGCTGAAGCAGATGTAGTATTAGAAATACCCATTTCTCCTAAAACCAGTAAATCACAATTTGGAGGCACAGAGTCAAAACCAATTTGCATTGCAGAAATTACATCTTCTTCATCCATTGCTAAATTTTCTGAAAAATCTCTTGTTGGTTTTTCTAAATCCAATGGAATTACTGTCAATTTCAGATCAGCTAAATCACATAACTGATTTATTGCAGCTCCACCTTTTTTATAGTTTTCAACCATCTGTGCAGTAACCTCAGAAGGAAAAGCTGAAACACCTTTACTAGCTATTCCATGGTTGCCTGCAAAAATCAAACAATGTGCATTTTTTACTGAGGGTCTAATTTCTCTTTGCCATCCAGCCATCCAAATAGCAAATTCCTCCAATTTCCCCAAACTTCCAATAGGCTTTAGTAGTTCATTTTGTAATTCTTTAGCTTTACTAGCCTTAAAATTATCAAACTGAGGTATTTTAGAAAGACCATTAAAAAATTTTTCAATGTCATTTGTTTTATACATTTTTATATTTTATTAATTTTTATTATAAAAAAATACAAAAATTCTTAATTTTAATTAAAAATTTATGAAAACAAAATATATCAATTAAAGTATTATATTTTCTAATTGATATATGATTGATACATTTTACAAAAAAGCTGAATAATAAATCAGGATTTAAAAATGCTAATAACTTCTTTTGCTATATTATCATTAGATAAAGCAAAAGGTGGCCTACAAATTTTCCATTGATCATCATTTTTAAGTGATGACATTATAATTTTTAGACCACTTGAGAAACCCACAGAACTACAAGCTTTTTGAAGCAACTCTCTTTCACCAGTCAATTTCTGCTGTAATTCATCAACACTATCTGAATTTTCTTTAAACCCTTTGTAAAGTTCAACACATTTTTTGGCAGTTATATTACCAGTTGCTGTAATTGTACCTGCTCCACCAGCATTCAAAACTGGCAAAAAATAAGTTTCTGACCCTGCATAAACATCAAAGTTGTCAAAGTTCTTACACATTGAAAGCATATTTTCTAAATCACCACTACTATCTTTAATACCTGCTATATTTTCAGGATAATGTTTTAACAGTTTTTCTATTAAATTATGACTGATAGGAATTTGTGATACAGCTGGAAAATGATAAATTTGAATTTTTAAATCTTTGTGTGATACTCTCTGGATAATTTCAGAAAAATAAGCAAAAAGTCCGTCATCTTTAGGATTTTTATAATAAAATGGTGGTAAAACTAAACAGTCATAAATTCCAGCGTTAACAGAATAATTAGTTAAATCTACTGCATCAGTTAAAGAACAAGCCCCTGTTCCGATCATAGTTTTATTTAGGGGGAATTTTTCATTTCCCAAATGATCTATGAAGGCTTTTTTTTCGTTTACACTTAAAGAGTTCCCCTCACCTGTTGTCCCAAAAAAAACAACTCCATCAAGTCCTTCATTCAACAAATTCATTCCATGCTCAGTTGTAAGTGAAACATCAAGAGAAAGGTCATTTTTGAAAGCTGTTAGAGAAGCTGCCAATGCTCCTTTAATTCTATTTTTTGAAGATGATGATGCCATTTTAATAATACCTTTAGAGTTTAAATTTTGATAAATTAATGTTGAATTATTTGCTAGTTGAAAAAAAAAATTTTTTGTTCATTATAAACTAAAATTTATATAATGAAATGGTAGATTCATGAAACTTCAATATATGACTGGTTTTGGAAATGACTTTCAAACAGAGGCCTTGCCAGATGCTTTACCAGTAGGAAGGAATTCTCCCCAAAAGTGTGCATATGGTCTATATGCAGAGCAATTAAGTGGTTCACCTTTTACTGCCCCAAGAAGTATTAATGAACGCTCATGGCTATATAGAATTAGGCCTTCAGTAAAGCATACTGGGAAATATTCAAAAATTGACTACCCTTTTTGGAAAACAGCACCCAATATTAATCAGAATGACTTTCCAATTGGTCAATATCGTTGGGACCCTTTCCCAATTCCATCTGAAAAAACAAACTTCTTAGATGGCGTAAGAACAATTACCACCTCAGGAGATGTAAATACGCATGCAGGGATGGGAGCTTCTATTTATGCTTTTAATAAAGCCATGGGGAATATAGTTTTTACAAATGCAGATGCTGAAATGTTATTTGTTCCTGAAAATGAAAGTATTCTTTTATTTACTGAGATGGGCAAAATGTCAGTAAGCCCGGGTGAGATAGCGATTGTCCCAAGAGGTATGATGGTTAAAATATCAAGTGATAAGCCTTGTAGAGGTTATCTCTGCGAAAACTATGGAGCTAAGTTCACATTGCCTGAAAGGGGACCAATAGGAGCTAACTGTCTTGCAAACCCAAGAGATTTTAAAACACCAGTAGCTTGTTTTGAAGATACGAATGAACAACATCTATCAATAATAAAATGGTGTGGATCTTTTTATAAGACAGAGATTGATCATAGCCCTTTAGATGTTGTAGCATGGCATGGTAATTATATTCCTTATTGTTATGATTTAAGACATTTCTCACCAGTAGGCGCAATTAGTTTCGATCATCCAGATCCATCTATTTATACAGTTCTGACAGCACCAACTGAGAGTGCAGGAACAGCTAATGTTGACCTAGTAATATTTCCAGAAAGATGGGCAGTTACTGAAAATACTTTTAGACCACCATGGTATCATAGAAATATTATGTCAGAGTTTATGGGCCTTATTTATGGTCAATATGATGCAAAACCCGAAGGTTTCATTCCTGGTGGAATCAGTTTGCATAATATGATGCTACCTCATGGTCCAGATGCTGACGCATTCGAAAAAGCTAGTAATGCAAACCTAGAACCTATTAAGATTACTAATACTCTTGCATTTATGTTTGAGACAAAGTACCCACAGCATTTAACTGAATTTGCCTCTCAGGCAAGTCAACTTCAAGACGATTATATCGATTGCTGGAAAGATATTAGAAAAAATTTTAATGGAAAAAAATAGAGCTTAAATATTAATTATGAAACTTTCTTCATTTAATGATGGTTCTAAAGATGGTCAACTTATAGTTGTATCAAAAGACCTAACGAAATTTGTTTATGCATCAGATATTGCTCTTACCATGCAAGCTGCAATGGATAATTGGGATAGTATTTTTGATGAATTAAGCAATCTTTCAAAAGATTTAAATGGTGGAAAAATAGAAGCTAAGAAATTTGAAGCCCACAATGTTCTCTCACCTCTTCCTCGTGCATACCAATGGGCTGATGGATCAGCTTATGTAAATCATGTAGCCCTTGTAAGAAAAGCCAGGGGAGCTGAAATGCCAGACAGTTTTTGGAGCGATCCTCTAATGTATCAAGGAGGATCAGATGATTTTATACCTCCCCTAGCCCCAATCTACCTTCCTGATGAAAGTTGGGGAATAGATATGGAAGGTGAAATTGCTGTTATAACAGGCAATGTAAAGATGGGGACCAGTCCAAAAGAAGCATTAAATTCTATTCGCCTTTTGATGTTAGTTAATGATGTTTCTCTAAGAAACTTAATTCCAAATGAATTATCTAAAGGTTTTGGGTTTTTTCAATCTAAACCGTCTACAGCATTCTCTCCTGTTGCTGTTACTCCTGATGAGTTAGAAGATTTTTGGATAGATGGAAAAGTACATAATGTATTAGAAGTTGATTTAAATAATGAGCCGCTTGGGCGAGTTAATTCAGGTTTAGATATGACTTTTAATTTTCCAGAATTAATTTCACATGCATGTAAAAGTAGAAATCTGGGAGCTGGCACTATAATTGGATCTGGCACAGTATCAAATCGCGACTCAGATGGAGGACCAGGAAAATCTATCAAAGATGGTGGACTAGGTTATTCTTGCATTGCTGAAATTAGAATGGTTGAGACAATTTTAAAAGGAAAACCACTTACTCCCTTTATGAAATTTGGCGATTCAACAAGGATTGACATGAAAGGGAAAGATGGTTCATCAATCTTTGGCGAGATAAAGCAGATTGTGAAAAAAATTAAAACTTAACTTTTAATTTCTAAACTTTCAAAGATAACTTTGTTAAATATAAAAGAGCTTTTTTAAAATCAGGATAAATATAATTATAATCAAAGTCTTCAGTAAGAATTTTACTTCTTACTGTTTTAGAAGATAGGAAAAATTCTCTTGCCATATCAGAAATATCAGCTTCTTCATAATCAATAGGTATTGGTTTGGTCAAACCAAGTTCTTTTGCAACATAACCAATAGCTTCTATTGTTGTGACATTGTTTTGGTCAGTAACATTAATTATTCTTTTAGGCGCGTGGTTTTGAATAGAAACTAAAATTATGTTTGCTAGATCTTCTACACTTATTCTATTAGGGTAATGATTCTTTTTTGTAGTTACCTCATAATTTCCTTTTAAAAATTTTATCATAGGATGCCTATCTAATCCGTATATACCTCCTGATCTAAAAATTTGAATATTCTCACAAGTTTTTAACCAATGTTTCTCAATCTCGAGTCTTACTTTTCCTCTTTTTGAAACAGGCTTACATAATGTATCTTCAAAAACTAAACCTGATCCATAAACGGAAGTTGAAGAGATATAACAACAAATATTTTTATGGCTTTTAAGAATATCACCATATTCTGACAACACAGGATCTAATTCATTTTTATCTGGCGGGACTGTTGATATTATAATAGATTTTTTAATAATTGAGTTTACTAGTTCTTGATTTTTAAAATTAATATAATCTATTTCTTGTATCGGTTTTTTAGATGGATTTCTTGATACAATGACAACACGATACCCAAATAATTTTGCTTGCTTTGAGATAAAACTACTTGAATAACCATTCCCAAATATTAATATATTTTTACCTATATTTTCTATTTTTTTTACCTTTTATAAACAAATATAATTAGTACAGTTTTAAATATTAATTAACAAATTTATAATAAATCAATCTAAAATCTTATCACGAAAAAATACTATCATAAAATATAAATAATAAGTTTGACAAATTTCTGATTGTGGATCATTAGTCAATTTATAAGGTTTTTAAAAATTTATTTTTGAAATTAAAATGGGAATCTGGTGAGATTTTTCAATGCCAGAACTGCCCCAGCAACTGTAAGTGGCTAGCCTGTTTATAATACCACTGGATTAATTTAATCTGGGAAGGTTAAACAAGGTGCTTAACCATAAGTCAGGAGACCTGCCTTATAAGTTCACCCACTTAATATGCTTGGGGCATGTTGGGGCGACTTAACGCAGTGGTGATAAAAACATCGCTGTAGAAGACTTTCTACAGTTAGTTAACATTATGTGGAAAGGACACACAATGCCAAAAATATTTCCTATAATTATATTAATAAATATTTATCTTTTAAATTCAGCATTTGGTTATGATGCTGAAATTAAAAAATTTTTAGACGAATTTGACGATAATAATCGGATTGTATTAAATGAAATCTCAATTTTAGCCAATAAAACACCGACAGAACTCTCAAAAGTTGGATCCTCTGTAAATATTTATTCAAAAGAAGAAATTAGCAATTCAGAAAGTATTTATTTAGTTGATTTTTTAGATAAAGTGCCTGGTATATCAGTAGTTAGAAGTGGCTCAACTGGTAATTTATCTACAGTTTTTATTAGGGGAACAAGCCCTTACTATTCTCGAGTCTTTGTGGATGGTATTGATATAGGTAACCCATCAGGAACACAACAAACACCCACGTTATCAAATTTTTTAACTGAGGACGTAGAAAGTATTGAAATTCTTAAAGGCTCTCAATCAGCTTTGTATGGAAGCCAAGCTATTGGAGGTATTATAAATATTCGAACGAACTTATTAAAATCCCAAAAAGAAAAAAATAATAAAGTTACTTTAGAATATGGAAGTTTTGATACCAAAGCTCTTAGTTACAAATATTTACTACAAAACAAACACTCAGAATACGTATTTGATTTTTACAATTTGGAGAGTGAAGGATTTTCTGCTTTGGACAGAAAACTAGGTGCTACTGAAAAAGATGGGTTTGAAAATAAACGATACTCAATTAATGGAAAACATTTTTTTGATGATAACTCTATGTTGGGTATTAATTTATTTTCTACTGATGAATATGTTGAAACAGATGATTCTTTTGGTTCTTCAGATACTACAACTTATTATGCTAATGAATACACACAAGGTATTGGAATAGAATATGAAAAAGAATTTTATAATCTTTCTAATGTATTTAATTATAGCAAATTTAGTTCTGATAGAAGTGGACAAACATTTTCTAGTTATAAAAATAAAGGTGAAAGAACCTTCATATCATATAAAGGATCAAGTAATTTAAATGATAAAATTACATATGTTGTTGGGTCAGACTTTATACAAGATAAAACACCTACAACAAATCACGAAAATGATATTTTTGGAATTTTTGGTGAAATAATTCATAAAACAACACCACAATTGAATAATACCTTAGCGGTAAGAAATGATGGTCATTCTGCTTTTGGAGAACAATTTTCTTTCAGAGTTTCTTCTGCTTTAACGTTAGACAATAAATCTAATTTAAAAGGATCATATGGAACTGGCTTTAGATCACCTTCCCTTTATGAGCTGTATGATAGCACTAATGGCAATGCCAACCTGAAGCCAGAAAAAAGCTCAAATTTTGATTTAGAATATTCAAATAATATAAATGATAATCTTCAATTTATAGCAGCTTATTTTTCAAATGAAACAGAGGATATTATTAACTGGGTAGCAAATCCCCCTGGTGGATGGGTTGGAAAATATGAACAAACTTCAACAAAAAAGAAAAGAGAAGGTTTTGAAATTAGTAATATTTACAATGTGAGTAAATCCACTTCTATAGACTTGTCTTATTCTTATACTGCTGATGGAAATGGTGGAAAAATAATTCGTGTACCAAGGAATCAGTTGGGTGTAAATATTGGGACTCAATTTAATGATAAGTTATATTTTAATGGAATTGCAAAACATAACACTGATATTTGTGATACAATAAATGGAACGAAATGTGATGTAGAATTAGATGACTACACACTAGTTAATTTTTTAGCAAAATATAAACTTTATGAAAATACAAATTTAAAATTTAAGGTTGAAAATATTTTTAATTCTAGCTATCAAGTTATTAATAAATTTGGAACTTCACCAAGAGCATTTTATTTAAGTATTGATAATGCTTTTTAACTTGCTTCTTATATAAAATGTTTCTTAAGAAAAAAACAGTGTTGATAATTATTTTTTTTCATACTGTTTTTTTTATTAGTAAATTATATTCAAGTGAAATTCCTCACCCTACATACCCAAAATTTTTAGAAATATTTCCCAATGGTTATCCAAAGTATACTGGATCTGGGAATTCTAAGAGTATTGGGGCTTTTAGAATGTATCTTCAGGATCTTGGATATATAATTGTTGATTATGAAGGAACTACAATTGGTTTCAGGTATTATGTTTCCGATTATAATGAGGTGGAAAATAAAACTCTATCTAATAGTAGTGAAACAAATATAAGTGCTCAAAATAATAATGATACTAGTGATATAAATGAACTTTCTTTTGGTTCATTTAATAGTCAAACTACGATAGAAAAACGTGCTGAGGTAGAAAGTATTTCATTGTGGGTAAAAGAAATTAACTTTCAAATAAAAAAAATAATTAAATATCCTAAAATAGCAAAAGATAGAAATCAATCAGGTCGAGTTTTAATTAGTCTTTCTTTAAGGACAAACGGAAATCTTGAAGATATTAACATTGAAAGTTCATCCGGCTTCAAAAGCTTGGATCAATCAGCTATTAATTCAATTAAAAAATTAAATAAATTTGTCTCTGCACCATTTGAAATTAAAAATAAATTATTTACTTTTATCCTTCCAATAAACTATGAATTGGAGAACTAGTTTTATACTTTTCTTAAATTTAATCCAAATGTTGTGTTTTTCAAAAACTCAATTGTGATAACAAATAAACCTGTATAAACAACAGTACTTATAACTGTATTTTGAAAGAATGGAATTGCCATTGTATAACAAAGTATTAATCCCTCATAAGTTTTAGGATAGAAATCTCCAAAAAACCAAACAGAGAAATTAGTTATTACAAAGAATATTAAGGAAGATAAAAGAGACATTGCTCCTAGTTGTAGCTTATAATTTTTGAACCTTTTTGAGTAATCACTTAAAATTCCACATAAAAGAATTGAACCATAGACCCATATTATACCTGAATAAAACCCTATAAAAAAATCAGCAATAATCATTGCTGTTATAGGTATTAATAAAGATATGAATTTATTATTCATAATATATGGAGCCACAATGGCCGCTGCGAGAATTGGCGTGAAATTTGGCGGATGTGGAATCAATCTTCCTATAGCAAGTAATACTGATATATATATGAAAGATAGAATATTTTCTTTTGTAATAAAATTTAAGCTGTTCATAAAATCACCGTCGTCTTATAATACTTATTTGCCATATTATTAAATATTTGCAACAAGTTTATATAAAAAATTATATTGGTTTATAAATGTCAAGTGCTCCAATTTTTGAATTAGACATTAATAGTTTCTGGAAAAACCCATACCCTATTTTAAAGGAAATGAGAAAAAATAATCCAATCTGTTATGTCCCGCAACTGAAATCAACATTATTTACAAAAAGGAACTCTATAGCTGATAATGAGAAAAGAATAGATGTCTTCTCGTCAAACCAACCTGGAGGTTTAATGACAATTCTCATGGGAGAAAATATGATGAGGAAAGACGGTGATATGCATATAAAAGAGAAACAATCTATTAGGCCTACCATTTCCCCAAAAACTGTTAAAAATGTTTGGAAAGATGAATTCATCAAAAATACAGAATTAATTTTAAAGAAAATGAAAGATAAAAACCATGGTGATATAGTTAAAGATTTTGCGATGCCTGTATCTGCTGAAGCTCTTAAAACGGTTACTGGTTTATCTAATATGGATTTCAGAGAAATGGATAGAGTAAGTCAAGGAATGATAGATGGTATTGCTAATATTCAAGGAGATAAAAATATCGAAGAAAATTGTAATGATTGTACAAAATCGATAGATCAACATATTAGTGAAATTTTTCCAAGGTTAAAAAGAGATCCTAATAAATCTCTGATTTCAGTACAATATGAAGCTGGACTGTCAGAAACCCAAAATCGAGCAAATGTAAAGTTAGCTATATCTGGTGGGCAAAATGAACCAAGGGACGCTATTGCTGGAACTGTGTGGGCGCTTCTTACTCATCAAGATCAATTAGATTTAATTTTAAATAACAAGTATTCTTGGTTAAATGCATTTGAAGAATATTCTAGGTGGATGTCTCCTATTGGCATGTCACCAAGAAGAATAACAAAAGATATCATAATAGAAAATATTCAATTTGAAAAAGATGAAAGAATTTTTTTTATGTTTGGATCAGGAAATAGAGACGAAGAAATTTTTGACAATCCTGAAGAATATAATATTACAAGAAAATTAAATGCTTCATTAGCTTTTGGTGCTGGACCTCATTTTTGTGCAGGCGCATGGATATCAAGATGTTTGATAGGTGAGGTAGCGCTTCCCTTATTATTTGAATATTTTCCAAACATTAAATTAGATTTTTCTAGTAGTGAAGTCAGTTTTGTTGGATGGGCCTTCAGAGGTCCTATAGAAGTAAACTGTATTTATAATTAAACAAAAATTTAATATATTTTATGTTGTTTTTTATTCTTAAAAAATTATATAAATATAAGAAGATCAAATTATTTTACAGGGTTTATTCATGAGTAATGTTAATAGAAAATTAACCTCGATTCTGGCTACAGACTGTGTTGGTTTTAGCAGCCATATGGAAAAGAATGAGGAAAAGACTCTGGACAATCTAAAAGCTTGCAGATCAATAATTGATCCCTATATAGAAGAATTTGGAGGGAAAATTTTTTATACAGCTGGTGATTCAGTTATTGCTGATTTCCCAAGTCCTGTATCTTGTGTCAATGCAGCTACAAACTTTCAAAAAGCAATTCATGAAAGAAATAAAAATATTGATGAAGAATCTCAGTTCGTATGGCGTGTTGGAATACATATGGATGATGTTATAATTGAAGGTGATAATATATACGGTAGTGGGGTTAACATTGCTGCTAGACTTGAAGCTGCGTGCACACCAGAACAAATTTTATTATCTTCATCTGTAAAAGATCAGGTTAATAATAAAATTGAAGGTAAGATTGAGGATGCTGGAACCAAGTCATTAAAAAATATTTCAGATAGTTTTCAAACATTTGGTATTTCACCAACTGGACAAGAAGTCCCAAAGACAGATGGTAATCAATATGCTGAAAAAGCAAAAAAAGAGAGCTATAAGCCCAAGTTAGCCGTTATGCCTTTTACTAATATGAACAATGATGAAGATGGAGGGTTTCTTGTTGACGGTATAGTTGAAGACTTAATTACTGAATTTTCTCGCATAAGAGAATTAGAGATAGTTTCACGACAGTCATGTTTTGACTTTAGAGACTCAGACCAAGATCTTGATAAATTTTGCGAGTCTTTTGGTGTCGATTATGTTGTAACTGGAAATATTAGATTATCTGGAAAAAGAGCAAGAATTTCAATTGAATTATCTGACTTCAAAGAGAATAAATCAGTATGGAACAATAAGTATGATAGGATTTTGGAGGATATTTTTGATGTTCAGGATGAAATAGTTAGGAAAATATCTTATACCCTATTTGGTGAAATTGAACTTTCAAGTTTGCAAAGAGCTAACAGGAAACCAACTGATACTTTATCATCTTATGAATTACTTTTAAAGGGTAAAGCATTACATCATAAAGTCCAAAAAGATGCGTTATTGAATGCTTTAGATACTTTTGATAGTGCTATAAAAGCTGATGAAAAAAATGGTCAAGCCTACGCCTGGAAAGCTTGTGCACTAGGTCAAGGTCTTTTTAGAGGGTATATTGAGGAAGATTTTAATGTAGTTTGGAAACAAGCTGAAGATAATTTAAAAAAGGCAAGAGAACTCAACGAAAATGATTTTGAAGTTCATCGTTTAATGTCAGAAGTTACACTTGCAATGAAAGATTTCCGAGCCGCTCAAAGACATTCAAAACTTGCTTATGATATGGTTCCTAACGATCCAAGAGTATTGTCTGTGTATGGAGATGTGTGTGTTAGAACTGGAAAAGTTGATGAGGGTGTGGATGCATTGAAACTTGCATTAGATTTGGACCCTATTCCACAAGGTAAAACAAATGCTGACCCCAGACATGCTGGTCTTTTGTTTGCTTACTATATGAGTAGAGATAAAGATGGCTGCTTAGAACAAATCGGTCATCTTGATGAAATTGATGTTAGATCTTGGCTTATAACTACAAAAATTTGTAGTGATGAAGAGCATGACTATGAAAATCTAGATTGGTTTAAAGAAGGTAAAAAACTTTTTGCTGACAAAGATTGGGGGAAAGTAGTACCAGACTTTCGCTTAAATAATGATAGCGCTTCAGAAGCTCTTATAGAATTTGGTAAAGGATTATTTTAGTAATAGTTAATTATTAATTAAAGCTAAAAATAATATACCTGGTGTTATAGATAATATTCCAAGCCATCCTTGAACACCAAGATATTCTCCCAGAATGAAGATACTTAAGATTGAAGCTGTTGCTGGTACTCCTGCTAAAAAAGCTGATGTAGGAGCTGGTCCAATCTTTTTTACAGCGATTGTTACAAGTAACAGTCCTATAAGGTTTGGAACTATTCCTTGAAATATTATTTGAGTAAATAAATCAATATTTGAAATGGATGAAAAGTTATTTGGAAAAAAAATTATCCAAAGAGGTATATATATCAAAAAGTTAATAAAGGCTGTGCAAAAAATGAGTTCAGGGATAGTTATTTTCCATGCTCTACTCACTACAATGTAAATAGCAAACAATAAACCAGCAATTAAAAATAAAAGATCACCAAACCAGCTATTTTCAATATTTAGTTTTGCTCCATCAAGTAAAATTAAAAATGCCCCAAGTAAAATTAGAAAGACTGAAAAAAATTGTAACCTAGAAATTTTTTCCTTAAGCCAGATAAGAGAAATAAGTAATGTGAGAAACGGTAGAAAACCATTAAAAAAAACAGCACTATGAGATGCTGGTGCATAAACAAAACCACTAAAAACAAATGTCATATAAATAGGCCCAAGCAAAAAACTATAAATTAAAGTCCTGAATAAGGTAAGAGTTTCCCATGGTTTATAATAAATTATAAATGGAAGTACTACTAAGCCAGATACACCAAATCTTATAGCAATTAAATCAGTTATAGACAGAGCTGTAAGCACTCCATATCTGCTAGCCACTATCCAGCTAGACCATATAAATAAAACTGTGGTCGCACAAATAGTTCCAATTAGTTTATCATTTATTTTAAGTGGAATTATAATAGCTACTTTCTAGTTAAGAAAAAATTAAAGTCTTTAAAAATATTTTTTAAATCTGATTTGTTATTAGCAATACCATATACATATCTGTCAGGCCTAACGATAACTGATGAAATATTATTTTTGGCACACCATGTAGAAAAGAAATCATCAATTTCTTGAAAATTCAAAATGTTTTTATATTGTCTATTTTCAATTTTTTGACTTTGTATATTCACCCTTAAACCTCCAATTTTCTTCCAAAAATGATCATAATCATTAAACCAAAATTGTGTTTTTTGTTTAAAAGTAACGTAAAGAAATCTCATTGGTAGAAAATCATCTAACAATGATTCCTTTCCTAGTTCATTCCTAACCCTTGGTTGAACAAATAAAGTACCAACTAAACTTTGTTGATTTTCTTTCCCATTTATTAGCATTCCCCCTTTCAAATCAGGAATAAACTTTTGTCTAGTTGTTTGCATTTTGCCACTTTGTAATTGGGCTTTTAATTTTTTATCTCTCCTTTTGGCTTTATTTACATCCATTTCTCCAATTATTAGTCCAAATTCCTTAGCATGTTTTATTACTTTAGTTGCATGAGGTTTTCTCTCTTTTTCATAGGTATCTAAAATTTTCTCATTGAATTCATATTTTAAATTATGAATCAATTTCCAACTTAAATTATAAGCATCTCTTATTCCTGTACAAAGACCTTGGCCTAAAAAAGGTGGAGTTTGATGAGCAGCATCACCAGCTAAAAATATTTGGTTTTTTCTCCATTTTTTAGCAACAACTACTTTATGGCGATAAGTCGCGCTTCTCCAAATATCTAGTGCATCTATATCTACATAATTTTTGAGAACTTTTAAAACTTCTTCTTCTTTATAAAATTTTGATCTGTTTTCACTTGGTAAGATTTTTATTTCCCACCTTCTCAATTTTCCCGGCCCCACTACGTATGTTGCCGGCCTTGATGGCCAGCAATATTGTGTAGTTTTATTTGGTAAGTTTGTATTTTTTAGTAAATGCGCGTCAACTACAATCCATGACTCATCAAATTTATGGTCTTTCATTTCAGTTTTTATTAGTGACCTAATAATACTATTTGCCCCATCACACCCAATAAGGAATTTTCCATAAATCGATGACTTCTTATTTTTTCTTTGGTCTATTATTTCAGCTTTTACAACTTTATTTTTTTGGTTAACGTTCTCTAAAGTAGTATTGTTAAGAAATTTGATATTTCCTTTTGATAAAAGTGATTTTCTTAGTAATTTTTCTAAAATAGGTTGAACAAACATAATAGTTGAAGGCCATCCAAGAGAATATGGTGGTGGCTGAGGGTCAAAAAGCTTTATGAGTGAATTATCTACTCCTAGATAATCAGTACCAGTATGTGGAATTATAGTTGGTTCTAAATCATAAGCCACATTACAGTATTGTAGTGCTCTCA
This sequence comes from Puniceispirillales bacterium (SeqCode), assembly GCA_045565515.1. Lineage (GTDB taxonomy): Bacteria > Pseudomonadota > Alphaproteobacteria > Puniceispirillales. The sequence continues at coordinate 45,404 of JBJLFF010000016.1, forward strand.
TCGCTTCCCAATCTAAAACAATTGCCCTTGGCTTATCATAAATATTTTTTTCTTTCTCAATGATACAAACATTAAGTCCTTCCATCCCTAGCAAATTTGCTATAATAGCTCCAACAGGTCCACAACCAACAACAATTACATCAAAATTGTGAGCTTTTATTTCTTTGGATTTTCGATATTCTTTCATAGAATTTTATTGTTCATTATATAGTATCATTTACATTGAATATACTTATCTTAGCAACCTCAGGAAACTAACTTATGAATAATATATTGATTATTGGCACAGTAGATACAAAAGCAGATGAGATTAATTTTATGAAAGAGTGTATTGAGAATTTAAGGTGTCATCCAATTATTATGGATGTAAGCGTATTGGGTGAACCATCTATAAAAGTAGATTTTACTAAACATGATATAGCAAAATACGCAGACATGACTAATCAGGAAATTATTAATTTAGGAAATGAGAATGATGCAATGATTGCATCTGCAAAAGGTGCAAAAAAATTAACCAATGAACTTTGCAGTGAAAACAAAATAGATGGGGTTATTGCTCTCGGAGGAACCATGGGAACTGATCTTGCCTTAGATGTTTTTTCAGACTTACCATTGGGCTTTCCTAAATGTCTTCTTTCAACAGTTGCCGGTTCGCCTCTAATAGAACCAAAAAGATTACCATCTGATATAATCACTATGCTATGGGCGGGTGGCTTATACGGATTAAATAGCATTTGTAAATCTTCCCTAAGTCAGGCTTGTGGCGCAATTGTAGGATCCACAATGTCACCTAATAAAATTTCTAAATCTAAGCCTATTGTAGCTATTACATCTTTGGGGACTTCTGCTTTAAAATATATAATTACACTACTACCTGAATTAGAAAAAAGAGGATTTGAGGCTGCAGTTTTCCATACAACTGGTATGGGAGGTTCTGCAATGGAAGCCCTAATAAAACAAGGAAGAATTTCAGTAGTAATGGATTTCTCACTTGTTGAAGTAAGTAATTTCTATTTTGGCTCAGAAGTAAATTCTGGTGAAGACAGACTTGAAATAGCTGGAAGATATAAAGTACCTCAAATAATAGCTCCTGGGGGGTTAACTGTTGTTGATGCTAAAACATGGTCTCATGCACCAAAGAGTTTTGAAGGTAGAGATTTTAGACCCCATAATCGATTAATAACATGTGCTGCACTTAATCCACTAGAAAGGGGAGAGGCAGCAAAAGTAATTGGTAATAAATTGATGAAATCCAAAGGTCCTACAGCTTTTATAATGCCACATGGTGGATTTGATGATTGGGATCGTGAGGGCGAATGGGCTTTTGATAGGGATGCAATTAATCATTTTTATAAAGAAATAAAAAATATCTTGAGAGAACCTATAGAATTTTATGAAATAGAACAAAATATAAATGATCCTGAATTTACAGATTTAGCACTTAAAATTTTTGATGAATGGTCAGAAAAAGGAATTATAAAATAAATTATATAATACTAGTGTCTAAGTTCATTTATAGTCTTTTGAGGGTTAATAATTTCTGGGTCAGTATGCATATTAATTAGAATAGGTCCTTCATAACTATTTCTTAGTTTTTTATAACTTTTAAACATTTCTTTTGGGTTATTTACTTTAGATGCCTTTAAGCCAAATGATTTAGCAAGTGATAAGAAATCAGGATTATCGAGGTCTGTAGCAATTGTCTTACCAGGATATTTAAATTCCTGATGCATTCTTATAGATCCATAAATTCCATTATTAAAAATAATAAATGTTATTTTTAGATTCCTCTTTACAGCAATAACTATTTCTTGAAAATTCATCATAAAACAGCCATCACCAGCATAACATATAATCTCTCTTTTTTTATTAATAAGAGATGCAGTTATTGATGAAGGTACAGAATAGCCCATAGGTGCGTTTATAGGAGCAAGTAAAGTATTGAGCTTCCTAAAAATGTGGTGTCTTAATATAAAATGTGTATAATTTCCAGCTCCCGCTGTAATTATTGTATCATCTGGTAAGTTTTCTGAGATATCTTTTACAGCCATTCCAGGGTTAAATTTATTTTTAAAAATTATCGGGATTCTATAGTTCTCATAACTCTTTCTTAGAGAATTAGTAGATTTTTCCAAAAAGTAATTTTTCTCTAATTTTAATTTAGAAAAAATTTCACAAAAATTTTCTAAATCTGATTTTATGATTTCAAAATTAGTTTTTTTAAAAACATATGGATCATCCGTAACATGATAAATTTTTTGTTTTTGGGTAGATTTTATAAGATATGAAAACTTATTTGTTTCTATCTCTCCAAACTCTCCTCCAATAAGAAGAATTAAATCAGATTTTTTTACGTAGGAAATTAAGTTTGGATCTGGACCCACACCAAGAGAACCAACAAAGTTTTTATTTTGATTATCAAATAAATCACCTTTTCTAAAAGTGACTGCAATTGGAACAGAATTACTTTTAGAAAAAATTTCTAAATATTTTTTTGTTGATCGTGTCCATTTACTTCCACTGAGGATAATTACTGGTTTTTTTGCTCTTTTTAAAAGATTAGTATAAATTTTTTTTAAATTTGTTTTTAAAGGTTTATGAAGATAGGGTTTAACCTCTTCGTCATCAACCATAGCATATTGAATTTCTTCTGGAACAGTAATAACCACCGGACCAGGTTTACCCTCCACACTAATCTTAATAGCTTTTTCAATTATTTCACAAATTTTATTAGGGCTTTTAATAGTTGCACTATATTTACACAAAGATTTAAAAACTTTATCTGGATTAATGGACTGGAAAGCATTTTTACTCAATGAAGATACAGGTACTTGACCAACAAATAAGATCATAGGAGATCCTTCATGATACGCAGTGTGCACTCCTATTGCAGCATTGCAAGCACCTGGGCCTCTTGTCACCATACATACACCAGGAGTTTTAGTTAATCTTCCATAAGCCTCTGCCATATAAGAGGCCCCTCCTTCATGGCGACAAACCACTAAATCAAATTTTTTTTTATAGAGCCTTATAGCTTCTAAAATACCTAAATAACTTTCGCCAGGAACACAAAAAGCTTTATTTACACCATTCTTATAAAGAATTTTGGTTATCAGAGAACCACCAGATATTTTTTCCAATTTAATCTCAAATTTAGTTGTAGTTAAGCAAGAATATATATTAGGATTAATTATTAATAAATAAAAATTAAATAATACACATTTGTTCTAAGAACTTGACGAAGTATTGATATTAATTACTGTTTATTTAACAAATTTGGAGGAAATACATGAACTATTTGAAAATATTTTTAACATTAATGCTAGTAGCAGGAATAAATTTTGGAAGTCATGCTGCAAGCTATAAGGGTGAGACTGCAATTGCTGGAGGACCTCCAGGTACCATTTTTATTGCATTTGCGGCACAAGCTTCAAAAGGTGGTGTAGATATTGAAGTTAATGCAGGTAAAACACTAACAAAATCAATGTTATCTGCTGGAAAAGGAGATATTTCTTTTTACTCAGGAGTTCCAAATCTTTACGTATTGATGAAAAATAAAAAAGCTATGTATTCTAAAATAGAAGAAGCTCCGGAATATGCTGATAATTTACGATCAATATTAGGTTTTAAAGCTGGGGTTTTCCATGTTTTAACTAAAGAAAATTCAGGTATTAATGAGTGGAAAGATATCAAGGGTAAAAAAGTTTTCTTAGGTCCACCTGCTGGAGCTGCAAAACTAGGTGCTTTAGGGATTATGAAAGGTGTTACTGGATACGATGACAAAAAGGATTACGAGGGTGTCATTCTTCCTTGGGGTGAAGGACTAAATGCTTTTAGAGATAATAAGGTAGATGTAATGGTAAGACCATGCGATGTAGGTTGTGCTTTGGTTCAACAGTTTGGTCTTAATTCTAACTTCAGACTTCTATCAATTCCAGAAAGTGCTCTTGAAGCACCTGCTCTTAAAAAGCAGAGCTCATCTCCTGGAAGAGGTATAACTTTATTTGATGGAAATGTTTATAAAGGTCAATTAACGCAAGGGACTATAAGAGCTCTCGGTTTTAATCAATTCATAGGAACTACTAAAATGGTTGATGAAGAGGTAGTTTACAATGTAACAAAATCGTTTTGGGATAATTTAGATGATATTCATAAAACTGCAGTTTTCTTAAAGGAGGTGACTAAAGATACAGCTTTTACTTCTGTTAATTTACCACTGCATAAAGGTGCATATCGTTATTACAAGGAACAAGGATTTGATGTTCCAGAGAATCTTATACCAAAAGATTAACTTACAGAATGTTCCTCAGGATTTAATCCTGAGGAACAATTTTTTATGAAAAATTATATTGGTCAGTCTTTCTCATTTTTGGGAATTTTATCAGCTTTATTACTCTCACTTATATCAATTTATGCATCTGGATTTGCATTAATTGATCCTAAGTTTCACCGAGCTTTATGCTGTGGACTTGCCCTGATTACAATAGTCCTCCTACCTTATAGGAAATCTGAAAATAGAAACGCTTTTATAATACCTAGATTTGCTTTTGATTTTTTTCTAATTATTTTTGGCTTACTGACCGTTATCAAATTTTATAATGTACAAACTATTTTAGAGAATGAATTGTATGATATTTCCTACTTTGACGGTCTCTACTCTATATTAGGATTATTGATATTCATTGAAATATGCAGGCGATCATGGGGATATGCATTATTTTTTGTCGGTGTGTTTGCAGTTGTTTATTTATATTTTGGATCAAGTTTCCCAAGTTTTCTTCAACATAGTGGATTTAACGAAAGATTAATTGGGGAAAATTTGTGGTATAATATGAATAAAGGAGTATTTGGGACAATTACAAATATTGCCGTGAATACTGTTTTTATTTTTATTTTATTTGGTATTTTGCTTGAGGGTACTGGAGCTGGTCATACGCTTTTGAAATTTGCTTTTATTCTTACAAGAAGAACAAGAGGAGGACCTGCACAAGCTGCTATTTTAGCGAGTTCAATGTTTGGAACAATGTCTGGTAGTGTAGTTGCAAATATTGTTGGTACAGGAACATTTACAATTCCAATGATTAAAAAAAGAGGTTTTTCACCAACTTTTGCAGGTGGTATTGAAGCTACAGCTTCTTCTGGAGGGCAAATAATGCCTCCAATAATGGGTGCAGCGGCTTTAGTGATGGCTGATTTAACTGGTATTAATTACTTATCAATTGCCCTTGCAGCGTTAATACCTGCATTATTTTATTATTTCAGTTTATTTTCAAGCGTCACAATGGAAGCTCGAAAGCAAAATATCCAAATCAAAGAGCTTGATATTGATAGTAAGATTACAAAAAGAGATTGGCTAAACTCTATCTTATTTGTAGCGCCAATATGTTTAGTTATCTTTTCTCTTTTATACGGATCTTCAACCTCAAGAGCTGGATTTTATGCAGTATTAGCCATAATAATACTAAGCTTTATTAATCCTGATGTAAGAAAAAATCCATATAAACTAGTAGATTCTATTATTAAAGGGGGAACTCAGGGTGCAAAATTACTTATTGCAATTATTGTAATATCAATGCTTGTTGGTGCTATAGACTCTACCGGTATTGGAATTAAATTAGCATCATTTATGAATGAACTTAGGGGTGATAGTTTATTCCTATCTCTTACATTAGCAATGATTGGAGCTCTAGTCCTCGGTATGGGCATGCCTACGTTACCAGCTTATTTAATAATTATAGTGGTAATGGGGCCTGCGATTCAGAATTTAGGAGTATCTGTTTTAATAGCGCATTTATTTGTTTTTTATTATGGTGTTGCATCTAGTTTAACACCCCCTGTTGCATTAGCAGCATATGCAGCAGCTCCGATAGCAGGTTCAAATCCAATAGTTACATCACTTATGGCTTTTCGTCTTGGAATTGCAAAATTCATAATCCCTTTTGCATTTGCATATTACCCTTGTCTTCTAATTATAGATGACTTTACATGGAGTGAGTTTCTTTCAATTATTCCTAGGTTGCTTATTTCAATATGGTTTATTAATAGTGCTCTTGCAAAATATGATTTCTCAAAACTTTCTTGGTTAGAAGTTTTTTTAAGATTGGCATTAGGTTTTTCAATTTTACTAATGGATTCCAGGATACAAATAATATGCATAATAGTAGCCATATCTATGATAGGTTGGGATTTTTATAGATATAAAAGATTAAATTCTAAATTGGCATAAAATGGAACTAATCCTTGAAAAATTAATTCCAGTGGTTGGCTCGAAAGGATGGAAAAATCCAAAAAATAAAAATGTTAAATATTTAAACGACATTACAAATTTTAAAAATGGTGATCCATCTATAATACTTCTTCCAAAGTCAACTGAAGAAATTGTTAAAATCATGCAAATTTGTAGTGATTATAGTTGGCCAATTACTATCCAAGGTGGCATGACTGGTTTGGTCCAAGGAGCAGTCCCTTTTGATAATGAAGTTATATTATCATTAGAAAAAATGAACTCTATCAATAATTTAGACAAAGTCTCACTTACGGCAATTGTTCAATCAGGAGTGACACTAGAAAATTTTCAAAAATTTTTAGATGATGAAAACTTATTTTTTCCCCTTGATCTTGGTTCAAAAGGTAGTTGCCTTATAGGAGGCAATTTATCAACTAATGCAGGTGGCACAAGGGTCATAAAATACGGAATGATGCGAGCACTTACTTTAGGACTTGAGGTGGTTTTGGCAGATGGCACTGTGATAAGTAATCTAAACAGTTTGTTAAAGGACAATGCTGGTTATGACTTGAAGCATTTATTTATTGGTTCAGAGGGAACATTAGGAATTATAACTAAAGCAGCATTAAAACTTTTCCCTAAGCCAAAATCACAGAATGTTGCATTTTGTGGTCTAGATAATTTTAATCAATTAAAGGAATTACTTTTAAAATGTAAAGTTGAATTAGGAAATGATCTATCTGCTTTTGAAGTTCTTTGGAAACCAACGTATGAATTTATCATTAAATCAACTGATATTCATGGACCATTACCAGAAAACTATAAATACTATGTGTTGATAGAGACATTGGGTAATAAATCAGAAATGGATGATGAATGGTTCAAAGAAACTCTTAGTAAATTTTTAAATAATAAACTTATCAATGACGCAGTTATAGCCTTATCAAAAAAAGATATTAATAAAATTTGGTCTGTAAGAGAAAGTACATCAACTGCTTTTAAAACAATTCCTTTAAGGATGAATTTTGATGTTTCAATAAATCTTAATGATATTGAAATTTTCATTAAGAAACTAAAGAAAGAACTTTTTAATTTAAAAGAGGTAAAAGATGTATTGTTTTTTGGGCATTTAGGAGACAATAATTTACATGCTGTTGTAGTTTGCAATAAACTACATGAAAATATTAAAAGAATTTTTTACAGTATAGTTAGTGAATTTAATGGTTCAATTTCTGCAGAACATGGAATAGGACTTGAGAAAAAACCATATCTTAATTTAAGTCGTTCATATGAAGAAATAAAATTGATGAAAGATTTGAAAATTAAACTTGATCCTAAGAATATTTTAAATCGAAATAGAGTTATAGATATAAAACCAAGTTTAAATTTAAATACTAATAATGAGAAAATTAATGATGAATTAAAAGATAGATTTAGACCTGAGTTTTTAAGTTCTTAGCTAAACATTAGGTATTTCACTAATGTATTTAGTTCTCAAGAAAGATTCTAAACCTTCTATACCATTCTCCTTTCCATAGCCTGATTCTCCAAAACCACCAAAAGGAGCCTCAGGTACTGAAACAATTGTATGATTTACACAAACAATACCCACATCAAGATTATTTCCTAAAAAGTGTGCATTTTTTTGATTTTCAGTAAATATATAAGAGGCCAATCCAACTGATAAAGAGTTCGATTTTTCTATTGCTTCTTCCAATGTTTTAAAAGGAATAATTGGCACTAAAGGCCCAAAAGGTTCTTCGTTCAAAATTTTGGCAGTTTCTGGAATATCTGAGATCACTGTAGGTTTGAAGAAAAAACCTATTTCACCAAACTTTTCACCTCCACAATTAATTTTCCCCCCAAGAGACTTAGCATTTTCAACAAATCTTTCCATTTTATGAACTTGTTTTTCAAAAATTAATGGGCCCATGTCAGAATTTTCTTCTAATCCACTTCCTAAATTTATTTGATTAGCTATTGCAACAAATCCATCTACAAATTTTTTATAAGAAGCTTCCTGAACAAAAAATCTTGATGGAGAAATACATACTTGTCCTGAATTTCTAAACTTCCAAATTGCAATTTTATTTAATACTTTATCTATATTAGCATCATCACAGATTATAACTGGAGCATGCCCACCTAATTCTAATGTGCATTTTTTAAGTGTTTCCGATGCTAAAGATTGTAGATGCTTTCCAACATCTACAGAACCAGTAAAAGTTACCGCTTTAGGTATAGACGATTTAAGTAAATATTTTGATATTTTATCAGGCACCCCAAAAATAATGTTTAATACACCTTGTGGCAATCCAGCGTCCATGAAACATTCGCCAATTGCAACAGCTGTACCCGGTGTTTCCTCACTTGGTTTAATAATAATAGAACACCCTGCTGCCAAAGTAGAGGCTACTTTCCTGATAACATTTCCACCTGGAAAGTTCCAAGCAACAAAAGCAGCAACAGGACCAATAGGTTCCTTAAAAACCATTTGCCTAGCATGCCCATCTCTAGAGGGAATAATCCTCCCATATGTTCTTTTTCCCTCTTCTGCACACCAAATAATTGTTTCTATAACTTGATTTATTTCTTGTTTGGATTCTCTTAGAGTTTTACCCATTTCCATGGTGAGTGTTTTTGCAATGTCATCTGATCTTTTTCGGATAATTTCAACAGTTTTTAACATTACTGCCTGTCTTCTTAGTGGTGTCCATTTACTCCATATTTGAAAACCCTTTTTACTAGAAACGAGAGCTCTTTCCATATCATTTTCATCAGCTATTGGGAGGTGTGATAGAATTTTTTCTGTAGCTGGATCTATTACTGGAAGAGTATCTCTTTGGGAAGAATCAGTCCATTTACCATCAATAAGTAATTTTAATTTTTGATTGTATTCCATGTTTTACATTATCAAATATTTTATAAGAATTGAATTTAATTTTTTAATTTTATTCAAAGAAATTTATAGAATTTTCAATAATTATTATTCAAAAAATTAATAAATTAACTTAATATTTAATTATGAAAAATTATGATTTTGATATAAATAAATTTGATTTATATAATCCTCCAAATGATTTAGTAGAAAACTCTTACCACTACTATTCTTTACTTAGAAAAAATAATCCTATCCATAAAAACCCTGATGGTTCTTTCATAGTTACTTCCTATGATGCATTAGTTGAAATTTATAGAAATAACAACTTGTGGAGTTCTGATAAAAAGAAAGAATTTAAGCCAAAATTTGGAAATTCTTCATTGTATGAACACCATACTACAAGTGTTGTTTTCATTGACCAGCCTGACCACACAAGGATTAGAAAGATTTTCCAGCATGCATTTACCCCGAGAGCCCTTGCCCATATAGAAAGTAATGTTGAGAAGCTAGTTAAAAATTATATTTCAGAGCTTAAAGAAAAAAAAGTGATCGAATTTGTAAGTGATTTTTCTTTTAGACTACCGGTAGATGTAGTGTGTGATATGTTAGGTGTTCCAAAAGAAGATAGAACACTAATTAGAGATTGGGCAAGGTTAATTTTAGGCGCATTAGAGCCTACTCTGACAGATGAACAATTTAAAAAAGGATGTGATGCTGTTTCTAACTTTAAAACTTATTTAAAAGATCAGGTCGCTTTAAGAAAAAGAAGGCCTGAATTAAATCGTGATGGAGAAATTATATCAACTCTTATTGAAGCACAATCATCGGGAATTGAATTGTCAGAGGTTGAGCTTTTACATCAGTGTATATTTATGCTTAATGCAGGACACGAAACATCAACAAATATGTTATCTCATGGTATTCATGAATTTATTAATAATAAAGATGAGTTGAAATCTTTAAGAGATAATGAAAATTATATTGGTTCTGCAGTGGAAGAGATTTTAAGATTTCAGCCTCCAATCCAAGTTAATAATCGTACAAACAAAAAGGGTACTTCATTAGGAAATGTAAAAATCCCAGAAGGTAGTTCAGTTCATATGATAATAGCTGCAGCTAATAGAGACCCCAATCAATTTAATTACCCTAATAAATTTAAGATATCAAGACAGCCAAATAGGCATTTATCTTTTGGGCTTGGAATCCATATTTGTGCTGGGAATACTCTAGCAAGAATTGAGGGTAAAGTTGCATTTTTAAGCTTAATCAGAGCTTTTAAAGATTTTAATTTAATTAAAAAACCAAAGCTAGCAAATAGAATACGATTTAGAGAAATTGAAAAACTTGAAATTGAGGCAAGTATTTAAAAATTTTGTTCAGATTAATCTTCTTTAAGAATACTTAATAGTTTATCTATATCTGATTGATTATTGTAATGTGCAAATGAAACTCTTAAATAACCGTTTCTGATACTACAAAAAATATTATTTTTAGAAAGTAGTTTTGCAACTCTAGAAATATTTTTTTTTGGGTCAAAAATTGAAACTATATGAGATGATGTTGGTATGTTTTTTTGATGAAATGTTTGAAAATTACTCTTATTTAAATGTGAAAGAAAATATCTTTTAAGCCTTTGTGCATGATTATCAATATTATCTACACCGATTTTTAAAATTTCCTGAATTGATACTTCTAAACCTTTCAAAGAAATATAGGACATTGTAGATTGAGTGAATCTCTTTGCTCCTTCTGCTAAATCAAGTTCTTGATGAGATATGTCAAAAGGATTTCTCGCACCCATCCAACCTGGCATTAATGGCGTAGATTTTATTAGTTCATTTGATAACACAGCTAATCCAACACCCCCATGGCCACCTAACCACTTATAACCGCTGCAAATAAGAGCATCACATTTAAAATTTTTAACATTAATTGGTATCGCACCAGCTGCTTGTGTTACATCAATAATTAATTTAATCCCTAATTTTTTTGATATTTTGTATAGGCTTTTTATGTCAATAATACTCCCTGTTGAGTATTGCACATAACTTATTACTATAGCAGATACATCTTGGCCTAAGGTAGAAGATACAACTGAATTTAAATCAATATTTGGTATTTCTTTTAAAAACTCTAACTTAATTTTGTACATTTTAGAGTATGCTTGCCAAGGTCTATATAAAGCAGGAAAGTCATTTGAAATAAGGATTATTCTACTTCCTGCCTTAGGTGATAATAAAAATGGAATTTGATTAAGCAAGTCACTGGCACTAGATAAAATACCAAGGTTTTTGGGAGAGCATCCAAATAAAATCGATGCTGTATTTCTTAATTCATCAAAATAATTAACTTCATCTTGATCGCTCATATTAACATTCCCATGCTTCCCAATATTATCAAGGAATTCATGCATAGCAGAACTTGTTTTTTCAGAAATTAGACCCAATGATGCTTGGTTTAAATATGTAACGCTTTCCAGCGTTTTAAAATTTGATCTTAAAGATAGAGATTTTATCATAAAATTAAAAATTTACTTAAAATCACACTCCACAAATCCAAACTTGCCAAAATCAGCATAAAACTTATCACCTTTTTTTGCTTCAATAGGCCTAATAAAGGACCCTGAAAGAATAATTTCGCCAGGACTTATTTTTTGATTATATTTTGCTAACCTCTCAACTAACCAAACAATACCTGCTATAGGATCATCTAATACACCAGCGCCTAAACCTGTTTCTTCAACTGTACCATTTCTATAAACTATTGAACCCACATACCTAAGGTCAAATTGTTCTAGCTTATTTTTTTGTATACCACTTACTATACCAGCATTTGCTGCATTATCAGATATTGTATCATATACTGTTCTTAATTTACCTGTGGATGAATCCTTCCTATCAATTCGTGTATCAAGAATTTCCAAGGAAGGGAAAACATATTCTGTAGCCGCTATAACATCTTCACGGCTAACATTCCCTTGTAATGTTTTACTTACACAAAAAGCAATTTCAGCCTCAATTCTTGTTTCAATAAATCTATCAGTAGGAATAGAGTCACCACTTTTAAAAAACATATTATCAAATAAAATGCCACTATCCGGAATATCTATCTTTAGTGCATCTTGCATGGCTTTAGAAGTAAGTCCGATTTTCCATCCTTGTATAGTCAAACCAGATTGAATTTTCATTTGAACTAGAGAATCTTGTATTTTATATGCATCCTCCATATCAATATTCTCATATTCAATAGATAAAAGACCAATTTTCTTCTTCGACTTTTCAGCATCAAATAGATTTTGCGCAGCTTTTTCAATTTGTTGACTTGAAAGAGGCATTATTCGTCTTCAACCGTATTAATTAATGATCCTACACCCTCAACTGAAACTTCAATTTTATCTCCAGGCTTTAAAAACTTTGGAGGATCAAATCTAGCTCCTGCTCCAGTTGGAGTGCCTGTTATAATTATATCACCAGGCATCAGTGTTGTAAAAGTTGAAATATAGTTAATCTGTTTTGGAATATTAAATAGCATTCTACTTGTTCTGTCATCTTGACGTATTTCATCATTAACTTTTGTTATTAAGCTAATATCTTCCAGTTGGCTTTTTTCCTTGAAAGGAACGAGAAATGGTCCCATAGATCCAGATTTCTCAAAATTTTTCCCTTGTGTGACATTGAACTTTGCATGACGAACCCAATCCCTGATCGTACCCTCATTACAGATTGAAATAGCAGAAATATATTGATAGGCTTTATCTTCTGATATATGCCTACCTGTTTTTCCAATAACAATTGCAACTTCACCTTCATAATCTAACTGATCTGATATTTTTGGCCTAATAATTGGAGAATTGTGACCAACAAATGATCTTGGAAACCTTACAAATAGAGACATATTTTTTGGAGTGTTTTGTCCATCTTTATACTCTTCATTTCTATCGGGATAGTTTATACCTACACAGATGATTTTTTCAGGATTAGAAATTGGAATATTGTAGGTATAAGAACCAATTGGGTGAGTTGTCTCATTACCATTTATGGAGTTAATAAGTTTTTCAAAACCATCATTCTGGACAACCTCTAATAATGAAGTCCATTCTGGAAATTTTTTTGATAATTCAATTACTCCATTATTAGTTTCAATTCCATATATACTTTTATTATCTATATTTACAGATACAAATTTTTTTGCCATTTAAATACTCCAATTCTAAGGTGCTACTATTGGTTGAGCTTTTAGGGATGGTTGTTTTGGATTTATATTTCCAAAGTGGCTCCCTTCTTCAAACCAAGATTTTGGTGCAGGTGCTCCCCATAAAGTCTGTCTTTGGGGATCTTTTAAATCCCACTTTATAGGCTCATGATCTGTATCCAATGTTTGATAATCAGAGCAGTAAATTTCTGTTCTATGCCCATCAGGGTCTCTAATATATAGAAAGAAGGCATTAGATATCCCATGGCGACCAGGTCCTCTCTCTATATTTGATATGTAACCTGAAGTAGACATTACGTCTAATAAATCAATTATATTCATTGGTGTTGGAACCCAAAATGCAACATGATGTAATCGTGGACCTATACCATTTGTAAATGCTATATCATGAACAGTGCCCTTTCTGTGCATCCAAGCAGCCCATAATTTTTTTGTTTTTTCATCTTCTGTATACTCAGTTACTCTAAATCCAAGATCTGAATAAAATTCTACGCTTTCATCTACATTAGTTGAAAAAACATTAAAATGGTCAATTCTTAGAGGCTTAACTCCATTATACAATTTATATTTTTGGTGAATTGTTGGAAGTCTTTCCATTTGGTAATAAAATTCTATTGGAATTCCATGAATGTCTGTGGTCAAAAGAGTCTTTCCCTGATATGGCCTTTCAATCCATGAGGTTGAGATTTCTTTTGATTTAAAATAAAATTCAGCTTTATCCAGTTGCTCCTCATCAAAAACTTTATAACCTAAAACATTACATGAGGATATGTTAGATTTTTTTAAGATTACACTATGATGACCTCTTTCCTCCATTCCTCTAAGATAGATAAAATTACTATTTTGATCTGTCACTTGAAGACCTAGTATTTCAACATAAAATGCGAAACTTGCACTTAGATCTCTTACGCCCAATTCAATATGACTTAATCTAGAGATATTAAAATGTGGATATAAATTATTATTTGGTAAAGGCATCTAATTTTCTCTCATATTTAAAATTACTTACCAAGTTTTGGTATAGTATGATCTCCAGTTGCAAAACCAATATGTTTTTGCTCCATATAAAATTCAAATGACCAATCTCCACCATCTCTTCCAATACCACTTGATTTAGTACCTCCAAAAGGAGTTGGAAGGTGTCTTACATTTTCAGAATTTACCCATATCATTCCAGCTTCTAGTGCTTCTGAAAATCTCAGTGATCTTTTTAAATCATTTGTCCAAATGTAACCTGTTAGACCGTAATCAACATTGTTAGCAATTTTCAAAGCCTCTTCCTCGTTTTCAAAGGTCATAGCTGTTAAAACTGGGCCAAATATTTCCTCTTGGGAAATCCTCATATTAGATTTTGCATTAGTAAATAATGTTGGAGAGACATACCATCCAGGTTTTTTAGCAACTTCACCTCCAATTGAAATTTCTGCTCCATCTTTTTTAGCAATTTCAAAATATGAAACAACTTTATTCAAATGGTTTTCACTAATTAGTGGGCCCACCTCAACGTCGGGATCTAATGGGTTACCAACATTGATTTTTTTTACACGCTCAATTAGCTTACTCAAAAATTTTTCTGAAATATTTTTTTGTATTAAAAGCCTACTAGATGAAGTGCATCTTTCGCCATTTAAAGAGTAAATCATAAATATTACAGCATCTAAAGCTCTTTCAAGATCAGCGTCATCAAAAACTATAACAGGGTTTTTCCCTCCAAGCTCAAAATGAACACGTTTTAAAGTGTCAGCACCTTGTTTCATAATGGATGACCCAGTTTTGGATTCCCCCACAAATGCGATTGCTTTAATATCCTTATTTTGTGTTAAAGCAACTCCTGCCTCTTCTCCTAAACCATTTACAAGGTTCCATACACCCGGAGGCAAACCAGCATCAAGGGCAATTTCATGAAGTATTTGTGCAGTTACCGGTGATAATTCTGCTGGTTTATGCACAACAGTACATCCAGCAGCAAGTGCTGGGGCAATCTTCCAAGTTGAGAGCATGAAAGGAGTATTCCATGGTGTAATTATCCCAACTGGTCCAATTGGAACTCTTTTTGTTATATTAAGTAGTGTACTTGAAGGTAAAGTTAGACCATCTTGAGCAGAAATTGCCTTATCTGCAAAAAATCTAAAATTTTCTGATCCTCTGATTGCAGCCTTTGACATAAATCTAATAGCTTGACCTGTATCCCAGCATTCACATAAAGCTATCTCGTCTGCTCTCTCAACTATCTTGTCTGCTATAGAATGGAGTATTTTTTTCTTTTTAGATGGGCTAGTTTTAGACCATTCAAGAAAAGCTTCTTTAGATGAACTAGAAGCATCATCTACATCTTGAGAATTACTTTTTTCAACATCACAAATGAAAGTTTCATCAACTGGAGAATAGTTTGGAAATTTTTTCCCTGAAACTGAATTTTTGGATTTTCCATTAATATTATTTTTAACCCCTTTTTCTTTAATAACACTTAGATGTCTTTGCAATTTTTTAATGTTATCATCTAAATTATTCATCTTTGGTCACTTTCATAAATTAGGAATTGAGTTAATTTTTGGGCTAAGTTCTGGATCAATATTTCTCATTTCCATTGATAAAGCAAAAGGAGTTTTTTCTAAAATAGGATTTAGAAAATTTTGTGCTGTATCAAAAATATGCTGAGTGGCTTTTTTTCTGGTTTCCAAATCCCGGCCTTCTCTCAAACGAACTGAAATATCAATAAATCCATTTTCAGGGTTGTTATCAGCAATCGAATAATGGTGACAAGTTATAGCTCTAACTCTAATACCCTTAATTGGGAATACTCCTGTTTCAATTCCTGCTAATCTCAAGATGTTACAAAAATTTTTAATATCAACTTTTTTTTCTAAATTTGAAGAATACTCTATAGAAAAATGAGGCATGTTAAAATCTCCTTAAATTATTATAAATTTTTTCCACCATCGATAATAATTCTGGTTCCCGTTGCTGTTTTTAAATGAGTGATACATCCTAGTATAGCCAAAGCAACATCATCAGGCTCAACAACTTTATTTAGAGGTGTTTTTTCAGCTAATTTCTCAAGAGCACCTCTGTCTCTTCCTTGAACAAAATCAGTGGCAACTGCTGCCGGAGAAACACATAAAAATCTAATTTTTGGTCCAAATACTCTTGCTAGAGACATAGTCATTGTGTCAAGTGCAGCCTTAGACGCACAATATGCAATATTACTTCCTGAACCAGTAAAGGCAGAGATTGAAGAGACATTAATTACTACTGCTTCACTACTTTTGTGTAACAACGGCATCAATGATCTTATAATAGAATACGGACCTCTAGCATTGGCAATTAAAATTTGATCAAAAGTTTCAATATCTAATTTATCTATATCTTTGTGAGGAATAGGTTTTGTGAAGCCTGCAGAGTTTATAATGATATCTAGCTTTCCATATTTTTCTTCAATTTCTAAAGCTAAAGTCTCTATTGTGTTATAATCTTCCAATTTAATTTGAAACATCATGTGATTTTTTTCAGGTAATGTGTCAATAATCTTTTTTGCTCTATCCTTTCCATTATAATAACCAACAATTACAGTCGCACCTTTTTCTGCTAACATCTTTGCTGTTTTCAAGCCTATTCCATTACTCCCACCAGTAACTAAAGCAATTTTATTTTCTAATTCATTTTGTTCCATAAAAAAACTTTCATATTTAATATTAATTTATTCACCCCAAATTTTGTTTGAAGCTTCTATAACTAATTCTAATTTTCTTTTTTGGTCTTCCAATGAAATTATATTGCCCTCTTCTGTTGAAGAAAATCCGCACTGAGGAGCAATACCTAACTGATCGATAGAAATATACTTTGATGCTTCTTCAAATTTCTTTTTTAAAAAATCTAAAGTCTCTAATTTTCCTTGTTTTGTTGTTATAAATCCAGGCATGACCCGTTTGTTACCTTTTGGCAAATACTTTAAAGGTTCTAAACCTCCTGATCTTTCGTCATCATATTCCATAAAGTAAACATCTAAATCAATCTTATTAAATACTGCGTCAACAGTTGGGTCATATGCGCCTTGAGCAGCAAAATTAGATTTAAAATTACCGCGACACAAATGCATTCCAACAGTCATATCTTTAGGTCTATCTTTAATTGCCTCATTTAACATCCATGCATATTTTTCTATTAGTTCGTCTGGGTCTTCTCCAAATTTCATTCGGGTGGTTCTATGATTGGGATCACATAAATAAGCAAAAAATATATCATCCATTTGTAAATATCTGCAACCTATATCATAGAATTCTTGGACTGCTTTTTTATAAGTTTGAGCAATGTCAAAAAATAGTTTTTCATTATCCTCATATTCTTTTGGATAAATATCATTTGGAGTAGTTCTAAAGTGACAACAACTTGGGCCAGGTATAGCAATCTTAGGCAAAACTGAAGAATTTTTTGCAACAAATTTGAAATGTTCTAACATTGGATGATCAGAAGGAAAGTCTATTTTATTTTTAATAACAGGAAAAAAAGGCCTTAGCTTTGCTCCTGAAAATTGAACTCCACTTTCTCTTTCTTCCAATTCAAACCCGTCTAATCCTTCTAAAAAATCATAGTGCCAAAATGATCTTCTAAACTCTCCATCAGTTACAACTTTAAATCCTAGCTCTTCTTGCAGTTTTACTATTTTTTTTATTTCTGTATCTTCAATTAGTTTTAATTCTTCTGAACTTATGATTTTATCTTCAAAAAATTTTTTTCTATTTTCTTTAATGATTTCTGGCCTTAGTAAACTTCCTACATGGTCAGCCCTAAACAATGGTTTTTGATCCATTTAAAATTTCCCAAATTAATTGAATTTTTAAAATAAAAAAATTTATAGTACTACTATTATTATCTTTATTTTAAATAAACAACATCAAAAGCAAAGTTTGAATTAAATAAAAAAAGATTTTAGATTGAAACAAATTACAAGTTTATCGTATAATCAAATTAAGTAAAATTAATACTGTAAAATGAATAAATTAGAAAATTCTATACCAATTCTAGAAAAGAGAAAACTTCAAGCAGAGATAGCTAAATCTATTTTTGAAGAAATGAAATTAGAATTAGGCATAACAAAAGCTAAAAAAATTTTAAAAAATGCTGTTATAAAAAATGCTGTTGACGAGGGTAATCAGTTTAGAAAAAAAATTGATAATAAACTCCCTAAAGATACGACTGTCATTGATCGATTTATAGAAGTATTTGAGCTATGGAAAACCGGCGGTGCATTAGAAATTAAAGAATTAAAAAAAACAAATAATCAGTATAATTTTGATGTAACTAGGTGCAAATATGCTGAGATGTACTCAGAGATGGGTTTAGAAGATATTGGTCAACTACTTTCATGTAATAGAGATTATAATTTTTCCAAAGGTTTCGACAAAAACTTAAAACTTGATAGGAAAAAAACTATTATGGAGGGTCATAGTTGTTGTACATTTAGGTATAGCAATAAATAATAAATATCTAATTTAGAGCAAACATGATCAAGCAAGAAGATATCAATAAACATAGATACAGCATTATTCCAAACCAAAATTTATTAATTGGTGAAAATTGGGTTTCTTCAAAATCTGGTAAAACTCAAAGTATTATTAGCCCAATTGATGGAAAAATTATTTCTGAACTTCAAGTTGCTAATAATTTAGATGTAAATGAGGCTGTTCTCTCTGCTAGAGAAGTATTTGATAAAGGGCATTGGTCTAACATGCCTCCATTAAATAGAAAAAAAATAATGCTCAGGATAGCAGAAATCATTGAAGAAAAAATTCTTGAACTTACTGTTCTAGGAGTAAGGGATAATGGAACTGAATTTAACATGGCTTTGAGGGCTGAACCTGGATCAGCAGCAGGTACTTTTAGATACTATGCTGAAGCAATAGATAAAATTTATGGTGAAGTTTCAAATACATCTAGTGATTTTATTGGCTTAATACAAAAAGAACCCGTTGGTGTTGTAGCAGCAATTGTTCCATGGAACTTTCCTTTGATGATAGGAGCTTGGAAGATTGCACCAGCTCTTGCTATGGGAAACTCTGTAATTATTAAACCATCGGAAGCAGCCTCTTTGTCACTTTTAAAATTAGGGGAAATTTGTTTAGAAGCAGGATTACCTCCAGGGACTTTGAATATTGTTACTGGTAACGGAAAACAAACAGGTCAAGCCCTTGCGAGACATATGGATGTAGATGTATTAACTTTTACAGGTTCAGGCAATACGGGCAGACAATTATTAGAATACTCTGCGCAATCAAATATGAAAAGAATATATCAAGAGTTAGGTGGCAAATCACCAAATATTATTTTTGCTGATGCTGAAAATTTAGAGGAAGCAGCTAAAGTTTCTACTATGGGAATCTTTCGAAATTCCGGCGAAGTCTGTGTTGCTGGATCTCGACTATTGGTAGAAGATAAAATACACAATGAATTTTTAAAATTAGTCTCTGAATATTCTCAAAAATTAAAAATTGGTGACCCTCTTGAGATTAAAAATGATGTAGGTGCAATTAATAGCTTAAGTCAATTACAATCTGATCTTGATTTTGTGGAAAAGGCAAAATCAGAGGGTGGAAATATTGAAATTGGTGGAAATAGAATTCTTAAATCAAGTGGAGGTTTTTATATGGAACCTACAATTATATCTTCTGTGAAACAAGATACCGAAGTTTTTCAAAATGAAGTTTTTGGACCAATATTGACTGTTACAGCTTTTTCAAACGAAGATGAAGCTATTAAACTAGCTAATGGAACTGATTTCGGACTAGCATCTGGTATTTGGACTTCAAACTTATCTAGAGCACATAAAATGGTTAAAAAAATAAAAGCAGGGACTGTTTTTGTTAATACATACGGTGGTTCAGATAATACTATTCCACTAACTGGTGTTAAACAATCTGGAAATGGATCTGATAAATCACTACATGCATTAGATAAATTCACTGATCTTAAGTCTGTATGGATGAAGTTATAGAACAAATTTTTATCGAGGTATTTTATGAAACATGAGAATTTTTTAAGAGAAAATAATGCCAGACATTTTTGGCATCCTATGGCCCATCCTGCAGAAATGCTAGATACACCACCAATGATTATTACAAAAGCTGAAAATGTTGAAGTTCACAATGTTGACGGTCAAGTTATGCTCGATGCAGTAGGTGGATTATGGAATGTTAATTTGGGATATAGTTGTGAACCAATAAAAAAAGCTATTCATGATCAGCTAAACTTAATGCCTTATTGCAATACTTTTAGAGGTATCACTAATGATAAGGCTATCGAGTTGTCTTATAAACTTAAGGAATGGTTCTATTCTGACGGCATGGAAAAAGTTTTCTTTACACAAGGTGGATCTGACTCAATTGATACAGCCATGCGTTTGGTGAGACAATACTGGAAAGTTAAAGGGAAAATCGACAAAATAAAATTTATTTCTTTAAGTAAAGGTTATCATGGGACGCATTATGGAGGCGCATCTCTTTGTGGTGATCCAAGGTTTCGAAGAAATTATGAACCAGGTGTCCCTGGAGTGTTTCATATTCCAGCTCCTTATACATATAGAAACCCTTTCAATGAAGTTAATCCAGAAGAACTTACTAAAAAATGCATGCAAAGTCTTGAGGCTATAATAGCTAGCCAAGGATCTGATACTATAGCAGCCTTTGTTATGGAACCTATTATAGGTTCTGGTGGAGTAATAGTGCCTCATGAAAGCTTTATGAAAAAAGTAAGGAAGATCTGTGATGAAAATGAAATATTACTAATTGCAGATGAAGTCATATGTGCTTTTGGACGAACTGGTGAATGGACAGGGTCAAGGTTATGGAATGTAAAACCAGATATAATGACTATTGCTAAAGCTCTAACAGGTGGGTATTTTCCAATGGGTGCTACATTAATGTCATCTGAAATTTCAGAAACAATTGAAAAAAATAAAAATGCACTAGGAATGCTGGGGCATGGATATACAAACTCAGGGAATCCTGTTGGTGCTGCTGCAGCTCTCGCTGCACTTGATGAGACTAATAAGCTCAATTTAGCCTCTAATGCTAAAGCTAGAGGAGCTGAGCTAAATCTTGGTTTAAATAAACTAAAAAGTAAACACCGAATTATTGGAGATGTTAGAGGTAAGGGTCTAATGGCTGCTGTAGAGTTAGTAGAAGACCCTGAAACAAAAAAGCCTGCATCAAAAGATGTGGTTTCTAAAATTTATAAAACGATATGCGATGAAGGAGTTTTGGTAAGAGCTTCTGGAAATAATTTTATTATTTCACCATCATTAATTATTACTAAAGATCATGTTAATAAAATAGTCACAGCAATTGATAAAGGCTTTTCAATTATTTAGTTAAATAACTTATTTAACTTTTTGCCAAAACATGATCTGCGCCTTTCTCAGCTATCATTATTACACTTGCATTTGTATTTCCTCGGATAATTTTAGGCATTATTGATGCATCAATAACTCTTAAATTTCTGACTTTTTTAACTGTTAGGTCTGAATTTAAGATTCCATTATCACCCATAGCGCAAGTTCCTGAAGCATGATAGCCTAAAAAGCTATTATTTTTTACAAATTCCTCTATATCGTTATCATTTAATTCCTTAATTGGATTTTTTAAAATATATTTAGAAATTGGCTTTGATGACATTATGTTTGACAGCTTTTTTAGAGCTTTAACCATGTTGGTGTAATCATTTTTGCTATCCCATAATGAATGTTTAATTATGGGCTGTTGCATTGGGTCCTTTGAGCTTATAGATACTGACCCCCTTGATTCTGGGTTAAGAATACATGTTCCAGTCAGGATTGCCGGATATTTAGGTAAATCAAATTTGGATAAAGGTGAATAATGATATGAGAAAGGAGAAAAATGTATTTGAGCGTTTGGTCGGTCAAGAATCTTGTTAGTATTAAAAAATGCACAGCAAGTAGCCGCAGGCGTACTTATTGGACCTACACCATGAAACAACCAATCAAAACCATGTTTTATCATTTTAGTAATATTAAATTCTGTATTAAAGGTTGATATATTAACTGGGTACTCACAGTAAACGCCTGGATGATCCTGAAGATTTTCTCCTACAGCTTTACTATTAATCTTAACTTTAATACCATTTTTTTTCAAAAGAGAAGCATTTCCAATTCCTGATCTTTGCAAAATAAGTGGACTTCCAATAGATCCAGCAGATACAAGAACTTCTCCCTTAGAGTAATAATTTTCAAATTTATTTTTGTTAATTATATTTACACCAATTACTTTACTATCTTCAAAAATTAATTTGTTTACTAAGACACCTGAGATTATTTTTAAATTATGTCTTCTGAGTATCGGCTTCAAAAAAGCAGATGATGTGTTTAGCCTTAATCCTTTTTTTTGAAAAGCTTGAACTTTCCCTGCACCAGTTTGTGTTTGAGCATTAAAATCATTATTTTTTGGTAATCCATAATTAATCGAAGCATCAATGAAAGCTTCATTAAGTTCATGATTTGATTTCAAATTTGATATATATAGTGGACCATTTTTAGAATGGAAATATGAGCTTCCTTTTTCATTATTTTCTGACTTTAAAAAAAACTTTAAAACATCTTCATAATTCCATCCTTTTACTCCAAAATGTTTCCATTCATTAAAATCTTCCTTTTGTCCTCTAATATAAATCATCCCATTTAAAGAGCTTCCACCTCCCCAAACTTTACCAGCAGGCCAAATAGGACTTATATTTTTTCTAGTTGGATCTGGTTGTGCTTGATAACACCAATCAAACTCTTTTTTACCAAAAACATAAGGTTGAAGAGCTGGCACTTTTATTTTTATTGATTTATCAGAATATCCAGCCTCCAATAAAAGAACTTTATTTTTTTTTGAGGCAGATAATCTATTTGCTAAAACACAACCTGCAGTTCCAGCACCCAAAATTATGTAATCCCATTCATCTTTTTCTAATGACATTAAATCTTAGTAAATTAAATTTTAAAATGATTATGAATAAGATAGTATAGTAACAATTTGAAAAATAGTAATAGTAAATGAGATGATTAGAAATATAAATTCTGTTCTTCATGATAATAAAAAATTAAAGTTTGCATCAGTTTGTTTTGTTGACCCTCTTGGTCAGCTAAGAAGCAAATTAGTAAATATAAATAAAATTAAAAGTTCAATTGAAAAAGATGGCTCTGGATTTACTATTGCACTCCCATCTTTAGCTTTAGGATACTGTGATACTCAAATTGAAATACCAGGTTTTTCATCTAGTAAAGATA
Source organism: Puniceispirillales bacterium (SeqCode) (assembly GCA_045565515.1). Classification (GTDB taxonomy): domain Bacteria; phylum Pseudomonadota; class Alphaproteobacteria; order Puniceispirillales. Next base: position 69,002 of record JBJLFF010000016.1, read on the forward strand.
GTTTTGGAGATGTCCCAGCAAAAATTGATCTTGGTAGTTTCAGAGTTTCACCTTGGGAGGATGAAAGCCAAAATCTAATGTGTTTTCTTGAACTAGAAAGTGATTACTCAAATTTTTGTTGTAGGAGTATTTTAAAAAAAATTTTAAAATTGAGTAAAAATAAAAAAATGTTCCCTCGTTTTGGAGTTGAACTGGAGTTCACTCTTCTAGATGAAGGTTTAAACTCAGTAAGTGAAAAGAGTTATAATAACTTACAAACCTCCACCAAAGAAAGTTCTTACAACCTTTTACATAGGCAAACTGCTCAGAATGAACTTTATAATGACTTTGTAACTAATTCAGAAAAAATGAATATAGAAATAGAGGCTTGGCATGAAGAAATGGGACCAGGTTTTATGGAGGTTGCTTTATCTTCAGGTAAAAGTATCAAATCAGCTGATGATACTATTTTAATTAAACATTTAATAAAACAAACAGCGTTGCGCCATGGGAAACTAGCTACTTTTATGGCTAGGTGGAGTAATTCATCTGATGGGCAAAGTGGACACATTCATATTTCTATGGAAAATGATAAAAAAGAAAATATCTTTGTAAAAGATTTAAAAAATCTAGATTTATTTATAAACGGACTTCAAAAATTTGCGCCAGAACTAATGCTTTTATATGCACCCAATGCAAACTCTTACAAAAGGTATCAACCTGAAATATTTACACCTATGAAAAATAATTGGGGTTGGGATAACAGAAAAGTTGCATTTAGAGCTATAAAAGGAAAGAACTCAAGGGTTGAGAACCGAATTCCTGGTGCAGATGCGAACCCATATTTAAGCATTTCAGCAACTATTATTAGTGGACTGGAAGGCTTCGACAACGAAAGTTTAACTAAAAATCCTACAATAGTTAGTTTACCAAAAAATATAACAGAATCTTTTAAAAAACTAAGTAACTCAAGTTTAGCAAAAAAATATTTTTCTACTGAATTCATTAAATTTTTTAGTGAATTTAGGTACAAAGAACACTTAGTTGAGAATGCTCAAATAACTGACATCGAAAAAAAGCGCTTGATAGAATTTTCATAAATCATAATATTAAAAGTAATCATACTAATATTAAATTTACATTTCTAAAATTAAGGATCTAAATTGAGCATTAAAAACATACTTTTTATAATGACTGACCAACTACGATGGGACTATCTTTCTTGTAATGGTCATCCATCGCTCAAAACACCAAATATTGATAAGCTTGCTAAAAGTGGAGTTAATTTCAAAAATGCATTTATTCAGTCCCCAATGTGTGGCCCTTCAAGAGCATGTTTTTATACCGGAAGAACAATTTTTAGTAATGGAGTTACTTGGAATAGAGTTCCATTGCCAATAGGTGAACTAACAATAGACGACTATCTAAAACCTAAAGGCATTCGAACTGCAGTAGTAGGTAAAACCCATATGGAAGCTGATGTTGAAGGTATGCATCGATTGGGGTTAAACAAAGGAACCGAAATTGGAATGATCATATCAGAACCTGGATTTGAACCATATGAAAAAGATGATGGTCTTCACCCTACTCCTGGTTATCTTCATAAGAATGAAGCTTTGAATTATAATAAATGGCTAAATAGTCTTGGTTATGAGGGTGTAAACCCTTGGAATGATTATGCAAATTCTGCTGAAGGTGCTAACGGAGAACTTTTATCTGGGTGGAGTTTGAGAAACTCTAACTTACCAGCAAGAATTAAAGAAGAGCATTCTGAAACTCCATATATGACTATGCGTGCAAAAGAATTTATTAAAGAAACTGGAGATAAACCATGGTGCCTCCACTTATCTTTTATTAAGCCACACTGGCCATATATGGCGCCAGCACCTTACCATAATATGTACGGCAAAGAGAGTTTTATTCCAGTTTCAAGAAATAACTCTGAAAAAGAAAACCCAAATCCAGTTTTCAAAATGTTTATGGAGGAACAAGTTGGTTTAACATTTTCGCAACAAGGAACAAGAGAAACTGTACTTCCTGGTTACATGGGACTAATTACACAAATTGATGACCATTTAGGAGACCTTTTTGATTTTTTAGAGAAAGAAGGGAAAAAGGATGAAACAATGATAGTTTTTACTTCTGATCATGGTGATTATTTAGGAGACCATTGGATGGGTGAAAAAGAATTATTCCATGACGTATCTGTAAAAATCCCTTTAATAATATTTGACCCAAGAAAAGAAGCTGACCAATCAAGAGGAACTGAATGCAATGAGCTCGTTGAAGCTATTGACTTACTTCCAACTTTTATAGAGGCAAATGATTTGAAAGTTCCAAATGCGAGGCTTGAGGGCAAATCACTCATGCCTATAATTAATAATAGTCAAACAAAGCCATTAAGGGATTATGTTTTCTCTGAATTTGATTATGGAATTTATCAAGTAAGGGAGAAATTAAAAGTTAATATCAATGATGCTAAAATATTTATGATCAGAGATAAAAATTGGAAATTTGTTTATTATAAGGGATTTGATCCACAATTATTTGATTTGCAAAATGACCCAGAAGAATTTCTTGATTTAGGTAAAAGTCAAAAACATAAAGGTATTATTGAAGGCATGAAAGAAAAATTATTTCAAAGACTAATTAATAGAAGAAATAGAATTTCTATAAGTGATGAGGCATATTCAATAATGAGAGATGATGAAAATGAAAAGGGTATAATAATTGGTGAATGGTGATAAAGTCTAAATTTTAGACCACAACTATAGTTTGTTTAATATTATTTTTAAAAATTTATTATGGAAATTAAATTTTCTGAAAACCAAAAATTTTTATGCTCAGATAAGGAAAAAATATTTGAAGTAAAAACTTCATCTCAACAATTTGTAAGCAAGATACCAAAAGAAAGAAAATTTAAAGTTGAAAATTTATTCGAATTTAAACGCATTACAGGCGACTTAACTCTTTCTATTATTTTTTTATTTTTTGTGGGATTTTTATTAGTTCATTTTAATTCTGAAAGTGGTTGGAATGGAAGGGACCTTGATCAAAAAAGAGTAGGTAAAATTCTTAAACAACAGTGGGTAGGGCCATTAATGTGTATGGCTATTCTTATACCAGCAACTTTTTTTAATATATTAGAAGCGTTCAAAGCCTATAAAAAATCTAAAAGATTACTTATACCAAATAAAACTTTGTATGAGATGATCCAATGGATCAGATCTTTAGAATTTATTTTATATTTTTTGGTTTACACATTTTCAATAAGCATATTAGGTTACCTAATCTCAACATTAATTTTTGCAGTTTTTTTAACCTATAGGCTTGGATATAGAACAAAAAATTGGGTATTAATAAGTTTATTTTCTTCTTTCATAGTTGTATTAATTTTTAGAACTATATTGCAGATTAAAACTCCTATTAATATCTGGCTTTATCAATACTTCCCTGAAAATATTGAAGTCTTTATGAAGATATATTTCTAATGGATGCATTATTTTTAGGACTTTCGAATCTCATTCACATACATGTAATAATTGCAATTTTAGTTGGTGCTATTGGCGGAGTTATTATAGGTGCTATTCCAGGAATAGGACCTGCTATAGCAATTGCTATCCTTCTTCCAGCAACAATATTTCTTGATGATTTGGTAAGTCTAGTATTGCTTTTAGGTATATATGGGTCTGCAATGTATGGAGGTGCAATTCCAGCAATATTAATTAACACACCAGGTACACCAGTAAATGCATTAACCACTTATGATGGCTATTCTATGACTAAAAGTGGTGATGCGCCACGAGCACTATCTTTAGCCTATTCGTCTTCTTTTTTTGGGGGCTGTTTCTCTATTTCTGTAGCTTTGGTTTGTCTTATTGCGTTTGGTCCTTATTTAAGGGATTTCGGTGCCCTCTTTGGACAAAGAGATATTTTTATGGCAGCTGCGTTAGGTTCAGTTTTACTGATACTCGCTCATAGACAGAATATGGCTATTGCTGCAATGTTATTTGCTATTGGATTTTTAATTTCTATGGTTGGAAGACAAACAACAAGAGGCGTAGCCAGATATACCTTTGATATAGAATACTTGGCCTCAGGATTTAACTTAATAGTTGTAATAGTTGGTATTTTTGCTCTTAGCCAAGCTTTAAATTTAATGAATGGGAAAGACACTGACCCACCTGAGACAAAAATTACCAAAGGCTTGTTTAAAGGATTAGCAGAGCTTAAAAAGTATCCAGCTGTTGCATTTATATCTGCTTCGTTTGGAACTGTAATGGGAATTATTCCGGGAGTTGGGGAGTTTGTTGCGCAATTTTTTAGCTATTCAACTGCTAGAAGTTTATCAAAAAATCCTACCAAATTTGGTTATGGCGCACCTGAGGGTTTAATAGCCTGTGAAACATCTAATAATGCAGTTCCAGCAGCTGCTATGATACCATTACTTGCATTAGGAGTTCCTGGAGAGGCTCTAACAGCAATGATGATGATTGTTTTTTTTGATGCTGGAATAAAGCCTGGGCCTGATATTTTTGAGAAAGCACCTGATTTTTTATTTAGTTTATTCATTGCCCTTTTCTTTATAAATATTTTGGTTGTTATTACTCTTTTGTTTACTTCAAAATTTATAGCAAAAATCATTTATATCCCTAATAGGTTTTTAGGGGCATTTATAATGATACTTGCTTTTGTTGGAGTTTTCTCAATAAGAAATAATTTTATGGATTGCGCCTTTGCAGCAGGTTTTGGGTTGTTAGGCTATATTTTAAGAAGGTTAAATTGGCCTCTTGTGCCCATTGTTCTAGGTATGGTTCTAGGATCTATTATGATTGAAAAATTAACAGCAGGTGCTGGTAAAATTAAATTTTGGGTGGATTTAATTAATAGACCTGTGTCAGGTATTCTTGCAGCAACTATTTTCCTTGTAATTTCTATTACTTTCATTTCTAGTATTTATAACTATTACAAAAAAAATATTAGATAAAAGTTTAGGAGGAAATATGAAAAAATTTTTAATTGCTGTGATAACAGCTTTCTCATTTATTTTTTCTGGTGCAGCAAATGCCGATTACCCAAATGGTCCAGTTCAGTTTTTAATTCCTTGGCCTCCAGGTGATTTTGAAGACATTCTTACTAGGATGATAGCTGATGAGTGGAAAAATGAAACAGGAATGCCAGCTTCTGTTGTAAATAGACCTGGTGGTGGTGATGGCCCATTTCCTGGTGCACTGGAGGTCTTAGATGCACCTGCAGATGGTTCAGTTATTGGATCTTTTGTTATAGGAGTTCCATTAGTAGGTCCACTTATTGATATAGGCATTGAAGAGGATAGCTTTGAACCTATTGGTATTTTTCTAACATATCCATTTGTTTTAGCATCATCAGGGGATACGCCTTATAAAAACTTGGCAGAGCTTGCGAGTTACGCAAAGAATAATGATGTTGTATTAGGCCACTTTGGTGCTGGTATTGTTCCAACCAAAGCAACTTTCGCAGCAGCAAAAAAACTTGGTTTTGAATTTGCTGATGAATCTGCATTTGACATGCTTGATTGTAATTCATTATCATCTGGCGATGCTGATGTGATTAACACAACTTTAGCTTTAATAGAGCCTTGCTTAAACGAAATCAACGTTTTAGCCAATATTGGAGAAGATAGAATTGGAAAACTTCCTAATGTTGCTACTGTTGCTGAACAAGCTGGAATAAATAACATTGAATTATGGAATGGCCTTTTTGTCAAAAAAGGCACTCCTCAAAATGTTAAAGATAAGATTGCTGAAATAGGTAAGAAAGCAATGCTGGGTGATGCCGCTCAAGCTCTAATGAAAGAAACTGGTGCAAGGGTTTATTGGCAGGATGCAGAAGCATCTAGCTCTCGAATTGTAGCTGATGGTAAAAAATTAGCCGAGCTAAACGCTATATTACAATAAATTAAAACATATGGGGCAACGCAAGTTGCCCCTTAAAAAATGAAAAAAATAAATTTAGGCATATTACAAGTCAATCACGATAAAAGTGAAGATATTGGGGATAGATTTCCTGATGACGCACATAGATTTCGAAACCTTTTTGATGAATTGGAAAGTAGGTTTAAATATAGAATTTACATGACAATTGGTGATGAACTTCCAAAGAATATAAATGAACAAGACGCTTATTTAATTACTGGGAGCCCTCTTTCTGTAAGAGATAATCATTCATTTTCAAATAAACTTTATGATTTCATTAGAGACTGCGATAAAAACCAAAAGCCTCTTATTGGTTCATGTTTTGGTCACCAAGCTATAGCAGTAGCTCTAGGTGGCAGAGTTTCTAAATCAACTATTAAATGGAATGTTGGTGTTGAAAAAACTAAATTTAAAAATTTTATGCCTTGGATGAACCCTAAAGATAATCTGAGTTTATATGTATTTCATGAGGATGAAGTATCTGTAATGCCAGATGATTGTACGCTTTTGGGATCGACACAGAACTGTCCAATATCAAGTTTCTCAAAAGGGAATCATATATTTACAACTCAATCTCACCCTGAATTCGATTTTACTTTTATGAAAACAATTGTTGAAAAGTATAAAGAAATGTTAGGAACTCAAATTTTTGACAGGGCTACAAAATCTCTTTCCACTAATGTGGATGGTAATAAATTTTCAATATGGTGCGAAAATTTTATAAAACATAATCTCAATTCTAAACTTGGTGTATAAAGATGAAAGATAATGGATTTTTAGATTTAAGTGACCATGATAGCTTTTCTAGTGGTGTACCGCATTTAACTTTTAAGAGGATTAGAAATGAAGATCCTATTTATTGGACTAATGAAAAAAACGGTAGAGGCTTTTGGTCAATAACTAAACATTCTGATATTTTGAAAATAAATAGAGATAATAAAATTTTTAGTTCAGCTAAGGGGATTAGGATAGAAGATCAGAGTGAAGAAGAATATTTAGCAAGAAGAACATTTCAAGAAACTGACCCTCCTGAGCATAGGATCACAAGGATGATGCTTGCGCCAGCATTCTCACAAAAAGCAATATCAAACTATGAGGGTATGATAAGAGACTTAGCTAGTGAAATAATTCAAGAAGCTTTAAAAAATACAGAATTTGATATAGTTGAAAAAATTGCTAAGCAACTACCTATGATGATGCTTGGAAGAATATTAGGACTTCCAGATAGTGATTTGGAATGGTTAGTAGTTAAAGGTGATGCATTAATCGGTAATTCAGACCCTGAATTCACTAATCATATTGTAGATAAACTCGAGAGTGATCAATATCGTTTAATGCCGTTCAGATCACCTGCAGCACTAGAATTATATGATTATGCTGACAAGATATTAAACCATGATATCAAAATTGATAAAAATGGCGTTCTTTCTAAAGTTTTAAATTCAAACTCAAAAGAAAGTTTTATGAAGCCTCATGAGTTTAAAAATTTCTTTTGTCTACTTATAGCTGCTGGTAACGATACAACCAGATATAGTATTGCAATGGCACTTTACCAACTTTCTCTTAATAATAATTTAATAGGAGAGTTGAAAACCAATAAATATTGGGGCACGTGTGCAGATGAATTTATTAGGTTAGCATCTCCTACTATGTACTTTAGACGCACAGCGACCTGTAACATAACCTTTGAAGGAAAAAAAATAAATAAAGATGATAAAGTAATACTATGGTTTGTGTCTGGTAACCGTGATGAAACAGTATTCCAAAGTCCACATACTCCGATAATTTCTAGATCACCAAACCCTCATATTTCTTTCGGGCAAGGTGGAGTACATTTTTGCTTAGGGATATGGTTGGCTAGAATGGAAGTTAGGATACTTTTAGAAGAATTAATTAAAAATATTGATTCTATAAAACCAATTTCTGAACCCACATGGACTAGGTCAAACTTCATTTGTGGTGTTAAGAGTCTTAAAGTTAGAGTGAATTAAAATATAGTTTGAAATTTTCTTTATTGACACTTGGGTATTAATAATAACAAATTACCTATCAAACTACTTAAATAGTAAAAAAAATGGCAATAGAATGACTAGAACAAGAGCTTTATTTTGTGATTTCTTAGGTCTACCTAAAGGAAAGTATATTCCTTCTGATTTAGCCAAAAGTGGTGATATTGGATTTGCAGCATGTGCATTATCTGTCTCATTTGATAGGGATTTATTAAATATCCCTGGAACTGGACTTTTCGATGGAATTCCTGATATGAAACTTTCCTTAAGTAAAGATCGATATAAGTCATGGCAAGAAAATACTGAAATAGCATTAGGAGATTTAAAATTTGATGGTCAAGATTATGAGTTATGTTCAAGATCTAACTTAAAGAGAATAATAAAGGAATATAACAAAATTGATCTTAACCCAATGGTTGGGCTAGAGTTTGAGGCTTATGTCTTTGAACAGGATCAAGATGGTATTTGGATGCCCTATAATACTCCAGGTGCATTTGTTTATGGAACTGGGCCTTCAAATGACCCAAAAAACTTAATGGGAAAAATTTGGGAACAAGCTACTGAAATGGATTTGCCAGTTGAAAGTATCAATGGCGAATATGATAATGGACAATTTGAATTAACACTAGGCTTTGATGAAGCATTAAAGGCATGTGACAATGCTTTTCTATTCAAAACTATGGCTAAAGAAATAGCTATGCAAGAAGGTTTGATGTTATCCTTTATGCCCAAACCAATTCCTGAAAGAGGTGGTTCAGGATTACATGTGAATTTCAGTTTTTTAGATAAAAGTAAAATAAATGTAATAGAAAATAATGGAAAACTGTCTGAAACTGCTAATAATTGTATTAGTGGATTATTACAACATCACGAAGGATTGTCAGCTTTACTTGCTTCAACAGTTAACAGTTATGATAGATTACAACCAGCATCAATGGCAGGATATTGGGCAAATTGGGCTGGTGATCATAGAATGGTTTCAATCAGAACTTCAACATCTTCATCTAATTCAGCAAGGATCGAGCATAGAACTGCAGATGGTGCAGGAAACCCCTACATAGTAACTTCTTCAGTTCTCACAGCTAGTTTACTCGGTATCAAAAATAAATATAAATTGCCTAAAGCTGAAGACTTAGATGGTATGGAAAATGTTAGAGCAACAAAACATGTTCCGTCTAGCCTTTCAAAAGCTTTAAATGCTCTTGAAAATGATAATGTTCTTAAGTCAGAAATAGGTGAGAAGTTTTGTAATGCTTTTATAGAAATTAAAAAGGATGAGGCTACTCGTCTCCAAGATAAAAATATTGACGAGATTAGAGAATACTATTTACCCTTTGTGTAGAATTTTTTTCATCACATCCTTGAGTTTTAAAACAGCATCTGAATTCATGCTTTTTGAACGCCAACAAACATGTTGATCTGGCCTGACTAAAATCATCCCACTATCTTTAACTTCTCTAGCATCAGCCCATTCACCTACATGATCTTCATAATCTTGGTCTGGTCCAATTACGTTACAAATAATTTGTATACCAAGATCCTGTTCAATAGTTTTTGCTGCATTAACCCAATTAAGTCCTCCAATCCCAGTAAATATTGAAAAGTTTCCTTGACCACATAAATCCAGAGTTGAATGTTTTTGCCCTTGTTTATCGTAAACCCATACATGTGGGACTCTTGCTCCGGGATATGTTGTTGGCTGATAGTGTAATTCTTTATCTTTTTCAAAAATTGGCTCAGGCTCACCTTCATCTATAATGGCATCAGATTTATATCTTTGATTCATTTCAACACCGTGCGCATCAAATTCATATTTCTTGAAAGCAATAGCTTTTCTAAGGGCTTCTCGTTGCTTTTCAGCTTCTGGAGTATCTTCCTTTCTTTTATCCATATTTTCTTTCATTTTCACTGGGTCTTGTGTATTTGTGAGACCCAAAGATTCAAAAATAGGACCAAATTCTCCTATGGATTGGTTTGCTCTAGTTACAATTTGTTTTGCAATAGGAGCTCTTTCATCAGAGTATGTTTGGAGTAAATCTTCGCCCGCTTTTCCCTTTAAAACGTAGGCTAATTTCCAAGCTAAATTAAATCCATCTTGAATAGATGTATTCGAACCCAATCCATTTGATGGGGGATGACGATGTGTGGCATCTCCTGCACAAAAAACCTTCCCTTTAGACATTTTTTTTGCATACATATTATTTACAGTCCATGTTGAAACAGAGAGTAATTCAATATTTAATTTTTGGTCACCAACAAGATCTCTAGCAACTTTGGTTGCAAATTTTTCATCTACCTCAGGTGCTGGCTGGTTGATGTCATATCCCCATACTATGAGCCATTCATTCCAAGGCCTTATCATTCTTACTAGACCCATACCAATGCCACCGATGTCAGCTCCTGGTTGAAGAACCCAATATAAAACTGATGGCCTATGAGCCACATATTTCGATAGGTCTGCTCTGAATAAAATGTTCATTGACCCACCAACACCCATTTTACCCTCAAACGGCAATCCTAAATTTTCAGCTACTTTAGAATTTCCTCCATCTGCACCAACTAAATATTTTGATCTTATTTTAATTTCTTTGTTTGTTAGTTTATCAAGGCATGTTGAAGTCACTCCCTCACTATCCTCTTCATGAGATAAATATTGAGTAGACATCCTAGCATTTGTTCCCCTTGAGCATGCAGTTTTAAAAAGGAGTGGCTCCATAAATGTTTGAGGCAGATCATTCATAAATGATGGTGAAGAAAGTAAATGCTCAGCTCTAGAATTTGGATGTTTACCCCAACTTTTCATTCTTCCTAACTCCTCACCTACTAAAGAAGTACAGAAAATATTTTCTCCCATGAGATCTTGCTCTGTAGCATGAAGATAAGCTTCATTTTCAACATTTTTTCCCAAATCTCTTAAAACTTCCATTGTTCTTTGATTAGTAATATGAGCTCTTGGAGTGCCTGCTAACCAACTATAATTATTTATTAAAACATTATTTATTCCATATGAACTTAAAAGTGCCGCTGTAGATGATCCAGCAGGCCCTGTTCCAACAATTAATACATCTGTTTTAATTTCAGTCATCTCGCTCTCCAGTACATCAAAATATAATTTCTAAAACTATTATGTTACCTAAATATTTAAAAGTTCAATAATTTAAACCTTAAATTTAATTTTTTTCTAAAACAAAATTAAATTCAAGCTCATAAAATGGTGATTTAAAATCGAGTTCACTCGCTTTTTTTTCATCATCTATTAAAATATACTCACTTATCAAGCTATCTTTGACACCAAAAACTGCGTCAGAGTCTAGATATTCACTTCCTTTTACAAAAACATGCGTGACAACTGATTTATATCCTGGAGCACTTACAATATAGTGTAAATGGGCAGGTCTATTTGGATGTCTGCCAGTTGCATATATCATATCACCAACTGGCCCATCAGTTGGAATGGAATAAAATTTTGGCTTCACAGATCTAAACCAGTATTTTCCATCTTCGATAGTTGTAAACACTCCCCTCAAGTTCATTTCTGGTTGAACATCAGGTTGTTGAATGTCATAAAAACCATCTTCATTTGCCTGCCATACATCTATCTCAGCTCCATTAATAGGGTTGCCCTCTGTATCTTTAACCATTCCAAATATAAAAGCTGGTTCACCTTTACCATCATAGTTTATATTTTCACCCATTTCCTTTTTTGGAGCATTTTGAACATGAAAAGGACCTAAAACAGTAGACTCTGTAGCATCTAAAGTTTTACGGTTGTTAATTGTATCAACCAAAGCCGAAATCCCCAAAACATCTGATAAAAGAATAAATTCCTGTCTTTTATCATCGCATTTTTGGCCTGTTTTAGTTAAGTAATCAATCATGTACATCCACTCTTCATGAGTTGGTTCAACTTCCTTAACAAATTCATGAAGATGATTTATCGCACTCTCCATAATCTTTTTAAGTCTTAAATTTTTACAATTTTCGTACTGTTGTTTTACAACATCAGCAGAATGCTCCTCAGAAAAGTACTGCATATTATTCTCCTTTAATTTTTTTTAATTTTCTACTAAGTGGAAATAGCTCAATTTTAAAAGTTGAACTAATATAACCCCAAATTCCTTTTGGTGCTTTGATCATGACAAAAATTGCAACACACCCTAGCATAATAAGATAAATTGAACCTAAGTCAGAGAGTGTTTCCCTTAAAGCAAAGAAAACTAGAACACCTATAATAGGGCCTTCAATTGTACCTATTCCACCTATGACAACAATAAAGATTACAAAGGCTGTCCAGTCATTTACATTAAAAGCTGCATCTGGTGATATTCTTAATTTTTGTAAGAATATTAGTGCACCTATAACTGTTGTTAAACCCGATGTTATAATATAAACAAAAAGTTTTGATTTAGTAATATTTATACCTAAGCTTTCTGAAGCTAATTCATTATCTCTTATAGCAATTAATGCTATTCCTCTGCGTGATCTAAGAATGAAGTATACTGATAATAAAATAAAAACTGTTAACCCAAGTATCATCCAATATATTAAAGATTCTCTCATAGCTTTACTGGATGCTATCGACTTGACTATTGCTACTGGCAAACTTGATCCTGATCCACCACCAAGAGATTGGATTTGAGCAAAGGAAAGCCGAAAAACTTCAGCAACTACCCAAGTGCCTATAGCAAAGTATGCACCTCTAAGTCTAAAGATTAGAAAAGCAATAGGTAAACTAATCAAAGCACCAAATATACCAGTAATTGGAATTGCAATAAGAGGATTAAATCCTGAAAATATTGTCAGAGCAAAAAGAAGGTATCCACCAAACCCAACAAATGCTTGTTGGCCAACAGATACTAAACCACAATACCCTGCTAATAAATTCCAAAGACTTGCCAACGATAAATAAAGGAATATTTCGCTAAGCAACCTAATGTCGGCTCTTCCTGCCCACCAAGGTGCTAACAAAAAGATAATGAAAATAAAGAGAGCAATAATTGAACTCACCTTACTAGCATTTGAAGATTGAACAATTTTATATTCTAACTTCATTAACCATCCATCCTATGGAATAATCCTTTAGGTCTAATGGCTAAAACAACTAAAAAGGCGATATGACCAGCAAGAATTTGCCAACCCGGATTAATCTTTGCTCCAATATTTTGGCTTACCCCTAAAATAATACCACCTATTAAAGTTCCCCACAAATTACCAAGGCCACCTATTATTACAGCTTCAAATCCGAATATTAGTCTGCCTGGTCCAGCTGCTGGATCAAAACTTGTTCTTACCCCAAGAAAAATTCCTGCTATAGCAACAACCACCATTGAAATAGCCATAGCCAGTCCAAAAATATGATTTTTATTTAAACCCATAAGCTGAGCTATCTCTTGATCATCTGAAGTAGCACGAAATGCTCTTCCTAATGAGGTTTTATAAAAAATAAATTGTAATATACCGATAGTCAAAACAGAAACTATAAACATTATTAGAGGGTACCAACCTATATTAAGACCTCCAGGTAAACTTAAACTGGCGATTTCAATATTTCCAGCATTCATCTTTTGAGGGTCAGCTGTATATAGTTCAAGAAGACTATTTTGAATGATTACAGATAATCCGAATGTAACTAACAAAGGAGGTAAAATATCATTGCCCAAGGTTTTGTTCAGTATTCCTCTTTGCAATAAGTATCCCAGAATTCCCATAGCAGGTATTACAAATATTAGACTTATAAATGGATTTAGATCTAAACCCGATGAAACTGTTAGTCCAAGAAAAGCAGATAGTATTATGAGATCACCGTGAGCAATATTAACAAGGCGCATCACACCAAATATAAGGGATAAACCTGCCGCAAATAACGCATAAAGGCCTCCTACCAAAATACCTTGTATAATTGAATTTACCCAATCCATAATTTAAATTCCAAAATAAGCTTTGCTTATCTCTTCTCTAGTCAACTCTTTTGATATTCCAGTTAGAGCAATTTTTCCTTCCTGAAGACAATAGACTCGATTAGAAATTTCGATAGCTTTATTAATATCCTGTTCTACTACAATGGCACTCATTCCATCTTTAATAACGAAAGGTAGATTTTTATATATATTTTTAATTATAATTGGAGCTAATCCCAAACTTATTTCGTCAAATAATATAACTTCAGGATTTGACATTAAAGCTCTACCAATGGCGGCCATTTGTTGTTGACCTCCAGAAAGCAACTGACTTGGAATATTTTTTTTATCATAAAGGTCAGGAAATAGATCATAGATTAAACTTAATTTCCAAGGACCAGATCTCTTTGTTTGACTTCCAATTAACAAATTTTCTTCTACGCTCAAAGAGGGAAATAGTTTCCTTCCTTCAGGAACCATAGTAATGCCTTTTTGAGCTATTTCATCAGCTCTTAAATTTTTAATAGAAATACCTTTGAAATTAATTTCATTATCAATTTTAGAAATTAAACCAGCTACAGACCTCATAAAAGTTGATTTACCAGCACCATTTGCACCAATTATTGAAATAATTTCTCCTTCGAAGAGGTCAATTGAAATCTCAAAAAGTGCCTGAAAATCTCCATAGAAAGCATTAAGATTTTTTGTTTCTAAAACTTTATTAGGCATCTGCTTCAATCCCTATATAAATCTCTTTGACTGCTTTACTCGCCATTATTTTTTTAGGCTCACCATCAGCAATTTTAGCACCAAAATTTATAACAATAAGCCTATCTACAATTGATAATAAGGCATGCACAATATGCTCTATCCAAATTATTGCTATTCCACTTTCCTTGATTTTATTAATTGTATTAATCAAAGATTGGCACTCACTTTCTGTTAATCCACCCGCAATTTCATCTAGTAATAAAATCTTTGGTTTAGCACATAGTGCTCTTGCTAATTCAAGCCTTTTTCTTTCAAGTAATGTTAAAGAGTTTGCTAAATGATTTGCTTTTGATAATAAGCCAGTTTGTTCTAGGATTTGAATGCATATTTCATTTGCCTTTATTGTTTCTAGTCTTGCGCCATGTGCTGCTGCTACAAATGTATTTTCAAAAACACTTAAGCCTCCAAATGGTTGAGGTATTTGAAATGATCTGGATATTCCTTTATGACATCTATCGGGTGCACTCAAATGATCAATGCTTTGTCCCTCATAAATAATATTTCCTTTATCTTGGATGATTGACCCTGTAATCAAATTGAATAATGAGGTCTTTCCAGCTCCATTAGGACCAATAATGCCTAATGATTCATTTTCTAGAATACTAAAGTTAAGATTATCAGCTACGCTAACTGCCCCAAATGACTTACATAAATTTTTAGTTTCTAGGATTTTTTCCATCATAATGAAGTACCAGCTTAATCAGAGATTAAGCTGGTAATTTTATTTATAAAAGTTGTAAACTTCCATTTGTTGGAATAGCAGGAGCATGAGAATTATTTGTTATTTTTAATTCCAATCCATCGCTACCCTTTTGCCATTGTCCTGAAACTAATGGAGTTTTCGATACATTCTTAACTGGGCCATTTGACCAATTAACCTGACCTACCATTGTAGATAGATTAGTTGAACTTATTGAAGCCATTACAGCAGAAACATCATCTAAGTCAGAACATCTTTTAATAACATCAGCTGTAACTTCAAATAATGCATGCTGAAAACCTAATCCTTGGTTCCATTTTCTACCAGTACTAGAAACATAATCATTTCCAAGTTCTTTTGCTTTTGTTCCAGTCAAACTACTTGAAAATGGGTGGTCAGGAGTCCACCATATTTCTGAGGTTAAGCCATTTCCTCTATCTCCCAAAGAGTTCACAAATGATGGGAATAGAAGTGCTTTACCAATAGTAACTACTTTTGGATTAAATCCTTGTTGGGCTGCTTGAGACCAAAACGTTCCAAAATCAGGTGGTATCATTACACCTGTTACTATTTCACATCCAGCTTCTTTGTAAGCATTTATTTGTGCAGAAAAATCATCTGATAAAGGCTGATAGTGATCTGGGTGAACCAAGTTATATCCCATTTCAGAGAGTGGCTTAGGCAAACCTAATTCTGGATGTCCCCAAGCATTGCCATCAGCGTCATTAGGAAATAAACCTGCTACATTTTTTGTTACACCGCTTGATCCCCATAAATCTGTAAATACCGCAATAATATCCTCAAGGCCCCAGAAAAAGTGATAGGTATAGTCAAAACCTTCAGCAGGGTTACCATTTCTTCCAAAAAAGTATGGTTGCCAAGGACAATTAGTAGTTATACAGGGAACTTCGTTTATTTCAGCTTGATCTGCCACAGGATTGGTAGTGTCCGGAGTTGCTTGAGCTAAAATAATATCCACCTCATCACGCAAAATTAAATCACTAGCTACTTCTGCTGCTCTATTAGGATTTGATTGAGAATCTTTTGAAATGATCTCAACTTCATAGGTCTTGCCATTATTTGATAAGCCAGCGCTAAAAACATTTTGAATAGCACTTACGACATAATCATCTGCTTCAGCAAAGCCACCCAATGGACCAGTCTTTGGACTAACAAACCCTACCTTCAACTTTGGATTTGCAGCATATGCTCTTGTTATTGAAAGTATTGCTGGCGCAGCCAAGGCTGCCCCTCCTCCAATTAAGACTTTTCTTCTTGAAAAATCTTTTCTTAATTTATTTAACTTCATATTTTCCTCCATGGTTAGTTAAATTATTTTTTCTAATTCTTTTAGATGCCGACTAATCTTATGTTTTATATTTTCTAAATCTTTATTTTCCCATTTCTGAAAGCCTTCTCCACTCTTCATTCCAAGCTTTCCATCTTTAACAAGTTTTTTCAAGAGTTTTGAAGGGGACGTGCTACTTTCCAAATCATACAAGACATTATCATGAACATCTAAAGTTAAATCTGTACCAACCAAGTCAGCATTTTCTAAAGGACCTAAAACAGATAATCTCCTTCCAAAGCTTGATTTAATTACTGTATCTACAGATGCAGCATCACAAACACCATTTTCTACAAGACTTATAGCTTCTCGCCAAAGTGCATGTTGCAATCTATTTCCAATAAAACCAGGCACATCCTTTTCAACACGAACTGGAGTTTTATCAATCTTTTTTAAAATATCTACAGTAACTAATATAGAATCTTCGTTTGTCCATTTAGTTCTAATAACCTCGACAAGAGGGATTAGGTGCGGGGGATTCCACCAGTGAGTTCCTAGTGCTCTACTCTTATCTTTCATTTTTTCAACAATTTTAGTAATGGGAATCACCGAAGTGTTTGATGCAAAAATACAATTCTTTGGAGCCAGCCTTTCAATTTCTTCAAAAATATTTTGCTTTAACTCCAATTTTTCAGGGACAGCCTCAACTATAAATTCAGAACTTTTTATTGATTCAGATAAATTATTTGATGCTTTGATTGAAGAGACTATGTTCTTAATTCTACTTTCTGTAACAGACATTTGAGAGAGACTTGTTTTAACCCTGTCTAAAAGTGTACTTAAAGAATTATTATTAGGGTCATAAACATTAACAGAAAAACCGTGTTGAGCAAATTTCAGAGCTATTCCATGACCCATTAAACCTGAACCAATAATTGTTACTTTTTGTAAAATATTATCCTGCAGTATAGCCCCCATCTGCATACAAAATATGCCCTGTATAAAAATCTGAAGCTTTTGAGGAAAGAAATAAAAGTGGCCCAACTAAATCTTCAGGCTCTCCTAGTCTTCCCTTTGGAACCCGAGTAATAAAACCAGATCTGACCTTTTCAGACTCAGGTTTATCTTCAAACATCCAAGATGTTAATGGTGAACGAAATACTGTTGGAGCTATTGCGTTAACAGTTATTCCAGTATTCCCTAATTCACATCCTAGCGCCTTTGTTATTCCATCTATTGCAGACTTAGAAGCACAGTAGGCAGTATAACCAGCAGGATGACCTAATAGACCTCTTGCTGATGATACTAGAACTATTTTTCCTCCATCACCCTGTACTTTCATCTGTTTTGTAACTTCTCTAGCCATCAGCCATGATTGTGTAACATTAACATCCATAACAGTAGTAAATGTTTCAGGCGCCATGTCTTCTACTTTTGATACCTTATTAATACCCGAGGCAACTACTAAGATATCAATACGTTTATAATTATTGACTGTCTCTCTTACGATAAATTCACAATCTTTCTCAGAAGATGGACGCACATTTATAATTATATTTTCACAACCAGATGAACTAATTTCATTTGAAACTTTTTCTAGCTCTTTTTTATTTCCACCTGTCAAAGCTACTTTACATCCTGCACCTGCAAAGGTTTTTGCAGCAACGCTTCCGAAAGCTCCAGTTGCCCCAACAACCAAAGCCACTTTACCTTTAATATCAAAAGAAGAATATGGATTATCTATCATATTAACCTCCTAGTTATCTTTTGGAGGATATGGCATTACAACGTTCATAATTACCACTTCATTTGTTTCATTTCTGATTTCTCTTTCTTTACCGCCTGGAATAAAAACAGTGTCTCCAGGATTAGCTATTTTAGTATTACCATCAACTTTTATTGTAAGACTTCCATTTATAATTACATATACTTTTTCCAGTGGTGAAGAATCAGGACCTGCACCCCCACCAGGTAAAAATTGAGAGTAACCAACCCAAAAATTCTTTGGCCCATAATCTTCAAAGCCTGCTAATCTGACAGAATGGCATTTTTGATGGTTAGGAGCTTCATAAGGCTCTGCATCATTTAAGCTTTTTATATACATTAAAAACTCTCCCCGGACTCTATTCTGTAAGACTGTTTTTTATCTATCATTGCAACAAGCCTAATAATGCATCCATCACCTCTATCCCAATTCCAAGGGAAGAATGCAAAAGTACATCTTTTACCTGTTACTGCATCTAAATCACCACCAACATTTTCTATACCCAAAATACCCTCTTTAAATATCATATTGTGAACTGGCTCCCATACAGGAAATGCTTCTTTCCAATCAACGCCACCGGACCACTCCTTATATTCATCAGCTAAGTGTGGTAGTAAAGGTCCATTTCTTTGAGGACCAATTGCCGTCGCTAGTGGATGATCATTTGCTTGAGTATCATGGCCAATAACTTTTACGCCTTTATCAATCATCCACTCTGCTGCAGATGGAACCAGACCCGGACAATATGGAAAGTAGTCCCCATCTTCATAATGTTTGTGCCATCCGGTATTTAAAATCAATACATCATTTTTTCTTATTGCATGACCACAAGCTTTTTCTAAGTCATCTCCTGTGATTTGTTCCCATTTCTTTTTGGGAACTGAAACAACAAGTCCTGACCCAAAAAAATGAGGAAGAGGTACTTCATCAATAAATGGAGTTGATTGAACAACATGAGCAGGAGCATCTATGTGAGTTGTTACATGCATAGTTGTAGTAAGCGTTTGAGATAGTACACCTGATTTTGCCATATAGTGCATTCTTTCTATTCTAACATCTCTAAAATATGGCCAGTTAGGACATTGATATCCAAATCTATGAGATAAATTATAAAATTCAATTCCCATGTCATTATTTGTATTTTCCTGAAAATCTATTCCTCGAATATTTATTGTCACTTAAACCTCCATATAATTTAATGCTTTCAAAGTGTATCACATTTTGGTACACATGTATTACTATATGGTATTTAAAATTTTTAGACAAGAATAAAATGAAAGCAGAAATGGATAGATCAGATAAGAATATACAGGTTTTAAGCAAAGCTTTTCAGATACTTAAAATTATTAAAAAGGAAAGAGATGTTAAAATTAGTTTAGGCAAGATTGCTAAAATCTCTAATCTACCTAGATCAACAGTCCAAAGAATAGTTAACTCGCTGGTTAAAGAAAATTTTTTATCTCAATCCCAAGAAAAAGGTATTATTATAGGCAATGAAATATATAAACTTGCAGCAACTAATAGTTATGACGTCGTAAGGTCTTTAAGCCCAATAATAAATGCCCTTTCTAATAAAACTAGAGAAACTGTTGACTTATCAATATTGAAAGACAACCACATGTTGTTGCTTGATAGAGTTTTAGGAACATATAGACTTGGTGTGAACTCTAAAATTGGACTTAAGCTTCCTATGTCCACAACCGCAAGTGGAAAGTCAGCATTGTCTTTACTAGATGTAGAGAAAGTAAAAGAATTTTTAGAAAATGAATCTCAGAGCTCTAGAAGAAAAGATGTTAACAAACTCAAAGATGAAATAGCAAAAGCAGGAATCAATGGGATAGCATACGATTTTGATGAAAATAATGATGGAATATCTGCAGTCGGATCATCATTTATCATTGATAACAATATTTACTCTATATCAATACCAGTTCCATCACATAGATTTAACACTAAACAAAAGGAATTAGAAAAAAACTTAAAAGAAGCAATTGAGAAAGTAAAACCAGTTTTAGACAATTAACAATTAATTGATTTTTATATAAAAAATTTATAAATAAACTATAATATTTAAATTATCTTAGAGAAATTATTAATGTCCAAAAATGCTCCTTTTAAAAATATAGCCGTTATAGGCGCTGGAACCATGGGAAGTGGTATTGCAGGTCAAATCGCAAATTCTGAACAAGAAGTTTTACTTTTAGATATTCCTGGTAAAACACCCAATAGCATTACCGAGAACGCAGTAAAAAAATTAATCCGTTCAGATCCTCCAGCTCTCATGCATAAAAATAAGGCTAATCTTATAAAGGTTGGAAATATAAGAGATGACTTTAATAAATTAGCTAACTGCGATTTGATTATTGAAGCTGTTGTTGAAAGATTGGATATTAAGAAGGATCTGTATAATAGAATAAATAATATCGTAAATAGTAAATGCGTTATTACCTCAAACACTTCAACGATACCAATAAAACTTTTGGTTGAAGACATGCCCCAATCATTTCGTGAAAGATTTGCTATTACACATTATTTTAACCCAGTAAGATTTATGAGGTTATTAGAATTAGTTAGAGGAGAGCACACAAAATCAGAAATAATTAAAAAGCTTGCTGACTATAATGATAGGATTTTAGGTAAAGGTGTAGTCGCTTGCAATGATACACCCGGTTTTTTAGGAAATAGGGTTGGTGTATATGCTTTGCAGGTGGGAATGGATGAAGCATACAAGCTAAATTTGACTGTTGAAGAGGCTGATTCTTTAATGGGACGTCCAATGGGAATACCTAAAACTGGCATTTTTGGATTGTATGATTTGATTGGCATTGATTTGATGTCAGATGTTGTTGACACACTTGGAACTATTTTACCAGATAACGATGATTTTCATAAGGTTGGAGCTAGCAACATTCCAACTGCTGAACTAGTTAAAAAAATGATTGATGAAGGATTTACTGGAAATAAGGGTAAAGGTGGTTTTTATAGATTAGATGAAAAAGAAAATGAATTTTACTTAGATATCTACAACAATAAAACAGTACAGAAAAGTACTCAACTAAATGAAAAAGCAAAAGTTTCTGCAGAACTCCTTGAAAAAGGAAAGGAAACCCTTTTTCACTTAATAAAGAATAATTCAAATGATATACAAGAAAAAAAATACACTAGTTTTTCTCGAAATGTTTTAAGCAGAGTTTTACACTATGCTTCTTCATTAATTCCTGAAATAACAACATCTCCTCAAGATATTGATGATGCCATGAAATTAGGGTTTAATTGGATAAGGGGCCCATTTGAAATTATTGATGCACTGGGAAAAGATATTGTAATTGAACTTTTTAAAGAAAATGGATTATCTACTCCTAAATCATTAGAATGTTTCCCATTTTATAGAGTTGAAAAGGGAAAACTCTTTGTAAGTAACTACTCAGTTAAATCAGAAAACAAATATGAATTGAAGCCTATAATTCTACCAGAAAATGCTAAAAGATTTCATTTAGAAAGAAAAACACTTAAACCAATTTATGAAAATCAGTCCGCTAGCTTATTTGTATTAGAAAATCGTTTCAGATTACTTGAGTTTCACTCTAAAGCAAACACTTTAGATGATTTTTCAATGGATGTGGTTAATGCAGCATGTGAAGACCCTGGCGAAGGTATTATAGTACATAATGATGCGCAGCATTTTTCTTCAGGAGTAAACTTAAATGCATTTCTTGCCCTCATCAGATCTAAGGATTGGGTGGGAATTGATAAATTTCTCCATAAATTTCAGCAAGCTGTTAGGTCACTAAAATTTTTACCTGTCCCAGTTGTTGGAGCTCCTTCTGGAATGGCTATAGGTGGAGGATTTGAGGTATTATTGCATTCTGACAAAATTGTTGCACATTCAAATTCAGTTTTAGGATTAGTAGAGTCGGGTGTAGGATTGATACCTGGTGGGGGTGGAGTCAAAGAAACATATCTAAGATGTTTTGAAAAATTAGGTAATCAAGACGATGCCGCTTGGAAAACCTGGATGCAAATCGGTTATGGCCAAACTGGCACCAGCCCAGAAAAGAGTTCTGAGCTTTTTTATTATCTCTCTGAAAGAGATCAAACAGAGATGAACAGAGACTATTTAATAAATTCAGCTATCTCATCAATAAAAGAAATCAATGCTCTTGGTTATAAAGCACCTGAATTAAAAACAGTGTCTTTACCAGGAAATTCTATACTTAAAAAAATGAGTGAATTTATGGATAATGGGATTGAAAAAGGTTTGTTTTATAAGCATGATAAAACTGTCGCAATGCAAGTTGCTAGTGTAGTAGTGAATAATAAAGAGGATAAAATCCTTTTATTGGATGAAGATGAATTATTTAATCGGGAGAGAGAAGCCTTTATTAATCTTGCAAAAACACAACCAACTTTGGATAGAATTTCTGCCTTAATTGAAAAAGGTATAAATTTAAGAAATTAATTGGGGGAGAAAAATGGAAAATAAATCGACAAGTATGTATGATGACTTTAAAAAAGTTAAAGCTAATCATGTCCCACTTTCACCACTAACATTTTTACCTAGGGCAGCGAGTCTCTACCCTGAAAACGAAGCAGTAGTTTATGGGAAAAGAAGTTATACATGGTCAGAATGTTATGAAAGATGCAAACGCCTTGCTTCAGGAATAACTAAATTAGGTGCCAGCAAAGGTGATACCGTTTCTGTTATAGCAACTAATACGCCTGAAATGGTTGAAGCTCATTATGGAATTGCTATGGCTGGAGCAGTTTTAAATAGTATAAATGTAAGATTAGATTCTGATACAATAGCTTATATTTTAGATCATAGTGAGGCAAAAATCCTTATTTCTGACTCTGGATTTTCAGAATCTGTTAAAGATGCTTTAAAAAAAATTCAAAATAAAAATTTAATTGTAATAGATATTGAAGACGAACAAGCTGAAGGTTCATCCAAAAGCATTGGAACCATGAATTATGAAGATTTACTCAAAACAGGTGACCCTAATTTTAATTGGTCTTTACCTAATGATGAGTGGGATGCTCTAGCTCTTAATTATACTTCTGGTACAAGTGGTAAACCAAAAGGGGTAGTTTATCATCACAGAGGATCATATTTGATGACAATGGGTACAATCAGCGATTGGCAGCTACCTGTAAACCCAAGTTACCTATACACTGTTCCATTATTTCATTGTAATGGCTGGGGACATGCATGGACAATAACAGCTCTGGGTGGAAAAATAGTTTGCTGCAGGCAAGTTTCTGCTGAAGCAATATATGATGCTATTCATAAACATAATGTAACTTATCTGGGTGGGGCTCCAATTATTCTTGGCATGATAATAAATGCTGAAGATTCTGTAAGAAAAGAAATGCGCCAAGTAGTTAACATAATGACAGCTGGCGCCCCACCTCCTGCTGCAATTTTAGAAGGAATAGAGAAATTAGGCTTCAATGTCACTCATGTATATGGACTAACAGAAACATATGGACATGCAGTTATGTGTTTTTGGCAAGAACAGTGGAATGATACAGACTTTTCACAAAGGGCAATTATAAAAGCTCGTCAAGGCGTTTCTATGACTGCAACAGAGAGCACTAGAGTTGTAGATTTAAAAACAAGAGAAGATGTTCCAAAAGATGGAGAAACTATTGGTGAAATTGTTCTTCAAGGCAATACAATTATGAAAGGCTATTTAAAGAACAAAGAAGCTACTGATCAAGCCTTTGAAGGTGGATGGTTTAGATCTGGAGACCTAGCTGTCATGCATGACAGCGGATACATTGAAATAAAAGATAGATTAAAAGATATTATTATTTCTGGTGGAGAAAACATCTCCTCTGTAGAAGTTGAGGGGGTTCTTCATAGACATCCTTCTGTCTCAATAGCTGCAGTAATAGCAAAGCCAGATGAAAAATGGGGTGAAGTACCATGTGCTTTTATTGAATTAAAATCAGGAGAAAATGCTTCAGAGGATGAATTGATGAATTTTTGTCGTGAACATTTAGCTGGTTTTAAAAGACCAAAACAAATAATTTTTTGTGAAATACCTAAAACTGCAACTGGTAAGCTCCAAAAGTTTGAACTTAGAAAACAATTAACTTAGCTAGCTGAAACGATGAGAAGGTCAATAAACTCACCATATGTATATTCACATAAGAATCCTATCCCTCATGCATCTGTATTAAATGGATTAATGATTTCTTCGGCTATATCAGGCTTCGATCTTAAAACTAATAAATTTCCAGAAAAGAAAGAAGAACAGGTAGAAATAGCTTTTGATAACATGAATAAGATTTTAAAAGAAGCAGACGCGACTTATGACAACATCTTGAAACTAGATTTATACTTTAATGACAAATCAGATAGAAAGTTTGTAAACCCTGTATGGTTAGAAATATTTCCAGATGAAAACAAAAGGCCAGCAAGACATTCTCACCTCGCTATTTTGGAGGATCCTTGTATAGTGCAAATAGTATTTACAGCTCTAATTTAGAATTTAATTTGAAAAAGGGATTATATAATGAGCTCTAAAAAAGGACTAAAGGACGCTTATTCACTTAAGACGCCTGAAGACAACATCAATTTATATAAGATTTGGGCATCATCTTATGATGACGATTTTGCAAAAAAAAATGATTTTCGCTCTCCTTATTTAATATCTATGTTTTTTAAAAAGTATTCACAAAGTATTGATACTCCAATTCTTGATGTGGGTGCTGGAACTGGATTAATTGGAAAGGAAATGAACGCAAGTAATGACTTAGAATTAGACGCAATAGATATTTCACCAGAAATGCTTAAAGCAGCTAAATTAAAAAATTGTTACTCGAAAATAATAGAGGCTGATCTCACACAAAATTTAAATATTGCAAGTGACCACTATGGAGCTATTGTAAGCGCAGGTACGTTTACACATGGTCACATTGGACCAGATGCCTTAAATGAACTCTTAAGAATAACCAGACCAAACGGTTTATTTGTTATTACAATTCATTCAAAATTTTTTGTGAAATCAAATTTTGAAAAAAAATTTAGAAACATACAACATTTAATAACAAATCCTATTTATCATGAAGAAAATGCATATGGAAATAACCAAGATAAGGAGCACGGAAAAGATACTATATTTATAACAGTCTTTAGAAAAAAATAATACTTATAGAATTAATATGAATATGCAAAATGTATTATTGTTTAAGAGCTACGTAAATTTTTTTTATAAAAGATTAAAGAAAACTGATAATTTTCAGAATTCAAATTACTCATGGCATCTTGACAAACTTATTAGTTCAACATCCCAAGATTTAGAATTAAATTTAAATTACAAAAGAAATAATCAACCAGTATGCAGATTTTTAGATATTGCTATTCAAAATGTGCCTGCATCTCAGTCAAATATTTCATCTTCTTTAGAAAATCTTAAAAACAAATTAAATTGGCAAGTAAATGATAACTATAAAAATATTTTTAGTAATGATTTTTTTGAAAATGAAAGTTTTGTTGAAATCATAGGTCCAACTGGATTACTAATATGCCCAAATATTAGAATTGGCTTACTACTTCTTGGTAAAAATGTATTTTATCCTTCTCACAAACATGAAGCTCTTGAATTATATAATATTTTAAGTGGCACTTCTATGTGGCAATTATTTGATAATGATTTTGAGAAACAAAATCCTTTAGATAATATTTTTCATGATGAATGGGTTCCACACGCTATGAAAACTATAGGCGAACCTGTTTTAGCACTTTTTTCTTGGAGTGGCATGATTAATAAAGAAGCAATTCCTATATAAAATTATAATAGTTTTACAGCATTACACATTACATTTAATTTATCTTCTGCTAATTTTAAGCTGAATAGACCCATACCACAGTCTGGTGATATAATTAACCGATCCCTATCAATAAAATTTAAGACTTGGGTCAGTCTTTCTACAATTTCATCGATACTTTCAAGACGACTTTTTGTCACGTTTAAAGCACCAAAAATAATCTTTTTATTAGGAAATTTAGTTAATAGGCTTAAATCATTTTTAAAATGAGCATCTTCTATAGAAATCTGATTTATACTCATATTATTGAGTTCATTAGAAAGTTGAAAATAAGATTTAGGATCTGCTTTTTTATAATTTTCGTCATCCAAATGATCCGTGTATCCACAGCAAATGTGAATAATTTTATTAATATCCTTAGGGACTTTATATAAACATCTTTCAATTCCCTCAAAACCAAAAGAAAATGCATCATCAACTTGGCGAGCAAATAGTGGCTCGTCTATCTGAATATGAGAGCAACCCATTTCAACTAAATGTCGTATTTCTTGATTAATTGTATCAGCCAAATCATTACTTAACTTTTTTCTATCATTATAATAACAATCAGCCGTTGTATCCATTATTGTGAGTGGTCCAGGAATTGTGAATTTTACGGGTTTTCTTGAAAGAGACTGTGAAGCTATGTAATCATTGGGTGAATAATATTTACCTGTATGTTTTATTTTGCTCCTTATGGCTGGCAGACTTGTTGAATAAGCTCCATCTCTAAGAACTCTGTGTTCTAATTTGTCAAAATCAAAACCATCAAGATGTCTACAGTGATAATGAATGTAATTTTCTCTCCTAATTTCTCCATCTGTTGGTATATCTATACCAGCATCAAGCTGAATTTTAATTATTTCAGATGCTGCACGTTTAAATAACTCTTCATCTGATTTTTTTTTATTTTTATTATAGAGTGAATATTCAATTGTAGTTTTAACTGTGTTCATTCCGTCCTCGCCTCGAGCTGAGTCAAACCAATCAATAATTGGTAAATATTTAGGTTTGGGAAATGAACCAATTGTAGTAGTTAGAATTTTTGTTCGTTTCATAATCAATTTTTTAAATGCAAAATTAGATTATCAAAGTTAATACGGCAAACCCACATAATTTTCAGAAAAGGATTTTTGTGCTTCTATAGAATTCGATAGATAATCTAATTCAGTTAATTGAATTTTCCTTTCAAATTCATCCTGATTTGGAAAATTATGCATTAAAGTCGTCATCCACCAACTAAATCTAATGCCTTTCCAAACTCTCAAAAGAGCAGTTTCAGAGTAAGTCTCCAAAAGATGTGCATCATTATTTTCGATAAATAATTTTATTGCATCAGATAAATAATAGATATCAGAAACCGCTAAGTTAAGACCTTTAGCACCTGTAGGTGGCACTATATGTGTAGAATCACCAGCTAAATAAAGATTTCCCCATCGCATGGGCTCAGACACAAAGCTTCTAAGTGGTGCGATAGACTTTTCTATTGAGGCTCCAGTTATTAAAGTATCAGAAGCCTCCGTTGGAAGCCTTATCTTCAATTCATTCCAAAAACTTTCATCTGTCCAGTTTTCAACTTTATCTGAGTTTGGAACTTGAATATAGTATCTTGATAAATTTTCATTTCTCATAGACGCAAGTGCAAATCCTCTTGAATGATTTGCATAAATTAATTCATTACTTACAGGAGGGGTTTCTGATAGAACACCTAGCCATCCGAAAGGATAAACTTTTTCAAATGTTTTTAATATATTTGAAGGAATATGTTTTCTACTGATACCATGAAATCCATCACAACCAATTACAAACTGTGTTTTAACAGAATGTAGCTTACCATTCTTATCTTTATAAGAAACTGTAGAAATTTTTGAAGTTAAATCTGATAAATTTACATCATCTATTTCATGTAAAATTTTAACGTTATTTAGCTTTTCTATTTCCTCATAAAGATCGGATGTAACCTCGGTTTGCCCATAAACCATTACCTGTTTATTAATTGTATTTTTAAAATCAATTCTAAACTGTTTATTAGAGGAAGAAAGTAAAGTGCCTTCATGTATATGACCTTGTTGATCCATTCTTTTCCCAACACCAGTCTTTCTCAACATTTCAACAGTATTCCACTCTAAAACACCGGCTCTTATTCTAGACAATACATATTCTTTAGGTTTTTTTTCTAGTACTAATACATCAATATTTGCACGAGCTAGAATTAGGGCTAAAAGAGTTCCAGATGGACCACCTCCAATAATAATCACTTGTTGATGCATGTAATTAAAAACCCAATTATAAAATTTTTTCTAATGCTTCTATTAATCTTTTAACTTCATTTTCAGAGGTGTAATGCACAAATGATAATCTTACTACACCTTCATCAGGATCTATGCCTAAGGCCTTTAACGGTCTGACTGCATAAAAGTCTCCTGCTCCTGACATTATATTGTACTTACTTAAGTCTCTGGCAACCTCTGAAGGCTTTTTATTTTTTGGAACAAATGCTACTGTCGGTGCCCTTAAAACGTTATCGCCAGGACCAATAAGTCTACAATTACTATTTCCTCGTAAAAACTCTAAAAGTGGCTTAAGTAATTTAATTTCATGATCTCTAAATAATTTTGCAACATGCTTAGGTTTTGAGAGTTTTTGATCATTATCAATTTTAGAAAAATGATGGTCATATATATCGTCAAAATAATCTATAATACCATTGCAGGCAGCAACCTGTGCATGATCTGGTCCTGCTGGCACCATGAATTTATCAGAGTAGTCAGAATTAAAAAAATGAGACTGATTGGTCAATGCTTTTTTAGCATTTTGTCTAATAACCATTATACCTTGATGTGGTCCATAAGTTTTATAGGCTGAAAAAAAATAAATATCTGCACCTAATTCATTTACATCTGGAAGACCATGAGGGCAGAAAGATACCCCGTCTACTATCATTAAAGCTCCAGCGTTATGTGTTATTTCAGCTATTTTTTTTATATCATTAATTTCACCAACTATATTTGAACAATGAGTTACAGCTATAAACTTAGTTTTTGAAGTTATTAATTTTTTTAAATCCCTAATATCTAATGATCCATTTTCAGGATCTATTTCCCATACTATAACGTTAATCCCCTTATTCGCCATCTTATGCCAAGATCCGGCATTTGCTTCGTGCTCCTGATTTGAAATAATTATTTCATCATTTTTATTCATTTTTTCTAAAAAACTTTGGGCTAAAACATATGTATTCTGGGAAGTTGAAGGTCCAAATAATACTTCCTTTTCATCAACATTTAGATAATGCGCCATTCTCTTCCTTGCATTATCCATTTCTTCTCCAGCAAGTTTTGAAGCCTCATAAAATCCATAAGGCTGAACTTTCCTTTGTTTGAAATATCGGTCAAATCTTTCTATGACTTGCTTACACATATAAGATCCACCAGCATTTTCAAAAAAGGCACTATCGATTAATTCCTTTTCTGAAAAAGCAGGGAATTGCGCTCTTACAAATTCTATATCTAATTGTTTCATAAAATCCCCAAACCTAATAAATGATTAAAATTTATAATAAGATGACAAAATTCACTTAATATAATAATTTTTAAATTATAAAATTAAAAAATAGATAAATTAATTAAATCATAGTTATTATCACTATTACTGATTTGTAATCAACATATGAACAATACAAAAATTAATATTAATAATAAGAATTATTATTTAAAAGATGATCCAGATACTTTTCTTCTTGAAATACTAAGAAATAAATTAAAATTAAAGGGTACTAAATTTGGATGTGGGCTTGAACAATGTGGTGCCTGTTTAGTTATCGCTGACAATGAAAGTCTTTATTCTTGCACTTCTAAAATAAAAGATTTGGAAGGTAAAAAAATAATAACAATTGAAGGCTTAAATAATAATGGGAGTTTAAGTTTATTGCAAACCACATTTATGGAGGAAAGAGCTGGGCAGTGTGGATATTGTATCCCTGGAATAATAATGTCTGCAGAACTTCTTCTGAAAAAGAACCCTCACCCAAATAGAGAAGATATAAAAAGAGCACTATCCAAAAATTTATGTCGTTGCGGTGCACATAATTCAATTTTAAAAGCTGTAGAAAAAGCAGTTAATCACCAATCATGAAACTTGCTAATAGTCTTCAAAAACATCCTTATATAAGTCAATGGCTGAAATTTAATTCTGATTTAAAACTTGAAATTAAAACAGGAAAAGTTGAACTTGGCCAAAAATTAACAACCTCTTTAGCAATGATTGCAGCAGAAGAATTAGATTTAAATATAAATCAAGTAGTAGTTAATTTTGCAAATACAAACGAAAGTCCCAACGAACAATTTACAGTTGGAAGTAATTCTATTGAAGAAAGTGGTTTAGCAATTCA
This sequence comes from Puniceispirillales bacterium (SeqCode), assembly GCA_045565515.1. Taxonomy (GTDB): domain Bacteria; phylum Pseudomonadota; class Alphaproteobacteria; order Puniceispirillales. Next base: position 99,570 of record JBJLFF010000016.1, read on the forward strand.
ACAAGTATCAGCATTTACAAGGAAGTATTTTTTAGATTTAGCCTCAAAAAGACTAAACTTAAATATTGAAGATTTATATGTGAAAAATGGTGTTGTAATGTCCTTTAATAGTCCATCTGAGATTAATTATTGGAATCTTGCAAAAGGTAAAAGCCTTTATATCAAAATTGATGAAATTCCAAAAACAAAAGAACCAAGTAATTACAACATAGTAGGTAAAAACTCCAAAGATTTATTAATTAAAAAAATTGTCAAAGGGAAATTAATATTTGTTCAAGACCTAGATTTTAAAGGTATGCTTTATGGTGCAATATTAAGACCTTCTGGATATAAATCTCAATTAACGCAAACCATTATAGAAAAAGCGAAGTTATTTGATGGTATAGTTGAATTAAAAATAGACGGAAACTTCATTGGTGTGGTTGCAGAAACTGAAAGGCAAGCATTTAAAGCCATCGAATTAATTAGAGCAAATTCATCCTGGTCTAAGAATAAAATTAATATCAATTCCAAAAATATATATACAAAATTAAAAAGTAATAAAAATCAGAGTTATTATGTGAAAGATGGTTCAGCTATTAATAATCCTATTGATTTAAATGACTATAATCTTAAACATAGCATCCAATCAACTTATCTGCGTCCATATCAAATGCATGCTTCCATAGGACCTTCTGCTGCAGTTGCAAAATATGAAAATGGAAAGTATTTTGTTTGGACAAATTCACAAGGTATTTACCCTCTAAAAATTGCTTTATCTGAAGCAATTGGAACTCCTAAAAATAATATTAAAATTTACCACATCCCTGGTCCAGGCTCTTATGGACATAATGGGGCTGATGATGCTGCTTTTGATGCTTGTCTTCTTGCAAGAAAGGTAGAGGGTAAACATGTGAAAGTACAATGGAAAAGAGAAGATGAAAACTTATGGGAGCCTTATGGCCCTGCTATGAGGATGGAACTTTCAGCAACCCTTGAAAAGGACGGAAAAATAAAGAATTGGTCTCATCAAACTTATAGTGATGCTCATAGTGCTAGACCAAGATTTAAAGAAGGACATTCAAATCTTTTAGCATCTTGGGACTTAAAAAAACCTTTACCGCCACTCCCAAAGCAAAAAATGTTTGGTTTTCATGGAGGTGTTCATCGAAATGCCGACCCTATTTATAACATGCCAAACAAAACAATTATTAAAACTACAGTTGATGATCTTCCATTAAGAGTTTCTGCGTTACGGACATTAGGTGCATACGCTAATGTATTTGCTATTGAGTCATTTATGGATGAATTAGCCTGCTTTTCAAATCAAGATCCCATAGCATTCAGATTAAAACATCTTGATAACAAAAGAGCTAGATCGGTAATTGAAAAAGCTGCTGAAATATCAAATTGGAATTATAAAACTGACTATAATGGAAGTGGCAAAGGTATTGGATTTGCTCAATATAAAAATATTAAGTGCTTTGCAGCAGTTATTGTAGATTTAGAAGTTGATGACTTTGGGAATATTAAATTAAAAGAAGCTACAATTGTTGCAGATGCTGGAAAAATTATTGATCCAAAAGGATTAATAAGTCAATTGGAAGGAGGGTTTATTCAATCAGCTAGCTGGACAATGTTAGAAGAAGTTAAATTTGATGAGAATGAAATCTACAGTACTGATTGGGATAAATATCCTATTTTGAGTTTTAAAGATATTCCTAAGATTGAAACATTTCTAATTGACAGGCCGTATGAACTGTCGTTAGGAAGTGGAGAGGCAACGCAGGGTCCAACTGCAGGAGCTATTGGAAATGCTATATTTAATGCAATTGGCGTAAGAGCAAAAAAAATACCTTTTACTATTGAGAACATTAGGGAAGCAGCGGCTGATAATTAACGTTTATAGATAAATATCACCTAAAAAAACACTCTCTTTTAAATTAATCTCTAAACTTTTTTTGCTTGCTTTATATTTAATATCAATTTTGTATTTTCCACTATTAGGATCTAATTTATCAATTTTAAAGTCACCAAAATCATCTGTTTTCACTTCAGCTATTATATTATTATCTTTAGATAACTTTACTTCAGCGCCTGAAACACAATCATCAATTTTATTTTTAGTTACAGCAACGCTTCCACCTATAAAACATTTATTAATTCTATATAAATTTTTATAGTATACTCTTGGTTTAGTATTATATTCTGGATTCAGAGTTTCTAGATTTTCCTTCTTAACCATTTCTTTCATTTTATTATCTTCAATTTTCAATGCACGCATTGCGTTGGTTGCACAAACAGAAACACCCCTTGGAGCTTTCCACCCTTTATCAAGAAGATGGGCATCAAAAAACCAAATTTGAGGAATTTCTAATTCTTCATTCCAAGAAATAGATCCATGCGGACAACTATCTACTAGTTGCTTCTGTCCTTTAGACTTTTCAGGGTCAATTATTATTATGCCGTCATCTCTTTTTATAACAGCATCATTTTTAGCAGCTTTAAGACAAGGTGCATCATCACAGTGTTGACACATAGTTGGTATGTAACCAATATCTATCATTGGGGTTTGACCACGCTCTTTCTTTTTCATATCAATCCAATTTGCTCCCCTTTTGGGCATTTCAGCAGAGTAACCAGGAAAATTATTACCAACGTATTCATCTTTCGTAGCTAATGTGCACATATGACAGTTATTACAGTTATCAACATCTATTATTAAATTCCATTTTTTCATATTTAATACCTTAAAAAACTTTATTCTGCTGCTTCTAGCAATTTTTTATTACTTATTTTACGTGACATAAGTTCTTTTTTATCCCAGATCTCAATTTGAACTAATGCTGTACTATTACCCATAGAATGCGCTTTTTTAATTTGACTTTTCTTTGGAGTTAGTAAGTTAAGCATCCCACCTCTATCTACAGACTCTCCAGGCTTTCCTAATGGATCATATTTGGCACAAGATTCATAACCATGTGCTGAGCCTTGCATAATCCTATCTGTTACTTGAGCTGCACAAATGACCGCACCCTGATCATTAAAAACCTTTACAAGATCATTTGACTTAATTTTTCTATTTAATGCATCTTTACTATTTATCCTAATTACCCAGTAATCATAACCATCTACTGTTACTCTATGATCTGAAATATCATTTATAAAAGTATCTTTAGCATCACCTTGAGTATGAAAGGAATATCTAGGATGTGGTGTTAGCATCATTATAGGAAATTTAGATTTATTATTAACTTTAAATGCTGGATCGTATTTCACTATTGGCGGTCTTTCTGGATCTTCAGAATCAAATCTTTTTAAACTTGAAGCCTCAAACTCAATCTTACCTGATTGAGTTTGAATACCTTTTAAATATTCATCCTTATAATCTGATGGAAGTGGCATTGGTTCTGGGACATCCTTTTTTCTATTTTCATAGTACCAATTCCAAGAAAGAGGGTCTCTATGCTCTTTTTTGTTTGGTGGTATTACAGCATATCCCTTTTTCACAAACTCTTCCCAAGATATAATTTTTGGTAAGTCTGATGAGTCAAAAATCCTTCTAGCCCAATCAATTTCAGAAATACCTTCTGTAAAATATGCACTTAGACCAAGTCTCTCACAGATCATTGAGAAAATTTTGTAATCAGATTTTGATTCACCTAAAGGCTCAATAGCTTTGTGCTGAAATACGGCAACTCTATTATTTAATTGAGTTTGTCCATGATGAGCATACCCTCCTAAAGCAGCCCATTCACTAATGTCCTCTCTTTCAAAATTAGTACATGCAGGTAAAATCAAATCTGAATGTTTTGTCTCACCTTCCATCCAAATAGACTGGTTAACAACAAACTCTAAATTTTCTGATTGATACATTTTAATATGCCTATTTGAATCAGGCATAGTGCCAAACATTGAACCGCCGTATTTATATAGCATTTTTACTGGTGAGTAACCTGGCTTTGGATATGATACTTTATTAAATTGAGCTTCTATTGATTTTCCATCCCATACATATCCTTCTGCTTTACCATTCATTATTGCTTCAGGTAACCAGAGACGTGGTATTGATTGCTCTACTGTATTCAAACTCTGTAGTTGAGGCATCCTTTGATATAATTCAACAGACATAGCTGTATGATGCAAATCACCAGAAATCCCTCCTTCAGCATATCCAGGAAAATAAAAATTATTATCAACTGGTGTTCCCCATTGCAGATTACCCATATTAACGCCAGGCTTTCCAATACCTTGCATAGCAATTAAACAAACTAATGATCGTGCCCATTGAATTCCAGTTTGATTTCTGCAGGCTCCACCATGGCCATTACCCCATCCACCAGCTGCAAGATAAACTTTTTTATTACCCCATTTCCTTGCAAGAGCTCTAATATCTTTTGCAGCTAAACCAGTTTCCTTAGCAGCCCACTCTGGTGTTTTTTCAATTTTATCTTCCTTACCTAAAATATAGTCTTTCCATTTGTCGAAACCAGTTGTTCTATTTTTGACAAATTCTTTGTCGTAAAGATTTTCTTTAATCCAAACATAAGCAATTGCCATAGCAAGAGCTGGAGAAGATGTAGGTTTAGTTGGCAACCATTTACCACCTAAAAATTGACAACTATCATTATAGAAAGGGTCGACATGTACAATATCAATATCTAATTCTTTCAACCACTTTCTTCTGATAGTTCCTTCAAATGATCCATAGGCACCACTTGTTCCTTCAGGATTACTAGCCCAAAAAACTACCATTTCAGCCTCTTTTAAAAGGTCTTCAACAGTTCCATATGTTTCAGATTGACCAACTCTTAAAGATCCACCCCAATGATGTGCAGCCCCCCAATACCATCCTTCCCAACTATCAGGATTATGGTGAACTCTTGACATTCCAACTGCATTTATAAATTTAAAATTAGCACTCAAATAGTATCCAACGTTTCCCCAAGTATGATGAGAACCGTGACTATTAACAATGGCACCAGGGCCATGCTCTTTTTTTACTCGCTTAATTTCATTTGATACTATATCTAAAGCTTCGTCCCATGAAATTCTCTCATAGCCTGAAATTCCTCTATTTTTATGATTTCTTTTACCGTTAGGGTTGAAATCAACTCTTTTCATTGGGTATAAAATTCTATCTGGTGAGTAAACCATAGATTTCCAGTTCATGCCATGTGGAGCCAAACTTGTTCTTCTAGGAGGTTTAAATGTTTTACCTCTAGCAGTAATTGACCATGTATCAGGATCTGTATCATCAAATTCAATTGGAGTTATTCTAATAATCTTATCATTTTGGACATATATAAAAACAGGTCCACCATTTGTCATATTAGTATATCTTTTAACACCATCTCCAACTTCAACACCTAATTTTAGACCAACAGTCTGGGTTTTCATCAATGTTTGCGTAAACCATAGGGTAAGTTCATCAGGGCCATCTAATGTTAAATTGAAATCTTTAAGAGCATTAATTTGATCTAACTGATTAATTGATTTTTTTAGTAAAAAGGCCATAACCAATGGCATTAGCAATTCAACAGCAACTTTAGAATTTTTAAATGTAAGCTTTACTTCGGGTTTTGCATGAATTCCAGTTGATGAAGCTATATTACCATTTTTAAATGTAAACCATCTTCCTTTTGATTTATCTTTAATTTGAATTTGCGCTGTAAATTGTTTTTGGGATAAATGATCTTTAAAATCTTTATAAATTTTTGATTGCCACCATAAAAGCATTCTCAAACCAAATAAAATTAATGAAAATTTAAGTGAAGCCATCTGTTATCTCTTTTTAATTTATATAAATTTTAATATAGTCTAAATTTCTTTTTCGACCACATTAGTCAATGTACCCAATTTAGAAATTTCAATTTCAATTACATCGTTTTCTTTCATGTATACCGGAGGTTCTCTTCTATCACCAACTCCCCCAGGTGTTCCAGTTACAATTACATCACCCGGATGAAGTTCTATAAAAGATGAACAATAGTTTATTAACTTTTCAAGAGGAAAAATTAAATCACTTAATGAAGCATCTTGCATCACTTCACCATTTAATCTTGTTTGCAATTTTAAATCTTTATAGTTTGGCACTTCATCAGTTGTAAGCATATAAGGACCAAAGGCACCTGTTTTATTAAAGTTTTTCCCAGGAATAAATTGAGAGGTATGTTTTTGCCAATCTCTTACAGTAACATCGTTATAACAAGCATAACCAGCTATATGCTGCATGGCACTATTTTCGTCAATATATCTTCCAGATTTACCTATAATTATTGCCATTTCACCTTCATAATCCAACCTATCTGAAACTTTAGGGCAAATTATTTTAGTATTATGACCTGTTTGAGAATCAGAAAATCTTGTAAATATTGTAGGGTGTGAACTTACTGGTCTTTTAGTTTCAGCTCTATGATTCTCATAATTAAGTCCAACACAGAATATTTTTCCTGGGTTTGGTATCACAGGCATTAACTCAACATCATCAAGCATAACTTGTGGAAGTTCTTTTAAATCAAGATTATTTAATTCGTTAATCTTACCATGCTCTAAAGCAGATTTTAAACTTGGGATCCATTCCATACCCTCTCTGTAACGTTCATAATGAGATGTTAAGTCAACAATTCTATCATCTAATAAAATTCCAAAACACTTTTTACCTTTATTTAAAAAACTTACATACTTCATATTTTCTCCTTACTTTATGATCTCATTATTGAGTGTGGGCCCCATAAATTTAGGGTCTTAGGTTCATGTTTCCAAACTCTGACTTCTCTATCATGAATGATTTCTAATTCTGCAGATATTTCTATCCAGTTAGTGTCTGGATCTTCAATAAAAATAAATAAATTATTTCCAGGTCCATGTCTACCTGGTCCCCATTTTAACTGAATACCTTTTTTCTCAAGACTATCACACCAATCCTTTATTCTATTCCACTCACCAGTTTCATAACTGTGATGATCAATCTCCACTATATCAGCTTTAAAGCATGCTATTGTGTGATGTTCATGATTAGAAGTCAAAAAACTAGTAGCAAAATCACCATTATCTTTCATCACTCGATCAGAAACAAAAAAACCTAATTTTTCCTCATAAAATTTTTCAAACCTTTCTACATTTTTTGACTTAAAGGTTAGATGCTGAAGAGGACCATAAATACTATCTTTATAAGTAGAAGAGTAAGCTATACCCTCTTTATTATTTGATAGACCAAAAACTAAAACATTTCCGTCAGGGTCTTTGACAGAAAATGATCCTTTTTCAAAAAAAGGAGTTTCAAAGTCTTCAATTTCAACACTATTTGATAGTACTATTTCTTTAAAATCATTTAAATTATTAGTATCCTTCAAAGAAAATGCAGCAAAGTCTAATTTCTTTTTTTCTCCCAAAGAAAAAATAATTCTTCTATCATTCCCAAAACACATCCATTTTGATTTTTTTTGGTGGGTAATACCTTTTTGTTCCATACCTATAGTTTCAGAATAAAATTTCGATAAGCCTTCTGGATTAGGACTTTGTATAGACAAGTGATGAAGGATAGCATTGTTCAAAAAGTTTTTTTTAGTCATCAGGTTTTCCAATGATTTAGATATATATTATTTTTTTAGATTTGAGTTCCACCAAGGACATTCACCAACACCTAAATTATAATTTCCTGGCATAACATTAACTGGGATTCTTACATTATTTTTAGCAGCCTGTGATCTTACGTCCTGAGCTTGCTTAAGCTGATCATCAGGCATCCACAATCTATCATGACCCCACAAACTAGGCCCATATATTACTTCTTCTGGCTCCCAATTTTCAACATCTATAGTTCTCCCACCCCAGCCATATTCAAAAAGAAAATCTGACGGGGAGTAACTATAAAATGAAGTCATATTGTCATTGATGTGACGCCCAAATGTAGTTCCTATTCTATTTTCTTTTGATAAAGCAATATCATAGCATTGGCCCACATCATCTAAGCTATACAATTCTATCATTAAGTGATGAATTTTATTTATTCCAGTTTCTATCAGAGCAATACTATGATGACGCTGATTTGTATGAAAAAAATAAGCTTTAAAAGGTCTTAACATATAGTCACTCAGTCTAAATCCAAGAACATCTTGAAAAAACCACTGAGTATTGTCTAATTTTTCGACATTCAAAACAATATGACCCAAACCTAAAGTTCCAGTCCTAAAACCTGAGATTGGCCGCCCAGGTTTGAACTTTTCATTACTTAATTCTGGCCCATAAAAAGCTTCATGCTTATTACCAGAAGGATCAGTAAAGCTTATTACTTCAGAAACAAATCTTTGTTCAGCGATCTTTGTTGGCTCTTTTTTAATCTTTATTTCAGCTTTTTCAAGCCTAGCTGCCAAGGTATTAAGACTAATTTTATCTTCTACTTCCCATCCAAAAATATTTGAAGCATTAGTTTCATTGGTAATAACAAACCTTTGTTTTCTCTCATCCATTCTTAAGATTGCTGATGAACGAGTTTTATCAACCAGCTGCATTCCTAAATAATCGCTGCTAAATTCCGTCCAATCTTCTAATTTATCAGACTTGACTGTTATATATCCCAATCCTAAGATTATCATCTTTTTCCACTAGAAAATTTTTTAATATAGATCAAAATAAATCAAATTTTAATATTATACTATTTTCTGTTAGAAATTGTATCGCCAAACGATACACATATAAATATATTTTTAAAATTAATTTATTTTTATTATTTATTAAAGGTTAACAACTTTATGGAATTTAAATATGGAAAATTTAGATATTGAATTTCCTAATAAGCCAAGTCAATTTTCTCAAAATGAATGGGAAGCAAGAGTTAATTTAACTGCTTGTTACAGACTTGCTCATTATTATGGATGGACAAGCACAGTTTACAATCATATCACCCTTAGAGTGCCTGATACAGATACTTTTTTAATAAACGGATTTGGTTTGAGTTATAATGAAATTTGTGCTTCAAATTTAGTTCTTATTGATTTAGATGGTAATAAATTGAGCAATGATAATTTACCAGTAAATAAGGCTGGTTTTTTAATTCATTCAGCAATTCATCAGGCTAGATCTAGTGATCTACACTGTGTTATGCATTCGCATGAAATTAATAGTCAAACTTTGGCTGCTTCAAAAAGCAATTTCATTCCTCTTACTCAAGAAGGTTGCCAATTATATGAAAGAGTAGGTTATCACGATTTTGATGGAATTGTTTTAAAAAACGATGAACAAGCAAAGATAATTGAAGCACTTGGCAATTCAAATCATACATTACTAATGAGAAATCATGGATTAATTACGGCAGGCCCAACTGCTGCTTGGGCTTTTATACGTCATCAACATTTTGTAAGAAACACTGAGGTTCAATTAAAATTAATGGCTTCAAATGCTGAAATTAGCACTATACCAAAGGAAGTTCTAATTAATACTAGAGAACAATTTGAAGGTGGTAGCGCACAAGCTGGGGCAAAGGTTAGACACCCTGAATGGCCAGCTTTTTGGAGAATATTGGATAAAATTGATGAGACTTGGAAAAAGTAATTATTGATTTCTTATTAATATTAAAATTAAATACTAGATTTTTTATTTTAAATTAATAAAGTATAGAATTATTAATTTAACGTTACTCTATTAACTAATTTAAAAATCGCGGGAGAGAAAAATGAAAAAATTTTTAGCTGGTATTAGTGTATCAGTAATTTCTACACTATTATCTTTTAGTGCTTTTGCTGATGGGCATAAAGTATTAACAGTTGCCTCATGGGCGGCACCTTTTCACACTCAAAATGAAAATGTTTTTCCATGGATGAATGATGAATTAAATAGCTGTTCTGGTGGAACACTTGGTCTTAAAGTTGAATATGGTCTTGCTCCTCCACCAGCATTATATGATTCAATAAGAGATGGTGTTGCTGATATGACTTGGATTGTCTATGGTTATACACCTGGCAAATTTGTGACAACAATGATTGCTGAATTACCTCTTATACCTGGCAATGCACAAGAAAAGTCAGTTGCTTTCCAAAAAACTTATGAAAAATATTTAGAAGCGGCTGGTGAAGCAAAAGGAGTTCAAATTTTAGCTAATTTTACACATGGTCCTGGTATGGCAAACACTACTAAAAAAATCACCTCATATAAAGAACTTGAAGGTGTTAAGATGAGAGTTGGTGGTGGTGTTGCTAACGCAATTGGAACTGCTCTTGGAATTGCAGGCGTCAATGCACCGGCTCCAAAAGTTTATGAAATAATTTCAGGTGGTGTTGCTGATGGAGTTATGTTTCCATTTGAAACAATGCATGCATTTAAGATTGCTGAATTAGCAAAATATTCATTATCTAATCCTGATGGAATGTATACTACTGCATTTGCTGTAATTATGAATAATGATACTTACAATGATTTATCAGCATCTCATAAGAAGTGTATTGATGATATGAGAGGTGTTTCATTATCTAGAAAAATTGGTAACTATTGGGATCAGGCTGATGAAGTAGGTAAAGCTTCAGCTGCTGAATATAACCATGAGCTTACTATAGCTAATAATGACGAAAGACAGTACTTTAAAGCAAAAATGGGACCTGTTATTGATGATGTTTTAGCTAAAATTAATGCAGTTGGTGTAGATGCCAGTGGAGCATTATCTTATTTTAAAGAGGAAGTTAAAGTAGAAAACTTACTTTCAGGTAACTAAAATTTAGGTTCATCATTACATGAATGAAATACTAGATTATATAGAACGGCTAGCCCTTAAGGTTAGCCGTTCTATTGCATTATTGGCAGGATTTGTCTTATTTTGGATTGTTGTTGTAACTTGTATAGATGTTGTTGGAAGGTATTTTTTTAATTCGCCACTTTACGCTGGCGCAGAAATAATCCAAGTAAGTATGGCAGGAGTGATATTTTTCTCTTTGCCTTATATGTTTTTTAAAAATGAGCATATTATAGTTGATTTGTTTCCAATTTTCAAAAGAGGATATTTAGGATGGGCATTGGGTTTACTATTCCTAGCTATTGGAGGCTATTCTTTATGGGTTATAGGAGATAAAACTTTTAGTTTAGCAATGCGTTCTTTAGAAGATGGCGATACATATGAATATATTATTGCACCTTCATTTCTCGCTAGAAAAAATAGTGAGTTTTTACCAAAAGTTTATTTAGACACTTTTATTGCTGTATCTATATACTTTACAGTTTTTATGATTTACTTAAAATTTGTTTTGGTTTTATTGAAACCTGGTTCTAATGCTGAACCAAAAGATGAGTATGAGGAAACTAATTGATGGGGCCTTTAACAATATCATTTATAGGATTTTCGGCGATACTAATATTGGCCTTTTTAAGATTTCCTTTGGCTCTTTCTATGGGTTTAGTTGGAGTAATTGGATTTGGTGAACTAACTAATTACAGAGCAGCTATTTCGAACATTGGACGCCTAGTAATGGATCTGGGTCAAAGTTATTCCTTATCAGTATTACCTCTTTTTATTTTGATGGGATTATTAGTTGAAAAGGGTGGAATGGCAAAACAGCTTTATAGAGCAGCATATGCTTTCTTAGGAGATAAGAAGGGTGGTTTAGCTATGTCAACAGTTGTTGCTTGTGGAATGTTTTCTGCTATATCAGGCTCTTCGATAGCAACCGCTGCAACAATGTCTAAAGTTGCAATGCCAGAAATGCGAAGATATAAATATGCAGATTCACTTGCTACAGCATCTATAGCTGCTGGTGGAACTTTAGGAATACTTATACCACCAAGTGTTATTTTAGTGATTTATGGCTTGTTAACAGAACAATCTATAGGAAAATTATTTATGGCTGGTTTTCTCCCTGGCATGTTGGGTATTTTATTTTATACGTTAGCAGTTTTTTTTGTTGTTTCCAGAAACCCATCTTTAGGTCCTGCAGGAGAGAGCACTAGTTGGTCTGATAGGTTATTAGCCTTAAAAGATGTATGGACTACTCTAGCACTTTTTGTATTTGTAATTGGAGGTATCTATATAGGCCTTTTTTCTGCTACAGAAGCCGCAGGAATGGGAGCTGCTGGTGCTCTTGTAATCGCAATTTCAAGTGGCAATCTAAAAATATCGGAGTATTTTAATGTTTTTAGAGATGCATCAGTTTTGGCTGCAAAACTTTTTGCATTATTATTTGGTGCTACCATGTTCTCTAATTTTCTTAACAGAGCAGGATTGCCAGATGCCTTATTAGGAATAATCAATTCTTTTGATCTTTCAGCGATGGCTGTTATTGGAATAATTTTACTAATTTATATACTTCTTGGTTGTGTTTTTGAATCAATGTCAATGATACTTCTTACTGTTCCTATTTTTGTTCCATTGGTAAAAAGCCTTGCACCTGAACTTGGCTTGGGTGCTGATTTAGTTTTAATTTGGTTTGGAATTTTGGTTGTTGTTGTTACTGAGATTAGTTTAATTACACCACCTATAGGACTTAATGTTTTTGTTTTAAAAGGTGTTGTAAAGAATGTTTCAGTAGGTACAATATTTTATGGAGTAACACCATTTTGGGTTGTAGATATTATTAGACTTGCTATCATAGTTTTATTTCCCGCAATTGCTTTATTTCTTCCTTCAATGATGTTTTGATTAGACAAAATTAGAAAACATCCCATATTAATTATATGGAAACTAAATACGTAAAATTATCAAAAAAAATAGATAAAAAAAGCCCTTTATTATCAGAATGTATAGAACTTTTTGATTCCGTTGAAGCTTATGATTATGAGAGATTTAGATCTAATATAAATGATACATGGGGTACTGTTGATTTTGACCCTTTCAATGGAAAAACTGTTGTTATGGACAATGTTGAAGATTGGGAAAGATTTTATAGCAATGCTATAAAACAAGCCTCTAGTTCGGGGCTCTCAGTTTGGCTTAATATAGATCGTTATAATGCTGAAAAATCAAAAGATGATACACTTGCATGGTCAGAAGTTCGTGGCACACAACATATGGTTGAGAAGAACGGAAACCCACTCCATATTTGGACATTTGCATGCACAATTGTATGGTATTTTGATATAGAGATGAACCGTTGGATAGAAAGAAGATACCATGCATCACTCCAAGGCGATTTTGGCGTTCCTGTTACTTTCAAATTTAGATCAAAGATACCAATTATTTTAAAAGTAATCCAAAATAAATTATTTAATAAATAAACTTTAATTTACTAAAATTTTTACATCATCAACTATTATTTTACCAAGTGCATTCTTAGGTATTTCACTTACAAAAATTACTTCTTTAGGTATCTTATATTTTGCAACTTTGCCTTCAAAGAATAAAAGTATATTTTCTGGTTTTAAGTTTTCTTTTTTACTAACTGCAACAATTACTGGCACTTCCCCCCAAATGGGGTCATTTTTACCAATAACTAAAAATTCTTTTAAATCTTTATGGCCAGAAAGGATTATTTCTAATTCTGCAGGATAGATATTTTCACCACCTGAAATTATAACATTTTTTATCCTATCAACAAACCAATAGTTTCCAAAATTATCAACTTTAGCCATGTCGCCTGTCAAAAACCATCCATCAATTATACTTTTCTTAGTTGCAATATTATCATTCCAATACCCATCTAGTATATTATCTCCTTTTACTAATATTTGACCAGCACAACCAATCTCAACTTCTTCTAAATCTTTATTAACTAATTTTATTTTGCAAAGGTTACCAGCTTTTCCAATTGACCCTTCAGTTTCAAAAGCATCTTTGGCTTTCTGATAAATGGCAATAGGACCAGTTTCTGTTGCACCATAGATTTGAATAATTGGAATTTTGAATGCATGAAGTTTTTTAATTAACTTTAAAGGAACTCTTGTAGATCCAATTGATATTACTTTAATTGAATTTCGGTTAATTTTATCCCATAAGTTATGGGTTATCATTTGGTCTAAAATTGTGGGAACAGTTAAAATTTGAGTAATTCTATATTTATCAATGTTATTTATAGATTCTGCTGAATCAAATTTTTCTTGAAGTACTGTCGTTGCTCCAATAAATAATGCTGGAAGAAATAAAATATTTATACCACCGACATGGAATAGAGGTAAGAATATTAACGCTTTATCTGAAGGGTTTAAAGAGTGTGCATCATGACTCATTTTAGCATTACAAATTATTGACTTCTGACTGATTAATGCTCCCTTAGGTTTTCCTGTTGTACCAGATGTATAAACGAGTAATAACGGCAAATTATTATTATCTAGGCTTTTAACTTGTGATTTATTCTTTCTCTCATCAGAAAGGTTGTTTTTTGTTTTAATAGTTTTTTTGATTGAAATTTTTTTAATAAGTTTATTTATATTTAAGTTTTCTAAGTTATTTTCAAATCGTGGGTCATAGAAAATTAGTTTTGGTTTTGAGTTTTTAATTTGATACTCAATCTCGGGATTTGCTAGTCTCCAATTAATTGGAAAAATAATTGCACCAATTTTTGAAGCAGCGAATAAAAGAATTATTTGTTCTGGATTATTTAGTCCGTAAAAACAAAATCTATCGCCTGTTTTTAATTTACATTGATTTTGAAGAAAAGAAGATGTTTCACTGATTAATATATTTAATTTTGTAAATGTCCAATTTTTACCTTTAAAAATAATTGCAGTTTTTTGTGGATATTTTTTTTGTGTTTCAGATAACCAATGATCAATCCTCATCGACCTCACCACGTTCATAAAGAGCACCTTTACCAATCATGTCTAAACATAATTCTGCAGTCCATGGTAACATTAATGCTCCACACCTACTATCTCGGTAAAACCTCTCTAGAGGCTGTGATTTTAACATTGACTGACCACCGCAAGTTCTAATTGCTAAACGAGCAATTTCATTTACATTTTCCATTACTGAATACTGCGCTGACCATGCCCTCATTATTTGATCTTTAGATGGATTGGGTTTCGCTTCAGAAATAGATTGAAACCAAATAGCCTTTGTTTGTTCAAGAATGATTTTTATTTGTGCTACAGTTAACTGTTTTGTTGGGTACATTCTTCTCTTTACGGGAGACATTCCGGGTTGTTCCCCCCTTAGATATCTTATGGTAAAATCATAACAGGCTTGAGCTATTCCTATATAACTTGGGGTTAAGGTCATAAACATATGTGGCCATTGTTTAGCAGCATTATAATAAATTCCCCTTGGCATCAGCTGTTCTTCAAATGGAATAAATACATCTTTGAATATTAACGTTCGCGATACTGTGCCCCTCATTCCAAGCGGGTTCCATTCACCCTCCACACTGACACCTTTTTGGTCGGCTGGTACTGCGACGTACATTGTATTTGCTCTTGATGGTTTAGCATCTTCTTCCAAAAGCTCAGTACATAAAACCCCATAAAAATTTGCATGGCCTGATAGAGATGCAAAAATTTTTTTTCCATTAACTATCCAACCATTTGATGTTCTTAGAGCTGTTGTTCCAAAAGCTGATTTTCCAGCGGCAGATGCATTTCCCTCAGAAAATGGTTGCGCATATATTGATCCATTTGAGAGAATTCTCTCATAATGCAATCCTCTGAGATTATGATGCTCTTTTCTTTTTGCCTCATCCATATCAAGATTATCTGCTAAAAACCCAGTCCATAGACAAGAACTTACATGCATATTAAATGTAAGTGCAGTTGCTCCGCAATATCTGCCAATTTCAGATGCTGCAAGCATATATGTTTTTAAATCTGCATCTCGTCCTCCATACTCTTTAGGAATGCATATTCCCATAAGATTATTTTTAAATAAGTCTGAGTAGTTTTCAGTTGGAAATGACGCCTCTATATCATGCTTAATTGCTCTTGATACAAAATTTTTAGAAGCAATTGATCTTGTTTCATTACAAAGTTGTTTTTGAAGTTTTGTGAGGCGCCATTCGCTGGGTTCGAATATTGGACAATCTTTATTCATTTACGTTTCCAAATTTTTCTTAATTTTATCAAGAAATTTCAAGACTATATTATTTGTTTTTTCTGGAGATTCAAGATTAACTAAATGACCAGTATCTTCTAAATCATAATATTCACCAAACTGCAGTTTTTCAAACATTTTCATCATAGTCTTGCTTGGAGAATTCGTATCTTCAGAACCTGAAATCAAACAACAGGGTACTTGAATTAGGGGTAAATCATGATATCTATCAAATGTTACTAAACATTCTATTACGTTTTTATAAGTTTCTTCAGAAACTCTCTCCATAGATTTTATAGCTTTATTAATAACATCAGTTGAGGCTGATTTAGATAATATTGAAGGTACGAAATATTTTGCTAATTCCTTCATTTTTTTTCCTTCTGAAATTGGTTTTAAGCGTTTTTCCAAAAACTGTTTTTTAAAATCTTGGTTTTTACCACCAAAAGCTGATGTTGTTGCTATTAATATTAATGATTTAACTTTCTTCGGATAATGATAATAAAATTCTTGGGCCAACATTCCACCAATTGACTGGCCCATAAGATTAACTTTTTCTAAATTTAAATTTAATAAAAACTCATTCAAGGCAATAGATAGATTTTCAAAAGAGTACTTTTCCAGTGGCTTTGAGTCCCTATATCCAGGCATATTCCAAGAAATAATACGATATTTATCCGAAAGACCATTTACCTGTGGTTCAAAACTTTCATAATCACCACCAATCCCATGCAAACAAATTATAGTTTCATTGGAAATTCCTTTTTCATAGTATGAGATTTTTCCAGTTGATAGCATCTATATCACTAGACCATTTTTTACAACAACCTCATCGTCAAGAGAAATTGTGCAATCCATCATTGGCAGGTCAAAATGACCATCGGTATACCTATTAGCAAATTCATTAGCACCTGTTGAATAAAGAAAACATCCAGATAATGCTCTTAATTCTGTTCCATTAAGTTCAGACTTATCATACATAGTAAGAGCTTCATATCTCGCTTTATTATTAAGACCCCAACCGACATGACTTGTAGCATATGAGTTTTTATCATTAAAACTTTTAAAATATTTTTCTATAAGTTTTTTGTCAGCACCCTTACCATATATTTTTTTTATAAAATCATTTTCAATATCAAATGAAACTTCTGTATCAAAATATTTTTTAAAAGTTAAATTAATATCACCAGTTTGAAAAACAAGTTTTCCATTTACACATGATTCATTTGGAAAGCTTACTACTAATCCTCCAGGCCAATGAGCCAGTGTACCAGGCTTATCAGTCCAACCCCATACACCAACAGTATTAGTTTTTTTCATATTCACTTTCAAATTGGTACCAGCATCAGATGTAACTTTCATAATTGATGAACTTCGACATTGAGAAACAGCTTCTTTAACTCTGTCTTTTAAATCTATATCAGGTTTTAGTCTTGAAAGAATTTCAGGATGTTCATCAGAAATATTCATTATTCTGGTACCTGAGGAAAGAATTTCTTTAGTTTGTTTTGAATGCATCAGACCCTCTTTTGTAAGGTCAAAAATAATATCACTTTCCTTCAATTTTTTGATATAAAGATTATTTCCGTCTAGTATATTTGAAGAGCCCGTTGATTTTATTATAGGATCTATCAAATAAGGTTTTGAAGGTATTTCAATCTTATTGAATTCCAATCCTATTTTTTTTATTGCTTGCTCAAGAATAATTACATTTAACTCTCTACTTCGAGTTTCCGTTAAAACTATAATACTTTCATTAGGTTTTATTTTACATAATTCAATTAATGTCAAAAAAGGTTCAACCCAATAGTCTTGAATTTTTTCCATAGTCAAAAAATTATTTTTTTATTTTTTTTTCTGTCATGGTAATTTAATTCTTTTAAACTAAAACCTGCAACCTTTTATATTCTGAGGATGTTCAGAATGTTTAATATGGGATATTCAATTGTCTGTTAAAGAAAAAAAAATGAAAGTTTATTCTTTAGAATTTTTGTGCCCATTTCCCTTTTCTAAATACAGGTATCTTAGTACCATCCTCTAAAATTCCATCTATATCAATCTCTTTAGATCCTATCATCCAATCAATATGAATTATACTTGAATTGCCACCTTTAGAGGTAATTTCTTCTTTTGTAAATTTTTGATTTTTAAAACATTTTGTATAACATTGTCCAAGAGCAATATGACATGCAGCATTTTCATCAAAAAGTGTATTATAAAACAGCAAGCCAGTTTCTGAAATTGGAGAATTATCAGGCACAAGGGCAACCTCTCCAAGACGCCGCGCGCCTTCATCTGAGTCTAGAACTTTTGATAATACTTCCTCTCCTTTTGAAGCATATGCTTCAACAATTTTGCCTTTTTTAAATTTAACTTTTATATTTTCGATTAAGCTTCCTTGATGAGATAATGGTTTTGTTGCACATACTTCTCCATCAACTTTATATGCATGAGGTGTTGTAAAAACTTCTTCGGATGGAATATTTGGATTGCATACGACACCATTTTGAGCCATTGAAGCGCCTCCCATCCACTCATGATCTTCTGCTAGACCAACAGTTAGATCTGTACCTGGACCTTTGTAGTGTAAGTAGGAAAAATTTTTATTATTTAACCAATCCGACCATTTTCTTAGTTTTTTATTATGTTTTTCCCATTCTAATATTGGGTCTGTGCTGTCAACTCTTGAAGCAGTAAATATTGCGTCAGCAAGTTTTTTTTGAGCGTTGTCAGGGTCAAGTTCAGGAAATATCTGTTTAGCCCAAGCTTTTCCTGGCCATGATATAAGATTCCAGTTTATATCAAATCTTGTAATTCTTTCCATGGCTGGTTTTGCTGCAATAGACGTTGCTTTATTTGCCCTGCTTACTTTATTGGGATCTTGACCTGATAATAATAGTGGATCTTCTCCTACAACTGCTAATCTTGCAGTGTTATTATCAAAAGCTTCACCCATACCATTATATAACCAGTTTGCAGCATTATCAAAAGATTGGTCAGATGCATATTTGAACCTAGATATTGTTATTTCTGGATCTGAAAACAATGGAGTAACAACATTAGCACCTGCCTTATAAGCATGAGCAACAATGCGTCTAACAAGCGGCAAGGCTTCTATCGGAGATGTCAATAAAAGGTCTTGGCCTTTCTGTAATGCAACTCCAGTTTTAATTGAAAGTTCTGCTAATTTATCTAATTTATCTTCATCTATATTCAATTTATCATCCTTCTGTAATGATTTTTATTTAATAAAAATTTCCTGTAAATCAACCCACTTACTTACACATTCTCTCGTTTCTTCAAAATTATTGAACATTAAAACTCCATCTTTCCACAATGGTTTTTCATCAATATATATACTATGATTTTCAACCATCCAACAAATCTCACCTGGTGCATAATCACCACAAGTGTGAAAATGTAAAAACTTTGGGCTACCAAAAATAGTGTTGGACCATCGGTCTGGGTTATCATTTATATTATCTTCGTAATAAGTGCCTGGATGTATTCCGGCATGCCAGGAATCTATATTGTATTTTTCAATTTCAAACATTTTAGAAATATTTTCATAGTGGTTTTGAATTTTTTTTACTGTCTCCTTATCTCCCTCAAAATGAGAAATCTTTCCTTTCTCAACAATAGCTAAAACATCTTCACTTAGAGCTATACTAGCTGGTTCATATACTTTAGATCCAGTGGGCGTTAAATACTTAGAGAGAACTACTTTTCCAGAAAAAGCATTTGCACTTATGGGAGTGGGAACTAACATTGGAAATCGTAAAACACCTACATCGAGATTTTCCTCAATGTTTGATTTATTTATTTCTCCAGAAAAATGAGTTCCTAATGGACATGTTATTTGAATATTACCACCTTTTGCAAATATTGTATTTATTGCTTTCTTAAACTCCAGTAATGATTGATGGTGAGTACATCCAAATTTTGAAGCTAAATTTTCTGCACTTCTTGCGTAAGACATAACCCTTTTAGTTTTAAATGATGAAGTATCAAATCTATCTTGATCACCTATTCTGGCAAAAAAAATCGTGCAATCAAAATCATTGATGGTTTCAGTCAGTTTATTTTTAGAATCATTTTGTGGCCCATCAACTTCTAAAATAGTTGTCTTGATGCCAGTTTCTTCTGCTTCTTTTTTTACAGCATCTGCAATATCTTTTTTATACCATCCTAAAGCAGGATCTTCCAAAATTATTATTAGAGTTTCATTTTTAGAGATATTTGCGCAATTATATAATAAATTTTTTACCCCTTTTTTTAAATTTTCTGAGTAAATCATAGTATTATTTTCTATAAGAAAAGGCCTTGCCAAATCTCCAAATTAAATATTCACCACATGTAATGGATTTTTCGCCCCCTTTAAAGTCATTACCAAAAATATCTTTTGGATCTATAATAGTTTCAGGATCTGGATCAAATGCAAGTACGATTGAAAGTCTTTCTTTTCCAGAGTTATTTACAACTCGATGAGGAGTGGATTTATACTCGCCCGCTGTCCACCTTGATAAAAGATCTGCAACATTAACAATGATAGTATTATCTATAGGCGGTGCATGAAACCATTCTCCATTTATATCTTGAATTTGGAGTCCACCAACTGAATCTTGGCAAAGAACAGTCAAAACACCAAAATCGGTATGAGAGCTTACTCCAAATTGATTTTTGCCATGCTCAGGTGATTGGTTTGGATAATATACTAAAGAAGCTCTACTCAGAGGATTTTCAGAATTTTTTAAAAAGAAGTTTTTTTCTAAACCTAGTCCTAGAGCAAATCCTCTCATTAGATTTCTAGCTAGATTATCAGCAAAATTGAAATATTCTACAGCATTTTTTTCTAACTTTGGTTGAAAGCTTGGCCAAATATTAGGGCCCCGAAGTGGGTGATTATTTAGTAAAATTCCATCTTTACTTTGATATCCCCACAAAAAACTTTCTTTCAGATCTGCTTTAGCATCATCTTTCATTTTAGCACCACCGTATCCTAACCATCCACGATGTTTTTCTGTAATTTTTACATCTGCTTTTTTTGCTTCATCAGTTCTAAAAAAATTTAGTCCTTCATCTCTTAATTCACTAATTACATTTTCAGGTATTCCATGCCCCTTTATATAAATAAAACCTAACCCAGAACTAGCCTTATGAAGTTCTTTTGCAACTGGTAAAGGATCACTATCGTCACATAGCTTTGTGATATCTATAATAGGGATCTTATCAAGCTCTAAATGTTTTGCCTCAGTATAACTCATTTCTTATTTATATATTTTTAAAATATATAACCTCTTTTAGATTTATTTAAGCATTTGAAAGTTGCTCAAATGCTTCTAAAGCTTTGGCACTGTATGTAATCGAAGGTCCTCCTCCCATATATGAGGCCATACTTAAAGCTTCAATAAATTCTCCTTTTGTTGCTCCAAGACGCACCAGTGAAGCTACATGGAATCCTATACAACTCTCACATCGGGTAGCTATTGCTATACCCAAAGCTATAAATTCTTTCGTCTTTTCATTTAATTCACCATTCTTTTTAGCTTCCTTACCCATATGATTAAAACCGCTAAATGTTTCAGGAATATTTTTATTAAGATTTGCAAAGCTTTTTTTTGTATCTGATAAGAATGATTTCCAGTCCATGATTTTCCTTTTTAAAAAACTATATTTAATCATAGTTCTATATATTTAAAATAGCAGATTTGTAAAGCCTGTGAAAATTAAATTTGAGGGAATAAATTGTATTATAACGTCAACTATAAGGTTAGTTTAACCTTTACTTTCATCAGATCCCATTTTTCGTTCAAGCCATCTTACTAACTGACTTATAATTAAAACTAAAATTAAATATTCAAAAATCAGAAAAGTATATACCTCTAATGGCCTATATTCATTTACAACTACTTCATTGGCTCTTCTCATCAACTCTTGCATACCAATAACTGAAGCAAATGCTGACATTTTTACTATATAAATAAATTGGTTAGCTAATGGTGGAAGAATTCTTTTAATTGCTTGTGGTAAAATGACATACCGCATTGTTTGGATAGAGTTTAAACCAACTGTTTGAGCAGCTTCTGTTTGCCCTTTATGAATGGACTGAATGCCTGCTCTATATATTTCAGCAGTAAAGGCACTGTCAGACACTGCTAAGGTTACCACTGCTCCCCAAAATGGATCAATAGGGATATTAAGACCAAGAGACTTTAAAATGACTGGAAGACCATAAAAAATCCAAAACATCATAGGTAAAAGTGGTACTGCACGAATAAATTCTATATACGTTCTACTAGGTAATCTTATCCAATAATTTTTAGACATCCCTGGTAAAGCTACTAATAAACCTAATATTATTGAAAAAAATGCTGCCAACAAAGAAAGCTGAATAGTGGCAGAAAAACCACTTAAAAGAAACATTACATTGTTATATCCACCTTTTGTAGAAGGGTCTATAACATACCATCCCCACGCTCCAGGTTGAGATGAACAGCTAGTTAAAAAAATTAATATAAATATGAGAATAAAAAAATGTTTTTTCATAATTGTATAGTTTTTTAATGTTGCAGAATTTGATTAAGAAATAATTTACATCTTTCAGTTTTAGGAGAATCAAAAAAATCCTTAGGTTTACCAGTTTCTATTATTTTACCTTCATCCATAAAAACCATCCTGTCTGCAACTTTTCTAGCAAATCCCATTTCGTGCGTTACAACTACCATTGTCATTCCTTCATTAGCCAAATCGACTATTACATCTAAAACTTCAGATATCATCTCAGGATCAAGTGCCGAAGTTGGTTCATCAAAAAGCATTATTTTAGGTTCCATGCAAAGTGATCTTGCTATTGCAACTCTCTGCTGTTGGCCACCTGATAAGTGACCAGGTCTTTTATCAGCTTGTTCAGGTATCCTTACTCTTTCTAATAATTTAAAAGCTCTTTCATTAGCTTCTTTCTGTGAAAGTCCGAGTGCTTTGGTAGGTCCAAGTGTTAAATTTTGTAGAACTGTTAAGTGAGGGAAAAGATTGAACTGCTGAAAAACCATCCCTACTTCAGAACGAATTTCTGATATGGAAGAATTTTTATCTGTTAACTCAATACCCTGAACTTTAATACTTCCTTCTTGGTGTATTTCCAATCTATTTATACATCTTACAAGTGTTGATTTTCCTGATCCAGAAGGTCCACAAATTACAACTTTCTCTCCTTGAGATGTTTTCAAACTAACATCATTTAATGCTCTGAATTCTCCAAACCATTTGCTTACATTATTAATTTCTATAGCTGGCGTCATTTCTAAAAATTCATCTTTAATTTAAACATCTAAATTAACTTAGTTTAAAATTTATCATTTTGATAGGAATAAAATATAAAAAAAGATTTACAAAATTAGTATTAGTGTATTAATATATTAATACAAATATTAATTACTTTAGGAAATAATTTTTTGAATAAAGACGAAGAAAAACTTTGTGAAGCTATTGTTAGTATTAAAACAGTAGAGGAGTGCAAAAAATTCTTACATGATTTGTGCACACCTTCTGAAATTGAGGAATTTTCATCAAGGTGGTTAATTGCTAGATTATTAAGTACCAAGAAATCATATAGAGAAATAGCTAGTGAAACTGGTGTGAGCACAACAACAATAGGGCGTGTTGCTCGATTTATAAAATATGGTAATAATGGATATAAAATGATTTTAGAAAGAACAAAATAGATTAAACATTAACTGTTAAGGAGAACAAATATGAGAATAATTAAAATAATAGCATTGACTTTAGTTATGATGCTTTCATTAAATGGAGTAGCTTCAGCTGAGTCTGCTTTAAATAGAATTTTAAGTACTGGCGTTCTAAAAGCTGGAACAACTGGAGATTTTCCCCCTTTTAGTAAGCGTGACGTTACTACTAATGAATACGAAGGATTTGATATAGATGTCCTAAGGGAATTAGCTAAAGATATGGATGTGGAAATTGAGTTTGTTCCTACAGACTGGAAAACTTTAGTCAATGGTATTGTTGCAGGAAACTATGATATTAGTGGTTCTGCTTCCATACAAGCTAAAAGAATGAAGGCGGCAGGCTATTCAGATACTTACATGGCTGTTGTGATTAAAGCTTTTACTACCGAAGATAAAATTTCTCGTTTTGATGGATGGGACTCAATAAATAAGGCTGGAGTAAAAACTGCAACTACTCTTGGTACAACTTTTGAGAACTTATCTAAAACTTGGTTTCCAAACTCTGATTTAACACTTATTGAAGCTCCAGCAAGAGGCTATCAAGAAGTATTAGCCGGTCGTTCTGATGTTTTTATTACGTCTAATGTTGAAGGTTCAACACTTTTAGCGAAGTATCCAAATATTAGAGAAATTCCAGCTGCTCCAAGAAATCCAACTCCACTTGCGATGCTAGTTCCACAAGCAGATCAGGTATGGATTAACTTTGTTGATCACTGGGTAAAGCTAAAGAAGGCCAGAGGATTTTTTGATGAACTTGCAAAAAAGCATGGCTTGTAAAAAATAATTAAAAAAATTTAAAAGGGCGCAAATTTGTGCCCTTTTTTTATAACTAACTGATGGAGATTTTATGTCTGCTTGGATAAAAATGATTAATGATAGTGAGGCAAACAATGAATTAAATGAAGTTTTAAAGTTGGCCAGAACACCTCATGGCACTGTGGATAATGTAATGAGGGTGCATTCTTTAAGACCAAGTACCATGAGAGGACACATATTTTTGTATAGGTCTGTTTTACATGATGAAACTAATACAATTCCTAAATGGTTTCAAGAAACTATAAGCTCTTATGTTTCAATAATTAATAATTGCGAATACTCCTTATCTAATCATTGGGCAAATGCGTGCCACTTAATAAATGATATTAAAAGAAGCAAGGAAATAAAATTGGCTTTAGACAATAGAAACCCAGCAGACGCCTTTAAAGGTAAGGAACTTGCGTTTTTGAAATATTCAGAAAAGTTAACTTTATCACCTTCAAAAATGGATGAAAATGATGTTCTTATTTTAAGACACAATGGTGCTACAGATGGTGAAATTTTAGAAGCAAATCAAATAATTTGTTATTTCAATTATGTAAATCGAACTATTAATGGCCTTGGTGTTACAACTAAAGGAGACACTGTTGGATATTATAAAAAAGATTAAAGTATAAAGGAATTATTATGCCAAAAGGTTATATATTAGCTGCACACAGGAGTCCTGCAAACCCAAAGAAAAGGGAGGCATATATAAAACTAGCTCTTCCAGCAATAGCATCTGCAGGAGGCAAATTTATTGCTCAAACTACAGATATAATTGTTAAGGAAAATGGTAAAAATGAGAGAACAGTTTTAGTAGAATTTGAGTCTTTAGAAAAAGCTATTAAAGCTTATAATAGCAATGAATACCAAAAAGCTTTAAAGGCACTTGATAATGGATCAGATAGAGATTTAAGAATTTTTGAAGGTACTTAATCTTTATTTCCGAGGTTTGAAATTTCAATTTTTAATTTTTTAAAATAATCTAAATAAATTAAGCTGTTTTTTAGCTCAATATAATTATTAAATATTTTTTAGATTTATTATTGAAAATTATCTAGATTAACACAGCCCAAAGAATGACTGCCACTGTTATCAAAATTAATGCTCTGCTTAAAATAGTGGAATTAGACAATGATCTGCTCAATATGGCACCTAATAAACTCCAAAGATTATGCACAAAAATCTGAGTTAATGCGAAACTGGAAGTAATAACTATAAATTGTACAGTAAAGTTCCCTAGCTGCGGACCAAATTCAGTCCATGCAATTAATGTCATAACCCATGCTTTTGGGTTTAATGGATGCACAAGAATTCCTTGTTTCCATCCAATGTTTGGTTTTCCTTCATTATTCTTAATATTTGTATTCCATGATTTAAGTGCTAAATAAATCATGTAGCCTGCACCTATAAATTTTATTGTAGTTTGAAATGTTGTAAAATTTACTAGAAGAACTCCAAGCCCTAAGCCCATAGCAGTATTTAGTAAAATTTTACCTAAAGTTAAGCCCAAATTAAAAGATATACATTTATAAAACCCCAACTGTGAACCAGCTGACATAGCCAATAGGTTTGCAGGGCCAGGAGTTCCTACCATCAAAATAATAAAAGCCCAAAGACTAAATAAAACACTTAGTTCAAACATGTTTTATTATAAATTTATGATGCACGTTTTCGCAAATGGGATAATAATATTTTTTTTCTTAATCTTAAACTTTTAGGTGTAACTTCTAAAAGTTCATCATCTGCCATGTAAGCCATCATTTGCTCTAAAGTCATTTTACGTGGCGGAGTTAAAATAACAGCTTGATCTGTGCCAGATGCTCTAACATTTGTAAGCTTCTTGCCTTTTAAAACATTTACTTCTAAGTCATTATCCCTATTGTGTTCACCAACGATCATTCCTTTGTAGACCTTTGTTTTTGGTTCAACAAACATTGACCCACGGCTTTGCAAATTAAAAAGAGCAAATGCTACAGCTTCACCTCTATCTGTAGCAATCAAAACGCCATTTCTTCGACCTTTAATTTCACCTTTAAATATATCATATGCGTCAAAAACTCTGTTTAGAACACCAGTTCCTTTTGTTTCAGTAAGAAATTGATTCTGATATCCTATGAGGCCTCTTGAAGGTGCTTTAAAAATTAATCGCGTTTTTCCTTTTCCTCCAGATTTCATTTCCTTCAATTCTGATTTTCGTTGGTTCATACTATCAATTACTGCACTCGAATAGTCGTCATCAACATCGATAGTAACCTCTTCAAATGGCTCCAACTTTGAACCATCATCATTTTTTTTAAATAAAACCCTTGGCCGGGAGACATTCACTTCGTAGCCTTCCCGTCTCATTGTCTCTATTAAAACTCCTAGTTGTAATTCACCACGACCACCAATTTCAAAGGCATCCTTAGTCTCATTTTCAGAAAATGTAACAGCTACATTTGTTTCAGCTTCAGCTAAAAGTCTTGACCTTATTAATGTTGACGTAACTTTCTTTCCTTCTGTTCCTGCAAATTCAGAGTCATTTACTGTAATCGTAATAGCCATTGATGGTGGGTCTATAGGAGTGGAAAGAAGAGCATCATTTATAGATTCATTGCAAATTGTATCAGAAACTGATGCCTTATTAAGGCCTGCTATACAAATTATATCACCTGCAAACACTTCTTCTATAGGAATTTTTTTTGTTCCTTGAAACCTTAATAGTTTTGTAAGTCTCCCATTTTCAACTTTTAGATTTCCTAGGTTCAGCACCTTAACATTTTCATTTACTTTGACTGATCCTTGCAGAACTTTTCCGATAAGACACCTTCCTAGATAAGGATCGAAATCTAATAAAGATGCCAACATTGCAAAAGGTTTATTCTTATCAACATTTGGGGCGGGAACGTAGTCAATAATTAAGTCCAATAGTGGTTCTAAATTATCTTTAGAATTTTTTAAATCCTTTACGCACCATCCATCTCTTCCAGATGAGTAGAGAATGGGGAAATCTAATTGTTCATCATTGGCTTCAAGAGCAACAAAAAGGTCAAAAACTTCATCAACTACTTCATTCACCCTACTGTCTTGTTTGTCTACCTTATTAACAACCACTATTGGACGTAAATCTTGTTTTAGTGCTTTACCTAATACAAATTTTGTCTGAGGCATTGGTCCTTCTGATGCGTCAACTAAAAGAATTACTCCATCTGCCATTCCAAGAACTCTCTCCACTTCACCACCAAAATCAGCGTGTCCAGGAGTGTCTATTATGTTGAGAGTAGTTTCCTTCCACTCTATAGATGTGGGTTTTGCTAAAATAGTTATTCCTCTTTCTTTTTCTAAATCACCACTATCCATCAATCTTTCTTCAACTGACTGATTTTCTCTAAAAACCCCACTTTGCTTCATCATTGTGTCTATAAGTGTAGTCTTTCCATGATCAACATGAGCAATTATAGCTATATTTCTTAAATTCTTTTTCATATTAATTTTTTTAAGAGATTAAATTTAAATTAAATAATATAATTTTTAAATATTTTGTTTTCAATACAGTTGAAAGGAAATATTATCAACTCTAAATATATATGATATTACAAAATATATATTTTGACTGAATATTTATAAAAAGGTTTTTATGAGATACGTATCGCCCTTATCGGCTGAAGAAGCATCAAATCACTTATTTTCAGAAAATGGTGTATCAAGAGTTCTTGCGGGAGGAACTGACGTCTTAGTTCAAATGAAATCAGGAATAGTTGAACCTGATTTAATTGTAGATATAAAAAAAATTCCTGGTATTCGTGAAATTGTTGCTTTAGATGGTTTTTATAGAATAGGGGCAGCGGTTTCGGGCTCAGAGATAAAAGATCATGAAGATATTAGTAGAATGATTCCTGGAGTTGTAGAAGCTCTTGATTTGATAGGCTCAACACAGATACAAGGCAGATGTACAATGGTTGGAAATCTGTGTAATGCCTCACCTGCTGCTGATAGTGTACCAGCATTAATAGCTGTTGAAGCAAAAGTAAATATTTTCAGTCCTGAAGGAAACAGGTCTTGTAACGTTGAAGAAATACCTATAGCTCCAGGGAAAACTTCGCTTAAAAAAGGTGAGTTTATAGTTTCTATTGATATTCCATATAGACCAAAATTTTCAAGTGATTCATATTTAAGATTTACCCCAAGAACTGAAATGGATATTGCTGTTGTTTCAGCTGCTGTTGCTTTAACAATGTCTAAAGATGGTGTTTGTGAAAAAGCAAAGGTTGTATTAGGTGCTGTAGCTCCAACTGTTAAAGTTGTGCATGAAGCGTCAAAGGTTCTTATTGGAACACGTTTAGATCAAAACACTATCAAAGAAATGTCACAATTTTGTATAGATGCATGCAGTCCTATTTCAGATAAAAGGGGAACAGTAGAATTTAGAACAGATGTTGCAGGCGTTTTAGCTGCGAGAGCTGCAAAAAAAGCGTATTCCAGAGCAGGATTTTAAAATGACACAAGTGCATATTAAAACAAATATTAACGGTGATAACCTAGAATTTCTTTGTGGTCCTGAAGAAACTCTACTTGATGTTTTAAGGGATAAATTACAACTAACTGGCACAAAAGAGGGTTGTGGAACTGGAGACTGCGGTGCATGCAGTATTACTTTGGATGGAAAATTAGTATGTTCTTGTCTTGTGTTGGGAGCTGAAGCTGACAATGCTAAAATCACAACAATTGAAGGGATGTCAGATGGTGAAAAATTACATCCACTTCAGCAAAAATTCTTAGATCATGCAGCTTTACAATGTGGTATTTGCACACCTGGTATTTTAGTTGCTGCTAAAGCACTTTTAGAAAAGAACCCCGATCCAACCGAAAGTGAAGTAAGATACTGGTTGGCTGGAAATCTTTGTAGATGCACAGGCTATGATAAAATAATTAGAGCTGTAATGGATGCGGCAAAGGAAATGAGGAGTTAAAACTATGTCTCCATTAGATAATACATATGAACAAAAATTTAAAGTTATTGGAACAACTCCTCCTAGACCCGATGGAATTGAAAAAGTAACTGGGAAAGCGCAATATGGGGCTGATCTCTATGTCCCAAACATGCTTTATTCAAAGATTTTAAGATCCCCTCACCCTCATGCAAGAATCTTGTCTATAGATGTTTCTGAAGCTGAAAAATTAGAAGGAGTTAAAGCTGTAGTTACAGCTAATGATTTTAAAAACTACTCAGATAATAATCCAAGTGACATTCTGTTAAATTGTATTGCTCATGACAAAGTTCTTTATGATGGTCACTGCGTTGCAGCAGTAGCAGCATTAACAAACTCAATTGCGAAATCAGCTTTAAAATTGATAAAAGTAGAATATGAATTACTGCCTCATGTAACAGATGTTGATGAAGCTATGAAATTAAATGCACCAGTAGTAAATAAAGGATATGTCTTGGAGAATGTACCTTCGGGTTACTCTGAAAATGTAACGAGTTATTACGAGTTTGGTCATGGCAATCTTGAAGAAGGTTTTAGTAAAGCTGATAACATTGTTGCAAGAACCTTTAAAACTGAAGCTGCTCATCAAGGATATATAGAACCTCATGCCTGTTTAGCTTCAATGACTGGAGATGGTAAAGCTGACCTTTGGTGCTGTACTCAAGGTCACTATAATGTTAGAGCAATTTGTGCAGATATTATGGGTATGGAAACCTCACAATTAAGAGTTACACCATCTGAAATAGGTGGAGGTTTTGGTGGGAAAACTTGTGTTTTTATTGAACCAATAGCATTAGCTCTTTCTTTAAAAAGTGGTAACCCAGTAAAACTTGTTATGAGTAGAGAAGAGGTTTTCAAGGCAACTGGACCAACTGTTTCGTCATCGATTGATGTAAAAATTGGTATGACTAATGATGGAATAATTACAGCAGGTGAAGCCAATTTAAGATATCAAGGTGGAGCATTTCCAAATGGGACAGTTGAAATGGGGGCTCAAAGTGCGTTTGCAGCTTACGATTTAAAAGCTGTAATAACAAAAGGTTGGAATGTTCTTACAAATAGGCCTAAACAAGCAGCCTATAGAGCACCTGGCGCTCCACAAGCAATATATGCTGTAGAAAGTGTTATTGATGAATTATGTGAAAAACTTAACATAGATCCTTTGGACACAAGAATTAAAAATGCAGCAAAAAAAGGGACTGTATCTTCATATGGACCAACTTTTGATGATATTGGTTTATTAGCAACTTTAGAAGCAGCAAAAAAACATCCTCATTACAAAGCTACGTTAAAAGAAAATCAAGGTAGAGGTCTCTCATGTGGTTTTTGGTTTAATTTTGGTGGTGATACATGTGTATCTCTGAATGTAAATTTTGATGGCACAGTTGGTGTAACTGAAGGAAATCCCGATATTGGAGGTTCAAGAGCATCTATCAGTCAAATGGCTGCTGAAGAGTTAGGAATTTCCTACGATAAGGTTAGAACAATAATAGCTGATACAAACTCTCTTGGACATAATGAAGTTACAGATGGAAGCAGAGTAACATTTGCTGTTGGACTTGCTACAATAAAAGCTGCAAGAGCTGCAATTAAAGAAATGTGTAAAAGGGCATCTTTAATATGGCAAATTGATGAGGATGCTGTGAGATGGGAAAATGGTTCAGCTATCCCTGCCGGACCTAATGCAGGAAAATTTGATCCTTTAACTATTGAAGAAATTGCTTCAATGTCTTCACAAACAGGTGGACCTATTTCTGGCCACCACGAAGTCAATGCAGAAGGTGCTGGAGTGAGCTTTGGTGTTCATTTGGCAGACGTTGAAGTAGACAAGGAAACAGGATCAACTAAAGTTCTAAGATATACAGTTTTTCAAGATGCTGGAAAAGCTATTCACCCATCATACGTGGAAGGTCAAATGCAAGGTGGCGCAGTTCAAGGTATTGGTTGGGCACTTAATGAAGAATATATCTATGGTGAAGATGGAAAACTTCAGAATTCTGGATTTTTGGATTACAGAATTCCTGTTTCCTCTGATCTACCTATGATTGAAACAGTTATTCTTGAAATCCCAAATCCAGGTCATCCTTATGGTGTTAGAGGCGTTGGTGAAACACCAATTGTTCCCCCATTAGCTGCAATTAACAATGCAGTTTCAAGAGCAACAAAAGTTCGATTTTCAGAATTACCATTGTCTCCACCGAAAGTATTATCAGCAATAAAGAAAAAGTTAAATAATGGTTAAAGTAAGGATTTGGGGATCTTTACAAACTGCAACTGAAAATAATGAATTTGTAGAAGTTGAAGCTGAAAACTTTAAACAACTTTTAGATAATTTATGCTTAAAATACCCAAAATTAAAACCTCAAATTTCAAGGGGTGTTTCTGTTGCCATAGATGGTCTGATTTATAAAAATTCATGGTTTACACCTATTAAACCAGAAAATGAAGTTGTATTAATGCCTTATATGGTTGGTGGTTAGAAAAATAAGTTTTTGGCATTAACTTTAATTTAAACTAATATATACTTAAACATATTCAAATAAGCAGAAGTTAAAGGGAGCTAAATAGATGAAAGAAATTGATCTGGCATATTTTCCTATTATTGGAAGAGGTGAACAAATAAAGATTATTTGCGCTATGCATGATATTAAAGTTAATAATTTACACTCAAGCCCTATGGGAGATGACTTTAATAAGGAAGAGCAAGCTCCATTTGGAACCGTTCCTTGGATGAAAGATCATAGCAATGGATTAGAATTAAATGACTCTTTGTCTATTGTTCAGTATTTAGTTTCAAAATATAATGGTCCATTAACTCCTAAATCAACCGATGAAGCAGCGCTCATTGCAATGTATTGGGGATGGGTCCAAGATTACTATTCATATGTTCTCTCACCTTTCCATGATATTATTACTGGACATAATGAACCTTTTTGGAGAAATCTGCGCCTTACAGATACACTTGCTGATGGTGGCAAAGAAAAAGCTATAGAAAACCTTACAACATTACATCAAAAGAGATTAAATTATTTAGAGCTCCATATAAATAAGTCTGCAAATAATTCTTTTTTGGTAGGTTCAAATTGCTCTTATGCAGATATTTTCTTATTTACATGTATAATGACTGTTAAGGATACTAAAGGATTTGCTATCTTAAGAGACGCATGTAATGGGAGTCCTTTTGCTAATTATCCTTCAATTATAAAAATTTGTGATGAAGTTGGTAAAATTAACGACGTAATGAAAACCATTGGATCACAATACAAAGATTCTCCTATTTAAATAATCAAAATTCAAGATAGGCTAAATCAATATATTATTTATTGATTTAGTTTATTTAGCTTTTTGAATAAAAATGTTTTTTCCCCCGTCATAATTTCATTAATTTCTAACTTGCTTAAAGCAGGCATGTCCGGTGGTACTGTCTCAACAGGAGGTATCCTTAATTTACCTTTTGTAGCATCTACACCCTCTTTTCTTACATAACGTTTATCATCTCCTCTTTGAGATATAAAATCCCAATCTGGGGGATCACCAGGGACTGCTTTAATCATCAACCTTCTTTTTTGACTTTTTATAATATCACTATTTATTTTATCTGGATCCCAGTCTTTCAAACAAATAGATAAAAGCTCGTCTAAAGTAGTTTTATATTTTTCATTTGATGATAAATTAATAAGTTCTTTAGGATCTTTTTTTAGATCAAATAGTAAGTTTGGATGACCATGAGTATAAATTAATTTGAAACTACCTTTTCTAACCATTCTGGTTGGCACACAAGGTCCAATATGATAATAATCTGAGATTGCAATACTATCTGAAATATCCTGATTACCATTTGCAAATGGAACTAAGCTTTTGCCTGATAAATTATCAGAAAAAACTTTGTTATTTTTATTGCCTATCTCAATAATAGTTGGCAATAAATCTACAAGAGATGTGACAACAGATGATCTAATGCCTTTTGAAGCTCCTGGAATTGATGCGATCATAGGTACATGTGCAGACCACTCCCAGAAACATTGTTTAAACCACATTCCTCTTTCACCAAGCATTTCACCATGATCTGAAACAAAGAAAAGAGCTGTATTATTAAGTTGGTTAGTTTCTTTTAAAAGGCTTACTATCTTACCGATTTTGTCATCAATATAAGAGATCATTCCGTAATAAGCTTGCCTTGTTTTTCTAATATGTTCTTCAGTGATAGTATGTCGATGTCTACCATGGGCAAAAAAAAGTGATTTTGAAAAGTAATCCAATTCTTCAAAAGGAATGGGACCTACGTCAGGTGAATTTATATCTTCATCGTTGTATAAATCCCAATATTTTTGAGAAACATTAAAAGGCGTATGTGGACTTGTAAAAGACACAACACCAAAAAATGGATTTTGCTCATTATATCTTGCAAGGTCATAAATTTTTCTTAAACTCTGGAATTCAACTTCATCATCATAATCTTCTTGCATTGTTCTAATGCAAGGTCCTGCTTCTACAATTCCATTTAAAGCTGTTCCAGAAGGCACATAGGATGGACCTTCACTCCAATTACCAATCCAATCGTAATTTGCAGGATAGACATCTGTGGTAAGCCTTTCATTGAAACCGTGCAATTGATCAGGTCCAATAAAATGCATTTTACCTGAAAGAAAGGTCCAATATCCCAAGCTTCTCATGTAATGAGCCATTGTTGGTACTGAACTAGCTAGTTCAGTTGCATTATCATATGCAGAGATTTCTGGGCATAACATTCCGCTTAGCATAGAAGCTCTACTTGGAACACATACAGGGTTATTACTGTAAGCGTTTTCAAATACTATTCCTTGATTAGCCAATTCATTTAAATGTGGTGTTTTACAAACTGGATTTCCATATAAACTTAAAGCTTGGGCAGCTAATTGATCTGCCATAATAATTATTATGTTTGGTTTTTTACTCATAAAGATCTCTTTAATTAATATTAAGTTTTAATCGTTCAAATAATTCTTGAGGAGCGTCAGCTTTTTTCATTAATTCCGACATTTCTGTTAACAAATAATTTACAACTTCAGGTTTATCTAATTCAATTTTTTGATCTGGATCTTTTGATATATCAAATAATAAAGATCTAACATCTTCAAAAGACATACCTTGAACTTCAAGAGGATCATTATTATCAGAAACTTTTGGCCTAACTCTTAATAATTTTAATCCTTTGGAAAATTCAAAAGGGTCAGATAATGTTAGATCTGATAGTTCTTTAATAGAAAAACGAGATGTCATTCTAGTTGGCATCAATGTATATTCATAAAGCCCAGAAGCAGACATTTTTTCTGGGTATCTAAAATAGGTATACTGACCATCAGTTATATTGCACGCTGAGCCAAAGTAACCATATATGAGAGCTTTGCGAATTTGCTCATCATTTTCAAGAATATCTAGGAGTGATTTTCCAGCCACTTCTTTTGGGATAGGTATATTGAATAATTCCAGAAATGTGGGCATTATGTCAATTGTTTGAGTTAAAGACTTTATTCTAGAGCCAGAATTTCTAGAAAATTTAGGATGGTAAATCATAAGTGGAATATGTGAGATTTCATTGTAAACAGGCATTCTATTTTTAGCCCACCAATCATGCTCACCTAGCAAAAAACCATGATCTGTAGTCAAAATTAAAGCAGTATCATCCCATAAATTATATTTATCAAAGTAATCTAATAACTTTCCAAAATATTCATCAACCATGGTAACGAGAGCTGCATAATTCGCCTTTAATTCTGAGATTTCTTCTCTAGTTTCTGTCACTCTATCATAAATAGGCCAATCTAATATTGGGCCATCATAATCATTTGGATAAAGCTTTCTAAATCTATCGGGAGCATGAAATGGTTCATGTGGATCAAAGCATTCAATCTGAAGAAACCAATTATCATGATTTTTATTTTTATCCAAAAAGTCCTCGGCTAATGAAAATACTTGTGGTGTGCAATATTCATCTTCTTTATTGATGTACTCGCGATTAATCATATAATTTTTTCTGTGATGTTGAATACTATGATACTTCTTTTTTAAATCTTCAATGTCTGGCTTTACCTCTGCTTTCCATCTATCGATAGCCTGCCCTCTAACTAACTCCCATGAAGAATATCTTTGGTGGTATGTTGCTCCACCATCAGCAAAGTAATGGTGATGGTCGGTAATTATATGTGAATAAACGCCGTTATTTTTCATAAGCTCAGGAAAAGACTCATCGAAAGGTTCTAATGGTCCCCAACTTCTATGTAAGAAATTTATCCTTCCAGTATGTAGATCTCGCCTCGCTGGAATGCATGGGAGACTTCCTACATAATGATTATCAAATGTAATACATTTTTTTTGAAACCTTTTAAAATTTGGAGTTCTAATATTTGTTTTATTAGAATAAACCTCTAGAGCTTTCCTATTTAAAGAATCTAATAATACAAAAACAGCTTTCACACTATTTGCCTTTTTGGGTTCCTTACAAAATAATGAAATGAAACTAATATTATTAACAAAGCAAAACCAATCAAATCTGTTGTAAATGAAACGCTTAATAGACAAAATGTTACAATTATATAGCCTATTCTTTCTATTAAAAGTAATTTTGAGATCAGCCACCCTTGAATAAAAATAGACAGACATAACGATCCAAAAATTGCTGAAAATGCAGCTAAAAAGATCATCTGCAAAGAAGCATCAATACCTATTAAAACGGGATTGTATGCAAAGAAGTAAGGAATTATAAAGGCTGCAACCCCAAATTGGCATGAAACTAATGCTATTCTGAAGGGATTAGCATTTGCAAGTCCTGAAGCAGCATATGCTGCCAAAGCAACTGGCGGTGTAATTGAAGATAACATAGCTGAATAAAAAACAAATAGATGAGCTGCTAACTGATGAATACCAAGTTGCTCAAGGGCAGGTGCTGCAAGAGTTGCAACTAAAATATAAGCCGCTGCCGTTGGAAGGCCCATTCCAAGAATTAATGATGCAATCATAGTTAATAATAGTGCCAGAAATATATTACCTCCTGACAATGATATAACCAAAGATGAAAATTTTAATCCAAGCCCTGTCAAAGTGATAATTCCAATAATAATTCCTGCACAGGCACAAGCTGTTGCTACTGGAATTACTGCATCTACACCATTTTCTATAGTACGAAGTATCTTTTTAGGAGTTAGCCATGTTGCTCTTCTAATATAACTAAGAGCAACCGCCATCATAAGCGACCATATAGAAGCATACATAACTGAATAACCATCAAACATCATATATATAAATACAGGAAGGGATAGTAATAGATGGCCCCCTTTCCTTAAAGTTTCCCAAATTGAAGGAATATCCTTTGTATCTATAATTGGAATATTTCTTTTTATAGCTTCAATATGAACAACTGAGAAAAGGACTATATAGTATAAAACAGCCGGAAGAAGTGCTGCTCTGGCAATTTCATAGTATGAAATTCCTGTCATATCAGACATTAGAAATGCTGCAGCTCCCATTACTGGAGGCATTAATTGACCACCGGTTGAAGCTACAGCTTCAATTGCTCCTGCTGTTTCCGGTCGATAGCCAGTTCTTTTCATTAAAGGTATTGAAATAGTCCCTGTAGTAAGAACATTAGCAACCGCTGTTCCAGATATCATTCCCATCAAACTAGATCCAACAACAGCTGCCTTAGCGGGGCCTCCACGTGACTTTCCTGTTAAAGAGTTTGCAATATCCATTAGAACTTTTCCTGCACCAGAGTTTTCCAAAACAGCTCCAAATAGAACTATTAAAATAACAAACGTTGCTGTAACACCAAGGGGGGTTCCAAAAATTCCACTACCACCCAAATATAAATGTGACATTATTCTATGTAAACTATAGCCCCTATGACCAGCTTCCCCAGGAAAATAATTTCCTAGAAGGGCATATAATAAAAATATAATTGCAAGGATGGAGATTGACCAACCTATTGTTCTCCGTGTTGCATCTAAAAGAAAAAATGTGGCAGCTAATCCTAAATAGAATTCATAACTTGTTAACTCACCGTAACGGTCGTTAATAGCATCAAAAAAAATAATTTGATACAACATTACTAATAAGCTTAATAAAGATAAAATCATAAATAGATATGACTTAAATGATCTTAATAAATCATTGTAAGATAAATTTTGTAATGGGAATAAATAAACTAAAAACAGAATGATACCTATATGAAATGATCTTTGTATCATATCTGGGAAGACACCAAAAAAAGCTGTATAAATACTAAATAATGATAAAATTGATGCAGCAGTAATTCTTATTATCCAAATAGGCGGGCACAGTAAAAATTTATCTAATAGGTTCATTGTTTTTAATAAATTACTAATTTTTTCTTGGATTATGTGGTTCTATAGTCTCAACAAATGGATATCTTTTACGTGCTTTAGTTGCTGTAGTATTTGGATCTATTGCACCGCGAACATATGCTTTTTTTGCATCTACAAAAGGTTGGTGATCCCAGCCAGTCCATTTTCCTTTTAATAATGAACTTTGAACAAAAAGCCGTCTCTTTTGAGATTTTATAATTTTTTGTTCTAACTCATCGTAATTCCATCTTTTTTCTATTTCTGATTTCATCTCTTTTACTAAATTAGAATAAGAAGGATGTGCAGCTAAATTTTTTGTTTCATTTGGATCTTCATTAAGATCAAACATCATAGGTGGATCTGTTCTACAGTGAATATATTTAATTCCATCTCTAATAAAAATAAGAGCTGGAGCATAAACACCTTCACCTGTGAATTCTAACATAAGTTCATTTAACATTTCAGTTTTATCACCACGCATTAAGCCCAGTAGAGACTTACCATCTATATTATCAGAAAATTCAAATGTTTTACCATTAGAAGCTATATCTACAAAAGTAGGGAGCAAATCGACAAGTGATGTATAATGTTTTTCTATTTTTCCTTTTACCATATTTGGTCCAGAGGCAATCATGGGAACTCTAACTGACCATTCAAAAGGTAAAAATTTAAACCATGTTCCTCTCTCTCCTAGCATTTCTCCATGATCCGCGACTATAAATATATAGGTATTCTCATAAAAATCACATTTCTTAAGTGTATTTATAATCCTTCCTATAAGACTATCAAAATAAGATACCATACCTAGATACGCATGCCTTGAATTTCGCAAATCTTCATCTGTTACGTTGTGCTCGTCCTCTCTGATAGTAAGAGCGTAACGTTGTGACCAAGGATCTCTTGAAGATACAGGTGTCCATTGATTTTTAGGCATACTTATATCATCATGATTGTAAAGATCCCAAAACTCCTGCGTAGTAACAAAAGGATTATGAGGGTGAGTGAATGAAGCCATAAGCATAAATGGATTTTTATTTTGATCCCTTGCAAAATCATAGATTTTTTGTTCTGCCTGAAAACAAACTTCTTCATCATAATCTATCTGCAAGCTTCTTTTACATAAGCCAGCTTCAACTATAGATCTTAGACTCATCCTAGAAGGAGCATAAGGTTCGACTTGTTGGCTCCAATCAGCAGTCCACCCAAAATCAGATGGATATATATCTGTTGTTAATCTCTCTTCAAATCCATGTAGTTGATCAGCGCCAACAAAATGCATTTTACCTGACAAACAAGTCTTGTAATCTAAGTCTCTTAAATAATGTGCAAAAGTTGGAATAGAAGAAAGAAACTCTCCAGCATTATCATAACATTCAACTGCAGAAGATAGTTGACCAGAAATCATTGAAGCCCTAGAAGGACCACAAACGGGATTATTACAATAAGAA
This sequence comes from Puniceispirillales bacterium (SeqCode), assembly GCA_045565515.1. Taxonomy (GTDB): domain Bacteria; phylum Pseudomonadota; class Alphaproteobacteria; order Puniceispirillales. The sequence goes on from JBJLFF010000016.1 coordinate 138,786, forward strand.
TTTAAAAAAGTAATGCCTTCATTTGCTAGAGCGGAAATATTTGGAACTATTGCCATATTATTTCCATACATTGGAAGTACTTGAGATGTCAGTTGATCAGCTTGAATAAGCACAATATTTGGTCTGCTATCCATCGGAAAATCCTATTCGATTTTAGAAGTTTCACATGGGGACAATTATCCCCATGTGAAATTATTTTAGTTTGAAGTTCTTTTTACAAAATCTTCAATTCCTGGGACACTTATTTCTCTGTAGTATTTTAATGCGCCAGGATGAAGCGGTGCACCAAATCCATTTAATACAGTTGATTTTGTAACTTTACCAAAGGCAGGGTGCACTGATTTAAGTTTATCAAGATTTTCAAAAATCGCTTTTGTCATAGAGTAAACTAAATCTTCAGGGACATCTTTTGATATAACCATACCATTAGCTAGGCTAAAAGATGGAGTATCATTGTCAATTCCATTATAGGTTCCACCTGGGATAGATAATCTAGCATAAGGTGGGTACTTTGACTGGTGTTTTGCAAAAAACTCATCTGGAATAGGAATTAGTTTTACTTTCCTAGAAGCAATTAATTTTTTGACTGGTGGTAGAGGAAAACTTCCATTCCAAAGAGCTGCATCCAAGTTACCATCAGCAAGACCATTTGCCATAGCACCTAATTTAATTCTAAATGCCTTAAAATCATCTCCTTCCTTAAAGCCCAATGTTTCCATCATAGCATCGGCATCAAGCATTGATACACCACCTGGTTGACCCATACCAACTCTCTTACCTTTTAAATCTTCCATAGTGTTAATACCACTATCCTCAAGTGTAATTATGTGCATAGCAACTGGTGCTATACCCATCCAGCTAAGAATTTTACCTTTTTCTGTTCCTTTATATGGGCCTTCAGCAGCATACGCTTGATAAGATGATAAAGTAGTAGCCATTGAGATTTCTAATTCTTTATTCTGTAAAAGTTTGATATTCGCCACATAACCCTTTGTTTCTTCTGCAGTTAGTGAAACTCCAGAAACGTTATTATTAATTACATCAGCTATCCCAGCTGACCAAGTATAGGCAGTACATCCAATTGGACATGATCCAATGGAAAGTTTTGTATCTGCACTTGCTATTGACAAATTTAAGAAAATACTTGCCAAAGCTATTAATATTAAATTGAGTTTTGAAAATAATTTCATGAATATTTCTCCCTTAAATTTATTAATTTATCATCAATACTCTTTTATGAATTGCAAGAAATTTATTATGAATTTTAAAAAATCATAATGCCTTTTATGATGATAAACCCTCATAAATCAATCTTGTGCCCATAACTAAAAAGAAAATGAGTACACTATTTCTAAAGAAATGATGTGAGACAAAATTTCTTAAAATCTCCCCAACTCTAAAACCAATTAAAACTAAAATTAATGCAATTATTGACTGAATTACAATCAAATAGGAAAGCACACCACCTAAGTACAGTCCAACCCCAAGTGGAACACCTCCCACCATAAATAGAAATCCAGTAGCACTTATAAATTGATCTTTACTATAATTTCTCGCTATAAGATACATAGCTACAGGAGGAGACCATATTGAGCTTAACCCTCCAAGCACTCCCGAAATGATGCCAACAAAAACATGCCAAAAGTAACTAGGACCAATCACAAGTTTCATACCAAATAATTGGTTTAGTGAAAAAATTATCATAGCAAATCCAATTGCTAAGGTTAAAACTTGTGTTGGATAAGATTTTATAAATAAAGATGTAAAAAAAATGCTTATAATAATAAAAAGGGCAAAATATTTAAAATCTTTCATTGTTTTAATTGGGTTAGGAGCTCTAATAAATTGAGCAATGTTGGAAAAGATAATAGGTGCTACCATTACTGAAATGGCATGAATAGGCTCTATAACAAGTGTCAAAAGTCCCATTGCTGAAGAAGGCAAGCCTAGACCTAAAAAACCTTTTATTAATCCAGATATAAAAAAAGTGAATATTAAAAATAAAATTAGATATATGTCTAAGTTTGTGATGAATTCAGAAGTCAGTTTTTTTTCCTTAGTTAAGATATTAATGCAAAATTAAATCTACTTTAATAACTAGAAATATAAAAATTTATCTAACAAATAATTTAAATCAATGGTTATTTTTATATTTCAACTTATATATATATATGGAAAATATATCATTTACAGTGAGTTTATAAAATGTCTATCAGACCAGTTAAGTTTTCAAGATTAGCTCAACCAACTATGGAAGGAGCTGGAGTTAATCTCCACAGGGTGTTTGGGTTTGGTGATACAAAACCATTTGATCCTTTCTTAATGATGGATGATTTTAGAAATGACGACCCTAATAAATATATGAAAGGCTTTCCTTGGCATCCTCATAGAGGCATTGAAACTATAACATATGTTTTAAGCGGAACAGTGGAACATGCTGACAGTTTAGGAAATAATGGATCTTTAAGCGATGGGGACATTCAATGGATGACTGCAGGATCAGGAATAATCCATCAAGAAATGCCAAAAGGAAATAAGAGTGGTGCTATGCATGGATTTCAGTTATGGGCAAATCTCCCTTCTAACCAAAAAATGACTGCACCTAGATATCAAGATATCAAATCAAAAGAAATAAAGTCTTTAGTAGATGATGATGGAACTATCATAAAAGTTATTGCTGGAGATTATCGAGGTTATAAAGGACCTGTAGATGGTATTGCTGCAGAACCTGAGTATCTTGATATTTACATTCCCCCTTTAAAATTTAAAAGATTTCCATTTGATACACGTAGACAAGGTTTTGCTTATATTTTTGAAGGTGATGGTGATTTTCATAATGCATCAAATCCAGTAGGTATTAAAGTTGAAAAAGAATTTAATGGACAGGAATTTGAACTAAGAGACTTATCAGGAAATCGCACTTTAGTTGTATTCGATAATGGAGATGAAGTTGCTGTTCAGGCCGGTGAAAAAGGAATAAGATTTCTTTTGATATCAGGCACACCAATAAAAGAACCTGTAGCTTGGCATGGTCCGATAGTAATGAACACTCAGGATGAACTTAAGGCAGCATTTAATGAATTGAATAACGGAACATTTATTAAATAGCATTAATAAATTCTATAATCTAAAATAGGTTTATTAGAATAATCCTATATTAGGTTTTTTATATTATGTATATTTGGATATGGGTTACCATTGCAGCTGCATTATCTCAAAGTTTAAGAACTGCTCAGCAGAAAAATCTTCAGCCAGTTTTAGGAAATTTTGGTGCTAGTTTTGTAAGGTTTAGCTATGCAATACCATTTGCATGGGCTTGGATAATAACTTACTCACTTTTTTTTGGTGTAGCTTTTCCAAGTTTAAATTTATACTTTTTTTTCTGGGTCACTATAGCTGGGATTACTCAAATCATTTTCACAGTTCTATTAATTACTCTTTTTTCTCATAGATCGTTTGCTGCTGGCACAGCATTTTCAAAAACTGAAGTTTTACAAGCTGCAATTTTTGAAGCTATTATTTTAGGCCATATTGTTGATATAAAGTTAGGTTTTGCAATTCTATTAGGCGTGATAGCAGTTTTCCTTCTCTCCTTAGAAAAAAGTAAACTAAGTTATAGAAATTTAATTACGTCCCTTTTTACTAAACAAGCAGCCTTAGGATTAGGGAGTGGAGCCTTTTTAGGATTTTGTACTGTAGCTTTTAGAGCTGCTACCGATTCGCTTGAAAGTGATAATTTAATTATGAAAGCTAGTATAACTGGAGGGATATCAGTACTTATACAGACATTAATTATGGGTGCTTGGATGTTAAGATATGCAAAAAATGAACTCACTTTGACTTTTATAAATTGGAAAGGTTCGTCAATTGTAGGCTTATTTGGTGCTATTACAACAGCTTGTTGGTTCTATGCCTTTTCGGCTAATGCTGTAGCACCAGTAAGGGCTCTAGGGCAGATTGAATTGGTTGTAGCATTATTTATTTCAGTTTTATTTTTTAAAGAACGGCCATCTATAAAAGAAATACTTGCTATACTCTTATTAATCTCTTCGATAGTGATGGTGATAATTTTTAATTAGATTCATTTTTAGTAGTAAATAATTTGTAATATCAAATTCTTTTTTATTATGAAATTTATTTATTTTGTTTGCCTATTATTATAAGTTCATTAAGTAAGGTTATTATAAATTTATCTTTAGGGAGAAAAATTATGTTTCTAAAATACGCAATTGGTGTTGGAACTGCTCTTGCAATTTCTGTTGTTGGAGTCACAGGACCAGCCCTAGCAAAAGTAGAAGGTGACACCATTACTCTAGGTTCAGCACTTTCATTCACAGGTAAATATGCAACTAACGGTATCCACACTCAGAGAGGATACGACTTTGCTGTTGATAGAATTAATTCAACTGGCGGTGTTAAAGTTGGTGGTAAGAGCTACAAATTAACAGTTAAATATTATGATGATGAGTCTACACCTGCAAGAGGTGCACAGCTAGCTGAAAGACTGATTCAACAGGATGGTGTTGACTATATGCTTGGCCCATACAGTTCAGGTATGACAAAAGCAATTGCACCTGTATCCGAAAAATTTGGAGTTCCTATGATTGAGGCTGAAGGTGCTTCTAGGTCACTGTTTACACAAGGATATAAATATTTGTTTGCTGTACTTTCAACAACAGATCTATATCTGCCTGGCTCTGTTCATTTTGCAGCAGATCAAAAAAAGAGCATAGGTAAATCACCTAGTGACACTAAAGTTGCGATGGCATTCGAAGGTGATCCGTTCTCAATGGATATTCGAGCAGGTCTTGTAGATTTAATCAATGATTATGGGATGAAGATTATTATTGACGATCAACTTCCTGCTGATTTGTCTGATATGTCTACAACACTTACTAAGGTTAAAGCACTAAAGCCTGATATTTTAATTGTTTCTGGACATTCTAAAGGTGCTGCAACAGCTGCAAGACAAATTGATGAAATGAAAGTCAATGTTCCAATCATAGCAATGACACATTGTGAGTCTGCTAAAGTACATGAAAAATTTGCAAATGCTTCAACTGGCTTTTTATGCCCAACACAATGGGTTCCAGATATTGATAAAAAAGATCCAATGTTTGGTACAGCAGCTAAGTGGAATGCAGATTTTATTAAAGCACACCCTGAATATAGCTCAGTACCGTATCAGTCAGCTCAAGCATCCGCAGCTGTTTATGTTTGGAAAGAAGCATTCGAAGCAGCGAACAGTTTTGATAAAGATGCTGTGAGAGACGCTATTGCCGGTGTTGAGATGGAAACATTTTATGGAGATGTAAAATTTGGACCTGATGGAAATAATATTGCTAAACCAATGTTTTTAAGACAAATCGGTTCTGACGGTTCTTACAATCTTGTAGGATCTTTTGCGGATTTAGCTTATCCAAGAAACGTTACTTATTAAGTTTCAATAAAACTATAAAGAAGGAAAGTTTAAACTTTCCTTCTTTACTTTTTCGGAGATAAATATGATAGACAACCTCCAATTACTCTTTGTTTGGGCACCAATAATAAACCTTCAGGTTATACTTGATGGTATTTTTGTAGGAGCCGTATTTGCCTTAAGTGCCTACGGGCTAGCTCTTGTATGGGGCGTAATGAATATTAAAAATTTGGCACAAGGTGATTTTGTAATAATGGGAGGCTATTTAGCATTATCATTACATTATATTGGCATTCCATTACCATTGATATTGATAATTGTGTCAGCAATAATGTTTGTATTTGGATGGGGTCTGTATATTTTGATTATACGCAGAATTATAGACCAAGATATGTTTGTTTCATTACTAGCTACATTTGGTCTTTCTTTGCTACTTCAGCAAGTCATAAATTTATTTTATGGTCCTGAAGTTCAAACAATTGATATGAAAATGGGTTCTTATGATGCTTTTGATTATATGGTTTCAATACCCTATTCAAAAGTTCTTTCTTTAATTCTCGCAGGAATTATTACAATCTGCGTAGTTTTATTTATGAAAAGATCACGTATGGGTCAGGCAATCAGGGCTACCTCACAAGATCCAAGAGCCGCTCGTGTTTTAGGGATAGATACAGATAGAATTTACGCTTTCACATTTGCTTTCAATGCAGCTTTATGCGGGGCCGCTGGGGTTTTGGTTTCAATAATTTGGGTTATTCAGCCATTCTATGGAATAACTTATTCCGTTAGATCATTTGCTATTGTTACTGCTGCCGGCTTGGGAAATCTGCCAGGTGTTATAGGGGCTGCTTTTGGTATAGGTCTATTTGAAAAATACACTGGTATGATTTTAGGAACAGCATATGAAGTTGCTGCACCAGTTGCAATTTTACTAATAGTACTGATAATTCGACAAATTAACATGAAAAGAAATAGGCAGCCAGTCAGATGATAGGTAGAAAAGAATTACTAACATATATAGGACTTGGAATATTTGGTATTTTAGGCCCTTATTTATTTCCAAATTATACTCTATCAATTGCTTACCTTTGGATGATGATCATGATGGCTCAAACATGGGATATTTTAGGCGGTCAAATGGGATATAATTCCCTTGGTAATATAACATTTTTTGGTGTGGGAATGTACGCATCAGCTGTTATCCAAGTTGCAATTTTTTATGAGCCAGGTGTCGCGGCTTATACTTCAGCTATGGGAGCAGTTAAGCCAGAATTTACGCAACCACAGTACTTCTGGGGTATATTTTTAGGGATTTTTGGAGGAGCATTAGCTGCCTTAGCTCTATGTATGATTTTTAGTAGTTTTATGTTTGGCCTAAGAGGTCCTTACTTTGCTATTGGATCACTTGGATTGGCTATAGCAGCTGCAGAAGTAACCATAACTATAGATTACGTTGGTGGCGCTTCAGGAATATCAATGCCCCTTTTCCCTGGAGACATAGAAATGAGATCAGTGTTTTTTTATGTTCTATGTTTTGGCCTCGCAATTGCGGCTCATTTTATTGTCAGGTGGATGCTTTCAACACAATATGGACTAGCCATAAATGCTATTCGTGATGATGAAGATAAAGCAGAGGCTATGGGTATACCAACATTGAGATACAAGCAAATTGGATGGGCTGTTACAGCAGTTTTTATGGGTGCTATGGGTGCTGTTGCTGGAAATTTATCAGGTTTTATTGATAAAGAAGTTGCATATCCTATTCCTACATTTGGAATATTTATGGTTGCATGCGTTTTATTAGGTGGAAAAGGTACTTTATGGGGACCAGTCCTTGGTGCTATTATTTTTCATGTTGTGAAAGAGACAACTTGGACCTACCTTTTGGGATGGCAGTGGGTTGCTCTTGGCTTAATCCTGATAATAAATATAGTTTATTTCCAACAAGGAATTATGGGATGGCTTCAAACTAGATATCCTGAATTGTTTGGTATTGTTGTAGACGCTACCTCTTCTGAAGACGAAGAAAGGAAGAAAGCCTGAAATGGAAAATATTATAGAAGTTGAGAATGTTTCCAAGTCGTTTGGTGGTGTCAAAGCAAATATTGATATCTCATTAAAAGTAAAAAAAGGATCAATAACAGGAATTATAGGCCCAAATGGATGCGGTAAAACCACGTTATTTAATTCTATTGTAGGTTATCACCCAATTGATAAAGGCTCGATTATTTTCGATAATAATGAAATTTCGAAGTTGCTTGTTGGTGACATTGCAAGACTTGGAATGTTAAGAACTTTTCAACAAACAAGAATATATTCTAAAATGAATTGTGTTGATAATATGCAAATATCTATATCTCACAGAAAAGATTCAAAAGATTCTATGTTTGCAAGTAGAAAAGGTGAAATAAAGGAAAGAGCAGAAAATCTTCTAGAATTTGTTGGTCTTTATTCAAAAAGAAATCTTATTTCAGGTGATCTTTCTTTTGGACAACAAAAACTCCTAGAATTTGCTATGGCTTTGATGAATGACCCTAAAGTTCTTTTGTTAGATGAACCAACAGCAGGTATTAATCCTACATTAATTAATGGTCTCATTGATAGATTAAGAAAGGCTAATGAAGAATTAGGGATTACTCTATGTGTTATAGAACATAATATGAGAGTGATTATGAACTTAGCCTCACACATTTATGTTTTAGAAAACGGAAAAGTTCTTGTAAATGGTCCACCTGGAGAAATACAAAAGGATCAACGGGTTATTGATGCCTATTTGGGAGGTCACTGATATGGTTAAAAATAAAAAGGTTAGTGGTTATGGTCAGGGTGGTGTTGATGTTATTATGTCAGTTGACCAAGTTGCAAAAGAAGCAGCAGCTATCTCAGCTACTGCTCCTAAATCAAATGAATTAGAAAAACTCTCAAAGAATGACCCTTTACTATCAATAAAAAATCTAAAAGCTGGTTATGGAAAAATGGAAATACTTCATGACTTCAATCTTTTTATTAGCAAAGGACAGTCACTTTGTTTAATTGGCCCCAATGGTGCAGGGAAATCTACAGTTCTCCATTCAATATTTGGGTTTACTAATATTTTTTCAGGAAATATTACAATAGGTGGTAAAGATATTACAAACCTCACTCCTAACCAAAAATTATCAAATGCTGGTATTGCTTATATCCTTCAAGACAAATCTGTATTCCCACAGATGACTGTTGAAGAAAATTTACTTATGGGTGGATTTTTAAAAAATAAGCCATCAGAAGCTAAACAAGCTACTGAAATGGTTTTTGACAAATACGAAAGGTTAGCTGCTAGACGAAATAAACCTGCGGGTGTCTTATCTGGAGGCGAAAGAAGACTGCTTGAAATTTCTCGTGCTTTAGTTATGCAACCACAAATCTTATTAGTTGATGAACCCTCGATTGGACTTGAACCAAGGTTTATTGATATGGTTTTTGGTATTTTAGATGATCTTCAAAAAAAAGATGGTAAAACGATTATCATGGTAGAACAAAATGCCAAAAAAGGTTTAGCTTTTGCTGATATTGGTTATGTTCTTGTCTCTGGAGAAACAGCAATAGCAGAAACAGGCGATAAAGTTTTATCTAATCCAGAGGTTGGTAGGTTATTTTTAGGTGGATAAACTACAAACCTTTTGTTAACCCTCCATCTACTCTTATCATTGAGCCAGTTACGTAACTTGCAGCTTCACTACATAAAAAAGTTGCTACCGAAGCAAACTCTTCGGGCGAACCGTACCTTCCAGCAGGAATAGTAGCTTTTGCTTCACTTTCAATCTCTTCTAAACTTTGGCCAACTCTTTGAGCTTTTCCTTCATCAAGTTCTCTTAAGCGATCTGTAGCTACTCTTCCAGGTAAAACCATATTTACAGTAATACCATCAGCGGCAACCTCATTTGCCAATGATTTAGACCATCCTGCTATAGCACCTCTTACCCCATTAGATAAAGCTAGATTGGGAATAGGCTGTTCAATACCTGAAGAACCAATAGTTACCACTCTTCCCCATTTTTGAGAAATCATATTAGGCAACAAAGCGTTTGTAATAGAAAACATTGGTAAAGCCATTGCCTTAAATGCATTCTCCCAAGTCTCTTTTTTCTGACCCATAGCAGTTCCTGCTTGTGGACCTCCACAATTATTGATTAAAATTGATATTTTCTTAATGGATAAAAAACTAATTAAATCATTTACATCATTGGTCTTAGTAAGGTCGCATTTGTAAGATGAAATAGGATAACTTTTTGACCATTCATCAATTGAAGAAGTGTTTCTTGCAACTGCAATGACACTTGAACCCTCTTTAGCTAGCATTTGAGCAATAGCACCACCTAAACCTCTGCTTGCTCCTAAAACAACAGCTAATTTACCATTTAATTTTAAATCCATATTTGAAATCCTATTTAATATTTTAAATACTATTTCAATCCTAATATGTCACAAAATTTTTTGATAGATATTTTTTTAAAAAGAAAGTTATTATAAACAATAGCTAGAAGGAGAATGGATTGTCACAAAAAGAAAAATATTTTTATAATATAAAAGATCAGGAAAAAGGTATTTTAAGAGAATTAGGAGATGGGATTAAAACAAGAATTTTCCCTGGTGAGCAAGCTATGGTTTCAATTGTAAATGTTGATCCAAATGCAAAAGGCAAAGTTCACTCACATCCCCAGGAGCAATGGAGTTTTTTAATAACAGGAAGTGCTACAAGAATCCAAAATGGAGAAAAGATCCTTGTCAAAAAAGGTGATTTTTGGTGTACTCCAGGAGGAATAAAACATGGTATAATTGGAGGTCCTGAAGGAGCTACTATTTTTGATGTTTTTGCCCCTCAAAGAGAGGAGTATAAAAAACCTGGTTCTGGTTTTGCTGCAGATTAAAATGAATATATCAAGATTAAAAATTGATTATAGAAAATTAGATACTAAGATATTAAAACAATGGTCTAAAATACCAACTTGTATTGTTGGTGACTGTATGAACAGACAAAATATAATGTCTTCAAGGATTGAATCAATTGAAAATGGAATGTCACTTTGCGGTCAAGCTAGAACTGTATCAGTAACTCATGGGGATAATTCAGCTATTCATGCAGCTCTTACATTAATCAATAAAGGTGAAGTTCTTGTTGTTGATGGAGGAGGTTTCTTGGATAGGGCTGTTTGGGGTGAACTAATGAACCGTTCATCAATTAAAATCGGTTTAGAAGGAGTGGTAATTGACGGTTCAGTAAGAGATGTTGCTGAATTAAGAAAGTTGTCTTTGCCAGTTTTTTCAGCTGGTATTAATGCAACAGGACCAACAAAAGGCGGTGGTGGAAAAATTGATGTTCTTATCAGTTGCGGAAATGTAGCTATTAAACCAGGGGATATAATAATTGGTGATGATGATGGAGTAGCAGTTATTCCATTAGAACATAATGAAAAATATTATGAAGAATCATTAGAAAAAATAAAAATGGAAGAAGAAACTATCAAAGAAATTAATTCTGGAAAAAATCATAAAGACATTTTTGGAATTAAGGAAATTCCTTATATCATTAAGAAAGTTTAAGTAGCTGTTTTTTTATACTGTCTATCTAACTCCTTAAAATAGTCTAGAGCTTCATAATCAATATCTACTTTTGCAGGTTTATCTTCTTTGTAAAATTTAAAATTATCCTTTCCTCGAACGCAAATTGCTGTATCGTTTTTATTTTTTAATTGTTTCATATTAGTAGCAATATATTGGATGTTTAAACCAATTCTTCTATCATTGCTTTTATTTGAACTAGATGTATGAAGTGTCCATCCATGGTGAAAAGATGCTTGACCAGGTTTCAATGAACAAAGGACAGATGAGGTTTCGTCTATGTCTCGGACAGTTTGCCCTTGCAGTAAAACGTTATTTTTATCAATTGTTACTTCGTGCTCCTTTTTTCCTTCCTTGTGACTTCCTGGAATCATAATCATTGCACCACTAAAATGAGAAGCCTCTGAAAGCGCTAACCAAGCTGATACCTGCTTATCAGAGTTAAAACCCCAATACGTTAGGTCTTGGTGCCAACTAACATGCGATAAACTTTTTGGTTCTTTAATTATATAAGTAACATTATAAAGAAGGATATTCTCTCCTAATAATTTTTCAACTACATCGAGCAATTTTTTATTAGTTGCTAACTCATAAGCAGATTTTATTACTGTATGCACCTTAGATTTATAGTGTAAAGAACCAAGCAAATCTTCCGCATTTTCAAGTTTTATTCTATGATGCTTGGCTTGCTGTTTAGTAATAATATTGACGGATGATATAAATCCATTTTCTTCAAAACTAGATTTTAAAACATTTGTTTTTTCCATTAGTCTTCCATCTTGTTAATAAATAATAATGAACTATTGATTTTATTTTAACCTCATGACCTGAAGTGTTTTAGTTATATAATCAAGTTGCTCATTAACATTATTAACCCTTTCAATATTTTTGTCTTTATTTTTAAATTTAGAAAAATTGAAGTTGTTATTTTTAGGATAAGAAATATTTTTTCCTAAAATTTTCTCTAAATTATTAAATTTATCTTCGAGGATTTCATTAATTGCTTTGATATCATTTTTATCAAATGACAGGTTTTTTAATTTATTAACGTTCTTATCACTTAAGTAAGTCTTTATTTTATTTATTTGTTTTTCATTTTTCTTTGACCTAAAAAAACCAATGCTAGGTACTTTTTGTTCTCTAAGATCCTTATTTTCTCTATCCTGATTTTCCTCATTATTTACATATTCAGCAGAATTATTTTTAATTTTTTTATCATTATATGTTTCATCAACTTTTTTCTCTGTTTTTTGAGTATTACTAGAAACATCATTTTCCAAGTATTGAACATCAGAATTATCTACTTTTTTTAAGGTTTCAGTTTCTTTTTTTTCTTTTCCTAAATTATTATATTCATTTATATTATTTTCATATTTTTTTTTATCAAAATCTTTTTTGGCACTTAAACCATAATTTTCTTTCTCATATGCAGAAGCATTATTTATTAAAATAAAGCTTGAATTCGAAGTTATAAAGAACACCGAAAAGATAATAAATAAAACAACCACTTTCATGAAATATTTTACCATTTTAGATAGTTAGTTTTTATTTAGTTGGAGTTTTTCCCTAGTTTCACTAGGTGACAAAACTTTTGCTCCCATTCTATCTATAATTTCAATTACACGAGTAACTAACTGTGCATTTGATGCTAAGACACCTCTTTCTAGATATAAATTATCTTCTAGGCCTACTCTTATGTTTCCTCCCATAGCTACTGCAGCTGCAGCCATTGGCATTTGCATACGACCAATTCCAAAGCTAGCCCAACTTGCATTAGATGGAAGCTGGTCTTTCATTACTTTCATTGAGTCAACTGACTGATCAGCACCCCAAGGTATACCAAGGCAAATTTGGAACATAGGCGGTTCTTTGATTAGTTTCTCTTTTATCATCTGTTTTGCAAATCTGATTTGCCCTAATTCAAATACCTCTAGTTCTGGTTTTACACCCCATTCTTGAACCATAGAAGCCATTTCTCTAAGATAACCGGGAGGTGAAATATAGATTTCATTGCCATTTCCAAAATTCATAGTACCACAATCTAAACTACATATTTCCGGTAAAAGCTCTTTAACATGAGCCAACCTTTCTTCTGGACCAATCATATCAGTTCCAACTCCAGGCATAGATGGGTCATCTTTGCTTGGGACCCAGTCGCCACCCATACCAGCAGTAAGGTTCAACACAACATCAGTGTTACTGTCTCTAACCCTTTCAACGACCTCCTTAAATAGATTAATATCTCTTGAACCCATTCCTGTTTTCGGATCTCTTACGTGGATATGAGCTGCAGATGCACCTGCTTTAGCGGCTGCAATTGCAGCCTCCGAAATTTGTTTAGGCGTTACCGGAACTTCTGGATGTTTTTCTAATGTATCTCCTGCACCAGTAACAGCGCACGTAACAATAACTTCATTATTCATTTCAACCCCTCATAATATATTATTTATTTCCAATAGCATTAAGTACCTTCACTATAGCGTTATCTCTAGATGATACTAAGTCTTCAAAATTTGTGTTGCCAGCCATTGCATTACATCCATTTACCATTTTATCTCTTAATTCAGAAGTAAGTTCAGGGGCCTTTAGTCTTGTCCATGGCCATTTTAAAGCAGGGCCGAATTGATCTAAATTTGTAGCCATACCTCCTTCTCCACATGCAACATGAAAAGCCATACACTGACCTTGTATAACCATTCTAGGCGCTGGACCATTAATTAAAGCTATATCGATATCTTCAGGGGATGCCTCTCCATTATCCACCATATGGAGTGCCTCACGCCAAAGAGCCTCTTGGAGACGTGTAGCTACAAAACCAGGAATTTCTTTTTTTAACTTTAGTGGCTCTTTGCCTGAAAACTTATAAAAATCATAGGCCCATTCAACTGCTAATTTACTTGATTTTTTGCCACCAACTATTTCAACAAGGGGAAGTATATATGGAGGATTAAAAGGATGACCTATAATTGTTCTTTCAGGTGAATTACATTTCTTTTGGATATCTGACATCATAAAGCCCGACGTACTTGACGATATAATAATATTTTTAGGAAGAATTTCACCCATTTCATAATATAAATCTTGCTTTAAATCTAATTTTTCAGGTGCACTTTCTTGAACAAAATGAGATCCTTCTAGTGATTTTTTCAAATCGCACGTGACAGATAAGTTATTTAAAGATGCGTCTTTTGTTAGACCTAATTTCTTCAAACTTTTCCATGCTGTTTTTACAATTTTCATAAACATTTCTTTTTCTTTAGTTTCATGAAGGTAGGATTTTACATTATACCCTTTAGACAAGAAAAAAGCAGTCCATCCTCCACCTATAGGACCTCCACCAATGCTTGAAATATTTTTAACTTTTTCTATATTTAGAAATTCCATTATTAATTACTTCCCTTTAAAAATAGGTTGCCTTTTTTCAACCCAAGCTTTAACTCCCTCAGAAGCATCTTCTGATTTAAGCATTTTATTATAAGTTTCTAATTCACCATTTCTTATAATATCAAATTTATTTTTTACAGACTTTCCATCTGTGTTTCTTAATACTTCTTTGATTGATTGAATGGCAAGTGGTGCTGAATTAGATATTTTTTCTGCCCACTCCCTAGCACTATCAATAAGGCCCTCATATGGAACTACTTTATTAACTAAACCAAAATTTAATGCTTCATAAGATGTTAATCTTCTTCCTAAAAGAAACATTTCAACAGCAATGTTATATGGAACTAATTTTGGCAATCTTTGAAGAGCACCTGCATCAGGAACTATACCTAAAGGTATTTCTGGCAACCCAAACTCAACATGCTCAGATGCAATTAACAAATCACATGACATAGCAATTTCAAAACCACCTCCTATAACAAGACCATTTAGTGCTGCTATGACAGGTTTATTTAATGACCAATTTTCTGTCAAACCTGCAAAGCCACCATCTCCATAATCTCCCTCGTCCCACCAATTTTCTAATTTAATCTCACCTTTATTTAAAGCCTTCAAGTCCCAACCAGCTGAAAAAATTTTTCTGCCTTCTGCTGTAATAATACCAACCTTTAAATCATCATTATCCCTCAGTTCAGAAAAAGCTTCTGCAAGTTCTCTGCTCATTTTTGTATCAATGGCATTAACCTTGGGTTTATTAAGTTTAACTTCAATAATACCATTATATCTGCTTATTTGAACATGACTCGACATTAGAATTTTTTATATTGTGAAATAATACATAATAATTATCTAATTAATGGCTTTCTGCAATTAATTATTTTTAAAATGAACTAACCATTAATTCCAAAATTATAAAATACAATGATCAAAAAAAATAGTGGACAATTGTACTCTAAATATTTCAAGATAAATTATGTTTTAAGACAATATTTATAAAATTGATTTTTAATTACTCTGGGAGGGTAAAATGACAAATTCAAAAAATCCAGAAACAATTGCACTTCATTCAGGTTGGAGAAAAGATGATGCAACCAACTCAGTAGCAGTTCCAATATATCAAACAACAAGTTTTCAATTTAATGACCAGGAGCATGCAGCAAATTTATTTTCATTAAAAGAGCTTGGCAATATATATACTAGAATAATGAACCCAACCACTGCGGTTCTTGAAGAGAGAGTTGCCCAACTTGAAGGTGGTTTGGCTGCGGTCGCTGTTTCATCTGGTCAAGCAGCCTCAGCATTTGCAGTTCAAAATTTATGTAGAGCAGGAGATAATATTGTTTCATCTACAGATTTATACGGAGGAACTTGGAATCAGTTCGAAAATACTTTCAAACAACTTGGCATCGAAGTAAGGTTTGCCGATCCAGCAGACCCAAACTCTTTTGCAGAGTTATCTGATGATAGGACAAGGGGGTATTATGCTGAAACACTTCCAAATCCAAAATTACATGTTTTCCCAATTGCAGAAGTTGCTGAAATTGGAAAGAAACTTGGAATACCACTTATTGTGGATAATACTTCAGCACCTATAACTTGTAAGCCAATTAAACATGGAGCCGCAGTTGTTGTTCATTCGTTAACAAAATGGATTGGTGGGCATGGTAATTCAATAGGTGGAATTATAGTTGATGGAGGAAATTTTGATTGGACTCAATTCCCTGAACGTCAACCGCTCTATAATGAGCCAGAACCAAGTTACTGGGATTGGGTATTAGGCAAAGTTGTTCCTGAAGTTTTAGGCGCAAATGTTACTTTTGCTGTAAGAGCAAGGTTTGTTCTATTACGAGATTTAGGAGCAGCATTATCACCAACAAATGCATTTAATATTATACAAGGTCTTGAAACACTTCCTCTTAGGTTTAAACAACATCAAGAAAACGCGGAAAAAGTTGCTGACTATTTGTCAACTAAAAAAGGTGTTTCCCGAGTGATCCATCCTAAACATCAAGAAGGTGTCTATAGAGATAGAGCTAAAAAGTATTTAGATACAGGCAATGGTTCTTTAGTTGGATGTGAACTAGAAGGAGGTTTAGAAGCTGGAAAAGAATTTATCAACAAGCTAAAATTATTTTATCATGTAGCTAATATTGGCGACTCCAGAAGCTTGGCAATACATCCTGCTTCAACTACTCATTCCCAATTAAGCCCTGAAGATCAAATAAGGGCAGGAGTAACACCTGGTTATGTAAGGTTGTCAGTAGGCATAGAACATATAGATGATATCTTAGCAGATCTTGATCAAGCTTTAGCATAAAGTAGTTTTTATTAAAAAGGACTTTTAAACTTTTAAAGGTCCTTTTTAATCTTTTAAAGATTAAGTTCAAAGTATATTAGAGATTAGCTTGGTAATTATAATCTAAAAGTCTAAATATAAAATTGAATTAATTAAATAATTCACAAAATGGTTTTTAGATGAGAAAAAAAGAATTAATCACAAATCATACAAAAAAATTTCATAAAGATGAATGTTCAAATCCAATATTTGATTGGAAAAATAAACAAGACTTTGAGTTTGCAAGTAGAGGATTAATACATAGACCAGATGATGCAGATATTCGTAACAAAGATAATAAAATAGTTTGGCATCATGAAAGTTTTGAAAAATTCCTTAAAGGGAACTCTCCTGAAACTGTCCATCCAAGTCTTTGGAGGCATGCTTTATTAAATAATTTTAGAGGCCTATTTAAAGTTTGTGACGGCGTTTATCAGGTCCGTGGGGAATCTTTGGCCAATGTGACGTTTGTTGAAACAAATTCAGGATATGTTGTAATAGATCCTTTAACCACGGTAGAAACAGCAAGCTACGCTTTACAATTGCTTTTTGATCATGTTGGGAAGAAAAAAATTGTTGGGATGATTTATTCTCATACTCATTCAGATCATTTTGGTGGTGTTAAAGGGATGATATCTGAGGATGAAGTTTTGCAGGGCAACATTAAGGTGATTGCATCTGAAGGTTTTACTGAATGGGTCTTAAAAGAGCAAGGTATGGCTGCTGAGGGCATGCCATCCAGAAATGACTACATGTATGGAGAAAATCTTGAAGTTAGCCCATTTGGAATAGTTGACACTGGCCTTGGTCAAATGATTGAGGGAGGTGAAATTTCATATATAGAACCAACAGATGTTATTGGAAAAGATGGTGGGTCAATAAAAATAGATGGCTTAGAATTCGAGTTTATGTTTGCACCTGGAGAAGCTCCAACTGGAATGCATTGTTATGTTCCGAAATATAAAACACTGCACGTTGCTGATAACTGTTATATGTGCCTTCATAATGTTTATACTATTAGAGGCGCATTCCCAAGAGATGCTATGCAGTGGTCAGATTCTGTTGCTCGATCACTTTTATTTGAAGATACTGAATACTTGATAAGTGGACATAACTGGCCAGTATTTGGAAAAAAAGAAATAAGAAAGTTTTTAGGTGAACAGCGCGACGGTATTAAGTATATGCATGATCAGACTCTTAGGTTAATGAGTCTTGGGTATATTCCATCTGAAATTGCTAACAAAATAAATTTTCCTGCTTCTCTTGCTCGTTTATGGCATTTGAGAGGTTACTACGGCGCTTTAAAACATAACGTTCAGGGTATTTATGCATATTACTTAGGATGGTATGATGGAAACCCAGCAAATTTAGATAAATTACCACCACGTGAACTTGCTATTAAAACCTTAGAGTATATGGGTGGAATTAATAATGTCCTCAAAAGGACAAAAATAGACTTTGAAAAAGGCGAGTATAGATGGGTTGTTTATATATTAGATCAAATACTATGGGCCTATCCTGACAATACAGAAGCTAGAGAATTAGCCGCTTTAACACATACACAATTAGGTTTTAGCTCTGAAAATGCTACTTGGCGAAACGCATATCTTTCTGCTGCGCAAGAGTTACGTGAAGGCATTCCCTCAGAAGGTAAAAATCATAGAATTTTGAGAGATGTTTTAAAAGGTATGAGCCCTATTCTTTTACTAAATTCATTAAGTATAAGGGTTAATGGACCTAAAGCAGAAAATAAATTTTTTACTATTAATTGGAAAATTAAAAACTCTAATATAGCTTGCC
This sequence comes from Puniceispirillales bacterium (SeqCode), assembly GCA_045565515.1. Lineage (GTDB taxonomy): Bacteria > Pseudomonadota > Alphaproteobacteria > Puniceispirillales. The sequence continues at coordinate 157,322 of JBJLFF010000016.1, forward strand.
ATTCAGAATTAACAAATTGCGTTTTAGTAAATAGAGAAGGAATCCATAATAAAGCTGAAGTCACAGTCAAAATAACTAAAGATAAACTAAGTCAATTTGCTCTTGGCGAAATAAAATTATCAGAAATAAATAATGAAATAGAAGTTATTGGTGATGGTAAAAAACTAAATGTTTTAAATGATATTCTTGATATATTTCCAGAATGGTTTCCAATAGCAACTCACTCAAAAAAAGTTGATGAAGATTAAAAGGTAGTATTCCAGTTTGGACCCCAAGCCTTTTTCCAAAACCTAGGATTTGAAACATTTGACTTTGCACTTCCACCTTTCCAAAGATCAAATTTTGGAATAGAAAACTTATTAAAATATAGAGACAGCTGTTCACTAAGCATTTTTTTATATTCTAGAAAGTCTTTTTCATTTGATAAATTTATTCTTTCATCTTGATCTTTTTCTAAGTCATATAATTCAGCATTTAAATAATCCATTCCTTCCTTATTAAAACGCTCTATATACAACCATCTATCTGTTCTAACAGCTCGGCTCTCTTCTTGCTCCATAAAAACCATTTCTCTTTTTTTAGAATTTTCATCAGAAAGGTTTAAGCTATTACTATCTATTTTTTTGCCTTTTAGCTTTTCAGCATTCGCTAGATCTAAGATAGTATTTCCCAAGTCTAATTGGCTCACCAAACTGTTAGAAATACCTTTATTTACTCCAGGACCTGAAAATATGAGTGGAATATTGAAACTTGGTCTATGAATTGAAGATGGCCAAGCAGCCATTCCATGTCCCCAAACACCATGATTTCCAAGGGAAAAGCCATGGTCTGAAGTGTAAATAATAATTGTATTATCAAACATTTCTAAAGCTTTTAATTCATTTATAATTTTACCAATACCAAAATCAATTAAAGAAGTTTGTGAAAAATAGTTTTTTAAACTTTCTTTATTATTTGGTAACAATAAAGGCCCCGAAAATTGCTCTGGAAGATTACGACCACTTTCTAAAACTCTTGATGAATATCTATCAATTACTCTCTTATTTATTCCTTCTCTAGGAACTGAGTTTAATTCACAATCATCATAAAGTTCAGCAAATTGATTTTTTGCTCTTCCCTTAATGGAGGGCCAATGGCCATAAGGACCATTAAAGGGTACAAAACAAAAAAATGGATTTGTGCTATCTTTATTTTCCTTTAAAAAATCAATTGTTTTATCTGTAAATAATTCTACTGAATGTCCTTCATGTTCATATGTTTCTTCATTATCTATTATTTTATTATTATAAAAACTTTTAGTATGCCCATGAGGAAACGTTACCCAATGGTCAAAAGCAGCTGAACTTTCCCATGCTTTGCCTAAATGATATTTACCAATCAAAGCGTTTTTATATCCAGCTTCTTTTAATTTAATTGGGAAGCTGTCAAATTCACCAATAGCGTTCCATTTATCTGGCCACTGACTTTCAAGATTATCATCAAGCCAGTTATGTATCCCATGGGCTGATGGCATTAGCCCAGTTAAAACAGAAGCCCTGCAAGGTGAACACATTGCATTAGAGCAATATGCAGATAAATATTTCATTCCATTAAAAGCTAATAAATCAATATTTGGTGTTTTTATTTCATTATTTCCATAACAACCAATAAAGTCTGCAGATTGATTGTCAGACATAAAAAGAAGAATATTGGGTCTTTTATTATTCATAGAATAAAATTAAAATTTTTTAAATTTTTTTCACAACTAATTTAGGTTTTGAAATAAAGTGATGCCAGCATAGGAGGAAAATAGATAAAATTATTCCAACTGAATAAAAAACTTGTAAATTAGAAATGACCAACCCTGCTAAAATTACTCTCAAAATAATTTCATATGTGCTTAAATCGTTTTTGTCATATCTAGCTAGACAACTCGAAATCAAATATAAAAAAAGTGAAAGACGGGCTAGCAACCAAATTAAAGACAATAGATATATATTGCCATCATAACCAGGCAAATAGTCTCCAGTGGGAGAATTAGGGTCTATTTGAGCTGCATTTATAACTAGAAGCTCAGGATAAAATGCAAATATAAAAGGAATTATAAACATTACTATTCCAGACTTAACAGCAGAAAATGCTGTGGACATAGGGTCTGCTTTTGTTAATGAAGAAGCAGCAAATGCTGCTATTGCCACTGGTGGAGTAATAGCTGAAGCAACTGCAAAGTAGAATATAAACATATGGGCTGTAAAAGTTGCAATTCCTAATCCAACTAGCATTGGTCCCATTAAAAGCGCTACATTTAGATAAGCAGGTACACTTGGCATACCCATGCCCAAAAGAATTGCCATCCCCATAGTAACGAAGAGAGCTACAAAAAGAAAAAAACCATTATTTGCCAATCCTGTATCATAATTTCTAAGCAAGTGAATTATGTCAGTAGCTATAAAGTTTGATAGACCAGTGAAATTAAGGCAAAAATCAATTACTGAAACTGCTAAAAACATCAAATATAAAGTACTTACCAATATTCCAGCATCAGATAATGCATGAACTAATTTTGAAGGGTTCATTCTAATTTTTTTATCTAAAAAAAATAATACAATAAGTAAAGCTGTTGCCCACCAACCTGCAGAACCAGCATCTCCAGCAGAATTTTGAAATAGCTGAAAAAGCCAGGGAAGATTATTTGCTCTACATGAGCCATTCTCTATAATTTGCTCAACACCCAATAAAGTTCCAAAAATTCCACATCCAACTGCTTCTTTGGGTGTAATAAGCATAAATAAAATCAATAAAATTGGAGCAAATATCATAAGTAAGTTTTTATAATCTTCACCAGTCATTATCATGTCTTCAGTTATTTTTCCTATCGGTGTAATATTTTGTTTTCTTGCTTGAAATACAACAGAAAGAAATAAGCACCCAAAATAAGCAATTGCTGGTAATGCAGCGGCAACTATTACTTCACGATATGGAACTACGGTCATTGCCGAAAGGATAAACGCTGCTACTCCCATTACAGGTGGCATTATTTGTCCTCCTGAAGAGGCAGACGCTTCTACACCACCAGCAAAAATTTTTGCAAATCCCCGTTTTAACATCATAGGAATTGTAAGTGCACCAGTTGATAAAACATTAACGATAGGGCCACCAGAAATAGTCCCAAACATTGCTGAACTTACAATGGCAGCATGTGCAGGGCCACCCCTTAAGTTTCTAGTCCATAGAAAGGCAACCTTTATTAGAGATTTACCACCAGCTGAAACACCGAAAAGTGATCCTAAAACTATATAGGGGAAAACTGTATTAACTAAAATATTCATGAAGCGACCAAGTAGCCCCTGCCCATTGCTGACTAGTATCTCTCTGACAGCCGGTCTTCCATCAGATAAAAGTCTCGGCTCACCACCAATTTTTGTGATAAGATATTTATTGATGTCATCTGCACCATAAAAATACCAAATCATAACTGTTGCAAAAGTGTAGATAGTTACCAACATTGCTACTGCAACTAATGGCAATCCCCAAACTTTTACATTATAAATTAAAAAAATTATTAGTGATGCAGTCATTAATAAAAATATCCAATTACCTAAATGCTTGATACAAGTTGGATCATCTACTGTTTTTGGCTCTGGCAATCCATATAATAAAGCAAAATCTTTTTCAGCTTGAAGAGATTTAGCAATAAGTTCAGCTCTTTCACCTGTAAATTGATCTATTAAGCATATTGAATCTATCTCAATCACAAAAGCCAATGAGATCAATGCAGCCATCAAAATTAAACTAATGTCCATAAATAGACTAAAACCTTTAACAACAGATCCTTTGTCTCCATATTCTCGCCAAAATGAATGGTTCAGCGAAACAACTAACATCATTAAGAAAAAAATTATTGGAAAAAAATATTCGTAGGAAAATTTTCGAAATACAATTCTATCATTTCCAGTTACACTATGTATTAGTTCTTCTAATCCAGGTATTGCAGGAATTGTATTAAGCATTCCTACTAACACAATAATAAAAGCTATAGCCTTAGCTATTTGGAGACCAAGATCATTTTTTTTTTCAATTTCTAATACAGGCGAATTTTTGACAGAATTCATTTTTTATTTTTATATTTAAAAAAGATCCGGGATTTTCCCGGATCTTTTAGATTATTTATTTTGCACAATCAGCTACCTTATATCCTGCTTCTTCCCATGCTGCTATAGCGCCTTCATGGTACTTGACTTTACTTGGGCCACATAGACCAGCTAACTTTGGATCCATTTGAGCAAGTCCAATATTTGGAGCGAAGGGGGATTTAGCTTTTAACTTGTCTAAAGTTGCTATGTGAGTAGCAGTAATTGCCTTTGCAAGATCGAAACTCATATCTTTATGAACTAATTCAACAAAAGCTGTTCCTAGTCCTCTAAAAACACCATCATCAGAAACCATAGAAACTCCATCACTATATCCCATGTCTTCCCATTTTACTTGAAGAGGAATATTCCCAGGTGCATTAAAAACTTTCTGGTATGCTTCACTTTCAAAAATATCTTTTGGAGTAGAAACAATTTTTACATTTCCAGCAGACTGCATTACAGTAACTCTTGCAGAAGGAAAAGTAAGCGGAACCACAACTCCGTCAACTGACCCATCAACTAAGATATTTGCAAGTTGACCCCAATTAGCCTGAACACCTTTATAGTCGTCTCCTTCCTTGAAACCACTTGCAAGAACAATCGCCTGGCGTGCATTAACAAGTGCAGCACCTCGAGGCGGTCCATTGAAAATTGTTTTACCCTTAATATCTTTCCAGCTATTAATGTTTGCACTCTCAAGTGCAAACAAACCAAAACCTCCAGCATTATAAGGATAAAGAGCTCTAACGTTTGCTGCTAGCTCTGCTCCTTTTTCTCCTTGTTTTGCAAAAGGACCTCTCCCTTTATCCAATAAGAAAGGTAAGATAATTGGCATCGCTGACATATCAATTTTTCCTTCGGCAAGTGTCATAAGCGAATTAGTCAAAGTCTGACCTTCTGTAACTTGTAAGTTAGCTACTCCAGCTTCACCAAGAACATCAGATAAGTGCATGATTGTTAGATGAGGCACTCCACCTGGACTTGCTGTATGAGCAGATAAGTTCACTTGTGCATTTGCACTTAATGAACTTAAACCAAGTATTAAAAAAATTGTAAAAATATAATTTTGAATTTTTTTCATTAAATTCCTCCAGATTAAAATATTTTATTTTAGTTATTGTTATACTATTCAATCGTATTTGCAATTAATTTTAAATAGAAATAATATAGTAAAAAACCTTAAGGATAAACTATCTCCATGGAAAAAAAGATTGCTCTAGAGGAACACTTCATGCATCCAGATTTCGTAGATTACTGGGCTAATACAGCAATTAATATTAGCCCAGAACTTTTTGGAAAAGTCCGTAATAAATTAGAAGATTTTGGTGACGAACGGATAAATGAAATGAATAAAATTGGAATAGAAAAGTCAGTATTGTCTCTTGCTGGACCTGGAGTGCAAGCTGAGTATTTCACCAATATTGCTGTTAAAAAGGCGAAATTTTTAAATGATTATTTAGCAAAAAAAATTTTGGGTAATGATAAACGTTATGGTGGATTTGCACATTTAGCTTTGCAGGATCCACGTGCTGCAGCTGATGAGCTAGAGCGTACCACTCGAGATTTGGGTTTCTCTGGTGCTTTGATTAATGGAACTACTAATGGCGCTTATCTCGATGATGATCGTTTTTCTGTACTTTGGGAAAGAGCATCTGATCTAGATGTACCCATTTATATCCATCCAAATAATCCAGCTGATACACCTGCAATGTATCAAGGTCATTCAGAAATGTGGGGACCTGTTTGGTCTTGGACAGTGGAAACAGGGTCTCATGCTCTTCGCATTCTTTTTAGTGGTGTGTTTGATCGTTACCCAAATGCAAAATTAATTCTTGGCCATATGGGAGAAACTTTACCCTATCAACTATGGCGTTTTGATAGCAGATGGAAAATCTCTAATAGAGGTTCAAAAAAGTTAGAACTAGCACCTTCAGAATATTTTAAAAGAAATTTTTGGTGTACCACTGCTGGTGTTTGTTCTGATGAACCAATGCGTTGTGCAATTGATGCTTTAGGAGTTGAAAGAGTGATGTTCTCAGTTGATTATCCTTTTGAGCGCTCAGAAGAAACTGGCGAATGGATCGAAACCGCTCAACTCAGCAATTCTGAACGGTCACTGGTTTGTTATGAAAATGCTAAATCGTTACTAAAGCTTTAGCGAATGGAAAAATCACTTAATAAAAAAATTATTGTAACAACTCTAGGGACAGGCACACCAATTTTAAACCCCAAAAGGGCAAGCCAGAGTATTTTGGTAGAGGCAGCAGGCCACCGTTTGCTTTTTGATACAGGTAGAAATATAGCAACAAGATTAGTACAAGCTAAGGTAAAGCCATCTTCAGTTGAGCAGGTCTTTTTTACGCACTTCCATTCGGACCACACAGTAGGATTTGCAGACTTTTGGTTAAGTTCTTGGATACCAGCAGGTGGTGCACGCTCATCACCGCTAAACGTTTCTGGTCCCTCAGGGACATTAAATTTAATAGAAGGACACCGTATAGCATTTGGTGATGATATAAAGATTAGAGCTAAAGACCAGGGACTGCCTAAAAGTGGTGTGGAAATAAATGTAAAAGAGTTTGATGAATGTGGTATAGTATTTGATCAGGATGGCATCGTTGTAACATCCTTTGAAGTAGATCATGGAGAAGCAATTAAACCAAACTGGGGCTACAAGATTGAATATTCTGGTCAAAAAGTGGTTATTAGTGGGGACTCAAAAAATGACAATCGAGTATCACAAATAGCAAAAGGAGCTGACTTGCTTTTCCATTCACTTGGAACAGCTCGAAAGGAAATACAAGAATATGATGATGTTGCGGCAATTCTTCAACACCACACCACTCCTTCAGAAGCAGCAAATATTTTTACTCTTTCAAAGCCAAAACTTGCAGTTTTAGTTCATATGGTTTTGCTTGGCAAACCAAACTTTCCTCCTATGTCTGAAGAGGAGGTGTTGAAAGCTATTCAAGAAATTTATGATGGGCCAATCACTATCGCAGAAGATTTAATGAGGTTTGAGATAGGTGAGAAAGTTAAAGTGTTTCCTTATTATAGTTAATTTTACACATTTGTTACATAAAAGTTATTACTTATCTCCTAAAATTCTATCAATAATTTAAAAGATTTTAAGGCTTACCCTCTATTTTATAACAAATATTCAATAGTTGTTAACCATATTTCTTAAAAACCTTTCCTTTAATTTGAAGATAGTATAGACGCTAGATGCATACTTTGAAGAGCTAATCTGTTAGCAGCAACAATGTCTCCAAATTTTGCAATTAATACAGGGCTGATCATATATAAGCCTATGTTTGGACTTCTATCAGTTGATAAAACTCTATGATTTTCATCTACCTCTAAGGCTTCATTAAAAATATCAGGAATCCCAATTTTAGAATTAATTAGTTGCTCATTCAAGTTATCTTTCCCTTTTCCTGAACAATTTATAATTATATCTGAATTTATCGATTTTCCGTTATTTAACAAAAGACTAAAAGAATTTTTTTTCTGAATTATATTTTTAGCGTACCCATTAGAAATTATTAATTGCTGTTTGTTTTTTAATTCTTTCAGAGCTTTTATTGATTGAGGAGAAGCTCTATATCGCAATCTTGACCAAGTCGAATTTAATCTTTTCTTTAATGCAAATTTTCCTTTATTTGGTAATTTGTTCCAGTTATGACTAATATCTATTCTTAATTCTTCCCATGCTGATTGCCATTTTGAACTCTCTAGAGGTTCAGATGGTAAATAATTTTTCATAAAGTTTAAGAATTTAGAAGGAAGTAAGTTTTCTTCATTTGCATTTGGCCAAACAGGTGTATTTTTCCTTGTCCAAAATGCTTGAGGAGGAGGAAAGTTTCCACTTGGTGAAACAATATTTATTTCTCCATCATGGTTGTAAGATTTGAGGCTGGCTAAACAATCTAAAGCAGTTAGACCAGATCCAATTATTGAAATATTATCATTTTTTTTAAGTTTCTTTATCCATTGACCATCCCAAGGATTTTCTATTAAACTTTCAGTTTTTATAAGAGTTTCTCTCTTTAAAGGAAATGGCCATTGTGGAGATGGATTACCTGTAGCAAGAATTATATTTTTGGAATGTAATTCTTTTTCATTGCTTAATATAGATACCCAGGAACCATCGTTATTTTTATGAATTTTCTCTATAACTTCTTTCTCATGGCTAAGCTCACCACTCTCTAAGTATTTTCTCAGTTTTGAATAAATAAATCTTCCAAAGTCACTTCGCTTATAGAAATTTCCAGCTGAATGTAAAGCATCATTATCAATAATTTCTTTCTTAGCCCAATTTGTAAACTCTGATTTTTTTTCTGGATAAATCCACATTATTTCAGATCGAACATTTAGGCGATACTCATCATTAGGGCAATTAAAGGCATTCCCCTGTCCCAATTTAGTGGGTCCAATAACAGTTATTTTTTTTGGATTAATTCCAGTATCAATTAGGTGAATACATATAACAGATGCTGTAAAACCACTTCCTACGATTAGATATTCAATCATTGAATTAGTATAAAAGTTTTAATTTAAAGAAATGTCTGTAGCAGTTATTTCTGAGTCATAATTATAGACATATATCCCTGAGAAATCACTTTGTTTAAAAACAAAGGTCTTCTTTAAATCTTGAAAAAACTCTTTTGAATTTACTTCAAACTTATTTAAGTCTTCACCTGTCTCAAATTTTAAATTTATTGAAATGCTTCCACATTTACCAATTGAAATATTTAAAGATCTAATGTTAAAAGGCACAATCTTTTTACCTAATTTTTCAGAACAAAACGTAGCAGCAACTTTTGCTTCACTGAGACCTGGGAATTTAAAATTGTATACTTTTGCAAACATAATTTACTTTATAGTTGATAACATGTCGTCAATTAATGATTGAGCAGCTTCACCAGCTATTTTAATTTTCTTCATAGGCTTTACATCTAGTTTCATTGATGACTGAAGTTCTAAACCTTTCGATGCCATTATAACATTACCTTTACTATCTAATTTACATACACCATTTTTTATAAGATTAGAGGCTTGGGCTTTATCAATTGAAACATCAGAAATTATTGAAATAAACATTTTAAAATCATTAATGGTAAGATTTTCATCATATTTTTGAAAACTTATTAGAGCCTCTAAAATTTTTTGTGAAGTGATTTCTTTTTGAGCTACCTGAGAATCAATTAGAAGTGCTATATTTGATGTAATTTTTTTTACTAATGAAATTTGATTTTCATTTAATGCTTTGGGATTTCTATTCATTAAACACAAAGTTCCAAGCGCAAAATTATCTTTATTTGTTACTGGAAAACCAGCATAGCCATACCATTCAGCAGTTCCTTTTAAAAACTCTGGATGATTCTTCCAGATTGGATCTTTACTCATATCTTTCATAAGTAAAGGCTCAGTGTCTAATAATACGTATGAACAAATATTATTCTCGTGTCTCAAACCTTTACTGCCAGGTTCCTCATCATCTCCTCCAACTTTTGCTATGCTACATTGCATTTCAGCATCAAATAAGCTGAAGGATGCATATTCAAAACCAGTTATATCTTTTGCTAATTCACAGTAAACCTGAAATGCAGTATTGTCAGGAGCATCTATAAGACCTGTCTTTATAACAGCTTTTACTCTTTGATCTTCATTTGCTGGTCTTGGTGCTAACTTAGTACTCATATTACCTTACCTAAGATGACTTCTATAATTACATAATTATCTATTTTTTTTTTAATTTCAAGATAAGATTTTCAGTCGTAAAAAGAAAAAATTTTCATATATTTAGAGTTTGCGTTGTAGTTTTTTATAAATTAAATTAAGTGATTTAGTTATGAAAAAGACAGAACGAGTAAATTATATAATTTCTTTTTTAGAGGGCCTTTATCCTGAAACACCTGTTCCATTATTAAATAGAAACCATTTTGAACTTTTAGTCGCTGTCTTACTAAGTGCTCAATGCACAGATGAAAGAGTTAATCAGGTAACGCCAAAACTTTTTTCTTTAGCTGACAATCCTTTGTCAATGAGTAAAATTCCAATAGAAGATATATATAAGATAATTAGGCCATGTGGTTTAGCGCCACAAAAATCAAAAGCTATTTCTAACTTATCAAAGATTTTAATCACCAAACATGATGGAAATGTTCCATCTAACTTTGAAAGTTTAGAGGCTCTTCCTGGAGTTGGACATAAAACAGCAAGCGTTGTAATGTCCCAAGGTTTTGGCTATCCCGCTTTTCCGATTGATACTCACATTCATCGACTAGCTCAAAGATGGGGACTTACAAATGGAAAAAATGTAACACAAACAGAAAAAGATTTAAAAAAACTTTTCCCTGAAAAACTTTGGAATAAACTTCACTTACAAATAATATTTTATGGAAGAGAATACTGCACAGCGAGAGGATGCAATGGGACTATTTGTAAGATTTGTAAAACTTGTTATCCTAAAAGAGTTAACCCTATAAAGACTAAAAAGTAATTTATTTTAAAGTGGCAAGAGCTCTTATATGATCTGGAGAAGTACCACAGCATCCCCCAATTATTTGGGCACCTAATGCAAACCAACCATTAGCTTTCTCTTTAAATTTTTCAGGTTCAATAACAGAATCAAATATCCAATTAGGAGATATCCATCCCCCAGTATCCGGATAAGCTAAAATTGGCCCATTAAAGTTAGCTTTAATCATCTTTATACATTCTCCTAAAATATCTTCAGATGTATGCATAATCCCCCAAGCATCAAAATTATATTCTTTTGAAATTGCAATCATTTCAGAAAAAGGAACTACAGTTTCATCTGTTAGGCTTAATATTTCTCCTTTATCTGATTTTCTGCAAGAAAAGCAAACCCAAATAGGAATATTTAATTTTTTAACAATGTCAAAAATTATTTTCATTCGTTCTGGCCGGTACATCATTTCTAATAAAATTATATCACAACCATTATTGGTTAGTAATAAAGCCATTTCTTCAGTTGCTTCTTGAAGTTCAAGTTTTGAGACTTGGATAGATGCATTAGATTTAGTATCACCATCTGCTATAGGATATCTGTGAGAGATAGATCCAGCAATAATGACATCTTTGTAACCAGTTTCTTCTCGAGCTTTTAATGCTGAATTTACTGCCTTTAGGTTAACCTCCTCAAATCTTTTTTCGAAACCTGCTGACTTCAGCATTATTCTACTGGATGCGTATGTATTAGTTGTAATAATCTGAGATCCAGCACGAATATAATCCGTGTGTACTTGTTTAAGGATATTATCTTGTAAAGATGCTGTGCCACACCATGATCCATCCATCACAATACCTCTTTTTTGTAATTCTGTCCCAATCGCACCATCATGAATTATCAATTCATTTTTTTTAAGTTTTTCTACGATTTTTAAATATCTTTCACTCATAAACGAACTTATTAATTTTTTGAAATATTAATGAAATGTTTACTAGTTATGCAAATTAGTTCAATAAGTAATTCTACTTCTGTAAATAGAAATAAAATTATGAGTAAGAAAACAAAGTTTATAGTACCAAAAATGTATCGAGCAAACAGATGGTTTATTCTTCCTTTAATTGGGCAGTTTCTTCAATATTTTTCTGGTTGGAAAATAGAAGGAACATTACCTGACATTAATAAAATTGTTATAGTTTGTGCTCCACATACATCAAACTGGGATTTCATTATAGGAATGATGATGGTTCTTTCTATTGATATAAGAGTTAACTTTCTAGCAAAAAAATCAATATTTGTTCCTATTTTTAAAATTATATTAAATAAACTTGGTGGTATTCCAGTTGATAGAGAGAATCCTGAGCTTTTAGTAGAAAAAATAGGGGATTACTCTAAAAATAATAAAGGGTTTTTAATTGCTGTAACACCTGAAGGAACCAGAAAAAAAGTAACAAAATGGAAAACAGGTTTTCTTAGAATAGCAAAGATATCTGACTCAATTATTATTCCTCTTGGAATTGATTATCCATCAAAAACCTTTACTCTGTGTAAAAAATTTAGTCCAACTGGTGATAATGAAAAAGATATTTTGTCTTTTAAATTTATTTTAAAGGACTTTAAAGGTCGACATCCAGATAGACATTAAAAATTAATAAATTTTACCATCTTAAACTCATGCAACTTAAACCTGCATCAACTTTAGAGATTTCGCTTACATTAACTAACTTTACATTATAGTTTTTAGCTAATAACTCACATGTTTTTCTGTAGCCTTGTGGTACTAATAAATTTTCATTAATTCTAAGAGAGTTAGCTGCAATTTCTTCTCCTCGAGGAACAATAATTGTTTTAAATTTTTTATTAAAAAATTTAGTAGAAGACATTTTCTCTGTCTGCAATATAGTGTCGTTGTCTAGTAAACTACAATCTGATTTAAAATGAAGAACACCCTTTGGGGTTTTTGTTATTTCAACCTTTGCACCAAGAGATTTTAATAATCCAGCTAGTTCTTCAGCCCCTGCAATGTCTGTTCTTTCTGAAAGCCCAATAATAAAATTTTCATTAATATTAAGAATATCGCCACCTTCAATACTTCCGTTTTCAATTACAAATACTTCTTCAAAGTAATCTTTTGCTTCATTTTTGAATACTGTTTGCTCTCCAAAACGAGAGTGTGCTCCTGGCCTCAATATAATACAAAAATCCTTATAGGTTATAGCAGGATCCTCAACGAACATACTGTCAGGGTAATCTTCTAATGCATTCAGGGTAAATAATTCAATCTTTGAATCTATGAGTATATTTATATAATTTTTATGTTCTATTTTTACTTGCTCAAAACTTGGTTTCTCTCCTGAAGAGCTTATACCATTTACAATACTCTTCGAAGGTTTCCTAACTAATGCTTTTTTAAAAAGGTAACTCATATTAGTTTATTTTTTTACTTTTGGATCATGGATGATTTTCATTCTTTTCATAGGGCTAACTCCTAGAGCTGTTGATACAAATGCACCACCGTGACATTGATTACCTTTGTCGCTTAACTCTTCTGTTAAATCTTTTTTAAGAATTTCTTCTGCAAATACTTCAGCATTATCTTCTGGCATATATCCTATATGAGATGCATCTGAATTATCTACATTTTTTCTATCATTATTAGATATTCCATAAATTATAGTATATCCAGCGTAGGGCGTATCAATTGATTTTGTAATCAGCTTGATAAGATCATTATATGATAACCAACTAGATAAACTTCTTGCTGTATTAACCGGAGCACATGAGGCAATTCTTAAGCAAACAGCCTCAATACCATTTTTTTCAAAATACATTTTAGCTAGATCTTCAGTAAAGCACTTTGCTAAACCATAAAAGCTGTCTGGTCTATGGGGTGTATCTGGTTTTAATGTTACTGACTTAGAATTCATTCCAACAGCATGAATTGAACTAGAATAAATAACCCTTTTTACATTGTGTCTTCTTGATGATTCCCAAACATTGTATGAACCTATATAATTAGGACCTAATAATTTTTCAAAAGGGAGTTCATCAACAATTGCACCAAAATGGCAAACCATCGTAGCTCCTTCTATTATCCGATTAATCTGCTCAAAATTTGATAAGTCTGCGTATACATATTGTTCATTTTTATATAATGATCCGATATTTTCTTTAATATCAGTTGATATAAGATTATTGCAAAGTTTAGAAATGGGCTCTCTAATATATGAGCCTAACCTTCCGCCAGCTCCAGTAAGTACAATTTTCTCTACCATAATTCACCTGTAGTTTAATGATGCGACTTTAGTTTTTAGTCTCTTTTGTTCAAAGTATTTGATATCAAATATTTTGAATTTAGACAAATCAAAGAATATTTAGTATGTTACTTTATTTAATATTTTGAGGCTTTAATGATAAGAAAATTTCAGGATGAAACAGCTTTACTTTTAGTTGATGTTCAGAAAGGTGTTAATGATACATTTTACTATGGCGGGCCCAAAGGAAGAAGAAATAACCCTTTAGCAGAAAGTAATATTCTCAAGGTTCTTGATAGATGGAGGGAGTCAAACCGAAAAATTGCTTTTACAAAGCATAATTCAAGAGAAAAAGGATCGCCTTTGAACCTAAGTTTAGAAAGTGGTGGACAAATTGAAGGAATGAAGCCTCAAGAAAGAGATATTGTAGTTGTTAAAGATGTTAATAGCGGATTTATTGGAACTTCGCTTGAACTAGATTTAAGAAGAGCAGGCATACAACGGCTCGTTGTTCTTGGTTTTTTTACAAATGTCTGTATTGAGACGACAGTAAGAATGGCAGGCAATATGGGATTTGATACTTATCTAGTGCATGATGCTTGCGCAGCAATGAATTCTATAGGCCATGATGGTAAAGATTATGATCCAGAATTAGTCCATAACATGGCTATTGGAAATCTACATGGGGAATTTTGTACTGCTATTTCTGTAAATGACGCTCTTCATCTTTGTGAACAAGACGCTGAATATTTAGATAGAGTTCAAGGCAACGAATGAATTTTGGCGTTTCATCAATGATAGCACCACTAAAAAAAGTGGCTCTAATGAAGCCTGGAAAATCTCTTTTTAATGCTGATGCGAAAAAGTGGAACTATAATAATAAATTTGATCCTAAAAAAATTGAAACTGTTTTTCTAAGTTTTTTAAATCTTCTGCAAGATGACAAAATTCAAATTTTTTGGATGGATGAAACTCAAACTGATATAGCTGATGCTATCTTTACTTATGATGCTTCATTAATGACACCTGAAGGAGGAGTTTTAATGTCTCTTGGAAAAAATCTTCGTAAAGGTGAGCAAGAAATACATCGTCAATTTTATTTAGAAAATAATATTCCAATTATTGGTGAAATTAATGGGAACGCAACAGCTGAAGCGGGAGACACTTTATGGCTTGATAACAAAACACTTGTGATTGGAAAGGGTTTTCGTACAAATGAAGATGGAGCATATCAAATAAAAAGAATTATGGATAAAATAGGAATCCAAGTTTATATATTTGATCTCCCGGTATACCAAGGTAAAAATGCATGCTTGCATTTGATGTCTTTAATAAGCATTTTAGATGATAAAAAAGCTTTAGTTTATTCATCTCTTTTGCCTGTCGGGTTATATAAACTTCTCTTGAAGAATAATTTCTCACTTATTGAAGCACCTAAAAAAGAGTTCCAACTTAGCAATACATTGAGTACAAATATATTAGCAACTTCCCCAGGTAATTGCATAATGATTGATAGCCTTCCTCAAACTAGGTCTGCTTTAGAAAAAGCAGGAATTAAAATTCGAGTATTTAAAGGTGATGAGCTTTGTATTGCTTGTGAAGGAGGACCAACTTGCTTAACAAGACCTTTATTAAGGTCATAGTTTTTTAAAACAAATCATCAACAATATAATTTAAATGATCTTCTCTATACCTCAGCGCAATATTTACTTTTCTTTTTTTATTTACTCATTTTGTTTAGGTGTTTTTTTTCCAAGAATAGGAGATTTGCAAAATCAAATGGGAATTGGGGAGACTACTTTAGGACTTACTCTTCTTGGCCCTGCTATTGGTGTTCAAATCTCACTACTATTTGCAGACAAAATTTTTTCTCTACTTGGATTTAGATTGGTAATGTGTTTAGGGGTACCAATTCTTGGCTTAGCACTAGTTTGTAGTTCTTTAACTTTTAAACCATTTATATTTTTTATTTCACTAATGTTAGGCGGATTTGCAATTGGAATTCTTGAAGTAGCGGTAAACTTAGAGGCCGATAGAATAGAGTATAAAATAAGTAAAAAAATTATGAATAGAAGCCACTCATTTTGGAGCCTTGGTTTTTTTTGCTCAGGTTTGACAGGAGCTCTATTCTCACAAATGAAAGTATCCCCATTTGTTAATTTTTCTTTATCTCTTTTTTTAGGAACTTTTTTAACAATTCTTTTTTGCTCTAAATATATACCTGCAGATGAAAGACCTAATTCAAGTGTTAACAATTCACTTTTTGTTAAGCCAACAAAAGCTGTCTTGGCACTAGTTGTTTTAACTCTTTCACCAATGTTGCTAGAAAGTGCAAGTATTGACTGGTCTGTCATTTATATGAGGGATATATTTTTTACTCCTCCTTTTATAAACGGTTTGGCAATTGTTATGGTTGCTCTTACTCAATTTTCAGTAAGATACTATGCTGATCAATATGTAGAAATATACGGATCAGAAAAAGTCTCAAAGATATCTGTTGTTGCAATGCTTATAGGAGTTGTATCTGTATGTTTTTCTAACTCACCATATTTATCATTAGTTGGTTTTGTATTTATTGGAGGTGGTTCAGCAGTAATATTTCCACTAGCTATGTCTGCTGCTGCTCAAAAAACAGATAGACCAGCTGCGATTAATGTAGCGTCATTAGCTCAAATATCTTTTCTAGTTTTCCTTCTTGCTCCTCCAATATTAGGGTTCATTGCTGAAAATTTTGGTATTAGAATTTCATTTGGCATTGGTTTGCCTTTGGTAATAGTTAGCTGGTTCTTTATTTCTTCACTCAAATCAAAATAGATTTTTAAAATAATATATTTTGATAATATTAATTAAGTTGTTTTATATTAAAATTAGGGTATTTCATTTATTACTCTTAAGTTAAATCTGTAATTATTAAGTTTTTATATGACCATACTTACCGGCGGCCAAGCAGCTATTAAATCACTTGAAGTTGAAAATGTTAAACATGTGTTTGGTTTAATCGGTTCAGCAACTATGGAAATGTTTGATGCATTATATGACTCAAAAGAAATAAAATTTATTGGAGTTCATGATGAGCGAAGTGGTGTTCATATGGCGGATGGTTATGCTAGATCATCTGGAAAGCCAGGAATTTTCTTAGCAGGCCAAAATGGTCCTGGTGCTACTAATCTAACGACAGGGCTCGCGCAAGCAATGGCTGCATACTCTCCAGTCATTTCCATAGCAGGTTCACTTTCTACTGAGCATATTTATAGGGATGCTTTTCAGGAAGTTGATCAGCAATCTCTATTTAAACCTATAACAAAAAAAACATGGACTATTACTCAAACTGAGAGAATACCTGAAATTTTTCGTGAAGCTTTTCGTGTGTCTATGTCTCCTAGGCAAGGCCCTGTTCAAATCAATATTCCAAGGGATATTCTAGCTAAAGAAACCAATTTTGCTAATTTTCAGGAACCTGAGAATTATCGACTCAACACCCTTCCTGTTGCTTCCTCTAAGACTATTGAGAAGGCCTCTAAAATGATTATAAGTTCAAAAAATCCTGTAATAATTATAGGTGGTGGAATTAAAAATAGCGAGGGTCATTCTGAGATTTTAAATTTAGCAGAAAAGCTAAATATACCCATAATCATGTCACCTGGTCATGGAGATGCCATTTCTTTTTCTCACCCTTTGAATGCAGGTCAAATGGGTCCACGAGGAAATATTGTTGCCTCGCGCTTAGCTAAGGAAGCAGATTTAATTTTAGCACTTGGAACAAGACTAGGCTTTAATTCAACTTTCTATTCTTATGATAATATTAATGTTAATGCATCAATTATTCAGGTTGAATTAGAGCCCACTGCCTTAGGTCGTTATTTTCCAATTTCTTTGGGTATTTGGGGAGATGCAAAACAAATATCATCCCAAATTTGTGACTTTGTAAACAAAGTAAGGTTTACAAGCGAAGTAAATAATTGGACTAAAAATTTCCAAGATGAAAGAAAAGAATATCTCATAAATAGAGACCTAAAAGCTGATATGCAGATAAAACCTATACAGCCCTCTGGTTTATTTAAGAAACTACGCGAAATAATACCTGAAGATGCAATTATAACGATGGATGCAGGAACACTTTGTTTGCAAGCAACTGATTCACTTAATTATTTTAAACCAAAAAGTTTATTTACCCCTCTAGATTTTGGACTAGTAGGCTTTTCATACTCTTGTGGTTTAGGAGTTAAAATTGCAAATCCGTCAAGACCAGTTATAAGTTTGATGGGTGATGGAGGGTTTGGAATGACACTTTCTGAGATTAGTACTGCGGTATCCCACAGTATAAACACCGTGACTTTAGTATTAAATAATAAATGTTGGGGTGCTGAAAAAGCATACCAAAGAGATTTTTTTGGGGAAAGATATATAGGTGCAGATGTAAACAGTCCGCCTTTTGACAAAATTGCTGAACTCTATGGAGCTAAGGGTTATAGAGTAGAAAATATAAATGAAATACAGTCAGCTGTTGAGGATGCACTTAAAGCTGATAAACCAGCAGTAATAGATATTATGGTAGGACCCAGACGCACTTTACAGCTTCCGAAGAGATTCATTTGCTCACAAAATTAAAAAGTAAGTTAGTTTTTGCAATTTAAAGTATTTGTAAAATGAATTGTTTTTTAAGAAATAAATACTCTTAATTTATTTAATAGTATTTTTGTTTCTGCGACATCTTTCGCTACAGTAAAGGACACTTGCCCAATCCTTTTTCCATTTTTTTCTCCAGGTAAATGGTTTTTTACATACCTTACAAATTTTTTCTTGTTTCATCTTGTATGTTGACTAATAAAATCTTCAGCTTTTTTAAAAATATATGATTTTCTTTCTTCATTCATCCTGTCAAGTGTTCTATGTAAGAATGACAACCTTGGATTTGATTTGTAAAAATCTATATTTTTTTCTGTAAATCTCCAATATAATCCATCAACAATGTCACACCAGTCACCTCTTTTGTAATTGCTCATTTTTAATATGTAGTTTGATCCGCAAGTATAAGGTTTTGTTGACATCAAGCCTCCATCTGAGTAAGTGGCCATTCCAAATACATTTGGAACCATTACCCATTCAGAAGAATCAATATACATTTCCATAAACCATTTGTAGATTTCTGATGGGTCAATTTCACATAAATTCATAATATTACTAATGACCATCAGACGAGGAATATGGTGGTTATAGCCGTGATTTAATGCACAATTAATCGAGTCATCTAAAGGTATAATACCAGTCTTTGCATTATACCAACTGTCACTTAACTTATTTTTATGCCCCCAATAGTTGTGATTGGCTTGAAATTCTCCTTTTACTTGATAAATACCTCTAATAAATTCTCTCCAGCCCAAAATTTGTCTAATAAATCCTTCTAAAGAGTTAATCGGCGTCTTACTGACTTCTGAAAATTCAATAATTTTATTTATCAAATATTCGGGAGAAATTAGACCAATATTAAGCGAGGAGCTTAAACAACTATGAAATAGAAAGTTTTTCCCCTCAAGCATTGCATCTTCATAAACTCCAAAATTTTCAAGTCTTTCTTCTAAAAAATTATCTAAATAATTTTCAGCATCAATTCTTCTTACTGGAAACCATATTTGATCAAGGTTACCAGGGTGATCAGTAAAATGATCTTCTATTAGTTTAATTATGTCATGATGATATTTTGATTTTTGAAATATTGGATTTTCGGGCACAGGCAGATTTGAAGGAATTTTTTTTCTGTTCTCTGCATCAAAAGACCATTTACCACCAATTGGCTTATTATCTTTATCTATTAGTATTTTAAATTTTTTTCTGCCATACTGGTAAAATGAACTTAGTCTAAAAACTTTATTTTTTTTATTAACTTCCCTAAACTCTTCTCTTCTAAACATAAACATGGGGGAAGAATGAATATTATATTCTATTTTAGATTGTATTAATCCATCAATTATTTGTTTTTCTAAGTCTTTATCTTCTATTTCAAATAGATTTACATTATTTAACTTTTTTTCAATTATAAAACTCTTTAAAAAATCAAAATATGTTTCATCTTTGTTTCTTTCATCGAGGGAATAATAATGAACTTTAATTCCATTATTTTCTAATTCATCCTTATACTCTCTCATAGCACATAGAAATAAATAAATTTTTAATTTATGGTGTTTTTCATATGTGCATAAGCCATAGTCTTCGGACATAAAGACATCAGAACAACCTAGATGTATTAAGTTTTTTGGATCAAATAGTTGATTTCCAAGAATTATAAAGATTTTTTTCATTTAAATTAGATAGTAAACTCTTTAGGTTTTTAAAGATGATTGAGTTGCATTTATTAAAAATATATTTGATTCAAAAAAATTAGATGTTTTTAGGCCAGTTAAATAAATGGATATATTAAATTATATTGAAATAAATAAGTTTATGATGTCAGATATAAAGAAACTTTAGTTTTATTAACAGTAAAACTTAATTAGGAACAATATTTATAAAATTTTTAATAAATAAATTTGGGGGAAATATAAAATGTCAAAATCATATCAGGTATTAGTTGTTGGAGGTGGTGCAGCCGGTTTAGCAACCGCAGCAAGCCTTAAAAAAAGAGATAGATCATTAGAAGTTGCAGTAGTGGAGCCATCTGACAAACATTATTATCAACCAGGCTGGACAATGGTTGGAGCAGGCGTTTTTACTAAAGAAGATACAATTAAAGATACTGACAGTATCTGGCCCTCAGATGTTATTAGAATTAAAGATGAAGTTATAAAATTTGATCCTAAAAATAATAAGGTAACGTTAGGTAATAAAACTGAAGTAGGTTATGAAATGCTAGTTGTCGCTTCTGGTTTAAAACTAGACTGGGAAGCTATTGAAGGGTTGAGCGAATCGTTAGGGGAAAATGGAGTAACATCGAATTATCGATACGATCTAGCACCTTACACTTGGGAACTAGTTCAAGAAATGAATGGTAAAAATGCCATATTTACACAGCCCCCAATGCCAATAAAATGTGCTGGCGCACCACAAAAAGCGATGTACTTATCTTGTGATCATTGGCAAAAGTCAGGCCAACTTGAGGGAATGAATGTATCATTTTGTAATGCTGGGCCGGTTCTTTTTGGATGTGCAACTTATGTTCCACCGTTAATGAAATATGTTGAAAAATATGGTATTAATCTTGATTTTGGACATAACCTAACGAAGATTGATGGCCCGTCCAAAAAGGCTTGGTTTAGTGTAAAAAAAGAAGGCGAAGACGCAAAAACTATTGAGCGATCATTTGACATGATCCATGTATGTCCACCACAGCGTGCTCCAGACTTTATCAAAAACAGCCCTCTTGCAAACGAAGGTGGTTGGGTTGATGTTAATGCAGAAACTCTTCAGCATAACAAATTTTCTAATATTTTTTCTTTGGGCGATGTTACATCAACATCTAATGCAAAAACTGTGGCTGCAGCAAGAAAACAAGCGCCCATAGTGGCTCAAAATATTATTGCTTATTTAGATAAAAAAGAGCCAAAGCCATTATATGATGGTTATGGATCATGCCCTCTTACAGTTGAAAAAGGTAAAATCATTTTAGCTGAATTTGGTTATGGCGGTAAAGTTATGCCAACTTTTCCGTGGGATTCAACCAAACCAAGACGTGCAGCATGGTTTCTGAAAAAAAATATTTTACCAAGGGTTTATTGGGGAGCTATGTTTCAAGGACGGGAGTGGCTTACTAAAACAACAAAAGCTTAAAAGAAACTTTAATTATATAATTTCTTTTGAAATTTTAAACCTTATTGCAAATTAGTAATTAGAAACTAATAAGCTTAGAGAAGTATGTGATAAAACTCGATAACTAAATGGAGAAAAGATGAAAACATCTAAAGATTATCTTGAGGAAGCAAATAAAGTTGTTAAGAAAATTGAAATGAATGATGCTTTAGAGAAACATAAAAATAATTCAGCTATTTTTATTGATGTTAGAGATAGTTCGGATATTGCAGAAACTGGTACTATTACTGGTGCACTAAAAATCCAAAGGGGTTTAATTGAATTTGTAGCAGATGATTCTCACGGGCTTCATAATAAAGCTCTTAAAAAGGATTCAGAAATAATTTTAGTTTGTGGTGCCGGTGGTCAGGCTGCTCTTACCGGTAAAACTCTTGTAGATATGGGTTACATTAATGTGTCCAATGTTGGAGCTATAGGTGATTGGGAAAATAAAGGAGGCCCAATGACTAAATAATATTAACTGAAGCTCAAAGGGAAGATATGTTACTTCTCATTAACGGTGATTTATACTGCTTCTAAGCTACATCTTTCCTATTTGAATATCTTCTATATTTTAATAATTTAGTACCTATATCAGCCACATAACTAATATAATCAATATTTTAAAATTTTTTGATATTACAACTCAAGGTATAATCATAATTTTTAAATTATTGGATTAAGAAAACCATCTATGTTTACCAAATTGATTTGAATGAACTTTATTACCCGTATCTATAAAGAATTTAAATCCTCTTACCACATGATTGATATATGATTGAATCATAAATTTAATATATAAATTCCATACTAGCCACTTAATCAATCGATTTTTATATAGTAAATCAGGATTTATTCTTACTCTTAATGATGAATAGTTTTCATCACCTTTTATAATCCAATTTACAATTGATTTTCTTTTTGATCCCCCTATTTCAAGATCATAGCCATTTTCAGTCCAATTAAAAAATCTCCTCTTATACCTTACACCACTAAGATATATTAACTCATCTTCAGAGTTGTTACCTGGCCATGACAAGACTTTATTTGAGTAACAAAATGGATGAAAATCCTCTAAACAACCTGGTTTTTTAATAGCATCTTCAATAAGCTTTTTTGGTTTATCAAAGCATGCGATGGCTTCTACATAATACATGAGATCATGATGATAATTTTCTAATATTCTATTTACATATATAAAATTTTTAATGTAAAGCTAGAAAACATATCAGCATACTCAGTTACTTACTCTACCTCTAGTTAAGTAATCTTAAATATATTTATAATTTATTATTTAATTTATTGTTGTTTGGTTGCGGGGGTAGGATTTGAACCTACGACCTTCAGGTTATGAGCCTGACGAGCTACCGGGCTGCTCCACCCCGCGTCAAAAAAAATGCTGTAGCTGAAAGGCTTGGCAGCGACTTACTCTCCCACACCTTAAGATGCAGTACCATCAGCGCTGAGGGTTTTAACGGCCGAGTTCGGAATGGGATCGGGTGTTGGCCCCTCGCCATAACCACCAAGCCATTCAGCTACAGCAGTATTGATAATGAATAGATCTCAAGATTTCGTTCCTTAGCAGTGCTAGGCACTGCCTTCGCATACGGCCGATCAAGCCGATCGAACTATTAGTACCAGTTAGCTTCACACATTACTGTGCTTCCACACCTGGCCTATCAACGTGGTAGTCTTCCACGGTTCTCAGCGAATCCTGGTTTCGAGGGGGGCTTCCCGCTTAGATGCTTTCAGCGGTTATCCCGTCCGCACATGGCTACCCGGCGGTGCAGCTGGCGCTACAACCGGTACACTAGTGGTGCGTCCATCCCGGTCCTCTCGTACTAGGGACAGCTCCTCTCAAGATTCGTACACCCACGGCAGATAGGGACCGAACTGTCTCACGACGTTCTAAACCCAGCTCACGTACCACTTTAATTGGCGAACAGCCAAACCCTTGGGACCTGCTCCAGCCCCAGGATGTGATGAGCCGACATCGAGGTGC